>NZ_JBIVGX010000011.1:0-159885 GCF_044748905.1 Paenarthrobacter sp. NPDC089714
CACACCGGGCCGCACCCTTCAAGCGGCCCACGCAATCAACACCACGCGGGCCGCTCACCACTGCCCTTGACACCCCAACCTACATATCAGTTGGGGGCCACCCGCGCGGCCGAGCCCATGCGCTGCTTCGCCGTGTTGCTGCCGGGGCCCACGGGAACGTGCGAGGTCGCCTTGGCCAAGCCGAACAAGGGCATGCCGTTGTACACCACTTCAATCCCGGATGCGGGCACTTGGTACGTCTCGTGCCACACCCCGATGTCCCCGCTGCCCGCGATCTCCTTCATGAACTTCCGCCACGGACCCAGATGCGGCGATTCCCTGTCCGCGGCGAACTTCCGCAAGTGTTCGGGGCTCTCCCAGTAGCTGAGCAGGATGGTGGTCCGGCCAAACCATTGCTCGCTCCCCAGCAGGCCGGCCTCGGGATTCCGGGCCAAGTGCTGCATCATCACGGGCATCGCGGATGCCACCCTTGCAACGCGGCCCGTCTTCCACCAGCGGTTGGCCCGCATTCCGATGAGGAAAACCGTGATGTTGTCGCGGCCGATGTCAGCCGTGAAACGTCCAGGGAAGATCTCCTGTGCCATGTCAGTCCTTCGGTCATTGTTCCTGGTTCCTGGTTTCATAACGGCGTTACGAAACAATGTTATGAAACACTTGGAAGCATGGCAAGACCCATCGTTCACGACCACGCCGTTCGCCAACGGCTACTGGAAATCACCGCGGAGCTCGTGGACCGCGAAGGCCCCGCCCGGGTGACACTGAGGGACGTCGCGGCAGCCGCGAACACGTCCACGACAGCGATCTACTCCCTCTTCGGCGGGAAAGCACAACTGTTGACGGCCGCCGTCGACGACGGCTTCCGTTCCTTCGGCGAGTCCCAGCGCGACGCCTCAAAGGGCGGCCTCCTTGGCCTTGGCCGCGCCTACCGCACCTGGGCCCTCGCGCATCCGGCCTTGTACCGGCTCATGTTCAGCGGCGCCCTGGCCGCCTACATTGACTGCAGCCCGACGCCGGAAGTCGCCTCCGCGTCCATGGCCCCCCTGGTGGAGGCGGTTACCTCCGCGCAGCAAGCGGGCAGGCTTAAAGAGGACCACCCCCAAACGGTGGCGATGGCCATTTGGGGGCAGGTCCATGGGCTGGTGAGCCTGGAACTGGCGCAGATGAACGAACCCGGCACGGACTGGGCGGCCATCTACGAGGCAGCGCTGGAAGGAGTTGCCCGGGCCTGGGCAGCTTAGGACCTCCTAGGCGTACACGTTCTCCAGGAATGCTCCCCAGGCCTTCGCCGTGAGCTCGGAGTCCCCGGAGCCACTGAAATCATGGACCGTCATGCCTACGGGAGCCCCAAAGGCGTTGCGGCCAAAGAAGCGGTACAGGGTGTCATCCGTGCGCAGGCCAAGGAAGTTGTCATTGGCAAAGTCCACCTCGCCCCTCAACTGCCCCACGCCTTCCAGGTCCACGTCGAACGTCGAACCCGCGGCCAATCCCTCCACGCCGAGCGCGTTCTTCAACCGCCGGAATCCATCCGCAGCCTGCGAGGAGCCCGGGGCCTGGATGTCGGTAAAGACCACCGGCCGGCCGTCGAAGTGCTCGAGGTACTGGCCCAAGGTGTGCAGGTAGAACTCAGTGTGCTTGCTGGCGCCGTCGTACTGTTCATCCCAGTTGTCGGCGAAGATCCCGCTGTGGACGTAGTGCAGCTTGGCGCGGCCACCGTCCACCGGTTCCAGGACGTGCTCCAACTGGTTGAACCAGCCGTCAGGCCCATCCATTCGGGTCACGAGGTGTCCCGGGAACTCATCGACTGTCCGGACAGCCGGCCACTGGTCCGTGGGGAACATCCATGCCGGGGTGCCTACCGTAACGGCCTGCCACACCCGCTCGGGAGTTCCGGGAAGCTCGGTATCGGCCACGATTTCGAATTCACGGTTATTTGCCATTGTCCTGGTCCTTTTCTGTGGGAATGTCACTGTCTGATGAGACCTCAACTGAGGGGTTCTTGAGTGCGGGATGAAGCACGACGACGAGGCGATGCTTGCGTCCGCCGCCCGCCGCGGCGGACGGACCGCCGTCGTGGTATTTGTCCACGAGCTGCGTCACTGCAACGCCGAGTTCTTCCGCAAAGGCGGCGCGGTCGGCGGCCGAGCGGAAGGTGATCTCGCCGTCGATCGCGAAACTGGCCAACTTTTTCTTCGCCGCCGCGGCGCCGGAGATCAGCTTCCCCATCTCCTGTACGGTTCGCGAGGCAAGCGAGAGGAGCCAAAAGGCCGAGAACCTGTCCGCAAAGCGCCGCGGATCCGGCGCCACGGAGGCCAGGGCCACCGGCGATATGAGGTAGGAAGCCGCAGTCGCCCGGAGAACGCGCTCCGTGACGTTGCCCTTGCGCCGCTCCTCCACCAACTCCACCAGGCCGTGCTGCTCAAGGGCCTTGAGGTGGTAATTCACCTTCTGGCGCGGCATGCCAACCTTGGCGGCGAGCTGCGTGGCCGACGCCGGCTGGGCCAGCTCCTGCAGGATGCGCGTGCGGATCGGGTCCAGCGAAACCTCCGCCGCGGCCGGGTCCTCGATCACTTCGATATCCAACATGCTTCAAGTCTGCTTACCGACAACTTTTTTTGTCAAGAACTTTTTTATGTTCGGTAGGCACGAATGTATGAGGCCGCGTCCCCACCGCCTCCCCGGCATCGGTATTACGCGCAGAGCGGGCCCGGCAACGGGAGCAACGTAGAATTATCCGGTGATGCAATCCCCCCTCCCCGTGCGCGACGGCGTCAACGCCACCCGCCTCCGCCTCCCGGACGAGGGACCGTGGGACACAGCGATGGACTACATGATGCATCGCTGGGGACACATCGATCCGCAGGGAATCGAGGACCGCTTCGACGCCGGCGAAATAGTTGGCGAAGGCGGCGTGCCGCTCACGCGGACCACCAAGCTGGAGGACCACACCTTCATTTGGTACTACCGCACCCTTCCTCCCGAGACCCGACTGCCCGTGGAAATCACCATCCTCCACCAGGACGAACACATCCTGGTGGTGGACAAACCCCACTTCCTCCCCACGACCCCGGGCGGCACCTACATCCAGGAATCGGCCCTGGTCCGGCTGCGCAACCTCCTGAACCTGCCGGACCTCATTCCCATGCACCGCCTTGACCGCATGACCGCCGGAATCCTCCTGCTCTCCACCAACCCGGAAACGCGCGGTAGGTACCAGGTGCTCTTCGAAAAGCGCCAGGTCCAGAAGGAATACGAGTGCGTGTCCGCGGCGACGCCGGCGCCGGGCTATCCCGCCGTCGAATTTCCTGCCCTGGTCCGGAACCGCATGACCAAGTCCCGCAGCTACCTCCTCGCGGAGGTAGTGGACGGCGAACCGAACGCCGAGACGCGCATCGAACAGACCAGGACGTTCGACGGCGGTGCTGGGCCGCGTGCGCTGTACCGGCTGGAACCCCACACCGGGAAAACCCACCAGCTCCGTGTGCACATGGCCTCACTCGGCCTGGGAATCGTCAACGACGCCTTCTACCCGGACCTCCTGGACAAAGCGCCCGACGATTACTCCAAACCGCTCCAACTCCTGGCCCGCGGCATCCGCTTTGTGGACCCCATCAGCAGGAAACCCGTGGAATACCGGAGCCAGCTCACGCTCAGCGAAGCCCACGGCTAGCCGAGCCGGGTCAACGGCCGAACACGGCGCGGAAGACCGCCGTCGTATCCTCCGAAAACAGCACGAACTCCACCAGGTCCAGAGGGCTCCCCTTGGCGGCACCTCCGGTACCCGACACCGAAAAGGCCGAGACGGCGTCGTGCGCCACCTCGGCAACTTCGCGGGCATCCCAACCGTAGATTCCGGCGCTGATCGCGGGAAACGCGACGCTCCGCGCGCCAAGTTCCCCTGCCACCGCCAGGCTTTCGCGGAAGCACGAGGCCAACATTTCGGGGTCGGTTTGTCCGGCATGCCGGTTCGGCCCTACGGTGTGGATCACCCAGCGCGCGGGGAGCCGGAAACCCGGCGTCCCGACGGCGGCACCCACCGGAAGCCCGTCCGGCAGTCGGGTGCGGCGCAACTCCCGGCATGCGTCCAGGAGTTCAGGCCCGGCGGCCCTGTGGATGGCTCCGTCCACCCCTCCCCCACCGAGCAGTGAAGAGTTGGCGGCATTGACGATTGCGTCGACGCCGCGCGTGGTCACGTCCCCGTGCATGATCTCGATCCGCATTCCGCCAGTCTTCCGCCGCCCGGGCGAAGCGGCAAGAGCCAGCGGGCGGGGTGGCAAGTGCGGTATTTTGTGCCAATGGACTTCACTTCCCCGGACACGTGGGGATCAGCCATCTACTTGTGGGTGGTCCCTTTCGTGCTGGGTGATGCCGTTTTTCCGCCGATCCCCTCGGAGATGGTGGTCATCACCGGTGGCGCGTTGGCCGCCGAGGGCCACGTCAATTTCTGGCTGATCCTGCTGCTGGCCGCCTTCGCCTCCTGGTTGGGCGACATGGCCGTGTACCTGCTGTTCAAGCGGCGCGTCAGCCATGTGCTGGACCGGTGGTCGTGGGGCCGCAAGGTGCACCTGGCCATCCACGAAACCATCGCCAAGGCCGGGCGTTCCTCCGCCTATGGCGCAATCATCGGCGCACGATTCGTTCCCGGTGGCAGGCTGGCCACGTCCGCAGCATCAGGCATTGCCAATGTTTCGGTCCGCGGCTTCAGCCTGTGCGCAGGACTCGGCGGCGTACTGTGGGCCTTGTGGCAGGTGGGCCTCGGATACTTCACCGGGTCCACCACCAAACTGCCGTTTTGGGCCAGTTCGCTGATCGGTGTGGGCGTGGGCCTGGTGATCGGCGTGGTGGTGGGCGTGATCGTCACCCGGCGCCGCGGTGACCGCTCCCCCGTCGATGAACCGTTCGACGGGGACGCACCGCAACCTGACCAGCAGTCCTAGATAGGCGACCAGCGCCCGCGGCTCCGGCGGAGCACGTAGAGGCTGCCGGTCAGGGCCACGCGCTCGACGGCGTCACGCATCATGGCAGCCGACGTCCGGGCCTCATGGTTCTCACCTGTGTAGTCCCGCGCATCCACCATGAACCGCAGGCTGATCTGTGGGACGCCACCAACAATATCCAACTGGTTCGACTCCACGTGGTGCCTGGTACCCAGGGCTTCCACGGCGGCAGCCATCACGGACTCCGGAGCATTGCCCGGCTTGAGGCCCGTGATTTTCAGCTTGGTTTGGAACGATGGCATCCCACTAGCCTAGCCGTGGCTTAGCCGGTGTTGCGCAAGCCGGCGGCCACACCATTGACGGTGATGAGCATGGCCCGCTGGAGCCGTTCGTCGATCTCCGCTCCGGAGACGGACTCTTCACGGACGCGGCGAAGAAGTTCCACCTGCAGGTAGCTGATGGGGTCCAGGTACTGGTCGCGGATTTCGAGCGAACGCTTGAGCGTTGGCTGGGCATCGAGGAGCTCAAGTTCTCCCGTGAGCCGCTCGACCTCAGCCACCGTGAGCTCGTATTCGTCGCGGATCATATGGAACAGGCGGTGCAGCTCGCTGGGAACCAGCGAGGAAACGTAGTGCCCGGCAATCTCCATGTCCGTCTTGGCCAGCGTCATCTCCACGTTGGAGATCACGGAACGGAAGAAGTGCCAACGGTCCATCATCTCCGTGAGCTGTTCCGTGTTGCCGGCCTCGCGGGAAGCCTTCAAGCCGGAGCCGACGCCGAACCACCCCGGGACGATCTGGCGGGACTGGGTCCAGCCAAAGACCCACGGGATGGCACGCAGGCCGCCCAGTCCCGCACCCGAATCCGGGCGCTTGGACGGGCGCGAACCGATGTTCAGGGAACCGAGCTGCTCCACGGGAGTGGACGCCAGGAAGTAGGCCGGAAGATCCTCATCGTCGATCAAAGCCCGGTAACGGGCGAAGGCGGCGTCGGAGATGGTCTCCATGACGTTCGCGTACCGCTCACGCTCGTCCTCAGAAGTGCGCGGAGTCCGGTGCAAGGCCGAACCCTGCATCACGGCCGCCAGCGAGAGCTCCAGGTTTTCGCGGGCAAGTTCAGGCAGCGAGTACTTGTCCGAGATGACCTCGCCCTGCTCCGTGAACTTGATTTCGCCTTCAAGTACACCGTTGGGCTGGGCCATGATGGCATCGTAGGTAGGTCCGCCACCACGTCCCACGGAACCGCCGCGGCCATGGAAAAGGCGCACCCGGACACCGTGCTTCGCAGCGACGTCGCGCAGCTTCCGCTGGGTCTTGTGGATCTCCCACTGGCTGGTCATCACGCCGGATTCCTTGTTGGAATCGGAGTAGCCGAGCATGATTTCCTGGATGTCCCCACGCAAGCGGACAAGTTCACGGTAGGACGGATCGGACAGCAGCTGGTCAACGATCTCGGCCGAGGCGCGGAGCTCTTCGACGGTTTCCAGGAGCGGCGCGAAGCCGATCCGGGCGTGCGGCTTGGCACCGAAGAGGTCGATCAAGCCGGCTTCGCGGGCCAGGACGGCCGCGGCAAGAACATCGTCAGCGCCGCGCGTCATGGAGATGATGTACGTTTCCACCACGTCCGGACCGTATGTGTTCAAGGCCTGGCGAATGCTGCGGAAGACGTCGTATGTGCCATCAGCGGTGCCGTCGAGCTTGATGGGGTGGCCCGAGAGTGGACGGCGGGATGCCAGCTCGGCGCCCAGGAACTCGAAGCGTTCCTCACGGGTGAGCGATGCGTAGGGCTTTTCGGTGCCCAGCCTGTCAACGAGCTGGCCCACGGCGTCGTGGTGGTAATCCGCGTGCTCACGGATGTCCAAGGTGGCAAGGTGCAGGCCGAAAGCCGCGAGGGCTCGCCTGACGCGTGCCAGCGCACCATCGGCCACCAGGCCGGCAGCGTGGTTCCGCAAGGACGATTCGAGCAAGCCGAATTCGGCAAGAAGCTCCGGGGTGGTGGCGTAATCGCGGCCCGGTTCGTGGTGGGTGGACGCCGAAATACGACGACCCGTGTTGATGAGCTTGGCCTTGATGCACGTGAGCTTAAGCCGGTAGGGCTCCTGCCCATTGAGCTCCAGGACCCGCTTGTCCAGTCCTGGAAGCTTCTTCAGGTCCTCCTCGATGGAGTCCAGGAGTTCCTGGTCCGCTCCGAACAGCGCCGTGGAGTTGGACAGGACCGAAATCAGCTCATCGATCAGCGCAATGCCAAGACGCACTGCGTTCTGGTTCTGCAGCTGCAGGATTTCCCGGGTCACGGCGGCCGTGACGTTCGGGTTTCCATCGCGGTCGCCACCGATCCAGGATCCAAAGCGAAGCGGGGCCGCGGCGGACGGAAGCTTGACGCCATGTTCGCCCAGGAGTTCGGCAAGGTCGGTCAGCATTTCCGGCATGGCGTCCGTGAGGATGCTGTTCAGGTAGTAGATGGCGTTGCGGGCCTCGTCCACCGGGGTGGGCCGCACCTGCCGCAGCTCATCGGTCTGCCACATCTGGTCGATGATTTCGGACAACTGCCGGTCCTGGCGGCGGCGGGCGGACGTGCCCTCCAGCGTCGGCTGGGCCAGGACGTCGGAGAGCTTGCGGATCTTGTCCAGCACCGAACGGCGCGATGCCTCGGTGGGGTGGGCCGTGAAGATCGGACGGACGTCCAGCTCGTTGACCACGTCCTGGAGCACCTCCGGGCCGGCCTGTCCCGCGATTTCGGAGACGGCCTTGGCGAGCCAGCCGTCCTTCTCCTGTCGGGTACGGAGACCGCGCACGCGGTGCACCTGCTCGGCAGCATTGCTCAGGTGGAAGTAGAACGCGAAGGCACGGACCAGGTCAGTCGCCTGCTCGAGTGGCAGGGAGGCGAGAAGCTCGCGGACCTGGGCTACGACGTCGTGCGCGCTCCACGGACCCGTAGCATCGGCGCCGCCGCGCGCGGCCTCTTTGGACTCCTTGGTGAGAAGCCGGACCTGCTCCACAAGCTGCAGCAAATCCGGTCCGTGCTGCCGTACCAGGGACTCACCCAGCAGGGTGGAAACCCGGCGTACGTCGGCGCGGAGTTCCGCAGCGAGATCGGTGTCTTGAGGGGCAGTGTGAACCATAGATACTTACCTTCGGGATGTGGTTTGGCTCGTACACTGCGCTGGATACTGTGAGCCCTATTACTTATGTTTCCCAAGGGATATTACCCGCAGCGGCTTGGGCTGCGGGAATGTGTCTCAGATTCTGGCATGGTCCGGGCTACACGTCCGGGCTACTCTGCCCAAGCCTCCTTCAAGGCCTCCCAGTGGGCGCCTTCCATGAGGCTTGCGGGCGTCACGGAGACGGATTGCGCCCCGCCCCGGGCGGCGTCCTTGAGCGCGTTCCGGAACGTGTCGGCCGAAATAATGCCGTCGTTGGCCCACATGCCCAACGAAAGCGACATCCGGGAACCGGCCCTGCGGTTCATGGCGCGCACCAATTCCTCCGTGCTGGGCGCACGCTCATCATTGAGGCCCACGTACTGCCACACATGGAGGCGGTCCACCTGCTTGAGGAGAAGATCGTAGTCATGCCCGCTCTCGGCCCGGTCCCCGGACGCGGACTTCGTGGGACTCCGCACGTCCGTTTCGGCCTTAACGCCAAAGGGCTCGACGGCGGCACTCACCTTCCGGGCGATGTCCGCCACCGCTTCGCTGCGCCACGTCCTGATGTGGGCATCCGCAGTGTCTATGGAGCCGTTGCCCTTCCGGGGCCAGTCCGCTTGGCCGGTGGTGGCTTTGTAGTCCTGCAGGTCATCGGGCCCAAACGTGAAATCGTCGAACATCAACTCCGTCAGGTCCACTGCTGTGGGGTGGTACTTCCGGGCAACCTCGGCGGCCAAGGCAACGAGCCGGGCACCCGCCGCACCGGTCCGCAGGGCAGCAACGCCGGCAAAACTTGTGGACGCCCGGCCATGCACATCGCGGCCTGCCAGTGACGGATCCTCGCTGAGCGCCCGGCCCAGGAGGACATCGATGGTCAGCACAATGTCCCGTTTTTCTCCGTCAGCCGAAGTCCCCACGGCTTTGATGGCCTCGGCAACGTAATCACGTCCGGTGGCCGACACCTCGCCTGAGAAGGATCCCGGCCGTCCGGCCCACGGAAAGGCTGTCCAGTCCGTGCGACCCACGGAAAGCGAGACCGCCGTGGCATTCACGGAGTCCAGCCGTTTGGCAAGCTCGGGAAGATGCTGTGGATCCTTGGTGACGATGTCCTCGAAGCCAAGGTTGACCATCCGATCGCTGGGTCGGGAACCACCCCCTCCCGGTGACGCCACCATGATCACTGTGGACGCAGTTGCTGTGGCAACCATGATTGCGAAGGACAAGATGACCTGTTTCATGCGAGGGACTCCCTTAAGGATTCACTGTCCAGTGCAGTCACCGAAACCACACCAGTGCGTTGGAGCTTGTTCCACCGGGCCGGGCTGCCGCGCAGCTCCTTGACGATCGCGCTGGCCAAGGCGAGTCCTACGAAAACCGAGTAGAAGGGCCAGAGCGGTACCGTCCAGAGGAACCGGAGATCCCGCCAGGAACCGTTGAGGCCGATGGAAAAGACGATCAAAACGAAGGACACGAACAGGCCCAACCAGCCCAGGATGGCAAGCACTTCCCACGGAATGGGTCCCCTGCCTGCCGCGTAGAGAAATGGCAGGATTCCCAGGATCAACAATTGCAGGATGGGTATCAACACCATGGTGAAAGCGTTGAAAACCAGGAACAGCCCGAACGTTCCGTAGGTTGTTTTGCCCAGCATCCCAAAGTGCAGGCGAAGCGTTTGGAGCAGGCCCCGGGACCAACGGACTCTTTGCCGCCACAGCCCTCCCATGGTGGAAGGCGACTCGGCGTAGACCAGCGCCTTGGGCTGGAAGTTCACCCGGTAGCCGGCTTTGTAGACCCGCCAGGTGAGTTCAAGGTCTTCGCCCAGGGTGTCCTCGTGGAAACCGCCCACGCTGCGAACCAGGTCCGCCCTGAACGCACCGATGTTCCCGGAGACAATCGGAAGGCAGTGCATCAGGGAGAGGGCTCGGCGCACCAGCCCGGTGCCGACGTGGCTGAGCACGGCGAGCATCATGGTTTGCACCCTGTTGAGGTTCACGGGCCGGTCATCGCCGCAGACCGCGCCCACTTTGGGATGGTCGAATCCCGCCAGCATGTGGAGCATCGTGTCCGGAGCGAAGATGCCGTCCGCATCAACGAACATCAGGATCTCGCCTTGCGCCGCCTTGATGCCCGTGTTCAGTGCGGCTCCCTTGCCTGCATTCGCGCGCGATATGAACCTGACGCGGTGGTACTCCTCGGCGAGCGCAGCCATGATCTCTGCAGTGGAGTCGGTGGAGCCGTCGTCCACCAGGATGACTTCCAACCGGGAGTAGCGGCTGCTGAGGATCGATTCCACGCAGTTGGTGATGACCACGGCCTCGTTGTAGCCCGGGACGATCACCGAAACCATCGGCTGGGTGCTGAGGACGGAATACTTGTGTTTCACCGGCCGGGGCCGGTGAACGCGGTTGAAGTAGAGCGCCAGCGGAACGTAGATAATCTTGACGGCACCGAACCCAAGGATGATCAGTCCGCCAACCTGGACAAAGGCCAGTGCGAGATCGAGGATGGTCACGCGTTCCTTCCCGACAACTGCTCCTGCGCATGCACTCGAAGCACACTGTCCAGGAGTTCGGGAGCGTGGGCGCTGTTGGCACCGAAGCGGGCGTTGACCTCAAGGACCACCGGGGTACCGTCCGGCATCCGCCTGATGTCGATATCCACGGGACCCTGCAAGCCCAGGGCTTCGACTGCAGACACCGCCAGTGCCGCAACGTCCCGGTCCGCGGAGGCTTCGCTGCGCCGGACCGAAACCGCGTTGCCCACGCGCCCTTCCTTGAGCGCGGTTTTCTCCAGGACCACCACGACGTCTGTCCCGGTGCCCGTCCTATGGAGAACTGGTGCGTATTCCGTCCCAGGAGCAAACCGCTGCACAATGCAGGTGTCGTCCGCCATGGCCCAGGCGTGGGCCGCCCGGGCTCCCCCGTCCATCAACCGCTCCAGGAGCTGCACCCCTCGGCCACCGCGCGAAACCCTCGGCTTGACGACGAGGGGGCCGCCCAGGACATCCATGGCGTGGTGGACGGAATCGAAACTGCTGGGGAGCCCGAAGGGTGGAACGTCAACGCCCGCAGTATGGAGGCACGTCATGGTATGGAATTTGTCGTTCGCGGTTCGGACGGGTGCAGCATCGGCCACCACCACCCGGACACCCGGTGCCAGATCGTCCTTTGCCTCGGAGACCAGCACCAGCTCGTCGCTGACGGTCGGAACAACGACGTGGATGCCGTGTTGGGCGATCAGCCCCCGCAGCTCCCACAGGTAGCCCGGCGCACCAGACCGGGAAACCCTCGCCACCATATCCGCGGAGCGGGTGTCCACCGTCTGCATGTCCACGCCGAGGACCCAATGTCCACGGTCCATGAGTTGGCGGGCCAACGAACTGCCGGCGGGCCCTCCCACGCCTGTCACCAGGAAACGGACCATCAGAACTCCCCTACGGCTGAGCCAAGCAGACGGACGGGTTCGAAGCCTTCCGCGTACGTGGTTTTCACTTGCGACCCGCGGAAGGCGGCAAGGCTGCGCACCCGTTCGGCGCTCATGTAGGGCTTGCCGCGCTGGTCCTTGTGCATGGAAACTGCGTGGATTTTCACGTCCACGTACCCCGCAATGTCCACAAACACACTGGGGTTGAACTGCCGGGTTGCCGACGGGCTTTCGAAGCACAGGATGGACGAGTGGCGCCGCGCGGCGCGCATGGTGGCACTGTGCACGGCCTGGTGGTCCTGGTGGTAGTCGTGACCCGAGTGCGTCATGACCACATCCGGTTGGAACTCCTTGATGAATGCCTCGATCGCATGGACCATCTCCTGGCCGTGCTGGGACAGGTTCGTGTCCCTGAAGTCGTGTACCTGGACTTTGGAGACGCCCATGAACTCGGAACCGGAGGATGCCTCAGACAGGCGCGCTGCACTGTCGCCTCCCCTGCTGCCGGTGCTCATCACCATGGCCCGGACTTCGTGTCCTGCGTCCGCCAACTTGGCGAGCGTGGCGCCGCAGGCCAACTCCAGATCGTCGGGATGGGCTCCGATGGCCAGCACGCGCCTGGGTTGGGCGGCCATGGCGTGATCAATCCGTAGTGTTGGTGCCACCAGGAAGCCGACCACCAAGGCAGCACCGCACAAAAGCACCACCACTGCGCACCAGCCCAAATGCTCGGGACTCAGAACACAGCCCAACAGGGCTGCCATCAGCAGCGCTCCCAAGGCCGCAGTGATCCACCGCAGCCGATGCGGGGACCTGAACCTGCGAACAAACCAATTCCGGCCGACCGGGACCAAGGCCAAAACCACAGCAAGCGCGCCAAGCGAGCCTGCCACGGCAAACACCGTTGCCTTCATACTTCCCCTAAATAACGTGGATGATGCGTACCAACCCGCGTCCGGGTCTTGCCATGAATGAGTGAATGCAAGGGCCAGTTCATGATGTGGATCGGTTTGTGATCCACGCATCAAAAATTGGTCAGTAGTTATGGACGAAATGCCGTTCCTGGATACCAGTCCCATCGAGGCCGTAGCTCAGCGATTCCGCGCTTCGATGCCGTGATTCGACCGTCAGGTGAAAGTGCAGGTTCCGGCGCTTGGCCGATTCGGTGGAACACACGGCCTTGGACTCGTTCTCCAAGGAGCACTGCCAACCGTCCGGAGCCTCGAGCGACCCGCCGACGATCCTCGCGCCATCCGGCGCCGAGAACACTGCAGTCCCCCGGCCAAGCGGTGCCGTGCCAGAGACAGTGAACTCGATGGTGAAAGGCGTGGTGAAGGGGTTTCCATCCTTTGTGGTCCCCACGGAAGAGGTGACCATTGCCGGCTGGGCGTCACGCTTGGGTGGTGGGTCTGGAGTCCGCGTGGGAGAGGGCGTCACTTCAGGGGCAGATGGCACGGGAGGTTCGACGGCGGGTGTGGTGGTTTGGGGCTCAGGCTCAGCAACCGGTGGCGGCGCTTCCTCTGTAGCCGGAACAACCGGCACGGACGGAATGTCACTTGGACTGGGCGACGGAGCAGGGGTCTCCGGCGGTGGGACGACGGTGGCCTGGCTGGGAACGGCAGCGGTCTGGACGGTCCGTTGTTCGGGAGGAGTCCCTTGGGAAAAGTAGTCAATGACTCCGGCCGCCCCCAACACGAGTCCCGCTGCCGCGGCGGTCATGATGGTTGCGGCCACCGGCTGGGCCAGGAGGGGCGCGACGGCTGCCACCTTGGCGGGAGCCGCGAGGCTTCCAATGATGCCGAGCCCGGAACCGCTGGCTGCCCACGCAGCCACGGGAATCCCCGTGACCAAGGGCAGGAGCACAGCTTTCATGCTCCCCTCCACGTCCCGGAGTTCTGCCACCACGGCCGTGCAACTCGCGCACCCCTCCAGGTGGGTACGGACCTTCCGCGCCGATGGCCCGGAAAGGCCACCCCGGATGAAGCTGCCGAGCTTAGCAACATACTCGGCGCATTCCCGGGTGGGGCCTTCCGACACATGGCATTGCAGGTACTGGCGGCGCAGGCCTTCCCTTGCCCGCAAGGCCAACGCCGAAACGGCGTTGGCCGACAGCCCCAGCAAGGGTGCGGCTGCGGCCGGTTTCATGCGTTCAACGTCGAGGTACCACAGCACTGCCTGCCAACGCTCCGGCAGCATGCGGAATGCCTTGGCAACCGTATGGGATTCAAAGGCCTTGACGACGGCGTCGGGCTCGCCCACTGCATGATCCAGGGTGGAGTCGTCGCCGCTTGGGAGCGTCCTGCCCGCCTTGCGGTTCCGATGGTGGGACAGACGGGTGACAGTGGACAGCAGATAGGCGCGGAAGAACGTATCCGGGCCTTTTCCGGCAACGAGGTTCTGCAGCACGGACTGGAAGGCTTCCGCCACGATGTCCTCGGCGTCGCTGGGGTTGTCCACGTTGCGCCGGGCCACGGTAGAGGCGATGGAAATGTGCCGCTCATACAGGCCGTCGAAGGCTGCCGTGTCCCCACCCCGAACCAACGCAATAAGCTGCCCGTCGCTGGCCTCCTCCGGGTGCTGCGTCCTCCGCGCCATTTACGGCGTCCCCACATGCGAATAAATCTTGCCCATACATACGCAGTGAATGGCAGGACAAACTCATGACGCTCGTTTCTACAATCTTTTTAGGAATTAGAGTTGCCCGGCACGTCGTCATGAATGGCGGCATGGCCGCACTCTTCCGGTATGACCTCGTCCCGGACAAAATCGATCGCCGACTGTACGTTCTCGCGGCACCTCCTCTTGCGCAGATGGCAGACCACCAGCTACCAGCAGGGATGGCGGTTCAAATCCGACTGGCTGCTGCCCGAAGTCCGTACGGTGGTCACGTCGCTGACAACCCGCTCCACGGTGCCGGCGCCCACGGCAAAGTCGCTGGGCGCTGCCCGGGCGAGGAACGGCGTGGGCATCAGCGAAACCATTACGGACTTCCGCGCCCTGTTCGACGCGGCAGACCAGAACCTCGACGTCGACGCACTCCAGTCACTGGCCGAGGGTTGGGTGGAAGGCGCCGAGGCGCTCCCGCCGATCTCCTGCACGGACGTCTACACCGGCCTCGCCACGCAGGCCCATTTCCAACGCCATCTCCTGGAGCTGGACAACGCTGGTCCCGAGTACTCCCGGCATCATGCGTTGGCCGTCATCGCACTTCCCGAGCCTCCGGACAGCCGAAGCCACGGGTGGACGTTGCTGGTCCAACTGGGCGCCCTGGTGCAGCGCCAGCTCAGCGGGACAGGCGCCATGGCAACCTACCGGAGTTCCGCGATCCACGTGGTGTTCCAGGTGTGCGAAGCCAACCTCGAACGGCTGGCCGCCTGCAAGGCGGCCATGGAGGCCCTGGGAGCCGGTTCCTTGAGTCCTTCGCGGATGCGCCTCTACCCGCTTTCGGAGGATGCCGGAACCTCCGAGCGGTGGCCTGAACTGCATTGACGGGAATCCGTGCAAGGGCGTCACGAAAGCAGGCACCGCGTCACTGATCTTTCGACGGCCCACGGTTTACCAACGAAGGATCCATTTCCCTATGAACAATCAGTTACGTCTCAAGGCGGCTTCCGCGGCCACCGCGCTACTCGCCCTACTGCTTTTGGTGGCGGGCTTGGTCTGGTCCGCCGCCCCCGCCCACGCCGCCGTGATTTCGGATGCCCGCATCACTTTGAGCACGCAGTCCGTGGTGACAAGCCAGTGGGACCAGATGGATATCTCCTGCGAGTGGAGCGTGCCGGACCACTCCAAGCCCGGCGACACCTTCGAACTCCAGCTGCCTCCCCAATTGCGCTGGTTTGGCAGTGCGTCGTTCGATCTGGACAACCCCGACGGCGAGACTGTCGCCAAGGCTGAGGCCAACGATTCCGGACTTGTGGTCTTCACCCTCACCGACTTTGTGAAGTCCCACCCCTTCGGTATCGGCGGCACCTGCTCCTTCACTACCCAGTACTCCGAGGTTCCCGGCGCAGACAGCCACAGCCAGCTTGATTTCGTCATTGGCGATACTGTGCTCCGCGTACCAGTGGACATCACGCCATGCACCAGCAATTGCGCACCAGTCCCCCTCACTCCCGGCAAAGCCATGTGGTGGGCGGATGCCAACCAGACGCGCCTCGAATCGATCATCTACATGCCGCCCATGAAGTCGGACACGAACGACGTGGTAGTGACTGATACGCCCGCCGAAGGCATGGAGATCGATTGCGATGAGATCACGCCCCGCGTCGGCACCGTTCTGAACGCCGACGGCAACATCATCGATCCCATGGATACAGACAAATACCCGGCAGTAGTCGACTGCACGCCCGGGAAGGTAACGGCCACCTGGACGGGACTGCCCAAGGGCGAGCGCGTGGAACTCTTTGTGGTCACCGCAGTGACCGACCCCGGCCTCGACTCCTACACCAACACCGGAACAGTGACCATCTCCGGCGTTACCACTGACATCGGCGCCGAGACCAAGCGGACTGACGCCAACGGAAACGGCAACGCCACCTCCGGGCCAACGGCAACTCCCACCCCCACACGCACGGTGACACCCAGCCCCACCGTCACACCGACCGTCACGCCCACAGTGACACCCACACCGACTGTGACACCCACAGTGACTCCCACACCCAGCGCCACGGCCACGCCAACCGTGATGCCCACGTCCACGGCCAGCACCACGTCGTCCGCCCCGGTTGTGGTGGTACCGACGGAGACCACTCCTGCAGCGGGCGGCAGTGAAGGCCAGCTCGCCACCACGGGGGCCAACGGTCCGGTGTACATCTTCGTGGCCGCTGCGTTCCTCGCTGTGGGTTCGCTGCTGGCTTTCGTTGCAACCAGGTCCGCAGCACGCCGGCGCTCCCACTAGGAACACCGGCTACACGAACTGCGATGCGATGTGCCGTCCCCCTGGCACATCGCATCGCTCTTAAGACGGGCTCGCGCTGGCATGTGTTGGGGGCCAGCGTGAGCCGCTCCACCGCGGGAATGCCTGTCCTTCCCGCATGGTTGACGGGAAGGAACAGCCGCCACAAGCGGAGCCTCGAGAACCAAGGAGAACCATGAGTCCCATCGCTACGGATGCCCAACTTGCCCGCTGGGAGAGGTTCCGCAGCGGACGGAATTCGGCCCTGGCATCGGACCACGGCTGGCTGACCTTGACCTCGTTCCAGTGGCTTGAGGAAGAACCGGCTGCCGTGGAGCTTGCCCCCGGGCTGTGGTCAACGGACGGAAGCAGCGCCGTCCTCACAGCAACCGCGGACGACGGGCTGAGCTTCGTAGCCACTGGCGAATCTGCGGTGGGTACGTTCACCGAAGCCCTCCAGGACGAAGAATCGCTCATGTGGGTGCAGTACGGCGGCCCGGAGGGACACCAAGTGGTGGTGGAACTGGCCGTCCGTGCGGACAAATATGCAATCCGCACCAGGGACAACGGCTCGCCCGTTTACACCGGCTTCACCAGCGTGCCAACGTTCGCCTACGATCCGCAGTGGGTGATCACAGGCACGTTCGAGGCCTACGACCATCCCGTGGACGTGCCCATCGGCACCGCCAACCCTTTGGTGGACGGGCTGCACCGCTCGGTGGGCGAGGTGGTGTTCCATGCTCCGGGTATTTCCCACGAGATCAGGCTCCACGCGGAAGAGGAAAAACTGGGTGCCCTCAACGTGACCTTCCACGATGAGACCAATGGCGAGACCACCGACGAATGGCGCAAGGTGTTCATCCCCAAGCCACGCCCTGACGGATCAGTGGTGATCGACTTCAACCGGGCCATCAATTACCCCAGCGCGTTCACTCCTTACGGCACGTGCCCCATGCCGGTGCGCGGAAACTCGATCGATGTCCGGGTGGAGGCCGGCGAGAAACTCCCTGAAGACCTGTAGCTAGGCGATGGCGGAAACCCCCGTGACAGCCCTGCCCACGATGAGTGAGTTGATCTCGTAGGAACCCTCGTAGGTATAGATCGCCTCGGCGTCGGCGAAGACTTTGGCTATCCCGTAGTCGGTCACGATTCCGTTCCCGCCCAGGATGGACCGGCCCAGGGCCACTGTTTCGCGCATCCGTGCGCTGCAGTAGGCCTTGGCCAGTGCCACTTGGGCCATGTCGGCGCCACCGTGCCGTATTCCGGCAGCGTCGGTGAAGATGTCCTCCTGCAATTGGGCAATCCGGACCATCATCCCCATGCTGGCCACCGCGTTGCCCAGCATGTCCACCAAGTGCTGCTGGATCAGCTGGAACTTGGCCAGCGGCCTGCCGAATTGGAGGCGTTCCACGGCGTATTGCCGCGCGATATCAAAAGCAGCCAACTGCTGGCCTACCGCTTGCCAGGCCACCATGATCCGTGAGCCGCGCAGGAGGTGGTTGGTGTCCGCAAAGCTGTTGATCCCGGCGAAACGATCGGCCTCGGCCACGTGGACATCGTCGAAAAGAATGTCGGCGTTCTGCACGGTCCGCAACGCCACCTTGTTTTCGATGCGGCTGCGGGTGATCCCCGGCAGGGAGGCATCGACAATGAACCCCCGCACCGCTCCGTCGGCTTGGTCCTTGGCCCACACCAGCATGTAGTCGCAGAACGTCCCGTTCCCGATCCAGCGCTTGGCACCGTTGATCACCCAGTAGTCGCCGCCGTCGGACTGGTCCCTGGCGACGCGCCGCGCCGTTGTTTCCATACCGCCGGCGACGTCTGAGCCGTGGTTCGGCTCGGTGAGTGCGAAGGCTCCAGTGGTGCGGAGGTTGGAGGCGTCATCAAGGTAGCGGTCCTGCTGGGCGTCGCTGCCGAAATCGTAGAGCGATTCGACGAAGAGGTCGTGGTGGACCATGAAGAAAGTGGCGATGGAGGTGTCCACGCGCGTCATTTCGGCGATGACCAAGCCCGCGAACAGGTGCGTGTAGCCGCGCTGGGCGGGTGCGCTGAGCCGGAGTGCTGCCAGCTTGGGCAGGATGTGCTCGGGAAACTCCGCTTTGTCCCACCATTGCCCGGCATACGGGGCGATCTCGGTGGCCAGGAATGCCCTGAGTTCCTTCAGTTTGCGTTGCTCCTGGACGCTGAGGAGCGACTCAAAGTCGAAGAAATCTGCCGCGGGCAAATCCGTCAAGGTGGCCGTCACTTGAGCCCCATCCGGATGGCACCGTCGAGGCGGATGGTCTCTCCGTTGAGCATGGCGTTCTCCACGATGTGTGCGGCCAGGTTGGCATACTCTTCGGGCCGGCCCAGGCGCGCGGGGTGCGGTACTTGCTGTCCCAGTGACTCCTGGGCGGCCGGGGGCAGGCCCGCCATCATGGGCGTTTCAAAGATCCCGGGGGCGATGGTGTCCACCCGGATCAGGGAGCGGGCAAATTCGCGGGCGAGCGGAAGCGTCATCGCTGCAACTGCACCTTTGGAGGCGGCATAGGCCGGTTGCCCGATCTGGCCTTCGAATGCTGCCACGGACGCCGTGTTGATGATGACTCCACGTTCCGGCCCGCCGAGTTCCGTGCTGACGGGCTCGTTCTGCACCATCGAAGCGGCGGCGAGCCGGACCACGTTGAAGGTGCCCACCAGGTTGATCTGGATGACCCTGTTGAAGGTTTCAAGGGGCAGCACACCATCCCGCCCCAGGACCTTGCCCGGCGTCGCGATGCCTGCGCAGTTCACGACGATCCGCAGGACTCCCAGCGCGGCGGCAGCATCGACGGCCGCTTGAACCTGGGCCTCGTCGGTGACGTCCGCGGGGGCGAAAACAGCCTGTTGCCCTGTAGCGCTTTCGTTGAGTCCGGCCGCATAGGCCTCGCCGGCTGACTGGGGCAAATCCACCAACACCACCGACGCCCCGGCATCGAACAGCCGTTTGGCGGTAGCGGCACCCAGCCCTGACGCTCCCCCGGTGACCAGTGCAACTGTGCCCTTGATGTCCATCCATCCTCCTTGATGCAGACGCGATGCAGTCCTTCGATGACCAAAATCCGTTAATGCATGTTAACTGGAATTGTGACCCAGCGCACGTTGGATAGGCCCAAGGCCCGCCGGGACCCTACCGCCAGGCCGGGGCTCCGCCGCTAGGCTGTGACCATGCCGAGCAACGCCGAACCACCAGCCCTTCCGAGCCAGTGGGCGAATCGCGCCGACCACGCTGCCCGCTCGGTAACCCGCACTTTCGGCAGGCGCTTGTTCCTCCTCCCGGGAACGCACATTGGCGCCATCAAGGTCCCATGGCAGGCAAGCAGCCTCTTCGGCCCGTGGCACTACTGGTGGCAAGCGCATTACGTGGACTGCCTGGTGGATACCGGCCGCCGGGAACTCGCCACCGGAGCAAAGTTCGACGGCGGTTCTCGCCCCAGCGCCGGACGGCTCGCGTCACGGCTGGTCACTTCCGTCCGGATCAGGAACCGCTTCAGGTTCGTCAACCACTTCTACGACGACATGGCCTGGCTGGCCCTTTCGACGCTCAGGCTGGACCAGTTGGCGGAGGAAACCCGCAAGCCCGGACGCCGCCGCAACGCCTACGTGCGCAGGTCCCTCACCCTGCAATTCAACTCCGCCGCCACGGAAGACCTTGGCGGCGGCACCTTCTGGAGCACGGCGAGGGACTTCAAGAACACCCCCGCCACGGCTCCCATCGCCTTGTATTTCGCCCGTACCGGGCACCGGGATAAGGCCCAGGTCCTGGTGGATTGGCTCAACACCAATCTGCTCAACCCGGACAACGGCCTTTACATGGATGGGCTGCGGATCCGGAATGGCGGAACCGTGCTGGAAAACGCCATCTACACCTACAACCAGGGCCCGGTCCTGGGAGCACTGCTGGAACTCGGCGGCGGCGCGAACATCAACAGGGCAGCGGAACTCGTCGAGGCAACAGCGCGTGGGCTGACCGTGGACGGCACCTCCATCATCCGCGGCCAAGGGACCGGCGACGGCGGCCTGTTCACGGGCATCCTGGTCCGCTACCTGGCTGCGGCCGCCCGTGACAGGCAACTCCCCGAAGGGGCCCGCGCCACGGCAATGGAGATGGTGCTGGCCACCGCAGGAGCCTTTTGGGGCGGGCGCCGGGAGGCCGGCACCCACGGATCAGTGTTCTCCCCCGACCCCGTGCGACCCGCGAGCGAGACGTATCCGGCGGGGGCCGCCGTCGAGCTTTCCACCCAGCTGCAGGCGTGGATGGCGCTCGAAGCGGCAGCCACGCTTGGCCAGGCGAATTAAGTCACGCAACAGTTCTGTAATTGTAGTGATCCTCGTCACATACAGGCTTGTGGGCTTCGTGCGGAAGGATTGCCTAACCTACTCTTTTCAAGGACGGGCACCCCCAATCCCCCGCCCGCCAGGCCCGGAATGTGCTCCGGCCCCAAGTCTGTTCGCAGAAAGAAGTCCCATGAAGCTCCGCAAGAACGCGCTGGCCGGAATCGCACTCGCAGCCACCGCCGCCCTTGGCCTCGCAGCCTGTGGCTCCAACGCAGGTACTCCGGCCGCCTCCGATTCGGCCGCGGCTTCCGGCGATGGCATCACGGTGTACAACGCCCAGCACGAAAGCCTCACCAAGGAATGGATCGACGCTTTCACCAAGGAAACCGGCATCAAAGTCACCGTCCGACAGGGCGGCGACACCGAGATGTCCAACCAGATCATCCAGGAAGGTGCCGCCTCCCCGGCAGACGTCTTCCTCACGGAGAACTCGCCCGCAATGACGCAGGTTGAGAACGCCGGCCTGTTCGCGGACGTGGACAAGGCAACCGTCGAGCAGGTTCCCGCCGAATTCCGCCCCTCCACCGGCAAATGGACCGGCATCGCAGCCCGCTCCACCGTTTTTGTGTACGACAAGAACAAGATCAGTGACGACAAGCTGCCCAAGTCCATGCTGGACCTGGCCAACCCGGAGTGGAAAGGCAAGTGGGCCGCATCCCCCACTGGCGCCGACTTCCAGGCGATCGTCTCCGCGCTCCTTGAACTCAAGGGCGAGGCCGCAACCGAGGAATGGCTCAAGGGCATGAAGGAAAACTTCAAGGCCTACAAGGGCAACAGCACCGCGATGAAGGCAGTGAATGCCGGTGAAGTGGACGCAGCGCTGATCTACCACTACTACTACTATGGCGACCAGGCCAAGACCGGCGAGAACTCCAAGAACGTGACGCCGTACTACTTCAAGAACCAGGATCCGGGTGCCTTCGTGTCCGTTTCCGGTGGCGGCGTACTGAAGTCCTCCAAGCACGCAGCGGACGCCCAGGCCTTCCTGAAGTTCATTACGGGCAAGAAGGGCCAGGAGATCCTCAAGACCGGCACGTCATTCGAGTACGCCGTGGCGTCCCAGGTTGAGTCCAACGAGAAGCTCGTTCCCATCAAGGAACTCCAGGCTCCCACCGTGGACCCGGCCAAGCTCAACTCCACCAAGGTCACCGATCTCATGACCAAGGCAGGACTGCTGTAACCAAGTGAGCACCAGGCTTTCGGCTTCCGGCCACCACAGCGGAAGCACGACGACGGCGGGCAGGGGCAAGCGCCCTCGCCCGCCTTTCGGCGTTTCCACAGTGTCCTTGCTGGCCATCCTGACCGCGGTGTTTTCCCTCATCCCGCTGGGCTACGTGGTCTACATGACCGCAGCCACAGGCTGGGACACCGCCGTCGAACTCATCTTCCGGCCGCGCGTCGCGGAACTGTTGATGAACACCATCCTGCTCACCGTGATCACGGTCCCCGCGTGCCTGGTCCTGGGCGTGGGTGGTGCGTGGCTGGTGGAGCGGACCAAACTGCGCGGACACCGTTTCTGGGCCGTGGCGCTCGCTGCTCCGCTGGCCATCCCGGCGTTCGTGAACAGTTATTCCTGGGTCTCGGCCGTCCCGTCGCTGGAGGGCATCTGGTCCGGGGTCCTGATCGCCACGCTCTCCTATTTCCCGCTGGTCTACATTCCCGCGGCCGCATCGCTGGGCCGCCTGGACCCGGCCATCGAACAGTCCGCAGCATCCTTGGGCCTGGGCCCTTGGGCTGTCTTCCTCCGGGTAATACTGCCCCAACTGCGGATCGCCATGACCGGTGGCGCCCTGCTGGTGGCCCTGCATTTGTTGGCTGAATATGGTGCCTTTGCCATGATCCGCTTCGACACGTTCACGACGGCGATCATGGTCCAGTTCCAGTCGACGTTCAACGGCACCGCGGGCAACATGCTGGCCAGTGTGCTGGTGTTCCTGTGCCTGATCCTGCTGGTTGTGGAAGTCAGGAGCCGTGGGACGGCACGGTATGCCCGCATCGGTTCCGGAGCCCAGGCAAAGGCCACCCGCCTGCCGCTGGGCTTCTACCAGGCACCGGCGCAACTGTCACTCCTGGCCCTCACGGTACTGGCGTTCGGGGTGCCGGTCTGGTTTGTGCTGCGCTGGATTGTGGCAGGGGGTACGGAAATCTGGACTGCGAGCGAGTTCCTTCCCGCTCTGCTGCAAACCCTGATGTACGGCGCCGTGGGTGCCTTGGTCACAACCATTGTGGCCTTCCCCATGGCGTACCTGGCTGTGCGGCGTCCGAACTGGTTCAGCAAGACGCTGGAGCTCTCCAACTATGTCACCAGTTCGCTTCCGGGAATCGTGGTGGGCCTGGCGTTCGTCACGGTGAGCATCCGTCTGGTACCGGGCGTTTACCAGACAACGGGTGTGCTGGTTGCTGCGTACGTCCTGCTGTTCATCCCCCGCGCATTGGTCAACCTGCGGGCGGGGCTGGCCCAGGCACCCAAGGAACTCGACGAAGCCGCCCAGTCACTGGGCAAGGCACCCCTGGTGTCCTTCTTCCGGGTCACCCTTCGCTTGTCCGCACCTGCGGCTGCTGGTGGTGCGGCCCTGGTATTCCTGGCCATCGTCAATGAGCTCACCGCCACGCTGTTGCTTTCACCGAACGGCACCAAGACCCTGGCGACGGAGTTTTGGAGCAAGAGCAGCGAGATCGACTACACCGGCGCAGCCCCCTACGCCCTGCTGATGATCCTGCTCTCGGCACCCATGACCTACCTGCTTTTCCAACAGTCCAAGAAAGTTGCCGGACAGTGACCGAACAATCCCCTTCACGACTCCCGGCCCCGCGGGTCGCGGCCTCCATTGCGCCCACCACCAATCCGCACCTGGACATCTCCGAGGTCACCAAGAACTTCGGTTCCCAGTCCGTGCTGAAGGGCGTCAACCTGTCGGTTGCCAAGGGCGGGACCACGGCGATCGTCGGGCCCTCCGGTTCGGGAAAGACGACGCTCCTGCGGCTGATTGCAGGGTTCGAGCACCCGGACACCGGCTCCATCAGCCTCGACGGCTCCGCCGTGGCCGACGGCAACATGTGGGTTCCCGCGCATAAACGCCATGTTGGGTACGTCGCCCAGGACGGCGCCCTCTTCCCGCACCTGACCGTGGGACAGAACATCGCCTTCGGACTCGACCCGGCAAAGCTCGACGGCGGTCGGCGCGCCGTCAAAACGCGCGTGGCCGAGTTGCTTGAGATGGTTTCCCTGGACCCGGCCATGGCGAAGCGCCGACCCCACCAGCTTTCCGGCGGCCAGCAACAGCGCGTTGCCTTGGCGCGGGCCTTGGCCCGGAAGCCCGAACTCATGCTCCTGGATGAGCCGTTCTCCGCCCTCGACGCCGGTTTGCGCGTGGCCACCCGGCGCACCGTGGCCAAGGTCCTCAACGAGGCAGGTGTCACCACCATCCTGGTCACGCACGACCAAGCCGAAGCGCTGTCCTTTGCCGACCAGGTGGCGATCATGCGCGGAGGAAAGCTCGCCCAAATCGGCAACCCCTTCGTGGTGTACACGCGCCCCGCGGACCGGGCCACCGCCGAATTCCTCGGCGATGCGGTGTTCCTCGACGCCTGGATGGAAGGATCCCTGGCCACGTGCTCGCTGGGTGGAATCCCCGTGCGCCGCCCACCGGCCCAGGGCAAGGTCCAGCTCATGCTCCGGCCCGAGCAGATCAGGATCGCACCCGATGGACCCATCCGCGGGGTTGTGGTGGATACGGACTACTTCGGTCCGGAAACCACCGTGCGCATCAAGCTCGGTGAATACCGGGCACCCGACGGCAGCGCCACCGGCAACGGCCACCGCTACCCTGGCGGCGGGGAAATCATCACCATCCGCCACTGGAATGCCTCGATCACCAGGCCCGGAACGGAGCTCTCCCTGCGCGTGGTGGGAGAGGGAGTAGCGTTCCCTATCGGCGACTGACACCCAACTGGGTCGCATTTGTGCGCGTTTTGAGCCATCAAAACGCGCACAAATGCGACCTAGTTGGGCGGGGAGGCGGGACTTTTCTTCTGCGGGTACGGGGCTTCGTGCCGGGCCAGCATTTCCACGAAGCCCGCGATCTTCCTGGCACGGGTCTCGGCACGCTTGACCGAGTTGGTCCGGTGGATCAGCGCGAAGCGGTTCTGCGATGTCAGGACCTCGAACATCGCCTGGGCCTCCGGAACGGCGGCAATGGCCGCGGCCAGATCCTCCGGCACTTCAATGGTGGCCGGCCCGGCATAAGCTGCCTCCCAGCGTCCATCGGCTTTGGCGGCGTCGACGGCGGCCCATCCGGAGGCGGTCATCCTCCCGGCCTCGTCCAAACGGGCAATGTGCCCCACGTTCCGGGCGGACCAGATGCTCTTGGCGCCGCGCGGGGTCATACGCTGGAAGTAGCTCTCGGCGTCGCGTTTTTTCACCTGCCCGTCAATCCACCCGAAGCAGAGAGCCTCGTCCAGGGCGGCGTCGTAATCGAGTTCGGTGACGTTGCCGCCCTTCTTGTGGAGGACCAGCCACACGCCGCGGCTCTCTGCCGCGTGATCGGACAACCATTCGCGCCATTGGTCCGCGTCTTTGACGATCAGTTCTGCAAGTTCGATGGGCATGGCCCCATTCTGCTGTGAATCCGTGCTTTCGGCATAGGCTTGGGAGCGGAAGCCGCGAATTGCCGGGAACCAGCCCAGGAGGATCCATGCTGCGAGCACGCCCTATCCACTTCACCTCCCGGCCGGAACCGTGGGCCGAACTGCTTGAGGCTCTTGGCCTGGTGGTCACCAAGGCGGACAAGGACTGGTGGGAGTTCGACGCCGGATCGGGCCGCCTCGCGTTGCACAGGGTGGCGCACGAATCCACCCAGCCGGACGATGGCACCACCATGTTCGGCGTTGAGGTGGGCGTGCTGGACGAGTTCGCCCGGCGGACCAGGGACGACGGAACCATCGCGGACGTCACCGAGGCAGCCCACGGGGAAACCGTCCAAGTAACGGCACGGGATGGCTTCACCTTCCTTGCCGACCCGGCCCAACGCGCCGCGGACGGAACCTGGGCAACCTCGGACGAAGCCGACCCGGCACTCGCCGTGGTGGCCACGTGGGTAAGTCCCGACGTCGTGGGTTCCGCCCAGGAGCTGCGCAACATTGGCGCGCGGCCGCGCTCCTCGACCGACGAGTCGGCTACCTTCACTACCAAGAACGGCGGCGTCCTGCGGGTGTTGCACGGCGCGGAGCCCGCGTCCGGCGACCTGGCCTTCGAGTACGACGGCGGCCTGGAACCGCTGCTGGACAGGCTCCACGGGGCGGGCATCGACTCAAGGATCGAGGACGATGTGCTGTACGTCGCCAACCCGGACGCGGCTGCCGGCTCCGCGCCGGCGTCGATCGTGGTGACGGGTACCTAGTCCTCCAACGCCCCGTCGCAGAGCCGCCGGACCACCTCGGTGAGCATGGTCAGCCCCGCAACGATGTCCTGGTCCGTGGTGTACTCGTGCTCGTTGTGCGAGATCCCGTCCACGCTGGGCACGAACAGCATCACGGTGGGAACCAGGTCCTTCATGTTGGTGGAGTCGTGACCGGCGAGGGTCATGACTTCCTTGTTCGACAGGCCCAGATCGGCAGCGACCTTGGCTGCCAATTCCACCCCTTCGGGCTGGTACGGCGTCACGGCCCAGGAGTGCGAGTGGTGCTGCTCCACGGAGACGTTGGCCGCCTGTTCGATCTCCGCGATGCGTTGGTGCAGCAGGGCATCGGCCTCGGCCAGCACGGCTTCGTCGGCGCTGCGCAGGTCAAGGAGCAGGTTCACGCGGGACGGAACCACTACGGGCGAGTTCGGGTAGACGTTGAGCTGGCCGACGGAGGTGTGCAGCACGCCAGGGAAACGGTCGGCGAGTTCGCGGGCGGCGACCACCAGCATGGAGGCGCCAAGCAGTGCGTCCTTGCGGTCCGCGATCACGGTGGATCCGGTGTGCGCCTGCTCGCCGTGGACCACGAATTCGTACTTGTTGGCGGCCCAGTTGGAGCTCACCAAGCCGATGGTGATGCCCTCGCGTTCCATGCTGCGGCCCTGCTCGATGTGGATCTCGGCGCAGTAGGCGGCCTCCGGCCCCTCGAACGTTCCGCGGCAGCCGATCGCATCCAATGCGTCCCGCACGGTGACCCCGGCGGCGTCCTGGGTGTTGAGGGCGTCCTCCAGTTCCAGTTTTCCGGTGTAGACGGAGGAGCCCATCATGGACGGCTTGAAGCGGCTGCCTTCCTCGTTGAACCAGTTGACGACGGCGAGGTTGAACGTGGGTGCCTCGGCGCCGGCTTCCCAGCGGCTCACCAATCGGAACGCAGCGTGGGCGGCAGCGAGGACGCCGTACGCACCGTCGTAACGGCCCGCCGTCGGCTGTGAATCCATGTGCGAGCCGACCACCACGAACGGCGCACCGGGCACGGCTTCGTAGAGGCCCCACTGGTTGCCTGCGTGGTCGAACTTCACGGTGAAGCCGTGCTCCTCGAGGAGGCCGGTGAGCCAGCGGCGCTGTTCGCCGTCCGGGACGGTGGCGGCCTGGCGGTCCACGCCGCCGTTCTCGGTGGCTCCGAAGGCGCTCATGGTCCGGAAGTCCTGCACGAAAGCGGTGTCCTGGGCGGTGAAGCTGGCTGTGGTTGTCATGGTCTCCCCTAAAGGCTGTGGTGCGACTGGCCGGCCGGAACGAGCGACGCCGGCGCAGTGTGGAAGTCGGTTGATTGGTAGGTGAATCGGCCTCCGACGGCGGTGGCCAGGACGCGCAGGGCGCTGATGTCCGGAGCGTCCAAAGGAGAGGCCGAGAGGACTGTGAAGTCCGCGAGCTTGCCGGGTGTGAGGGTCCCTTTCACGTCCAGCGATCCCGTGGCCTCGGCGGCTCCGCTCGTGTAGGCCGCCAGGGCCTGCAACGGCGTGAGCCGCTCGGCCGGATTGCCGAAGACCGCGCCGGATTCCGTGCGACGGTCCACGAACGCCTGCATCCCGCGCAGGACGTTCCCATCGGCGACCGGCCTGTCGGAGCTGCCTGCGAGCGTGACTCCGGCTTCGAGGAAGCTGGCCGCGCGGTAGGCCCACGGAAGCCGGTCCGGACCGAGGGAGTCCGTCATGCCGTCTCCGCCGTCGCGGAAGAAGCTGGCCTGTGGCGTGACGGCGATGCCCGCTTCGGCGAGCCTGTCCAGCTGCTCCGGCCGGGTCATGGAGGCATGCTCGATCCTGTTGGGCACACGCCGTGGGCCGTAGGTGGCCTGGCAATCCGAGAGGATATCCAGGGCCAGGTCGATGGCGCGGTCTCCGATGGCGTGGGCCGCGATGGACCATCCTGCGGCGTAGGCGGATTCGATGCGTTCCCGGAGTTGCGCCGGGTCGGCTTGGAAGTAGCCCACATTGCCGCGGTTGTCCTTGTGCCCGTGGCTGCAGAACTCGTGGCTCACGGCAGCCGTCTCACCCAGAAGCGAGCCGTCCAGGAACACCTTCGCCGGCCCGAGTGACAGGAAGCCGCTGCCGAATCCGGTGGAAATCCCCAGGTCCAGTCCGGTGGGAGCCGCACCGGGACTGTCCGAGGAATGTCCATCGAGGGGGTGCAGCACATCCAGCACCGGCATCACCTGTGCCCGGGCGTGCAGGCGGCCGTTCCCGGCAGCCCGTTGGTAGGCGGCGAGCTCGGCCGGGCTGTGCCCGATCCAGCCTCCGCCCACCCCGGCTTCGGTGAAACTCGTGATCCCCTCCGAGGCGTAGTACGCCGTGGCCCGTTCCAGCGCCGCCTCGATGTCTTCCAAGGAGTAAGGCAGGATCAGTTGCTGGATGAGTTCCTGCGCCGTTTCCTGGACGAGTCCCGTGGGACGTCCCGCTGCGTCGCGGACAATCGCACCGCCGTCGGGGTCGGGGAACGACGGCGAGTGGGCACCTGCCAGCCGCAGCGCGGCCGTGTTGACCACGGCCATGTGCCCGGAGTTGTGGCGCATGAACAGCGGCCGCTCCCCCGTGATGCGGTCAAGCTCGGCGATGTCCGGGAAGAGCCCGCCGTGCTGGGTCTGGCTGAAGCCGGTAGCGAAGAGCCAGCCCTCGCCTTTGGTTCCACCGCCGTCCGTGACTGCGTCCCGCAGCAGCCCATACAGCTCCTCCAGCCCCCGGGCACCGGACACGTCCAGTTCCGCGAGTCCCAGTCCGAACCACGTGGTGTGGCAGTGGGCGTCGATGAAGCCCGGAGTTACCGTCGCGCCGCCGAGGTCCAGAACCTCAAGAGCGTCCACGCCGGACAGGTCCTCGTCGAGGCCCACGATGCGGCCTTGCCAGATGCCCAGCGAACTGGCCGACGGACGGTCCGGGTCCATGGTGATGATGTCTGCGTTGCGCAGGAGGAGGTCGAGTTTCATGGCGTCTTCTAGCGGTGGGACGTGGTGACGGACTTGATGCGCGTGTAGTCCTCGAGTCCGAAGACGGACAGGTCCTTGCCGGTGCCGGAGTGCTTGAAGCCACCGTGCGGCGCTTCGGCCGGGATGACCTGGTGGCAGTTGATCCAGACGGCACCGAAGTCGAGCTCATTGGAAACGCGCGTCACCACACCGTGGTTCTCGGACCACACACTGGAAGCCAGCGCGTACTTGGTGCCGTTGGCGAGCTCCAGGGCTTCCTCTTCCGTGGCGAAGGGCTGGACGGTCAGGACGGGACCGAAGATCTCGTCGCACACCACCTCATCGGTCTGGAACACGCCGTCGATCACCGTGGGCTCGAAGAAGTACCCGGTTCCGGTGCGTTTGCCACCGGCCAGGACCTGCGCGTTCGCGGGAAGGCGGGACATGAAGCCCTCCACGCGTTCCAATTGGGCGGCGCTGTTGAGCGGGCCAAGGTCCTCGCCAACCCGAAGAGCCGAGGCAGCATCGGCCAAAGCCGCGGCGAACTCCGTGTGGATGTCCTGGTGGACCAGCACGCGGGTCACGGCCGTGCAGTCCTGGCCCGCGTTGAAGAAGGCGGCCAGGGCGATCTCGCGTGCGGTCCGTTGGATATCGACGTCGGCAAACACCACCGCGGGCGCCTTGCCGCCGAGCTCCAAGTGGACATCCTTGAGCGTCTTGGACGCTGCGGACATCACCTGGGCACCGGCCCGGGTGGAGCCGGTGATGGACACCATTTCCGGAATCTCGTGGTCCACCATGGCAGCCCCGGCCTCGCGACCGCCGCACACCACGTTCACCACACCGGCCGGGTACACCTGCTGGGCCAGCTCAGCCAGGACCACCGTGGACCACGGGGTGGTGTCGGCGGGCTTGAGCACCAGCGTGTTACCGGCGGCCAGCGCGGGACCGATCTTCCAGATGGCCATCATGAACGGGTAGTTCCACGGAGTAATCTGCGCGACGACGCCGATGGGTTCGCGCCGGACGGTCGAAGAGAATCCTTCGACGTACTCGGTCTGTGCCGTGCCCGAAACCACCCGGCAGGCTCCAGCAAAGAAGCGGAGTTGGTCGGCACCGCGGAGGATTTCGAGCTCGCGGGTGAGGGCTGCCGGCTTGCCCGTGCAGGCAACTTCGGCTTCGAGCAACCGGTCAACGTTGGCCTCAATGAGGTCCGCAAGCTGCAACAGTAGCGACTGGCGCGTGGCCGGCGTCGTGCGCTTGTAGCTCTTGAAAGCCGCGGCAGCGGCCTGGAACGCGGTGTCGACGGCGGCTGCGTCACTGTCCGGAGCGGTACCGATCTGCTCGCCCGAGGTGGGGTCGAAGAACGGGAGAGTTTCCGGCGCGGAGACGGACTCGCCGTTGATGATGTTCTGGAGCTGAATCACGAAAAAGGTCCTGACTCTTAGTTGGACGTCTTGGGCGAACGCGTCGTGGGGTCCTGCGGCAAGTGCAGCAGCGCCGGAAGGCCGGAGTCGACGGCGCGGCGGAACGCGGCTGCGAAGTCTTCCGTGCGGTCCACCCGCTCGCCGTAACCACCGTAGGAGCGGGCCAGCGCGGCGAAGTCCGGGTTGGTCATGTGCGTTCCGGACGGGCGGTCCGGATAGTGCGCTTCCTGGTGCTCACGGATGGTGGCGAAGATGCCGTTGTCCACCACGAGCACAATGAACTGCGCGCCGTAGCCCATGGCCGTGGCGATCTCCTGGCCGTTCATCATGAAGCAACCATCACCGGCTACCGAGATGACCTGCCGGCCCGGGTACGCGAGCGACGCTGCCACGGCGGCCGGGATACCCATACCCATGGCGCCATTACGGGGAGCGGCCAGGGAGTTGGCGGTGTTGTGCTCAAGGTAGCGCGCGGGCCATAGGGCGTGGTTCCCGGCGCCGAAGGTGAGGACGGCGTCGTCGTCCATTTCCTTCTTGAGGAGCTCCATGGCGACGCCGAGATCGACGCCGATGCCGCCGTCGGGGGTTGGCGTGGAGAACTTCAGTTGCTCGGCGCGGGCGGTCGCGAACCAGCCTTCCTGCGGTTCCACAGCAGCGTCAACGGCGGCGAGGGCACCCGCAAACGCCGAAACATCGGCAACTATGTGCTGGTCCACCCGGCCGAAGTGGCCCAAAAGGTTCGCGTCTGCGTTGACCACGATGGTCTCGGCGCTGAGCCCGCGCTGGTAGCCGTCGGAGAGGACGTCGCCGCGGACGCAGCCTACAAAGACCAGCAGATCGGCGTCGTCCAGGCGCCGGGCGTTCGCGTCGCTGCGGCCGTATCCGAGGTAGCCGGCGTAGGCGTCACTGCGGTGCGGAACGGCGTCGTAAGCGCGGAAGTCCGCCACCACCGGGATGCTGTGGCGGCTCGCCCAGGCGGCCAGTTGCTCGCCGGACTCCTGCGTCCAACCTTCGCCGCCGACGACGATGAGCGGCTTGCGTGACTGCTCCAGCTTCTGCTTCAACGCGGCAAGGTCCGCGACGGTCGGCTCCGGGCGGGCGACCGTGCGGGGTTCCACCGTGGCGTCCTCGACGACGTGCACCAGGACGTCCTCCGGAAGGCCGATGACCACGGGTCCAGGACGCCCGCTGAGGGCTGTGAAGATGGCGTCGTCCACCACGCGTGCTGCGGAAGCGGCGTCGTCGAGCGTGACCACCTTCTTGGCGGTGCTGCCGAACCAGGCGTTGATGTCGAACTCCTGGAACGACTCCCGCCCACGGTCTGCGACCGGGATCAGGCCGACGAACAGGATCAGCGGCGTGGCATCCTGGTGGGCCGTGTGGATGGCGATGAATGCGTTTGCTGCGCCCGGACCGCGGGTCACCATGGCCACGCCTGGAAGTTCCGTCAAGCGGCCTTCGGCGAGGGCCATGAACCCGGCGCCGCCTTCCTGGCGGGCCACGACGTTCTGGATCGGTGAGCCGTGCAATCCGTCAAGGACATCCAGGAAGCTTTCGCCCGGCACGGTGTACACACGCTTGATGCCTGCCCGTTCAAGTTGGCCAACGATCAGGTGGCCCGCAGTGGTGGTAGTGCTCAATGCTTCATTCCTTCTTCTTCGATGGAAAGGCGTGGGAGGAACAATCCGGAGAGGGCGGTCAGTGCGGAAACGACCAGCAGGATGATGGCGCCCGGCCAGAAGGAGTTGTTGGTGGCCACCAGGGCCGTGGCGATCAGCGGCACGAAGCCGGAGATAACGCCTGCCGTGTTGGAGGTAATGGCGACGCCGGTGTACCGCACCTTCGTGGCGAAGAGGGCGGTCAACGCGGTGCCTGAGACGGCGTACGGGATGGACAGGACAGCGACGCCGATCATCATGCCCAGGACCACCAGCACGGGATTGCGGCTGTCAATGGCCAGGAACACCGGGACTGCGATGAGGGCTGAGGCAACGCCACCCCAGAGGATGACCTTGCTGGCGCCGAATTTCTCGCCCAGGCGGCCGGCCCAGATGAGCGCGCCGATTTCGAGGGCAGCGGCAAGCAGGGTGCCCAGGAGCAACAACTCGGAGGGCAGCTTGAGGACCTTGGTGCCGTAGAAGACCACAAAGCTGGTGATGAGGTAGAAGCCGCCGATGCCCAGGAGAGCCGAGCACATGCCCACCAGGATCTGCCGCCAGCTGTTCTTCAGGACGCCGCGGATGGGTGCGTGCTCTGTTTCGCCGGATTCCATGAGGGCTTCGAATTCGGGCGACTCGCTGAGCTTGCTGCGGATCCACAGGGAGACGGCCAGCAGCGGGATAGCTGCGATGAAGGGAATGCGCCAGCCCCAGGCATCGAAGTTGGTCTGGCCCACCAGGAAGAGCATGCCGAAGAAACCACCCGAGGACAGGATGGTGCCGATCGGCGAACCCACCTGCGGAAGCGCCGCGTAGCGGGCCCGCTTCTCTACTGGAGCGTTCTCGACGGCGATGATCACCGCGCCGCTCCACTCACCGCCGACGGCGAGGCCCTGGACGATGCGCAGCGCCACGAGGAGGATGGGGGCGGCCAGGCCGATGGTCATGTAGTTGGGAAGCAGTCCGATAAGGCCGGTGACAATGCCGATCCCGACGATGGTGACCATGAGGATCTTCTTGCGGCCCACCTTGTCTCCAAGTGCGCCGAAGATGAAGCCACCGATGGGGCGGGCCACGAAGCCAACAGCCAACGTAGCGAAGGAGCCCATTGCTGCGACGAACGGGTCCTGCGAGACGAAGAACTGTGCGTTGAACACCAGCGCAGCGGCTGTGGTGAAGAGGAAGAAGTCGTACCATTCCAACGCCGTGCCCACCAGGGCAGCGAGGGCCACCTTCTTGGTGACGCTTTCATCGACGACGCGTGCTGCCGTTGGGCTGACGCCCGTGGCTCCGCTGACGGTGCTTGCCATTGTTGCTCCAAAAGTGCGAAAACGGGACCGGGCGTTGGGGGCCCGGAAGGTGGTGTGGATGCTTGTGAGGGGGTTCACTCCACAGTGACTCATTCCATAGTGCCAGTAGTTTTTCCCAAAATAACTAGCGATACATCACGCAAAAGGACCGCTAGGATGTGTGAATGCACAATGTTGAAACGTCGGGGCACACCCAGCGCTGGACCGAACTGGTGGATCAGCTGGATGGACGGCTGGATGAACTGGCCCGCGCGTTTACCGCCAGGGTCCGCGAGATCCCCGAATACGGCGAAAGCCAGGTGACCATCCAGGAGATCACCGAGACTGCCCGCGGAACGTTCCGGCGCCTCATTCGCGGGCTCAAGAACGGCACAACTGACAGCAGTGACGGACTGCTGGACTTCGCCTCCGACCTCGGCTCCAAGCGCGCCCGCGCAGGCATTCCCCCAGAGTCCCTGACGTCCGCTGTGCGACTGGACTTCAGCATCCTGTGGGCCGAACTGCTGGAGATTGCCAAGCCGGAGGACGCCATCCTCTTGGCCTCCAGGGTGGACCAGGTGTGGCGGGTGGTGGACGAGTTCGCCACCCGGACCCACACGAGCTACCTCACCGAACGCGTGCGCATGGCCCAGGAAGAGTCGAGCATCCAGCGCGAGTTCATCGCCCGCCTGTTCAACCAGAGCACGCCGTCCCTGGAGACCTCCGCGCAAGTAGCTTCGGCCCTGGGCATCAACCCGGAATCCAGGTTTGCCCTGGTGGCTGCGAGCGGTGAACCAGGGGCCCGGTTGCGGGCCGCCGTATCCCAGTTCGGATCAAGCCAGCACGCCCGGCAGCGATTGTTCGCGCACGAGTCGGGCGGAAATACCTACGTGTTCTGGACCCTTCCACCACTCCGGTCAAGGGCTCCGGAAAACCGCGGCGAGCTTCACGGACCCGACGCCGAAAGACACCAGCTGCCGCCCGGCGTCGTGGACGTCCCCTGCGGCTATGTTCCCGAAGTTCTGGGACTGCGGGCCTTGCCGGCAGCGGCCCGGACGGCGGAAAGCCTGGCCGCGCTGCTCCGGCCACGCGATGCCGGTCCGCTTTCGGCGGATTCGGCGTGGGCCCGTCTGGCGCAACAGAACCTGCAGGACGCCGGACTGGACCTGGCTGCCGAACTCGAGGAAGCCCTGGCCGAATGCAAGGGCGGCGAGCGCGAGCGCCTGTTGGAGACCGTTCGAAACTACTTGACCACGGGCAACGTCACCCTGACCTCGGAGCAGTTGTTCTGCCACCGGAACACCATCCTGAACCGGCTCAACCGCTTCCAGGAATTGACCGGAATCGACCTCGCGGTACCGGTGAGCGCAGCACGGCTGGTGGTGGCCTGGGCATAGTGCCGCGTGTTGATTCCAGAGGGGCCCGATGTGTGTTTTCACATTTCCGGCGCATTTTTGCTGGGATTTATGCCATTGAAGCTGTGATCGGCAACACAGAATAGTTGTAGCTACCTTGCACCGGACACTCGTCCCCGCACCCCATCCGGAGATTCTGATGGCCCAAACGGTAGATACCGACTCCGCATCCACAGCCAGGCTGGACTTGGCCAAGATGCGCAAGATTGCCCTCGCCAGCGTTATTGGCACCACCGTCGAGTGGTACGACCTTTTCGTTTTCGGAACAGCGTCAGCGCTGGTCTTCAACAAGATCTTCTTCCCCAGCTTCGACCCCATCGTGGGCACCATGCTCGCCTTCGGCACCTTCGCTTCGGCCTACATCGCCCGCATGGTGGGTGCCATCATCTTCGGCCACTTCGGTGACCGGCTTGGCCGCAAGTCGATGCTGCTCGTTTCGCTCCTGACCATGGGCGCTGCGACGTTCGCCATTGGCCTGCTGCCTGACTACCAGAGCATCGGCATCATGGCCCCGCTGCTGCTCCTCCTCCTTCGCGTCATCCAGGGCCTGGCCCTCGGTGGCGAATGGGGTGGCGCGGTGCTCATGACCGTTGAGCACGCTCCCCCGGCCCGCCGGGGTTTCTTCGGGTCCCTGGTCCAGGTTGGCGTTCCCGCAGGCACGTTGATCGCCAACGTTGCCTTCCTGATTGTGGCCTCAAGCATCAGCACGGACGCCCTGCACTCGTGGGGTTGGCGCATCCCGTTCCTGGCCTCCGTCCTTTTGGTGGCCGTCGGGATCTACATCCGCTTGAACATCGAGGAAACCCCGTCTTTCCAGGCCGTCAAGACCGCCGGGGCCAAGGCCAAGATGCCATTTGCCTCCCTCATGGCCAAGTACTGGAAGCACGTTGTCCTGGGCGGCGTGGCCACGCTTTCGACCGGCAGTACCTTCACGCTCCTGGTGGCATCGGGAGTCTCGTACGGAAAGAAGGAACTGGGCCACTCCGAGAGCCTCATGCTCTGGGTTGTCCTGGCCGCCTGTGCCCTGTGCTTCGTCCTGATTCCCTTCTTCGGCAAGCTCTCGGACAAGTACGGCCGCAAGCCCATCATCTACGCCGGAGTCGCTGCCGAAGCCGCCCTCGCCTTCCCGATGTTCTGGCTCATGGACACCAAATCGGTGGCGCTGCTGTTCGTGGCCTACCTTGCGATGATGACGGCATTCGCGGCCAACTATGGCCCCATCGCCACCTTCCTGGCAGAGCTGTTCGGCTCCAAGGTCCGCTACTCCGGCTTGTCCGTGGCGTACATGCTCTCCGGGCTCCTGGGCAGTGCCGCCACGCCGTTCATCACCACGTGGCTCCTTGGCCTGACCGGCCAGAGCTCTTCGATCGCCTGGTACATCATGGCGGCGGCCATTCTTTCCCTGGCAGCGCTCTTCGTCCTCACCGAGACCCGGCACGGCAACATCGACTCCGTCGAGGAAGCTCCGGCCGAGGCTGCAGCGGAAGCCGTGGCAGCGAAGTGACCGCAACCACCATCGAGCGCCTGGCCGGCATCCCCGGCCAGGCGCCCGCCGTCGGGCCTTTCTCCCCGGCGGTCATTGCCAACGGTTTCGTGTTCACCTCCGGCCAGATCCCGGCGATCACAGGCCTGGACGATCAACCCGGCACGTTCGAAGGGCAGGTCCGCCAGACCATCGAAAACCTCGCCGGAGTTCTGGAAGCAGCCGGGTCCAGCCTGCAGCACGTGGTCAAGGTGAACACCTACCTGACCAGCGAAGAGCAGCTTGAGGAGTACAACCGCGTTTATGTGGAGTACTTTGGCGACGCCAAGCCTGCCCGGACCACGGTGTGTGTGAGCCTCTGGGGCGTGTCCCTCGAGATCGAGTGTGTCGCCGTGGTGGCAGCATGATCACCACACTGCTCCAGGACCTGCAGAAAGTCAGCTATCCCACCATCGGCCACTTCCTTGAGGACGGCTTCGTGGATCCGGCCATCCAGTCCCTGCTGGAGAACGTGAAGGTCGCTGGACCAGCCGTCACCGTCCGGATCGCTGACCACGATGCCATCGCCATGAATCGCGCCCTTCTGGCCCTGCGGCCCGGAGATGTGCTCGTAGTGGACATGCTCGGCGACCATCGCCATGCGCCCGTCGGTGCCGTCACGGCAGCCGCGGCGATCGCCCAAGGTGCCGCCGCCGTCGTAGTTGACGGCGTGGCGACGGACGTCCTGGAACTGCGGCAGGCCGGGCTGCCCGTCTTTGCCCGCGGCACCACGTGCCTCACCACCAAACGGCTCCACGGTACGGGTTCGGCGGTGGACGTCCCGGTGCACTGCGGCGGAGTGGAGGTCAATCCCGGAGACCTGGTGCTTGGGGATGACAACGGGGTGATCGTGCTTCCACCCGAAGCGGCCCGGGGAGTCCTGGATAAGGCGTTGGCATCGGACGAGGCCGAGCCGGACATCCTTGCGCGCCTTGCCTCCGGCCACCCCCTCGAGTCAATCCTTGCGTTGTAATACCGCCGAGAGCGTAACGCCACAGCGCCGGGCAAGGCCTCAACGGAACTTCGGCTGGTGATGGGGTAGAACTTAACCATGAGCGTACGTACACCCGACCCGTATCCAGGCTGGCTTTCCGATGAGGACCTCTTCGAAGCCCGCGGCCGCCTCCCCATGGTCTACGTGGAGGCTGTCCCCGTCCGCTTGGATCCGCTCGGGTACGTCAACGAAGTGGGCACCCTCCTGCAGGGCGACGCCGACGGCAACATGGTGCGCTACCTCGTCTCCGGCCGGGTCCTCTACCGCGAAACCATCCGGGCAGCCCTTTTGCGGCACATGGAAAAGGACCTCGGCCCCCTGGCTTTCCCGCAACTGCCCATCAGCCCGGTGCCGTTTACGGTTGCCGAATACTTCCCCGCGCCCTCCCAGACCGGCTTCACGGACGACCGCCAGCACGCGGTGTCGCTGGTGTTCATCATTCCGGTCACCGGCGAATGCGAACCACGCCAGGACGCGCTGGAACTCACCTGGATGACCCCGCAGGAAGTCCTCAGCGACGGCGTCCAGCAGGAATTCGAAGGCGGCCGCGGGAACCTGGTCCGCCAGGCTTTGGCGTTCTCCGGCATCGTCGCCTAGCGGGTCCTCAGGTTATTGGCGGTCCGCTTTTGTAGACTGGACGGCGGACCGCACGAGAACCAAAGGACTTCCGATGACTCACAGCCCAGCCTCACAGCAATACCGCGAAAAGCAGGCTGGGGACCTGCAAGCCGGGGATTTCGTGTACCTTCCCGGGGATGGTCCGGCCGAGGAAATCGCCTCCGTTGAGGTCCAGAACGACGATTACGGCGTTGCCGCGCTGCTGCTGGTCACCACGTACGACGCCGGCACGGTGCGGATCGCTGTCGGGTCCAGTGTTCCTGTAGGAGACGGAGTTCCGCGCGGCTTGGGTGGCGACGCCAGTACGGGCAGCGAGCCGGACTCCAGCACCACCGCGGAAGGCGACGTTGAGGCTCCCGCGGAACCCGCCGTCGTCGTACCTCCCCGCCCGGCGGACCCTCCCGCCTTCACCGGCCCCAGCGCCGAAGACCTCGCCCTGATTCCCGAACCGGATGGAACGCCGGAGGCCGTAGTGCGCGCCGCGGTGGCCGACCACAAGGGCAAGAACGGCGTGCAGGTGCTGGCCGAGCGGCTGGCCAAGGGCATCAACACCAAGTCCGGCAGCTGCCTCCGCGACCTGAGCGATCTCGCCTTCGACCTCTGCATCGTGCTGCGCGACCCCGACCATTCCCTTGAAGTCGCGGACCTGCTGAACGTGCTTCCGTTCGACGGGAACCTGGACCGCTGGGCATCGATCGAACGGGCCCTCGCGTTGTCCAGCTTCATTTGCCGCGAAGCCGGCCAGTCGGAGCGGGCCGCCGTCTACGAGAAACTGCTCCGCGCCTCCGAGTCCCAGGAAGAGGACCCGTTCAAGGCACTCGTCAACGCCCGGGTCCGCCAGCGTTCCCTGAACGAGCCCAACCTCTACGACAAGGAAATTTTCCGTGCCATGGACAACGGGAACCGCGACGCCGAGCGTGAGTGGCGGTTCCTGCGGCTCGAAGCGTTGATGTTCCTCCGGGCACATGGCGGCTCCAAGACCATCGCCGAAGACGAACTCGGGCGACGGATCGCGAACGAACTCGAAGCGGTGCGCGCCTAGTCCTCTACCTGCGGAAGTGCAAGGCCTGTTATGGGCACCCAAACGGCGGTAAATTCAGGGCCATGACGAACAATCTGAGCGTTGTGATTAATGCTGACGCGCAGCAAGTTTGGACGATGCTGCGCGAACCGTCGCTGGTGGCCCAATGGCACGGCTGGGAAACCGACGAGCTGACCGACGAAATCAAACAAATCTACTTTGATCCGAGCGTCGTGGAAGGACCGGACCACACCAGCCTGACCGTTCGCGGCGGCGATGAATTCGAGCTCCATCCCGTCTCCGGCGGCACCGAAGTCAAGGTCACGCGCGCCGCGCTGGACCACGACTCTGAGTGGGCCGAATGGGACGAGGACATCACCCAAGGCTGGCTCACTTTCCTGAACCAGCTCCGCTTCACCCTGGAACGCCACCCGCACGGCAAGCGCCGGACGCACTTTGTCTCGGTCTCCGGTGGCGGGTCGGCCATTGAGAAATTGGGGTTGGGCGATCTTCCGCCGGTCGGCGACGAATACTCACTCACACTGACCACCGGCGAGTCGATTTCCGGGAAGGTCTGGTTCAAGAGCCGCCACCAGGTTGGCGTCACCGTGCACAGCTACGCCGAACACGGCGATGGGCTGCTGATCGTCGCCGAACAGCTCGCGATTCCGGAGAAAAGGCCCGACGGCGGCGCCATGGTGATTGCCTCCACTTACGATTTGGGGGCCCACACTTTGGCGGACATCCGGTCCTCGTGGGACAAGTGGAAGGACTCAGGCTCCGGGTCCTGATGGTTGCTGCCGGGCACTCCCGGGTCTGCCGGGTAAGTTACCCGCGGTAAAGCTGGCACACTTGGTAGCGTGCCAGCTTCCGCGTCTTCGCCCTCATCCGTTCCCTCTGCCGTTTCCGATCCTGCGTCCGGTTTCTCCTTCTCGGTGGGCCAGCGACTGACTGAAACGTCGTCGCCGTCGGACGCTTTGGTGGACGCCAACGGCGGCGAATTCCTTGGCAGGACCGGAACCATCAGCACGCCGCACGGAACCATCCAGACGCCCGCGTTCATCGCCGTCGGAACCAAAGCCACCGTTAAAGCCGTACTGCCCGAGTCGATCGCGGACCTCGGCGCGCAAGCGGTCTTGGCGAACGCGTATCACCTGTACCTGCAGCCCGGACCGGAAATCCTCGACGCCGCGGGAGGCCTCGGTGCGTTCATGAACTGGTCCGGGCCTACCTTCACCGACTCCGGTGGATTCCAGGTGATGAGCCTTGGCTCGGGGTTCAAGAAAGTCATCGACATGAAGAATGTGGATACTTCCGGGCCCGACGACGCCGTGGCACCAGGCAAGGAACGCCTGGCGCACATCGATGACGACGGCGTCTGGTTCAAGTCCCACCTCAACGGCGACAAGCACCGGTTCTCCCCCGAGATCTCCATGCAGGTCCAGCACCAGATCGGCGCGGACATCATGTTTGCCTTCGACGAGCTGACCACGCTGCAGAACTCGCGGGCGTACCAGGAAGAATCGCTGGAACGTACGCGCTTGTGGGCTCTGCGTTGCCTGGACGAGCACTTCTCCTTGACGGCCTCCCGGGTGGGCAAGCCCTACCAGGCGTTGTTCGGCGTGATCCAAGGTGCCCAGTACGAGGACCTGCGGCGCAAGGCCTGCCGCGACCTCGGCGCCATGCCCTTCGACGGCTTCGGAATTGGCGGGGCGTTGGAGAAGGAGAACTTGGGGACCATCGTGCGCTGGTGCAACGAGGAACTTCCCGAGGACAAGCCCCGGCACCTGCTGGGGATCTCCGAGCCCGACGACATTTTCACGGCCATTGAGAATGGTGCCGACACCTTCGACTGCGTCTCCCCCACCCGCGTGGCCCGGAACTCCGCCTTCTACACCCCGTACGGCCGGTTCAACCTGTCCGGGGCGAAGTACAAGAAGGACTTCGGGCCGCTGCAGGAAGGCTGCGACTGCTACGCGTGCCTGAACTACTCGCGCGCCTACATCCACCACTTGTTCAAGGCCAAGGAAATGGTTTCGGCGACGCTCATCTCCATCCACAACGAGCGCTTCGTGGTGAAGATGGTGGACGATGCGCGTCTCGCCATCGAGTCCGGGGATTTCTTCGAGTTCAAGGCCGAGACGTTGGGGCAGTACTACTCGTAGCCTTTGGTGGGCGCCGGGTTCGCCGGAAACGTGCTTGGAGGCTGGGAAACCTCCAGCGACTGGGCACCGTTCCAGCGAACCCGGCGTGGGCTTACGCTGCGACTACTCCGTAGCTCGGCTCGCGCTTCTTGATCCAACCCACCACCAACACCGTGATGGGCACGAAGATGAACTCGACGGCGGTCTTGTAGACGAAGCCCACCAGGACGTAGTTGACGAACGAGCCTGCATCCGAGATGCCGATCACCGAGGCAGCGATGCTGCAGAAGATCAGCGTGTCCACGAATTCGCCCACCACAGAGGAACCCATGAGCCGGGCCCAGAGGGTCTTTTCTCCGGTGCGTTCCTTCATCTTCACGAGGATCCAGGAGTTGATGGTCTGGCCGGCGAGGAAGGCGAGCAGCGAAGCCAGGACGATCTGCGGAACCGGGCCAAGTGCGCCCTCGATGGCTGCTTGCTTGGCGGTTCCGTACTCGTCGTCGAAGCCGGGAAGGATGATGATCACCCAGTAGCAGAGGGACGCGAACACACTCAGCGCAAAGGACGTGATGATGGCTTTGCGGGCAACCTTGAACCCGTAGACCTCACTCATCACGTCGCCCAGGATGTAGGCCAGCGGGAACAGGAAGAACCCGCCGTCGGTGATGATCGGGCCGAGCACCACACCCTTGGAGGCGCCAATGTTGGACAGGATCAGCACCACGGCCATGACCGCCAGCATGATGCCGAAATAAGGGGATCCGATAGAGGCAAAGCGGGGAGCTGGTTTGCTCAACGTGCTGGAGCCTGAGGGCGAGGGCATGGGTCATCCGTTCGTAGTGGTTCGCGCAGGCGCTCGTTTCGAGGCCGCCCCGCTGTATTAGCACTGTGTTTGGTGGGGCATCCGGCCCGTCACCAGCTACATTCTCCCACCTCCCCAACCCTCTCTCACCAAACCACCCCACCTCCCCAACCCTCTCTCACCACCCCAACCACCCAACCCTCTCTCACCCCACCACCGTTCCCGCCCACCCCTCTCTCACCTCCTTTTTGAACACGTTCAGAAGTCGTGGCATACTCATTCTTGAACACGTTCAAAACCTGCTCGGAGGAACCATGGCCGCCAAAAGCGAGCAAACCAGACAACTCGTAGCCGACGTCGCACTGAAGATGTTCCGCGAAATCGGCTTCGAGAAGACCACCATGCGAGCTATCGCCCAGGAAGCCGGCGTCTCGGTGGGCAACGCCTACTACTACTTCTCCTCCAAAGATGAGCTGGTTCAGGAGCTGTACCTCCAAGTCCAGAACGAGCACGCCGTCGCAGCGGCGAAAGCCCTCGAAGGCGTCCATGATTTGGCCGGGCGCCTCAAAGCAGTCCTCCACAGCGGCATCGACGTCATGACCCCGTACCACCAGTTCGGTTCCGACTTCATCGCGACGGCGATCCGGCCGACGTCGCCCGTCAATCCGTTCGGCGAGGCGTCCACCGCCGCCCGGGACGCTTCGCTCGCGATCTTCCGCTCCGCCGTCGACGGTTCTTCACCCGCCGTCGCGAAGAAGCTGCGCGCCGACCTCCCGGAACTGCTGTGGCTCGCCCACATGGGGATCGCATTGTTCTGGGTGTACGACCGGTCCGAGAACCAACGCCGCACGCGCAAACTGATTGACGGCGCGGCACCGCTGGTGGCTCGCGGGCTGTCGCTGGCGAAAATTCCGGGTGTCAGCAAAGTGTTCGACGACGTCCTCGGCTTGGTCCGCAACGTCAGGGAAGCCTCATGACACGGACGGTGGTGCTCGCTGGGGCTTCGGGGTTCATCGGCAGCTACTTTCGGCGGCGGTTCGTTGAGGAGGGATGGCAGGTGCGGACCATTGGTCGCGATGCTTCGGCTGACGCGCAATGGAACGACGACGGCGGCATGGCCAGGGTGCTGAACGGCGCCGAAGTGCTGGTGAACCTCGCCGGACGGACCGTGAATTGCCGTTACAACGAACGGAACCGTCGGGAAATCCTGGAATCCAGGCTGCTGACGACGCGGTCATTGGGGGTCGCGTTGTCCCGCTGCGACGAACCTCCGCGGACATGGATCAACGCAAGCACTGGAACCATCTACCGGCATGCGGAGGACCGGCCGCAAACGGAAGAGGCGGGGGAACTCGGCAGCGGATTCTCGGTTTCCGTGGCCCGTGCGTGGGAGGACGAACTGGCCGCGGCTGCCGTGCCGGCCACCCGGAAGGTGCCGCTTCGGATCGCCATCGTCTTGGGTGGGACCGGTGGCGTGATGGGACCCTTCCGGAACCTGGCTCGCGTGGGCTTGGGCGGACATATGGGTCCGGGCACACAAAAATTCAGTTGGATCCATGTGGAGGACTTGTTCTGGGCCGTGTTGTTCATCCACGACCGGCCCGAGCTTACTGGTCCCGTCAACGCCGCGTCGCCCTACCCCGTGGAGAACCGCGAACTGATGTGGTTGGTTCGACGAAGCCTCGGTGTGCCGTTCGGGCTTCCGACGCCGAAGTGGTTGTTGGAGCTGGGCGCGGTGATGATCCGCACGGAGACGGAGCTCGTCTTGAAGAGCCGCTGGGTGGAGCCCCGCAGGTTGCTTGACGCAGGGTTTGCCTTTGAACACCCGTCCTTGGCGGGCGCCCTCAACGAGATCGCGGCGGCAAAGTCATGAACGACTGGAACGACGACGAGATAGCTTTGGCCGAGCCGCGTCCAACACAGTACGCCTCTCGGGACCGCGTGATTTTGACCGGCAAGGGTCTCGCGGTCGGTGTCCTGGTTGCCTATGTGGTCTTCAGCTTACTGCTGACCATGCAGGCTCCGGGTTGGGCATTGATCTTCTTCATCTACGCGGCCATCCCCGCAGCATTCATCGGCACCGCGGTAGGGGCCGTCCTGGGATTCGCTCTTCGTCGCGTTGGCAATCAGTGGTTTCACGTTGCCGCATTCTTCGCGGCCGGCGCCTTGATCTGTGTACCCTTCGGCGGCTTCTCAAGCCTGGGCGCAACTCTTTTCAGCCTGCCCATTGCTTTGGCCGCGGGTATGGGCCGGTTATCAGTTTGGAAGCTCGTAAAACTCAACCCCCAACCCTCTCTCACCTAACCACCCGTTCTACCCAACCCTCTCTCACCGAATGACCCCTTCTCCTAAGCCCTCTCTCACCGTGCTTCATCGACGCGCATCCGCCTGCTCACGGGATTGCCAACGTAACGCGGCACTGCCTGCATGTACTCGGCGTAAGTAGGACCGAACTCCTCGAGGAGCACCTTTTCCTCCCACAAAGCCCCGAGGTGTTCCACGAGGATCCCAGCAGGTAACGTCGCAAGGGCCCAGGAGGAACCTCGGAAAATCGCCACGCCCGCATGGATCAGCCACCATCCCAGATACATGGGATGCCGGCTCGCCGCGTAAGGACCACTGGTCACCAACTCCTCGGGACGTCCTAAAACGAAGTTGCCCTTTGTGTGGCGACGGCGTTCTGCAACGGCCCACGCAGTAACTCCCACTCCTGCGGCAACCACGATCACCCCGGCAATCCTGCGCATGCCCCGCATGGGTGCGACGCGTGTCGGATAAAGCCGACCGAGCACGACATCCAACACCAACCCGACCACCTGTCGGGGTGGCAAAGGGACGCTGGCTGCCTCCCGTTTCAGGACGAGTGCTGCCCTCCGAACGATGATCATGGCATGAACCATATTCCTGGCATTGCTGGAAAGCCACGGCCGGTGCGCGGCTGGTGAGAGAGCGACCGCCCACACCAGCCAATCGGTGAGAGAGCGTCCGCCCCAAAGGGCGATTCCGTGAGAGAGCGTCGGGGGGACCACAGCCTTAAGGGCGTCGGGCGCCCAAGCTGCGTGCCGCCGTCGTGCGTCGCCAAACGCGACCCTGAAACCTAAGGAAGTGTTAGGAAATCACCTCCCGCGTTGGCTGTGCCGTGCATCACCCATAGTTTGGAATACGTCCTCTTCACCCCAAGAGGGCCTTTCTTAGTCGACGAAGAGCCATGCGCAAGGACGCCATGAGCACGAGCTTCATGGACAGAACGAACTCATGAAAGACACGGCTGCCGCGTGCGCAGCCGGCCAGGAAGGTTCATTGATGAGCACCCAACAAGCTGCGCCCCTCAGCCAGGCGGCACAAACCCGCAAGGCCGTGGGCAACATCCTCAAGGGCTCCGCGGGCAATCTCGTGGAGTGGTTCGACGTGTACGTCTACACGGCGTTTGCGGCGTATTTCCAGTCGCACTTCTTCAATTCCTCGGACGATCTCCAGGCGGGCCTCGAAGCGATGGCGGTCTTCTCGACGTCGTTCCTCATGCGACCCATCGGCAGCTGGTTCTTCGGCCGCTACGCAGATCGTAAGGGCCGCAAGGCGGCGCTGACGCTGAGCGTGACCATGATGTCCGCGGGCTCTTTTGCCATCGCCATCCTGCCGACACAGGACGTGATCGGCCTGTGGGCAATGATCCTGCTGGTCTTTGTCCGCGTGGTCCAAGGCTTCTCCGTGGGCGGTGAGTACGGGACAAGCGCCACGTACATGTCGGAGGCTGCAACGGCGAAACGGCGTGGCTTCTTCTCGAGCTTCCAGTACGTGACGCTGGTGGGCGGACAGATGCTGGCCCTCCTGGTGCTCGTGATCCTGCAGAACACCATGACCAAGGAAGCCCTGACTGAGTGGGGTTGGCGCATTCCGTTCGCCGTAGGTGGTGTCGCTGCGCTCGTGGTGCTCTGGCTTCGCCGGTCCATGGAAGAAACGATTTCCGCAGATCAGCTCCGCGCCGCCCACGTGAAGGTGGAGGGCGAGGCACAGCCGGGAACCATGAAGCTCCTGTTCACCAAGCACTGGAAGCCGCTGCTGATCTGCATTGGCATCACGCTCGGCGGCACGGTGGCGTTCTACACGTACACCAACTTCATCCTGAAGTTCATGAACGATACGTCCGGCATCCCCAAGACCGACACCTCCGTCATCAACTTCTGGGCGCTGTTCATCTTCATGCTGCTTCAGCCGGTGTATGGCCTGATTTCCGACAAGATCGGCCGCAAGCCGTTGCTGGTGTGGTTCGGCGTGACGGGCGTGCTCTTCACGTGGCCACTGCTCTCCATGCTTGCCGGCACCAAGGATCCGTTTATGGCCTTCCTGCTCATGATGGGCGGACTGTTGATGGTCGGCGGTTACACCTCGATCAACGCCCTGGTGAAGGCCGAGCTCTTCCCGGCGTCCATCCGCGCACTTGGCGTTGGGCTGGGCTACGCGATCGCCAACTCGCTGTTCGGCGGCACGGTTCCGCTGATCGGCGCAGCCCTGCAGAAGGCCGGCCAGGAGAATCTCTTCTTCACCTACGTCACTGCCGCAATCTTCATCTCCCTGCTGGTGTACGTCTTCGCGCTGAAGAACAAGAAGGCGACGCACCTGGACACGGAACAGGGCCACGCGTGGGATGGTCGCGGGGACAAGAAGGACCTCGTGGACGCCTAAAGCCCCCCGTTGTGAGGCCCGCTTTGCGCCCTTTGTTTGTTGGAAAGGACGCAGGGCGGGCCTCTCAGGGCTAGGTGGCGCGGGTGGGTGATAGAGGGTTTCGATAAAGACGCCAAAAGGTGAGAGAGCGTTGGCCAAAAGACGCTTAAAGGTGAGAGAGCGTTGGGGATGTACGACGGCGGGTGCCGGGGTTGGGTGCCTTGCGTGCCCGCCGGAGGGGCGGACGCTCCGGGAAAGGAGTAACGTCCAAGTCGGACCAATCGCCGCAACAAGAAGGACCACACCGTGCACGTGCTCATTGTCGAGGACGACGACGCCATGGCCTCGGCCCTCGGTGCCGCGGTTGCTTCGGCGGGCCACAAGCCCACCCGGGTATCCCGCGGGGAGGACGCGCTCCTGGACCACCGCAACCACGAGGTGATCCTCCTGGACCTGGGCCTCCCGGACATGGACGGCTTGGACGTCCTGCGCAAGCTCCGCCAGGTCACCCACGCCCCCATCCTGATCCTTACGGCGCGGGACGATGAGCGGAGCGTCGTGCTGGGGCTGCGTTCCGGGGCGGATGATTACCTGGTCAAGCCCGTGAAGCTCGTCGAACTGCTCGCGAGGATCGAAGCGGTCACCCGTCGCACCAACCGTTCCGGCCCCAGCGCTCCACAGCAGATCGTGGTTGGGCCCCTCGCCGTAGACCTCGACCGCAGGGTAGCCGCCGTCGAACACCGCCAACTGTCCCTGACCGCCACGGAATTCGACCTTCTCGCCCTGCTGGCAAAAAACGCAGGATCCGTGGTCACGCGCGAGCAGATCCTCGACGCCCTCTGGGGTGACGCATTCCTGGCGCACTCCCGCTCGCTCGACGTCCATCTGACCGGGCTCAGGGCCAAGCTCAAAATCCCGGGCTTCATCATCAACGTCCGAGGCGTGGGCTATCGCGTGGAGCAGGAATGAAAGTCCGCGTCCTGGGCATCCTGAGTGTGATCGCCGTGCTCATTGTGGTGACAGTGTCCAGCGTGATCCTGGGCTCGGCCGGGCGGGAGGTCACCCAGGAAGTCCAGATCAACCGCGTGGCCGCCCTGAACCGCTTCGCCCAGCTGGCCAACGACGCCTCCGCTGACAATGACACCACCCAACTCCAGCGCGAAATGGACCGGTACTCCGAGCTCTACGGTGAAGGAATCCTGATCCGGCTGCAGGAACGGACGCTGCGGTCCGGGAACCTCGATGAGGACCGGCAGGACGTGAAAGAGGCCATCAGCCGGGCCAGCCTCAACCTCAGCGACACCACAGTCAGCACGGTCCGCCCCTTCGAGACCGGAACGGAAACCATTTCGCGGTCCTTCGGCACGGCCAGCCAGGTTCTCGGCGAAACCGTCCTGGAAGTCGACCCCAGCGCTGCCAGGGCGAAACTACGGGAGCGGTGGTTCGTCGTCGGGCTTGCGGCACTGGCGATGTTCGCAGTGCTGCTGGTGGCGGCGGCGCGGGTCACAGGCTGGGTGCTGCGGCCGGTGCACAGGCTCAGCAAGGCGGTCCACGAACTCGAAGAAACGGGGAAAACCAGCCAACTCCCCGAGGCCGGTCCGCCGGAACTGCGCGAGCTCAGCCGCTCGTTCACTGCAATGGCCAACACGGTCAGCGCGAGCATGGCCTCGCAGCGCCAACTGATCGCCGATACTTCCCACCAACTGCGCAACCCGGTGGGTGCCCTGCGGTTGCGGATCGACCTGCTGCAACTCGAACTGCGGAACACTCCCGGGGAGGCCGCCGCGGCGGGAGTCGTTGCGGAACTGGACCGCGTGGAACACATGCTCGACGGCGTGCTGAAGCTGGCTGCGGCGGAACACCGCGCCGCCGCTGGGGCTGCTGGAACAGCGCAGGAGCCGGAGCACCAACGGCAAAGCGTGATTGACCCCATACCCGTACTCCAAGGCGAAGTGGAACGTGCCGAACCCGCGGCGAAACGGGCAGGCTGCACCGTGACCCTGGCACAGCCGGGCGAGCCACTTGCCATCCGTTGCGACCCGGAAGAGCTGGGCCAAATGGTGGGGGAACTCCTGGCCAACGCCATCAAGTACGCTCCCGGCGGCCGCATCGCCGTCTCGGCCCGGCCCACCCAAGGGGGCGCCGCCGTCGTCATTTCCGACGACGGTCCAGGCCTCAGCGCCGAACAGCGCGACGCTTCCACAAAGCGGTTCTGGCGGGCGCCGCAGCACAGCAACATTCCCGGGAACGGCCTGGGCATGACCATTGTGGAACGCCTGGCCGAGGCCAACGACGGCATGCTGTTCCTGGATGCCCGGGAGCCGCGAGGACTGGCCGCGCGGCTGGAATTCACAGGCGGACCCGATGCGTGAACTGATGCCGCGGCGGGCCGTGCTGCGTGCCGGGCTGACAATCGGCGCAGGCGGACTCATGTTGCCCGCGGCCGCCTGCACTCCGGAGCCGAAGCCTCAGCAGCTGACCGTTGCCGGCGGCGAGTCGGGGGGCTTCTACCTCGAGTTCGCCACCCTGTTGGCCGGGCTGTTGCAACGCGAGGGCATCGCCGGGACCGCGACGCCCGTGGTCACCGGAGGAAGCCTGGACAACGTCAGGCGGGTGCTGTCCGGCGAGGCGACACTCGCCGTCGCTTTGGCTGATACCGCGGTGGTCGAAGCTGCTGCCCACGAGCGGGGCGACGGCTTGGTGGCTCTCGGAAAGGTGTACGAAAACTACGTCCACTGCATCGTCCGGGAAGACAGCGGAATCCGATCATTTTCCGAGCTGGGCGGCAGGACCGCAGCCGTAGGTGAGGTTGGCTCGGGGACCACCCTCACCGCCGCTAGGATCATTGCCGCTGCCGGGCTGGGGTCGGACCAGGCTCCGGACAGCGCCCTGAAGCAGGTGAACCTTGGCCTGAACCAAGCCCTCGCGGCGTTGCAGGACGGTTCAATCGACGTGATGATCCAATCCGGGGGCGTACCCACGGCTCCGGTCATAGCGGCCGCCAAGGACACCGGACTTCGGCTGCTGGATCTCTCCGGCATCATCCCGGCCACGAGGGCGCAGTCCGGCTTCTTCTACGACCGCGTACTGATCCCCGCCAACAGCTACGGCCAGGCCCCCGCGGTCTGGACCGTAGGGGTGGCCAACCTCCTGCTTTGCCGGCGCGACCTGCCTGATGCACTGGCGACGGGCACGGTCGAACTGCTCGTGGAGCATGCCCGGGACCTGGTACCCGCCTCCAGTGCCGGTGTCCAGTTCCTCAGCCCGGAGACGCTCATCAACACGGCCGGCGTTCCCCTGCACCCTGCTGCGGCGGCTGCCTACCGGGCCCTGCACGGCTAGGCAACCAGTCCTTCGGGGCCGGAAATCGGGGCACCGCCAGGAAACTGGCAAAATGGAAACCATGACTTCAGCCGTTTCCCCTGCCATTGCACTGACCATCGCCGGCTCGGAAGCGACCGGCGGCGCCGGTGCGCAAGCCGACCTCAAGACCTTCCAGGAACTGGGAGTCTTCGGCATCGTCAACCTCACGTGCATCGTTTCGTTCGATCCCAAGGACCAGTGGAACCACCGCTTTGTGCCGGTGGACCAGCAGGTCATCGCGGACCAACTGGAAGCCACGACGGCGGCCTATGGCGCCGCTTCCGGGGCACCTTCGGTTCTGGACACCGTGAAGATCGGGATGCTCGGGAGCCCGGCGACGATCAGCACGGTTGAGAAGGCGTTGTCCGACGGCTCCTTTGCCAACGTGGTGCTGGACCCGGTCCTGATCTGCAAGGGCCAAGAGCCGGGCCACGCACTGGACACCGATCAGGCGCTCAAGGCCCAGATTCTTCCGCTCGCCACGTTCGTCACGCCGAACCACTTCGAAGCCGAGTCCCTGTCCGGGCTCGCCATCACGGACGAAGAATCCCTTAAGGCCGCCGCCATCCGCATCCACGAGCTCAGCGGCGCAGCAGTCCTGGCCAAGGGCGGGGTGCGGCTGGAAGGTGCTGACGCCGTCGACGTTTTCTACGACGGCGAGACGCTGGAAGTCCTCCGTGCGCCAAAGGTAGGCGAGGTTGCCGTGTCCGGTGCCGGTTGCTCGCTTGCTGCAGCCGTGACTGCCGAACTGGCCAAGGGTGCGTCGCCGCTGGAGGCAGCACGCACGGCCAAGGCGTTCGTCACTGCGGGTATCCGGAACCGCGTAGCGTCGGGGGCGCCGTTCGATGCGCTGTGGCAGGGTGGGGCGCGCTGAGCTAGCGCGAAACCTTGCCCATCAACGAAGCGATGGGGCGCAGGAACAGCGGCCGGGCCAGGAACCACGCCGCGGCCGTGAACACGATCGACGCTGCGAAGATACCGAAGCCCCACCAACTGACGTCGTTGTTCGAGGCGTACATGTGGTTCAGGTTGTTCAACGCACCGGTGGCCAGGACCAGCGTTACGTGGACGATCACGAAGGCCACGAAGTAGATCATCACGGGGAAGTGGATCTTGCGGGCGAGCTCGATCGGGTAGAACTTGTTGACCGCTGCTTTCTTGGGCCATGCGCCGGACATGCGAATGCCGGTAATGATGGCCAGCGGCGCGGCGATGAACACCGTGATGAAGTAGGTCAGCAGCTGCAGCGAGTTGTAGTTGTTCCAGCCGTTTTCCACGGGCCAGTTCAGCGACGCGTACTGCAGTCCTGCCGAGACGGCGTTCGGGAACACGTCCCAGCTGGTGGGCACGATGCGCAGCCATTGGCCGGTCGCGAAGAGCAGCACGATGAAGATGATGCCGTTGAGCACCCACAACGCATCCAGCGTCAGGTGGAACCACAGGTCCAGGCTGATCTTGGACGGCGGGTTCTTGGTCTTGATGAAGCCTTTGTTGTTACGGGTCCAGTACGCCGGTGGACGAGTGGTGGTCCGCACCTGCCAGCCCGAGCGGATGATCAGGACCAGGAAGAACATGTTGAGGAAATGCTGCCAGCCGAGCCAGGCCGGGAAGCCGGTGGGGGTGCCCTCGGGGATGGCGGAGTGTCCAGGGTAGTCCACCAGGAACTGCTTGACGGGATCCAGGGTGCGCAGCCAGATGGCGACGAGCACCAGGATCAGTGCGACGACCAGAGCCCCTGCGGTAACGACGACGGGTTTGAACCACCTGTTCGACGTGATCCCGGACGACTTGCTTGAAACGGACATCAGGCCGCGTTCCTCTCTGGCTTGTTGGCGTGCGACCAGTTGGCGCTCTCTCATAGCGATTCAACCAGTTGCTGCCCGACGGTGAAAACGGCACCCGGGTTTTGGGGCGTTCGGCGTCAAAAATCGCAGCATTTGGTGACATACTGCAATACATATTTCTAGAACAGACTTCCAGAATTATTTCCTGTAGCTTGGGGCTGGGTCAAGGATTCTGTGGCATTTCCGGGTGGTTCCAGTGGGCCACGTTCCAGAATTCAGCCCAACGACACACCGACGCTGCACCAAGGGGGACCGATGGTTCGTAAAACGTCCGACGCCGCCGTCCATTCCGGTTCCTGGCAATGGTCGCGCACTGCCGGAACGCGGCGGAACCTCCTTGATGCGGCTGCTGCGGTCTTCTCCGAGCAGGGCTTCACTGACGCCGGCATCTCGGACATTGTTGCCCGCTCCGGCTCCAGCGTCGGCAGCCTGTATCACCACTTCGGCGGCAAGACTGAACTCTTCCTGGCTTTGTGGGACGACTACCGGAATGAACACGAGCGGCTCGTCGCTGCTGCAGTGGCCAAGGCCCGGAGGTCCGGCGAAAGCGACCCCCTCGCGCTGTTCAACGTCGGCAGCCGCAGCTATTTCGACTACACCTGGGAACACCGGGCGTTGGAACGCGTCTTCATCGAGGGGGACACTCCCCCGGGCTTCGAGGTCCTCCGACGCGAACGCGGCCGCGAATGGGTGCGGCAAAACTCGGTCCTCCTCGGAACCAGCGAGGACACCTTGGGACGGCTTACCGTCGCCGTGATCACGGACATCATCACCGTTGCGGGCCAGGAGGTTGCCCTGAGCTCCACCAAACGGGAGGCGGACGACGTCGTCAATGCTGCGGCGATCCTGGTAGCGCGGCTGGCTGGTTAGCCAGCCTGTATGGGGGTACCATACAGGGGTGGACATCAATGTTGACGAGCTGGTTCAAGAAGCTGAAAACCTTGGCAGAATCAGCGAGCAGTTGCGCCTCAAACAATTGGTGGCCGCCCATCAACGACAGGAGGCGATCCTTTCCCTCCATGCCGTGGGACTGTCGATTCGGGACATCGCCAAGAGGATTCACTCCAGCCCCGCCGTGGTCCAGGCATCCATAAAGTCCGCCCGGTCGCGACGCCCACACTTGGTACGCAGAGAAGAGCGCATCCCGTTTGAACTGCACATCCAGTTGAGTCTCAAGCTCCACACGGATGAAGAGAAGATCCGCGGTATAGGTCGCGCCGGCGTCAACAGAATGCGCGAGAAGCCCAGAAGCAAGGTCGCGGAGGCATGGGTGGACCGATGGGATGAACTCCTGGACCGACCGGCCGCAGAGATTGAAGAGGCAATGCTCGAAGACAGCCCTTTCGCCACTGAGCTCAGACAAATGAGCCCCTTCGCGGGGGCGCTCTCTGAACAAGAGCGCTTGATAGCGATCAAGAAGGCGGCTGCTCTTGCGCCGTGAAGAACTGGAGCACGCCATTCGGGCTGCCACTGAAATCATCCACAACGATCGCGTCATAGTCATTGGCAGCCAGTCCATCCTGGCCTCCTATACCGAGGACCAGTTGCCCTTGGCGGCTACCATGTCCGACGAAGTGGACATTGCACCGATGTCGGATGATGACGCCGGGAGCCTGGCAGACAGTATTGACGCGGCCATCGGCGAGTGGTCCCCGTTTCACGCACAGTTCGGCTTCTATGTGCAGGGAGTTGGCAAAGGAACGGCCGTGCTCCCACGCGATTGGGAGTACAGGCTTGTCAGCGTCCGGAACGAAAACACAAAGAACAGCACCGGTCTGTGTCTGGACCCCTACGATCTTTGCGCTGCCAAGTTGATTGCCGGCAGAACCAAGGATCACGCCTTCGTCCTTGCCCTTGTTGATTCGAAACTCATTGACCCTGTCGCCTTGGTGGAACGCATCAAGCTCATCGACCCCACAGAACAACGTCGGGCAAACGCATTGGCTTGGGCAAGTTCCCTCAACAGCTGAGCTGTGCTGCGGACGTAGGCCTGCGCCAAGGTCGCGGGAAACCGCCGAAGGCCCCCGGAAACTTTCGGCGTCACCGCGCGGTTGCCGCGAACTCGCCCGTGCCCCAGTCTCCGAGCAGCCCTCACCGTGGATCCGCAACCCACCCTGTGAACAACGGCAAGCCCGTCTCCGAGTGAACGATCTGATAGTGGAACGGGTGATCCAGGATGATTTCGCGCTCGGAAGCCGTGCCAGCAGAATCCGTTGCGTTGATCTGGGTGACTGCAGCCGCCACCGTCCCCTTTTCGGCGACCTTGATGTTTGCAGCCTGGGCCGCTTGGGTGAGCCTCATCCCGCCCTGGATGGCGTCGAAATCGCTCTCCGTTGCCAGCATCTCCTTGAGCCCCAGGGATGCAAACACCTTCCGCAGGTCGAAGGTGGTCTTGTGGTCCCACTTCGGGAGCGCGATGGTGACCACGTCCGATGGCGCCTCAGCCAACGATTTCTCAACACCGGCAAGCACCTCAGCCGAAACCGCAGCCGGAGAATCCGAACCCGGCGTACCGGCGTCGGGCAGTACCAGCCGCATCACGAAACCTTCAGCGTACGGGAGGTCCACGGCCTTCCAGCCAGCGGCCTCTGCGTACTTCATGCTGACCGTTTCACCCATGGTGGGCACGTTCACCACCTCGCCGCCGGCCTTGGTGAAGGGCCGGTCATAGGTGTCGTTCGCGCTGAACGGGGTTTGCCACGCGGCCGCGAAGTACAGCGCATTGACCAGGCTGAACGTGTTCTTGGGGTCATATCCGGCGGGAGCCTCTTTGATCCGTCCGCCGGTGTTGTCGTTGACCCAGCGGTCAATTGCAGGCTTCGTCGCAGCCTCGTCCTGAAACGACACCGGGTACACGCCCGTTCCGTACTGCCGCCCGAGGGTCGCCAGGAAATCCTGCCCGGTGGGAGTCGAGCGCTCCACGAACAGCCCGTTCGCAGCGTGCATTACAGGCTTCCGCGGCGGGTTGTCCTCGTCAACCGAGCCGGGATCGCCGTCGTACTTTTCCAGCGAGGTGAGCAGCGCGTTCATGGCCTCGTCGCGGCCCTCGGCAGGCAGGCCGAGAACCGCATCCATCTCCGCCGCCGTCGCCCCCGAGGTCCCCGCCCGCAGCATGCCCAGCGCGATGAGCAAGCTGGCCGGCGAGACCACCACGTTGCCGCTCGTTGAGTCGCCTCCGTCGGTCAGGAGCGCGTCCCCGAGCTTCCGCGCGGAAGCGTTCAGGGCCTCCAGTTGCGCGTCGTAGTCCCCTGTTTGCACCGAAAGCCGGGTGACGCCGTCGGCCTTCAACAGCACGACGGCGGGTGGCTGGGGCGCGCAGGCAGCCAGGGCTACCAGCGCGCCCACCAAAGATACTGAAGCAAACCTCAGCAAGGTCCGGGCCATGACACTTCCCCCCTGTGAAACGGTGATGGCTTCATGGTGCCCCGGAAGCAGTCCAAACTCACGTGAAGTGAGAGAGGGATGCCCGAATGTTGCAAGAAGGTGATAGAGGGATCGCGAAAAGAGGCCGGAAGGTGATAGAGGGTTGGATTCCTGGGGGGAGCTCAGCGTCCGGAGTGGGCCTCGAGGAAGGAGTACACCTCGGTCTCGTCCACACCGGGGAACGCACCCGGAGGCATGGCCGCCAGCAGGTGCGAGTGGGCACGGGCGGAGGGCCAGGCGTTTCCGGCCCATTCGTTGGCCAGCGCCGCCGGTGGCCGCTTGCAGCACTGGGGGTCCGGGCACGTCGATGTGGCGCGGGCAGTCGTCTCGCGTCCCCGGAACCATTTCACGTGCTGGTACGGCACCCCAATGCTGAGCGAGAACTCCCCCGCTGCGGATCGCTCCGTGCGGGCCGTGCACCAGTATGTACCGGACGGAGTATCCGTGTACTGGCTGTAGGCGCTGAACTTGTCCGGGACGTCGAACACGGCCCGGGAGGTCCACGCTTTGCACGACGGTTGCCCCTCGATGGCGCCGGTGTGGTCCTGGGGGAAGGCGACACCGTCGTTCTCGTAGGCCTTGTAGATGATGCCGGACTGGTGGGTCTTCTGGAAGTGCGTGGTGATGCCCAGGTGCTTGGTAGCCAGGTTGGTGAAGCGGTGCGCTGCGGTCTCGTAGGAGACCGCGAAGGCGTCGCGGATGTCTTCCACGGCGATTTCCTTGGCCGCCTTGGCTTTCTGAAGGAAGTCCACAGTTGCCTGCTCGGGCAACAAGAGCGCGGCCGCGAAGTAGTTGGTGGCTACCCGCTGCGCCAGGAAATCACCATAATTACGTGGCGTTCCATGGCCCAGGACGTAATGTCCCAGCGCTTGGAGGAGCACCGAACGGGGGTCGTGGTCCTGCCGCTGGTTCTGCGTCAGGTAAATTCTGCGGTTCTTCAAATCCGTCACCGAACGCGTTGAGTGCGGCAAATCGCCCACGTGGTGCAGCGAGAAACCGAGGTTCTCGGCGATGTCCGCGATGACGTGCTGGCTCAGCGGGCCCGAGGTGTAGCCCACCCCTTTGAGGACCTTCTGCGCCTCTGCCTCATACTCGGGGAAATAGTTGCCCCGCTCACGCATCATGGCACGCAACTCGCCGTTCGCGCGGCGGGCTTCTTCCGGCGTCGCAACCTGCTCATTGAGCTTGCGTTCGAGCTCCTGCAGCAGCCCCACCTGGGACTCCAGCACATCCAGCGGAAGCCGCGAGCTGATGCGGATTTTGGGCAGGTTCAGCGACTCGTAGAGAGGCCCGCGCTGGTACCGTTCCAGCTCGATTTCGAGCGCCGCGCGACGACTCGGCGGCTCGGCTCCGAGCAACTGGTCGATACTCACGTTCAGTGACGCTGCGAGCTGCTGAAGCAGCCCGAGTTTGGGTTCCCGCTTGCCGTTCTCGATCAGGCTCAACTGGCTGGGTGCGGTCCCGACGGCGGCGCTCAGGTCATCGAGCGTCAGGCCGGCTTGCTTGCGCAAATGGCGCACGCGGCGGCCAAGGCTGATCACGTCCAGTTCGGGGGTTACAGGGGACGACGACGGCGACGCGACGTCGCGGCTCCAACTCACAGGCGACATTTCTTGAGAATACGCGAAGAACTGCATTTCTTTCCATGGTTTTCCTCTAGAAAGCCTCTTGAAACTGCAGAAAAGTAGTTCTCACGAAAAAGAAATACAGACCCCGGTAGCCGGCCGACGTTGCAACGACGCAGCCGAGGCCGGCCCGGGAACCACCAAGGAGACATGCAATGACCGCATCGTTTGAACCAGAGTTGACCGCAGAAGAGCAGGCCGCAGCGCTGGAACTTGAATGGTCCGCCAACCCGCGCTGGGAGGGCGTCACCCGTGATTACTCGGCTGCCGACGTCGTCCGTCTCCGTGGTCGCGTCTCCGAAGAGCACACCCTGGCCCGCCGTGGTTCGGAGAAGCTCTGGAAGCAGCTCACCGAGGAAGCTCCCACCGGCGGCTACACCAACGCCCTCGGTGCACTGACCGGCAACCAGGCCGTGCAACAGGTCAAGGCCGGCCTCCGTGCCATTTACCTCTCCGGTTGGCAGGTTGCCGCCGACGCCAACCTTTCCGGCCACACCTACCCGGACCAGTCGCTGTACCCGGCCAACTCGGTCCCGCAGGTTGTCCGCCGCATCAACAACGCGTTGCTCCGTGCCGACCAGATTGAGTACGCCGAGGGCATCAAGTCCGTTGAGGACTGGCTGGTTCCGATTGTTGCCGACGCCGAAGCCGGTTTCGGTGGCCCGCTGAACGCCTACGAACTCATGAAATCCATGATCACCGCCGGCGCCTCGGGCGTGCACTGGGAAGACCAGCTCGCCTCGGAGAAGAAGTGCGGCCACCTCGGCGGCAAGGTCCTGATCCCCACCCAGCAGCACATCCGGACCCTCAACGCAGCCCGTCTGGCAGCAGACGTCGCAGGCACGCCCACCGTCGTCATTGCCCGCACCGACGCCGAAGCAGCAACGCTGATCACCTCCGACGTTGACGAGCGCGACCGCGAATTCATCACCGGAGAACGCACCGCCGAGGGCTTCTACAAGGTCCGCAACGGGATCGAACCCTGCATCGCCCGTGCCAAGGCCTACGCCCCGTACTCGGACCTCATCTGGATGGAAACGGGCACCCCGGACCTCGAGTTGGCCCGCAAGTTCGCCGAAGCTGTCAAGGCCGAGTACCCGGACCAGATGCTTTCCTACAACTGCTCGCCGTCGTTCAACTGGCGCAAGCACCTGGACGACGCCACCATCGCCAAGTTCCAGCGCGAACTGGGCGCCATGGGCTTCACGTTCCAGTTCATCACCCTGGCCGGCTTCCACGCCCTGAACTACTCGATGTTCGACCTCGCCCACGGTTACGCCCGCGAAGGCATGAGCGCCTACGTCGAACTCCAGGAGAAGGAATTCGCCTCCGAATCCCGCGGCTACACCGCCACCAAGCACCAACGCGAAGTCGGCACCGGCTACTTCGACGACATCGCCACAGCGCTCAACCCGAACGCTTCCACCCTCGCACTGGTCGGATCGACCGAAGAGGGCCAGTTCCACTAACCACCAACCGCCCAAAGGTGAGCTGTTCGCTTCGCTCACCAAAGGCACGACGGCGGCACTCACCGCCCCCGGCCGGGATGGGGAATCCGGAAGCGTGCGTAAAAGGGGCCCTGTCCCGGACGCCGGCCGAGCTCTGCGAGGCCCAGCGAGCGGGATGGGGAATAGCACGCGGAGGATTGCCCGGCCCGGCCCCCAAGGTGACCAGTGCCGCCGTCGAACATTTTCTTAGGAGTCTCGAAATGAACAGCTTCACCGACAACTTCACTATTAATGGCATCACGTTGACCGCGCAGCCCATTTCGCGGCAGAACGAGGTCCTCACTCCCGACGCCCTTGAGTTCGTCGGCAAGCTGCACCGGGCGGTCGCCGATCGGCGGCAGGAGCTGATGCAGGCAAGGCACGCCCGCCGCAATGCGATTTCGAGTGGCCAGGACCCGCGGTTCCTCCCACAGACCGAGGGCATCCGCAACGATCCGTCGTGGCGGGTGGCTCCCCCGGCTCCGGGTCTGGAGGACCGTCGCGTGGAGATCACGGGTCCGGTGGATAAGAAGATGACCATCAACGCCTTGAACTCGGGGGCGAAGGTCTGGCTGGCGGACATGGAGGATTCGTCCACGCCCACGTGGCGCAATGTCATCCAGGGCCAGTTGAACCTGACCGATGCCTTGGAGCGTCGGATCGACTTCACCTCCCCCGAGGGCAAGGAGTACAAGCTCAGGCCCGCCGAGGAGCTGCCCACCATCGTGGTCCGTCCCCGTGGCTGGCACCTGCCGGAGAAGCACCTGCTGATCGACGGCAAGCCGATCGCCGGCGGCATCGTGGACTTCGGGCTCTACTTCTTCCACAACGCCCGGCGCCTGCTGGCCCAGGGCAAGGGCCCGTACTTCTACCTGCCCAAGATCGAGAACCACCTCGAAGCACGCCTCTGGAACGACATCTTCATCCTGGCCCAGGACCTGCTCGGCATCCCGCAGGGCACCATCCGCGCCACGGTGCTGATCGAAACCATCACGGCCGCCTTCGAAATGGAAGAGATCCTGTACGAACTGCGCGACCACGCGTCCGGATTGAACGCCGGCCGCTGGGACTACATCTTCTCCCTGATCAAGAACTTCCGCATCCGTGGCCCGCGCTTCGTCCTCCCGGACCGCGGCCAGGTGACCATGACCCAGCCGTTCATGCGGGCCTACACCGAACAGTTGGTCCGGGCCTGCCACCGCCGCGGGGCCATGGCCATCGGAGGCATGGCAGCAGCAGTGCCCAACCGCAAGGACGAGGCAGCCAACATGGCATCCTTCGAGAAGGTCCGCGCCGACAAGACCCGCGAAGCCAACGACGGTTTCGACGGTTCCTGGGTGGCCCACCCGGATCTGGTTCCCGTGGCCCGCGAAGTCTTCGATTCAGTACTCGGTGACAAGCCGAACCAACTGGAACGCAGCCGCGAGGACGTCACCCCGGACGACCGCGCCCTGATCGACCTTTCCACCACCGAGGGAACCATCACCGAGTCCGGCATACGCCTGAACATCGAGGTAGGCATCCGCTACATCGAGTCCTGGCTCCGGGGCAACGGGGCCGTGGCCATCCACAACCTCATGGAAGACGCCGCCACCGCGGAGATCTCCCGCTCCCAGCTGTGGCAGTGGATCCACGCCCACGCCATCACCGAGCACGGGGACATCATCTCCCGTGAGTGGGTCCAGGACATGCTGGACGAGGAATTCGCCCGCCTGGAACGCTTCGACGGTGACCGCTTCGCAGACGCCCGCAGCATCTTCGAGGAAGTCACCCTCACCGAAGAATTCCCCACCTTCCTGACCATCCCGGCCTACGCCCGCTTCCTCACCGAAGCCAGGGAAGAGGCGACGCAAGAAGAATTGGTCGCCGCCTAGCGAACGGCCAAACCGAAGCCCCGACGCTGGGCTGCCTGCACTCTTCGCAACAAGTGACCCCGATGGTCGGGGAGGCAGCCCAGCACGGGGGCTTTTCCGCACCCAAGTAAGTCGCAGTTAAGCGCGTTTAGAGCCGTCTAAACGCGCTTAACTGCGACCCAGTTGGGTACGCACGACGGCGGGGCTCGCCTTGTGCGGGAGGCTCACCTTGCGGGCGGCTCAGGATTGGCGGGCCACCCAGCGCACGGACAACGTGGTGCAGATGCAGAACGTGAGCACCGAGCCCAGGATCACCAGCAAGGGAACGGTCCAGCCGCCGGACACGCTGTGGACGTAGCCAACGATCGTCGGAGCCAAGGCGGCGAAGCAGTAACCCACGCCCTGCACGACGGCGGACATCTTTCCCGCCGCTGCCTGGGAATGGGCGAACTTGATGACGGCGATGAAGATGACCGTGATGCCGCCGCCCTGGGCAATCCCACCCAGCGAGGACCACAGCCACCACAGGCCGGGCGCGAACAACAGGCCAACGGGAACGGTCAGCCACAGCGCGCTCAAGGTGACCGCCACCGTCGTCGTACTCGAGAAGCGGGCCAGCAGTGGCACGCCCAAGCCGCCGACAATCGCGAAAATCTGGAACAGCGACGAACCAGCGCCTGCTTCGGCGGTGCCCATGGCGAGCTCGTCGGAAAGGAAGCTCGGCAGCCAGGCGGTGACGCCGTAGTAGGAGAACGCCTGGCCCGCGAAGCCCAGCGTGAGCCCGGCAACGAGCCAGCCAACTCCGCGCGTGGGACCGGACGCAGATGCAGGCACGGGCGGAACGGGCGAAGGAACCAGGGCCCGTCGCACGCCAACGGTAGGCAGCCAGAACACGATCGCCGCCAAGGCCAGCAACGCACTCGCCGCGAGGGAGAGCCGCCAGCCTACGAGGTCGGCGAGCGGCGCAGTCACCACGGATGTCAGGAACGAGCCGATATTCAACGCAGCCGTGTACACGCCCATCGCGGTGGCTTGCCGGCGCGGAGCGAAGTCTCTGCGGATGATCAACGGCACCGCAATGTTGCCGATGGTGATGGCCACGCCGATGAGCACCGTGCCCACCATGACAGGAACGCCGCCACCGCTGGAACGGATCACCACGCCTGCCAGGACGCCCAGCAGGGTGAGCATGATGGCGAATTCCGCCCCGAAGCGCCGCCCGGCCATGGACGCGAGCGGCGACGCCAGGGAGAAACAGAGCACCGGAATGCCGGTCAGCAGGCCGAGCTCAACGGGAGAGAACCCGAGATCCTGCCGCAGGGAATCCACCACGGGAGCAACGGCGACGAACGGCCCACGCATGTTGAGGGCAATAAGGCCTATGCAAGCGAGGATCAGCCAACCGCGCGGGACTTTGGCAAGGAGCTGACTCACGGAACGGGCCGGACAGTGACGGGCCGGGAAATGACAGGAAGCGTTTTCATCACTTTCATTGCTATCACGCTTGCAGCCACCAGGGCGCCGGAAGTCGTTCCTAACCGGTGGCTTGGAGCGTGGCTTCGATCACGGCGGGCGACAGCACGTGCTGGGTGACCATTTGGCTTGCGCCGAGGATGGCCGCCCGGTCGCCTGCCATGGAGATGCCGATCCGCAAGTGCGTGGTGGCCAACGGCAGCGACCGGCGGTAAACCACCTCGCGGATACCGGCCACCAGGTGCTCGCCGGCCTCCCCCACGCTGCCGCCAATGACGATCATCGACGGGTTAAGCAGGTTGACCACGGTGGCCAGGACATCGCCGACGTCCCTGCCGGCCTGGCGGAGCGCCTGGATCGCCTGCAGGTTTCCCTCCGCCACGAGTCGCAGCACGTCAGCGCCGGTGACGGCTTCCAGTCCCTGGGCCGCCAATTGTCGTGCGACCGCGGGACCTGAGGCAAGCGCTTCGAGGCACCCGTGGTTGCCACACCGGCAGAGGACATCGTCGCCCCGCGGCACGCGGACGTGCCCCAGGTCGCCGGCCGTACCGTTGGCGCCGCGCTGCAGGTCACCGCTGCTGATGATGCCCGCGCCGATGCCGGTGGCCACTTTGATGAACAGGAAGTTCTCGTGCTCGGGCCAATAGGCGGTGCGTTCGCCAAGGGCCATGATGTTCACGTCGTTGTCCACCAACACCGGCACGGGCAGTGAGCGCTGAACGTAAGGAACGACGTCGAAGCCGTCCCAACCGGGCATGATCGGCGGCTTGACCGGGCGTCCGGTGTCGTGTTCCACGGGACCTGGCAGGCCGATGCCCATGCCTGCGAGGTCGCCGACGTCGCGTCCGGCTTCGGTCAGCAGTTCCTTGCCCGCCGCGATGACCCTGCCGAGGACAACTTCCGGCCCGTCGGCGACTTCCTGCTTGAGGCGCCGTTCGGCGAGGACTTTTCCGCCGAGGTCCGTGACGGCGACGATCACGTGGGTGGCTCCGACGTCGACGGCGAGCACTACGCGCGCGGCCGGGTTGAAGGCAAAGCGCGACGGCGGCCTGCCGCCGCTGGAGCTTGCCTCACCGGCGGGGCCAACGAGTCCGGAACTGATGAGTGCATCGATGCGCGAGGCGACGGTGGAACGTGCGAGGCCAGTAGTCAGCGCGAGTTCGGCCCGGGTCCTGGCTTGCCCGTCGCGGAGTAGTTGGAAGAGATCTCCAGCACGCGAAAGACTGCCGGCGTCCTGCGCCGAGGCGTCTTTACCAGCGTCATTTCCGGGTGCTGAGGTCATGGAAACAGTGAAGCACGGATGGTTATGCGTGTCACGCACCAAAAGATTGTCGGGAATATTTCAACTTTTGCTTGACGCTCGGCAAAAGTCCCCATAGGTTGTGAGCAGCACCACATCACAACTAACGATGTCCGGTATCGCCGGCGTCGATCTACCGTTCTGATTCTGCTTACGAAGAGGTAACTGAACTTGTCCAGCCACACAGACGCTGCCCGAACACTCGGAGTCGGCATCCTCGGCGCCGGCCCCGTCACCCAGGCAATCCACCTCCCCTCCCTCGCCCGCCTCGGCAATCTCCTCACTGTCCGCCACATCATGGACGTGGATCCCGCAGTTGCGGAATCCGTTGCCGCACGGGTGGGCGCCACCCACAGCACCAGCATCGACGCCCTCCTGGGCGACCCCGAAGTAGACGTTGTTGCCATCTGCAGCCCACACCAGTTCCACGCAGCACAGGTCATCGCGGCCTGCCGCGCCGGAAAGAAGGCCGTGCTGTGCGAGAAGCCCTTCGCGTGGAACGCCGAAGAGGCGGCGGAGATCTCGGAGGTCAGCGAGGAAACGGGAGTGCCGATCATCGTCGGCGCCATGCATACCTTCGATCCCGGCTGGTTGGCCGCCGAAGCCAACTGGGGTTCCCTTCCCGAAACTGCGCATACCATCCGCTCCTCGATCGTTCTCCCGCCGAATGCCCGTTTCGAGGACTTCGCCACGGAGATCATCACCCGCCCCGCCGGAGGAACCCCGGACTACAAGGACGTCGAGGTCATCAAGGGCATGCTCCGGGGCGGCATCATGGGCCTGGCCATCCACGACCTCCCCCTGGTCCGCCGCTTCACTCCCGACTTCGAGGAGGTCGAGGTCCTCGAAGCACGGCATGTCCGCCCGTTCGGCTACGTCATCTCCCTGCGCACACCAACCCGGACCATCGAGTTGCGCGCAGCCATGAACAACACCTGGAAGCCGGAGTGGAGCTTTGAGGCTTTCTCCGACGAGGAGGCTGTCCGCATCGATTTCACCCCGTCCTACGTGCAGGCAGGGTCCGCAGTGACCACGTTCAGTCGCCGCGACGAGACAACAGTCCACGGCCCGTTCGACCACAACGGCTACGAAGGCGAATGGCGCGAACTGGCAGCCATCGCTACCGGAACCAAGCAACCGCCGTCGGCCCAAACCTTGATCGATGACCTCACGTTCGCCTTGGACATCGCCGAAGCCACGGTTGCCGCCGTGGACGCGGACCACCGTGCCCAGCAGGCGGTCCGCGAAGGAGCCCACGCATGAGCAAGCACTACTCGGTCCATACCACTCCGGAGGCACAGGAAGCCGGCGCAGTGGCCTTGGCCGTAGCCTCCCTGCCGGAAACGTTTGCCCACGCCTCCACCACGGCCGATGTCCGCGTCATCAACGGCCGCCCCGGCTGGACGGACCAGGCTATCGAAGCAATCGACGCCGGCGCCCGCGGCATCATCGTGGTGAACCCGGCAGCCGAAAGCGTCGAAGACCTCCAGCAGGCGGCGGACGCACACGGCACCGCGATCGTCCTCGACCAGCGCTGGGCCTCCAGCCCCGCCGCGGCCGGAGCCGAGGATGCCGTCCGCACCATGGCCGGCCGCGCCGCCGTCCTCGACTCGGTGGCCACGGCCCCGGCGGGCAGCGACTCCGGCGAGCTGCTCGCCGACCATGTTGCCGCCGTCGTGCGTTTGACCGGCTCCCTTATTGACCTGCACGTCGTGGTCCGCGGACCGCACGGCTACACCGTGGCCGCACGGCTCGCCAACGGAGCGCCCGCTGCCCTGCAGGGCATCTTGTCCAACGCACGTCCCGCCGGCGTCCACATCAGTCTGTTGACCGACGACGGCGGCGTGGGAGTCACGCTTCCGGACCCCCTGGCAGCCTGGCCGGCAACGGTCAAAGTCACCGGACCGCAGGGCGAACTGCTCCTGCCGACGCTTTACGAATCCGCCCACCGCGCCACGTGGCGCCGGCTCAAGGACCACCTTGACTCCGGCACTGCTCCCACCGATCTGCATCGCTTCGCGGCGCTGACGGAATCCCTGTCCACCCTCTCCTAGTTCGCAACCCTTTTCACAAGAAGCAGTACCAGTCATTCGCAGCATTTGCCCTTCTCAACGTTGAGCTGGCCCGGCCACCAGGAAAGTGGACCGGTCCCGAAAGGAATCATCATGAATGTTCAGCCCGCAGCCAACAAAGCCTTTTCCCGCCGCGGTTTCCTCGGCCTGACGGCGGCAGCCGCGTCGGTTCCGCTCCTGGCCGCCTGTGGCGGAGGCTCGGCCTCGCAGGGCGGTGGCGCCGGTGGCTCCATCAAGTTCTGGGACATGCCGTGGGCCACGCCGGCCTACAACGACGCCGCGAAGAAGATCGCTGAAGGATTCTCCGGCGCGAACAGCAAGGCCACGTACCAGATCATCCAGTGGAACAACTTCTACCAGACGTTCTCCTCGGCCATTGCGTCCAAGACCGGTCCCGCCGTTTCCACCGGTGGTGGCTTCCAGGCATTCCAGTTCGAGGAGCAGGGACAGATCGCCTACGCGGACAAGGTCATCGACAAGCTCAAGTCCAACGGCATGTTCGACGACTTCCTGCCTGGTGTGGTGGAACCCTTCAAGACGTCCAAGGGCTACGTCGCCGTCCCGTGGCAGCTGGACATCCGTCCGCTCTGGTACCGCAAGTCGCTCTTCGAGAAGGCCGGCGTGGCGGTCCCGACCGACTGGGCCTCCCTGCTTGAGGCGGGCAAGAAGATGAAGTCCCTCGGCGCTGTTGGCTTCGCCACCGGTTCCGGCGCGGGCAACAACATCGGCAACCACTTGATGATCATGATGATGATCAACAACGGCGGCGGCGTGTTCACCAAGGACGGCCAGCTGGACGTCATGAATGACCGCAACGTTGAAGCCATCGAGTTCATGCTCGAACTCGTCTCCAACGGCGTCATCGATCCCGCAGCCGTCAGCTACACCTCGGACAACCTGAACGCCCAGTGGAAAGACGGCAAGGCGGCCTACGGCATGTTGACCCTAGGTGTTCCCGAGCGCGTGGGCGATACCTCCGGCGACCTCGTCGTAGCAAGCCCCATCGCCGGCCCGCACGGGGACAAGGCCGCGCTGATCTTCCCGAACAACATCATGATGTACACCAACACCCCGTCCCAGGAGGCCTCGGAAGAGTTCGTGGTCTACTACCTGGGCAAGCTCAAGGAACTGTGGCAGCAGAAGCTCATGAACGCCCTGCCCGTGTTCAAGTCCATCACCGAACTCCCCGAATTCACGGCCGACGCCAACAACGTCAAGATCGTCAAGGAATACGTCCCGATCGCCAAGACTTTCGCTTCGCAGGGCACCACGCTCAGCGCCGACCTCGCAGCCCTGGACGGCGGCCAGGCACTGAACCAGTTCACCCAGACCGTCCTCACCGGCAAGACCGACGCCAAGTCCGCGCTGACGGCCTTTGAAACGGGCCTCAAGTCCGTCCTGAAGAAGTAGGCGCCCGCACCATGTCCTCCACTACAGCGCAGTCCGGCCTGGCCCGGGCCCGCAAGGGGCTTGCCCCCGGCGGGCCCGGGGGCGGGTCCCTGAACCTGAACCGGAAGAGCAAACTCTCCGCCCAGGCCTCCAGGACATTCTTCTGGCTCCTGCTCCCCTCGGTGATCCTGCTGGTCCTCATCCACGGCTACCCGCTGTTCCAGGCTGGCGTCCAGGCCACCCACGACGGCAACCTGATCCAGACCGGCGACTTCGTCGGAATCCAGAACTTCCAGCAGGTCCTGTCCTCTCCGGCATTCTGGAAGGCCGCCCAGTTCACGCTCCTGTTCACCATTGTTGGAGTGTTCGGGTCCTGGGCCGTGGGCCTTGGCCTGGCATTGCTGCTCCGCACCAAGATCCCCGCCGGCGGCACCTTCAAAGTGCTGCTGCTCCTGCCCTGGGTGGTCCCGATCGTGGTGTCCTCTACCGCCTGGAACTGGCTGGTTGCCACCCCGGACAGCCTGATCCCCTCGATTTTCCGTGGCCTCGGCCTGGGCACCCCGCTGTTCCTGGCCGACCCCACCCTCGCAGCGGTCACGGTGATGATCTTCAAGGTCTGGGTCTCCTTCCCCTTCATGATGATGATGACTTCCGCGGCCCTTGCCTCGGTGGATGACACCGTCTATGAAGCAGCGAGCATGGACGGCGCCTCCCGCTTCCAGCAGTTCACCCAGATCACCCTCCCGCTGATCGCCCGCTCCACCTACATTTCCTGGATCTTGATGACGATCTTCTGCGTCAACGATTTCCCCACCATCTACCTGCTCACCGGCGGCGGCCCTGTTGACGCCACCACCTCCCTGGTGGTCCTGGCCTACCGCACCGTCTTCCAGGACTTCGCCACCGGCCCCGGCGTCGCTATCGCCTTCCTCATGACCATCACCCTGGTAGTCGTCTCGGTCATCCTGTACCGCCAGATCCGAAAGTCGAGCGTCGAATAATGAGCGCAGTACTCCACGCCCACCCCGAGTCCGGCCCCGCCCTGGGCATCGCGGAACCAGGCAAAGCCCGCCGCGTCCTGTCCGAAGCCGGCATGCGCGGACGCTGGTGGCGGTTTGCCCTGATCCTGGTCATCACCGCGATCGTCCTGGTGCCGATCATGGTCACTATCATCCTGGCCCTCACCCCGGCCCCGAACAGCACCGCCACGGGCCTCACCCTTGAGAACATCACCGGGGTCTTCTCCAAGACCCTCGCCGGGATCTGGCTGCAAAACAGCCTCATCACCACCCTGGCCACAGTGGTGGTCTCCGTCGCCGTCGCTGCACCGGCCGGGTACGTGCTCTCCCGCGGGCGGTCCAAGGCCGTCTCCGGCTATTCGCTCCTGCTGTTCGTCATGCAGTCCCTGCCCATCATCACCTCGGTGGTGCCGCTGTTCATCCTCTTCGCCGCGATGGGCCTGGTGGACAACCTCATGGGCCTGACCATCATCTACGTCGGTTCCACCATGACCGTGGCCACCTGGATGATGGCCGCCTACTTCGACTCCATCCCGATCAGCCTCGAGGAAGCCTCCTGGATCGACGGGTGCTCCGTGTTCGGTTCCTTCACCAAAGTGGTGCTGCGCAACTCGCTCCCGGGCATCCTGTCCACCGCGATTTTCGCCTTCCTGCTGGCCTGGAACGACTACCTGGTAGCGATCGTGTTCCTGCGCTCCAACGAAATCTTCACCCTTCCCATGGGTGTCCAGTCCTTCTTCCAGCAAAACCTCACCGACTGGTCCGGAGTCATGGCCCTCGCCGTGATCATGATGCTCCCGCCGATCATCGTCTTCGCCGCCCTGAACAAGTACTTCAGCGTCGGCGGAATCGGCGGATCCCTCGCCGGCCGCTAGGTCCCTCCCGCTCACTGCACCCGAAGCGTAACGTCAGAAAAAACCCACTCCCTGTAAAGGAATCCCATGTCTTACTCACTCCAGCTGTACACCCTCCGCAACGCGATCGCCGAGGATCTGCCTGGAACCATCAAGAAGGTCGCCGAGATCGGCTTCACGCAGGTTGAGCCGTACAACTTCGTGGCTACTGCTTCCGAGCTTGGCGCAGCGTTGAAGGAGAACGGGCTCACGGCCCCTTCCGGCCACGCGCCGCTGTTGTCCCAGGACCAGGATGAGATCTTCGCTGCGGCGAAGGAGTTGGGCATCGCCACGGTGATCGATCCCTACCTGCCCGCCGAGCACTGGCAGAACGCCGAGGACATCCAGGCAACCGCGGCCAAGCTCAATGCAGCCGCGAAGAAGGGCGCCGAGTACGGCATCCGGGTGGGCTACCACAACCACGCCTGGGAGCTCGAGTCCACCATCGAAGGAACTACGGCGCTGGAGTACTTCGAATCCCTCCTGGACCCGGAACTGGTCCTGGAAGTGGACACCTACTGGGCTGCCGTGGGCGGCCAGGATCCGGTGGAGTTGCTGGCGCGCCTGGGTGACCGGGTGAAGTTCATCCACATCAAGGACGGCCCGGCCACCACGGACATCAAGGCCCAGCAGCCCGCTGGCCAAGGCACCATCCCGGTCCTGGACGTTATCGCCGCAGCCAAGTCCTTGGAAGTGGGCGTCGTGGAATTCGATGACTACTCAGGCGACATTTTCCAGGGCATCACCGAGTCCCTGAACTACCTCAACACGGCAAAGGAAGGTGCCCAGGCATGAGCTTCGCACCGTCCACCCGCAAGGGCCCTGTTGGCGTCGCCGTCATCGGCGCGGGCAACATCTCCAAGCAGTACCTGGACAACCTCACCACGTTCCCGGACCTGAAAGTCCACGTGATCGCGGACCTCTTCGTCGAGGCCGCCGAGGCCCGTGCCAAGGAATACGGGATCGCCGAGTTCGGTGCCCCCGAGCTGGCACTGAACCATCCCGACGTCGAAATCATCGTGAACCTGACCATCCCGGCCGCGCACGTGGAGGTGGCCACGGCCGCAGTGAACGCGGGCAAGCACGTCTGGACCGAGAAGCCGTTCTCCCTGGACCGCGAATCCGGGCTCGGCCTGCTCAAGGCCGCCGACGCCGCGGGCATCCGCCTGGGCACCGCCCCGGACACGTTCCTGGGTGCCGGCCTGCAGACCGCCCGCCGGATCATCGAACGCGGGGACATCGGCACCCCGCTGACGGGCATGACCACCTTCCAGACCCCCGGCCCGGAATCCTGGCACCCGAACCCGTCGTTCCTGTTCGCCCAGGGCGCGGGCCCGCTGTTCGACATGGGCCCGTACTACCTCACGGCCCTGATCCAGACCTTCGGTTCGGTCCGGAAGGTGGCCGCCGTCGGCTCCGCCGCGAAGAAGACGCGGATCGTTGGTTCCGGTCCCAAGGCAGGCGAGGAATTCGCCGTCGAGGTCCCAACCCACGTCTCCGCGATGGCGCAGTTCGAAGGCGGCCAGTCGTCCCACAGTGTGTTCTCCTTCGAGTCCCCGCGCCTGCGGATGGGCTTCGTGGAAATCACCGGCTCCGAGGCGACCCTGTCGCTGCCTGACCCGAACTACTTCGACGGCGACCTCAAGCTCTGGCGTCCTGGCGCGGAGGAACCGGAGATCATCCCCGCCACCGGTCCGGCCCAGGGCCGCGGTCTCGGTGTGCTGGACATGGCCCGTGCCCTGCGTTCCGGTTCAGCGCATCGCGCCACCGGCGACCTGGCCTACCACGTGCTGGACACCATGGTCTCGATCTCCGAGTCCGTCGAGTCCGGCTCGTTCGTGGACGTCACCAGCAACGCACCCGCTTCGGCAGCCGTCCCTGAGGACTGGGCACCGGAAACCGCTACCCTCTAAATCCGCAGCAACCAGCGAGGAACAAGAACATGACCACCCCCGCCCACTCGTCCCTGCCTTCCGACCGTCCACTCGGTGTGGCCGCCATCGGCTATGCCTTCATGGGGAAGGCCCACTCGAACGCGTGGCGGAATGTGGCCAGTTTCTTCGACGTCCCGGCCTTCGAGCAGAAAGTGCTCGTTGGCCGGGACGCCACCCAGGTCGCGGAAGCCGCAGCAAAGTACGGTTGGGCCGAATCCGCCACCGATTGGCGGGACGTGATCCACCGGGACGACATCGACATCATCGATATCTGCGCCCCGGGCTGGATGCACGCCGAAATCGCCATCGCCGCCCTCGAAGCAGGCAAACACGTCCTGGTCGAAAAACCCCTCGCCAACACCCTGGCCGAAGCCGAACTCATGACCGCCGCCGCAGCCAAGGCCCGCGCCCGGGGCGTGCAGTCCATGATCGGCTTCAACTACCGCCGCGTCCCCGCCCTCGCCCTCACCCGCGAGTTGATTGCCGAAGGCCGCCTCGGCACCATCCGCCACATCCGAGCCGCCTACCTCCAGGACTGGCTCTCCGACGCCGAATCGCCCATGACCTGGCGGCTCCGGAAGGAAACCGCCGGCTCCGGAGCGTTGGGTGACATCGCCTCCCACGCCATCGACCAGATCCTCTACCTCCTCGGCGACGCCGTCACCGAGGTCACCGGCCGCCTGCACACTTTCGTGGACCAGCGCCCCGGCCCTGACGGCCCGGAAGACGTCACGGTCGACGACGCCGCCTGGGCCACGCTCACCCTCACCTCCGGAGCCATCGCCTCCGTGGAAGTCTCCCGCGTCGCCACCGGACAAAAGAACTCCCTGAAACTGGAAATCTACGGCGACAAAGGCACCATCCTCTTTGACCTCGAAGCCCTCAACGAACTCGGCTTCCTGGACGCCACCCTTCCCGTCCGGGAGCAGGGCTTCCGGAGGATCCTCGTCAACGAACCCGAACACCCCTACCTCGAAGCCTGGTGGCCGCAGGGTCACATCATCGGCTGGGAACACACCTTCACGCACCAAATCCGCGACTTCCTCCTTGCCGTCCGGGACGGAAGCCAGCCGTCGCCGTCGTTCGAAGAAGGACTGAACGTCCAGCACATCCTCGCCGCCGTGGAAGAGTCCGCAGCTGCCAAAAGCTCACTGATCCAGCTATCCAACACCACCGAAGGAGCCTGACATGCCCCGCCCGTACACCCTGTTCACCGGCCAGTGGGCCGACCTCCCCCTCGAGGAAGTCGCCAAGCTTGCCTCGGGCTGGGGCTACGACGGCCTGGAAATCGCCGTCTCCGGAGACCACCTCGACGCCTGGCGCTGGGACGAACCCGGCTACGTCGACTCCAAACTCGAACTCCTGGACAAGTACAACCTCAAGGTCTGGGCCATCTCCAACCACCTCAAAGGCCAGGCCGTCTGCGATGACCCCATCGACTTCCGCCACGAAGCCATCGTCGGCTCCAAGGTCTGGGGCGACGGGAACCCCGAAGGCGTCCGGCAGCGCGCCGCCGAAGAAATGAAACACACCGCCCGGCTAGCCAAAGCCTTGGGCGTGGACACCGTGGTCGGGTTCACCGGCTCCTCCATCTGGCAATACGTCGCCATGTTCCCGCCCGTCCCGGAAAAGATCATCGACGCCGGCTACCAGGACTTCGCCGACCGCTGGAACCCCATCCTGGACGTCTTCGACGAACAAGGCGTGAAATTCGCCCACGAAGTCCACCCCTCCGAAATCGCCTACGACTACTGGACCACCGTCCGCACCCTCGAAGCGATCGGCCACCGCGAAGCATTCGGCCTGAACTGGGACCCCTCCCACATGATGTGGCAAGGCATCGACCCCGTCTCCTTCATCTGGGACTTCAAAGACCGGATCTACCACGTGGACTGCAAAGACACCAAGGTCCGCCAAACCGGCCGCAACACCGTCCTCGGCTCCCACCTGCCCTGGGGCGACCCCCGCCGCGGCTGGGACTTCGTCTCCGCCGGACGCGGCGACGTCCCCTGGGAAGCCTCCTTCCGCGCCCTCACCGCCATCGGCTACAACGGCCCCATCAGCATCGAATGGGAAGACGCCGGCATGGACCGCCTCCACGGCGCCCCCGAAGCCCTCAAAGCCCTCAAGAAGTTCGACTTCCCCGCCTCCCAAACCAGCTTCGACGCCGCCTTCAGCCAGGACTAGGCGCGTGGCGGAAACGGTAAAGAACGACGACGGCGACGGTTTCGTCCCGCTGTTCGACGGCTCCTCCTTGGCCGGTTGGTACTCCGTACCTCGCGTGTACGGTACGGAGTACCCCGGCGGGCCCCTCCTCCTGGAGCGTTTCGAAGCCCTGGGCCTGACCCCGCCAGTAGAACCGGAGAAGCACCCCGCGCACTGGTTCGTGGAGGACGGCGTGCTGATCGGCGAACAGGACTCCCCCGGCAGCGGTTACGGCGGCTACCTCGTCAGCGAGCAGGCCTTCGGTGATTTCGAACTGGTGTTGGAGATGCGCCCGGACTGGCCGGCGGATACGGGGGTGATGCTTCGCCGTCGCCCGGATTCCTGGGAAGGTTTCCAGGTGCTGGTGGACCACCGGCCTTCGGGCGGCATTGGCGGGTTCTTCGGCAACGGGCTGGCCAGTTTCTCGGCGGTTCCTTTCGCCGTGGACGTCGCCCTCGATGAGGACGGCCGCCCCACGGGTCTGATCGCCGATGACCCGGCCACGTCCGTGGAACCCGTCACTGACGAGAAGCGTGCCCGCTTGAGCTACGCGGCCGACGTCGAGGATTTTCTCAACGCCTGGCGCTGGGACGACTGGAACGAGCTCCGTATCCGCTGCGTCGGAGCCTTGCCGGTCATCACCACGTGGGTCAATGGCGTGAAGATCGCAGAGTTGGACACGGCCACCCTGGATTCGCCTAATTACAACCCCGCTGACGTCCTCGAAACACTGGGCACCCGGGGCCACATTGCGCTGGAAGTGCACGACAACGACTCCATGTTCGGCGAAGCCCGGTGGGGAAAGGGCGCGCAATGCCGCTGGCGGAACATCCGGATCAAGGAACTCGCCGGCGACGGCGGGAAGGACACTGAGTGAACCGCACCCTCCAACCCGGCCAGCGCAGCGAAGTCTGGATCGCATCGGTCACCGGCGAAGCCGAACTCCTCTACAGCACGGACAGCATCCTCCTCGAAGCACCCAACTGGACCCTCGACGGGCAGTCCTTGATCCTCAACGGCGACGGGAAACTGTGGCGCCTGGACGTGGCCAGCCGCGAACTCACCCACATCCCCCTCACCGGCGTACCCGACCTGAACAACGATCACGTCCTGGATCCGGACGGGAAGAACATCTTCCTCTCCGCCAACGACGGCCACATCTACCGGGCACCGCTCACCGGCGGCCACGCCACCCGGATCACCGGGGACGACGGCTCCTGGCACTTCCTCCACGGAGTCAGCCCGGACGGCAAGGAGCTCGCGTACGTGGGGATCGCGGACGGGGATTTCACGCAGCCGGGCCGCCTCATGACCATAGCGTCCGACGGCGGTGCTGCCGCCGGCGTCGATGTTGGAGACGGCCACTGCGACGGCCCGGAGTACTCGCCGGACGGAAAGTGGCTTTACCTCAACACGGAATCCTTCAGCACGGACAAAGGCCATGCCCAGCTCGCCCGGATCCGCGTGGACGGGACAGGGTTCGAACAACTCCTGGAAACAAACACGGTGGACTGGTTCCCGCACCTTTCCCCGGATGCCCAGTACGCCTCCTACATCCGGTTCCCCAGCGGAACCCAAGGCCACCCCGCGGACTTGCCGGTCGCCGTCGTGCTCGTCTCAACAGGTGACTGGCACACTCCGCTGCACATCTGGCCGCTGTTTGGTGGCCAAGGTACGCTCAACGTCAACAGCTGGTCGCCGGACTCTTCACGGTTCGCGTTCGTCGCGTACCCCCTCACTGACTCACCAAAGGACTAAGCACGTGACCCACCCCCATGGCACTTCCGACGGCACCATCCGTTGGGGCATCCTCGGCACCGGCTTCATCGCCGGACTGCAAACCGCGGACCTGCGCGGGAACGGCTTCACGGTGCAGGCCGTGGGTTCCCGCTCCCTGGACTCCTCCAAGGCGTTCGCCGAACAGCACGGCATTCCCACCGCGCACGGCAGCTACGAGGACCTCGCCGCGGACCCCGAGGTGGACGTCATCTACATCGCCACCCCGCACCCCATGCACCACGCCAACGCGCTGCTGGCGTTGAACGCCGGGAAGCATGTCCTCGTGGAGAAATCGTTCACCATGAACGCCCGGGAGGCCCGCGAGATCACCGACCTGGCTGCGTCCAAGGGATTGGTGGCGCTGGAGGCCATGTGGACCCGGTTCCTGCCCCACATGATCCGGATCCGCGAGGTCATCGCCGCCGGGACCATCGGCGAGGTCCGCAAGGTGGTGGCCAGCCACAACCAGAGCCTCCCCACCGATCCCGCGCACCGGCTCAACGACCCCGCCCTCGGCGGCGGCGCGCTGCTGGACCTCGGCATCTACCCGGTCTCCTTCGCGATCGACATCCTCGGGGCGCCGTCGCGTGTCACCGCGAGCGCATCGATGACGGCCACCGGCGTCGACCGCCAGACCGCGGCGATCTTCGATTACGACGGCGGTGCGCAGGCCTTGGTGGACTGCGAACTGGACGCCGCGAGCGCCAACCGTGCTTTGGTGATCGGGACAGAGGGGTGGATCGACATCGAGCACACCTGGTACAACCCGGTACCGTTCACGGTCCATGCCGTGGATGGCTCCGTGGTGGAGCGCTTCGATGAGCCCGTGACCAGCCGCGGCATGCAGTACCAGGCCGCCGAGCTGGAGCGGCTCGTGGCCGCTGGGGAAACGGCCGGAACCATCCTCCCACCCGCGGAAACGGTGGCGATCATGGCCGCGATGGACGAGATCCGCCGGCAGATCGGGCTGAGCTACGAGGCGGACAAGTCATGAGCGAAACACCCCGGCTCGCGGAACTCAGGGCCCAGGAAGAGGAACTGGTCTTCGCAAGCTTCGACCACCACGATGCCTGGCGGCTCGGCTCCCTCATCGCCAACCACGCCATCTCGTCCGGTTTCGGTGTGGCCATTGATATTCGCCGACACAATATCGTGCTGTTCCGCTGCGTCCTGCCCGGAGCCACGTCCGACCAGGAAGAATGGATCCGCCGGAAGTCGGCCTCAGTGCTGCGGTTTGAGCACAGCACTGCGCTCTTGTCCGAACAGTTTTCCGCTGCTGGCCACAGCCCGCTCGGCGGGGGTTGGCTTTCGCACGACGACTACACCCTGGCTGGCGGCTCCTTCCCCATCCGGGTAAAGGGTGCGGGGGTCATCGGCGCGATCACTGTGTCCGGACTGGCCTCCGATGAAGACCACCAGCTGGTGGTGGATGGCATCCGGAACTACCTGAAGACGGTAGGGACGTGAATTTCTAGGCCATCAACCACACGGCGCCCAGGCCCAGGGCGGCGATCAACGCCCACGCGCACAAGGCCATGACCAGGGACCGTGGTCCGGCGTGCAGGAGTTCCCGCACCCGGACCGCGGAGCCCAACCCAAAGAGGGCGGCCCCGAGTGCGATCTCCTGCAGCAGGCCCCCGACATCCAGCACCGCTGGCGAAGCCCAGCCAAGGGTGCGGAGGGCGATCATGGCCAGGAAACCAAGCACGAAGAGCGGCACGATCGGCGGGAACTTACCTGGGGTGCCCGGGGTGCCTGCAGCACTCCGCACCCGCCGGCGGCGCTCCCACACGCCAGCCGTCGCGACGATGGGTGCCAGCAAAACCACCCGCGTGAGCTTGATGACCACCGCAGCACTCAAGGCAACCGCACCGGCGGTCTGGGCCGCAGCCACCACCTGTCCCACGTCGTGTACTGACGCTCCCACCCAGCGGCCGAAGGTCACGACGTCCAAACCCAGCGGGTGCATCAGCAGTGGCAAGGTACCAATGGCCAACGTGCCACACAGGGTTACCAGCGCAACAGGCAGCACGGTGTCCTCATGCTTGGTTCCCCGCACGGCAGCCATGGCACCGATCGCCGAGGCACCGCAAATGGAGAACCCTGTGGCGATCAGCAGCGGGACATCGCCGGGAAGCTTGAAGAGCCTGCCCAGCGCGTAGGTCCCGGCAAAGGCGAGCAACACCACGGCGACGATGAGCCCAAAAGCCTGCCAGCCCAGCGAAGCGATATCTCCCAGGCTCAATTTCAGCCCCAGAAGGACGATGCCCGCACGCATCAAGTGCTTGCCGGCAAAGCGCAGCCCCGCTTGCCAGGGGCCTCCTACCCAACCGGAAACGCCGGGCACATTGGCGGCCACAATCCCCAGGACCACGGCGATGGTCATGGCCGGCAGGGATGGCAGCAAAGCATGCAGCCCGAAGGCGACGCCCACGGCAACAACGCAGGCAGCAAGTCCGGGAGCAAGAGCCCGGATAGCTGCCGCGGCGTGTGCCTTCGGCGTCTCCGAAACGGGTGCCGTACGCGGCCTGATGGTGCTCATGGTTCCACGATCCCCCGAAACCGCAGCCCACGATAGCCCTCACTTCGGCCTGAACCCATGCTTAATTGACATGAGCTGAACCCTAGGCATATCTTCCAAGCATGAGCAGTCGCCCCGATCTGACCGCGCTGGAAATCCTCGTCCTGGTCGCCGAGACAGGCTCGCTCGGCGCTGCGGCCCGCCGGGTGGGCATGGCCCAGCCCAATGCCAGCCGCGCCCTCGCCCGGCTGGAACGGCAACTTGGGCTCACCCTGGTGATCCGTACCCCCGCGGGTTCCCGGGTCACGAACGAGGGCGAGGTGGTGACGGCTTGGGCGCGCGAGGCCCTCGGCGCCATGGACCGGATGATCCTGGGCGCACGGTCCCTGGCTGAGGAGCAAGCTGCCCATTTGACCGTGGCGGCCAGCCTCACCATTGCCGAGTACCTGGCCCCGCGCTGGTTGGCACGCTTCCGGAGGGCACACACGGACCTGCACGTCAGCCTGGCCGTGGGCAACTCCGGGGAGGTCCTGGAACAGGTAGCCGCCCGGCAGGTTCCCCTGGGCTTCGTGGAAACGCCCGCACTGCCGCGCACTGTTGCTTCAACCACCGTGGCCCGCGATGAGCTGGTTGTGGTGGTGGGGACTACCCACCCCTGGGCGCGCAGGCGTACACCGGTGGACCCCCAAGAACTGACCGCCGCCGACCTGGTGCTCCGGGAGGTAGGGTCGGGAACCCGCGACACTTTGGTCAGGGCCCTGGAACGATCAGGGACGCCGTTGCCCGAGGCACGCCTGGAGCTCGCCAGCACCGTGGCTGTCAAAGCAGCAGCGGCCGAGGGCGCGGCCGTGGCCGTGCTGAGCGAGCTCGCCGTCACGGCCGAACTCGCCACCGGGCAACTCGTCGCCGTCCCTGTTCAAGGACTGGATCTCACGCGTTCCCTGCGGGCCGTCTGGCTCCCCGAACGCAGGCCCGACGGCAGCGCCGCGGAATTGATCCGCATCGCCAAGGCAAGCAACTGAATTACAGCAGTCACCGCGCCTTGAGCACGTACCGCCTTTCCGGACGTCCGACGCCGTACTTCAGCTTCACGTCCAAAGCGCCGGCATCGTGGAGGTACTCCAGGTAACGCCGTGCGCTGACCCGCGAGGTCCCCAGCTGCTCGGCCACCTCGGCTGCTGAAAGGTCTCCAGACGCCGCCTTCAACGTCTCCTCAACCCGCTCCAACGTCTCAACGCTGCACCCCTTGGGCAGGCTCCGCTCCGAGGCACCGAGGCCGAAGACCCTGTTGACGTCGGACTGCTCCGCTTCCACCTTGGAGCCATCCAGGCCGTGGTACGCGTTCAGGTAATGTTCAAGCCGTTCCTGGAGATCTGCTTGGGAAAAGGGCTTGATGAGGTAGTGCACAATCCCGCCGCGCAGGGCCTTGCGCACGGTCTCCACCTCCCGCGCGGCACTGATCACCAGCACATCCAGGTCCGGGGCCACCTCACGCAATTGGTGCATGAGGTCCAGGCCATTGATGTCCGGGAGGTGGATGTCCAGCAGCACCAGGTCCGGTTGGAGCCGCTCCGTTTCCAGCACGGCCTGCGCGCCGGTGTGCGCCACTCCGAGCACCACGAAGCCCGGCGTCCGCTGGATGAAGCCGGCATGCACCTTGGCCACCATGAAGTCGTCATCGACAATCAGGACCTTGATCACGGGCGGACTGCCTCCTTCCTGAATCGGGCGGCGAACACGGCACCGCCCTCGTTCGAGACCGTCAGGTCTCCCCCGCCACGCCGGCAAATGACGCGGGACAAGGCCAGGCCGAAACCACGCGCCTCACCCGGATCCGGATCCTTGGTAGAGAAGCCCTGCTGGAAGATTTCATCCACGGCATCATCCGGCACACCCGGACCATTGTCCCGCACGGTCACCGTTACCCTGTCTTCCATGTCCACCACCAGCACAGTGACCGATGCCCCGGGAAGGCCCGTCACGGCGTCGAACGCGTTGTCCACCAGGTTCCCCACAACGGTGGCGAGGTCGCGGGAGAGTTCCTCCGGTACGCGCGGCAGTGCGGATTCCGGCGCGAGCTGAAGCTCCACTCCGCGCTCAGCCGCAAGGCTGGTTTTGGCGATCAGCAAAGCGGCGAGCGCGGGGTCCTGGATGCGGCTGGTGACTTCGTCGTTGAGGCGCGTGCGGTCCACCGTGGCTCCGTTGACGAACTGGATCACCGAGTCGTATTCCTCCAGCTGGAGCAGGCCGGAGATCACGTGGAGCTGGTTGGCGAACTCGTGGGCCTGGGCGCGGAGGGTGTTGGTCACGGTGCGGGTTGCCCCCAGTTCGCGTTCCAGCGAAGACATCTCCGTGCGGTCCCGCAAAGTGGTCACGGAGCCGATGTCCCGTCCACCAGACGTCAGCGCCACCCTGTTCATGACCACCAAGCGGTCCCCCACCAACACCAACTGGTCCGGACCCGCCTGCTCCCGCGCCAAGACCACTTTCAACGCAGGATCGACGGACAAGGAGCCGAGGCGCTTTCCGACGCAATCGTCCGGCAGGCCCAGGAGTTGCCTGGCGCTCTGGTTGGCCACCGTGATCCGTTCGTGGGGATCCAAAGCCACCACGCCTTCCTTCAGGCCCTGCAGCATGGCTTCGCGGTTCTCCACCAGGCCGGTGATCTCGTGCGGTTCCATGCCCAGGGTTTGCCGTTTCACCCGGCGGGACATCAGGAGGGAACCGGCAACGCCCAGGACGCTGGCCACGCCCAGGTAGGTGAGCAGGTTCGGTGCGGCGTCTCCCAGCCTTTCCAGTGTGGAGGGGTAGTTGCGGCTGATGGAGGCGATGCCGATCATCTTGCCGGCATCGTCCAGGACAGGGACGTGGGCCGAGAGGACCGGAGTGTTCCCGCCTGCCACCACGCCGGTCCAGGCCCGCCCCTCCATCACCCGGCTCTCACCGAGCGGGAGGGCCTTGCCAACCAGCCCCGGGTCGGACGCGGTGACCACCGTGCCGTCCAGCTTGGCCAAAGCCACCTGGGCTGAGCCGGAGACCGTACGGACCGATTCCGCAACTGCCGGAAGCGATGAACCGGCGCGGGGTTCCGCCGTCGGAAGCAATTCGCGCACGGTGGGATTGTTCCCCAGGGCCTCGGCAGCGGAGAGCGCCCGGCGTCCCTCCGTACGTTCAAAATTTGCCGCGGACTCGGCAAGGGAGATGGCGGCGACAGCTACCAGCACGGCAAGGACAATCAGCAACTGCAGCACAAGGTATTGTCCCGCCAGGGACATGCCTCTTCTTCGAGACGGTCGAGTCAAGGTGTGGTCCTTTGGATGATGTCCACGTTGCCGGACGCTGCTGGGGCCCCGATGCGTTCACTGGCTGTCCGCCATGGAGTACCGGAACTATACCCCAGTGCTGGCCGGAAGCGTGCCGGAGCGTGAACGCAATGAACTTAAAGATCACTGCGAACACAAGAGTGATCCCCGTCACGGACGGTCCTAGCATCGACGGCAGGGCAGGAACCCGACGACGGACCCTGCACAGGAATTCGACGAAGAATTTTCACACTGAGATGAGGAACACCATGCGCCAGATCCGCGCATTGCGCATTGCCGCCGTAGCAGCCGGCATCGCCCTGATGGCCACCGGTTGTGGCGCCACCAGCAAGAACTCCACCGGCACGGAAAGCTCCGGGGCCGCCAAGCCCATCAGTGGGCTCCAGATCATGGTCCCCAACACCCCTGGTGGCGGCTACGACACCACGGCCCGCGCGGCGGCGAAGGTCCTGGATGACGAAAAGATCACCAGCAACACCGAAGTCTTCAACCTGGCCGGAGCCGGTGGCACGGTGGGCCTGGCCCGCGTGGTCAACGAGAAGGGCAACGGCGATCTGGCCATGCTCATGGGCCTGGGCGTGGTGGGTGCCAGCTACACCAACAAGTCCGAGTCGAAACTGACCCAGACCACCCCGCTGGCCCGCCTGATCGAGGAACCCGGCGCGATCATGGTCAGCAAGGACTCCCCCTACAAGACCATCGATGACCTGGTGAAGGCATGGAAGGCCAATCCGGGATCCATCGCCGTGGGTGGCGGTTCCTCGCCGGGCGGCCCGGACCACCTCCTGCCGATGCAGCTGGCGGGGGCCGTTGGCATCGACGCCACCAAAGTGAACTTCGTTTCCTACGACGGCGGCGGTGACCTGCTGCCAGCGATCCTCGGCAACAAGCTCGGCTTCGCGGCCTCCGGCGCCGGTGAATACCTGGAGCAGATCAAGTCGGGCGAGGTCCGCGTCCTGGCCACCAGCGGTGAGAAGCGGCTGGACGGTGTGGATGCCCCGACCCTCAAGGAATCCAACATCGACCTGGTGTTTACCAACTGGCGCGGCATCGTGGCCCCTCCGGGCATCAGCGACGAGGACAAGAAGTCCCTGATCGCGGCCCTGGAGAAGATGCATGAATCCGCAGGTTGGAAGGAAGCCCTGAAGACCCACAGTTGGACCGATGCATTCATCACCGGTGACGAATTCCAGACCTTCCTGACCGACCAGGACAAGCGCGTTGCCGATGTCCTCACCAAGCTTGGCTTGGCGTGAGCACTGCAGTAAAAGCCCTCAAAGGCCGCGCCGAGCTGGGGGTCTCCCTCCTGCTCGGCGCGGCCGGGGTCCTGGTCTTCCTGGATGCCAATGGCCTGGTCACCCCGTACTCGAAGTCGGACCCGGTTGGACCCAAGACTGTGCCGTTCATCGTGGCCGGACTCCTGGTGGTTTGTGCCGTGCTGTTGGCCATCAACGTCCTCCGTGGCGGAAAGGGTGAAGCCGAGGGCGGCGAAGACGTGGACCTCGCCCACCCCGCCGACTGGAAGACCGTCCTCCCCCTCGCCGGAGCGTTCATCCTCAATATCCTGCTGATCGACTGGGCCGGCTGGGTCATCTCCGGAACTGTCCTTTTCTGGGGCAGCGTCCTGGCCCTGGGCAGCCGAAAGTATGTCCGGGACGGCCTGATCGCACTGGCCCTGTCCTTGCTGACCTTCTATGGCTTCTACCTCGGTCTTGGCATCGCACTGCCCGCCGGGCTTCTGGAAGGAATCCTCTGATGGACGTCCTGTCCTCCCTGATGGACGGTTTTGCCACCGCCCTGACCCCCATGAACCTGCTCTACGCCATGATCGGCGTGCTCCTGGGCACGGCCGTTGGTGTCCTGCCCGGCCTTGGCCCGGCCATGACCGTGGCCTTGCTGCTCCCTGTCACGTACGCCTTGGAACCCACCAGCGCCTTCATCATGTTCGCTGGCATCTACTACGGCGGCATGTACGGCGGCTCCACTACCTCGATCCTCCTGAACACCCCCGGAGAATCGTCCTCGGTGGTCACGGCCATCGAAGGCAACAAAATGGCCAAGGCCGGGCGGGCAGCCCAGGCATTGGCCACCGCGGCCATCGGATCGTTCGTTGCCGGAACCATCGGCACCGCGTTGTTGGCCGTCTTTGCGCCGATTGTGGTGAAGTTCGCCGTCAGCCTCGGGGCGCCAAGCTACTTCGCCATCATGATCCTCGCCCTGCTGGCGGTCACGGCTGTCCTGGGCTCCTCGCGGCTCCGCGGCTTCGCCTCCCTGGCACTTGGCCTGGCGATCGGCCTGGTGGGCATGGATTCCGTGACAGGCCAGCGCCGCCTGACGTTCGGCCAGCCGCTGCTTGCCGACGGCCTGGACATTGTTGTTGTTGCGGTGGCCATCTTCGCCGTGGGTGAAGCCCTCTGGGTTGCTGCCCACCTTCGCCGCAGCCCGCTCCACATTATCCCCGTGGGCCGCCCGTGGATGGGCCGGAAGGACTGGGCCCGTTCCTGGAAGCCGTGGCTTCGCGGCACCGCCTTTGGTTTCCCCTTCGGAGCCCTGCCTGCCGGTGGTGCGGAGATTCCCACGTTCCTCTCCTACGTCACGGAAAAGCGGCTGAGCAAGCACAAGGAAGAGTTCGGCAAGGGGGCCATCGAAGGCGTGGCCGGGCCGGAAGCTGCCAACAACGCAGCAGCGGCCGGCACCCTGACCCCCATGCTCGCGCTGGGCCTGCCCACCAACGCAACAGCCGCCGTCATGCTGGCTGCCTTCACTACCTACGGCATCCAGCCGGGACCACAGCTCTTCTCCAGCCAGGGACCACTGGTCTGGGCCCTCATTGCCAGCCTGTTCATCGGCAACCTGTTGCTGTTGCTGATCAACCTTCCGCTGGCTCCCCTTTGGGCGAAGCTCCTGCAACTCCCCCGGCCCTACCTCTACGCGGGCATCCTGTTCTTCGCCACCCTTGGCGCATACTCGGTGAACCTGCAGGCCTTCGACCTGGTGATCCTGCTGGTCCTCGGTGCACTCGGCTTCATGATGCGCCGCTTCGGGCTCCCCGTCCTGCCGCTGATCCTGGGCGTCATCCTCGGCCCGCGCATTGAAGGCCAGCTCCGGAAGACCCTGCAGCTGAGCGCCGGCGACCCTGCCGGACTCTTCAGCGAGCCGATCGCGATCGTGGTCTACATCATCGTGGCGATCGTGCTGGTGTGGCCCTTTGCCTACAAGCTCATCAAACCCAAGCGGCCAGCCAAGGACCCGCTGCTCCCCGCCAACTCCGGCGCTGCCGACTACAGCGACTAACCACCAGAAACAGGAGAACCCATGACCATCGTGGTGGGATACGTCCCCACACCCGAGGGCGAAGCCGCCCTGACGCAGGCCATCGCCGAAGCCAAGAACCGCAAGGACACGCTGCTCGTCATCAATTCCTCCAAGGGCGATGCACTGGTGGACAACCGCTACGCCCAGGAGCCGGACATCCAGACCGTGGAGGACCGCCTGGCGCAGGAAGGCATCCAGCACACCATCAAACAACCGGTCCGTGGCCACGATGCCGCGGCTGAGGTCCTGGACGCTGCCGACGAACACGACGCGGAACTCATTGTGATCGGCCTCCGCCGGCGCAGCCCCGTGGGCAAGCTCATCATGGGCAGCGTCTCGCAGCGGATCCTCCTTGAGGCCGACTGCCCGGTGTTGGCGGTGAAGGCGGACTAGGAGTCCATCCAGAAAATGCCCCTAAGATGCGTTCTTAGGGGCATTTTCCGTACACACTTTCCCAGGGGGACCGCATGACCGAAACCATCCGCACGGCCCGCACGGACGACGCCGGCAAACTCGCCGAACTGGCCGCCGTCACCTTTCCGCTGGCCTGCCCTCCCGGAGCATCGCCGGCAGACATCCAGGCCCACCTTGAGCGCACGCTCAGCGAGGCCAACTTCACGGAGTACCTCGCCGATGCGAACATCACCATCCTGGTGCTCGACGACGGTGGGCAGCTGAACGGGTACACCATGCTGATCGCCAAACCGGCAAGCGACCCGGACGTCGCTTCGGTCCTCTCGGCTTTGCCCGCCACTGAGCTCAGCAAGTGCTACGTGCACCCCGACCATCACGGCCAGGGTGCAGCGTCCCGCCTGATCAGGGCCTCCTTGGCCGATGCCGCGGACAAGGGCGCGGCCGGTGTGTGGCTGGGCGTCAACAGCGAGAACGCCAAGGCCATCCGCTTCTACGAGAAGTCCGGTTTCCAGCGGGTGGGCACCAAGTCCTTCAAGCTCGGCGACTCCGTGGAGCACGACTTCGTGATGGAGCACCGGCTCTAGTCAGGCGGAGGGAGCCGCCTGAAAGGCCCTCGAACGGAACTCTTCGATCACCCGCGAGTACAACGCCACGTGCTCCTCAGCCATCCGGGTGGCACTGAAGTACTCGTCCACCGCTCGACGGCAGGCTGCTCTTGACAGGGAACCCGCAGCCTCCACGTAGTCGGCCAACTCTCCCACGCCGGCGAGATAACCGGTTTCACCGTGCCTCACGATCTCGGGAGCTGCACCCATCCTGGTGGCCAACACAGGGGTACCCGTGGCGAGTGCCTCGATCATCACCAGGCCGAACGGCTCGGGCCACTGGAGGGGGTTGATCAGGGCTACGGCTCCACCCATGAGTTCATACTTTTCCGGGTCGGAGAGCTCGCCGAGGAACTCTTCGTCCGGGCCAAGGAAAGGCCGTACCACTTCCTGGTAGAACCGGACTTCGTCCTTGGCATGCATCTTGGCGGCGATCCGGAGCGGGACACCTGCCTCCCGTGCAATGCGCACCGCTTCCATGAGGCCTTTGTCCGGGCACATGCGTCCAACGAAGCAGGCGTAGCCACCGCTTCCGTCGCCCACCGACACTGTAGAGAGGTCCAGTCCGTGGTGGATGACGGAGACAACGTCGAGGTCGGGAACCATGGACCGTTGGTCGTGGGAGATCGCGATGATGGCAGTGTCCCCGGCCATCGCGCGGTAAAGCCCGGCCGATTGCCCCGTGAGCTGGCCGTGGATGGTGGTCACCACGGGGGTGTCGGCCGGGCGGTGCGCATAGAGGGGACCCGCCAAGGTGTGGTCGTGGATGATGTCCATGCCCTGCATCCCTTGGTAGGCCTGCACCACGTGGCTTAGCTCGCTCAGCGTGCACCCAAGTTCCTCCGGGGCACTGGGGCCGAAGCCATTCAGCTGGGGCACAGGACACGTGCTGTCCGAAGCCGCCGCAAGGAGGACCTCATGCCCGGCATCCACGAGGGCCCGTGCCAAGGCATCAACAACCCGTTCGGTGCCGCCGTATCTCTCAGGCGGAACGGTGAACCAGGGTCCAACAATGAGTCCGATGCGCATGCTGGGGCCTCCGCGCAAAAACCCCCAAACCAGGAGCTGACTGCACAACCCTCAATAAGGCTATAAGCCCCGTGAGGAATCTAACAGGGCTTTTCCGGAATGCTCCCCCGTTCCTTCCGGTTGACGAAACCATGAAGATTGAGATCTGGTCCGACGTCGCCTGCCCCTGGTGCTACATCGGCAAGCGCCGCTTTGAAACTGCCCTGGCACAGTTCCCGCACCGTGAAGCAGTGGACGTTGAATGGAAGAGCTACCAGCTGGACCCTTCCGTGCCTGAGCACTACGACGGCACGGAACTGGATTACCTGAGCAAGCGCAAGGGCATGGCCCCGGAGCAGGTCAAGCAGATGTTCGCCCACGTCACGGAGACCGCCAAGGGCGAAGGCCTCGACTACCACTTCGACAAGGTGGTGGTCGCCAACAGCTTTACGGCGCACCGCCTCATCCACCTCGCCGCCACCCATGGCCGCCAGGATGCTGCCAAGGAGCGCCTGCTCAGCGACCACTTTGAGCACGGCAAGGACATTGGCAACCAAGACTATCTCAGCGAACTCGGCGCTTCCCTGGGCCTTCCGGAAAGCGACGTCGCGGAGCTCTTCACCACGGACAAGTTCACCGAAGAGGTCAACCAGGACATCAACGAGGCCCGCGCCATCGGTGTTACGGGCGTCCCGTTCTTCGTCATTGACCGCAAGTACGGCATCTCGGGCGCCCAGCCGGCCGAGCTCTTCAGCCAGGCCCTCAACCAGGCCTGGCAGGAAGCCAATCCGCTCATCCCGGTGGGCGCCACGGACGCCGAGGCCTGCGGCCCCGACGGCTGCAGCATCTAGCCAGCCACCCGCCGTCGTACCTCAACCCAAGTAGGTCGCAGTTAAGCGCGTTTTGAGCCGTCAAAACGCGCTTAACTGCGACCCAGTTGGGTGCCACGCGGCTGGGTGCGGCGCTAGGCTTTCGCCACCTCAAGCTCGACGACGGCCCAGGACAACGCGGGCAGCGTCAGGCGCAGTTCCGAGCCGCTGGCCTTGACGTTCTCCAGCGGCACCAATCCGACCCGGTCCGGCTGGGACTGGCTGTTGATGGTGAAGCGGTCGCCGCCGTCGGGCATTTCCAGGACCTCGGCGCGCAGCACTTGGCGGGCGTCGAAACCGCGCAGGGCGACCTCGACGTCGGCCGCTTCTTCCAGCCCACGGTTGGCAAAGAACAAGGCCACCCTTCCGGTTTCCTCGTTCCAGGTGGCGCTGACGTCCACCAGGTCCGTGTCACCGAATCGGTTGTTCGAGTACTTGTCCGAGTCCACGGACAAGCGCAGGATCTGTCCCTTGGCCAGTTCGGCCATGCGCGCGAACGGATGGAAGATGGTCTGCCTCCATGCCGGACCGTTTTCCTCCGACAGGATCGGCGCGATCACGTTGACCAGCTGCGCCTGGTTGGCAATGTGCACGCGGTCGCCATGGCGCAGCAGTGAGTTGAGCAGCGTGCCCACCACCACGGCGTCCGTCACGTTGTACTTGTCCTCAATGACGCGGGGATGCTCGCGCCACGGTCCCCTGACGATGTTGCTCAGCTGGTCCTCGGTATCGCGGCCACGCTGGTACCAGACGTTCCACTCGTCGAAGGACAGGTTGATGTGCTTCTTGTGCTTGCCCTTCGCCCGCACCGCATCCGCGGTGGCTATGACCGACTCGATGAAGTAATCGGTGTCGACGGCGGAAGCCAGGAAACTGCCCACGTCGCCTTCTTCTTCGAAGTAGTAGGCGTGGAGGGAAACGTAGTCCACCTCGTCATAGGTGTGCGTGAGGACCGTCTGCTCCCAGTCACCGAACGTGGGCATCCTGGAATTCGAGCTGCCGCACGCCACGAGTTCAATGGACGGATCCACGTACCGCATGGCCTTGGCGGCTTCCTGGGCCAGGCGGCCGTATTCATCGGCGGTCTTGTGGCCGATCTGCCATGGCCCGTCCATCTCGTTCCCGAGGCACCAGAGTTTGATGTCGAACGGATCCTTGTGGCCGTTCTTCGCACGGAGGTCGGACCAGTAGCTGCCTCCGGGGTGGTTTGAGTACTCCACGATGGCACGGGCTTCCTCGACGCCCTTGGTGCCAAGGTTGATGGCCTCCATGATCTCCGTGCCGGCCTGCCTGGACCAGTCCACGAACTCGTGCAGGCCGAACGCGTTGGTTTCCACTGTGTGCCACGCGCCGTCGAGCCGGCGGGGCCGGTTCTCCCGCGGGCCAATCCCGTCTTCCCAGTTGTAGCCGGACACGAAGTTGCCGCCGGGATACCGGATGACGGTAGCCCCAAGCTCCTTGACGAGCTTGAGGACGTCCTGCCGGAAGCCGTGCTCGTCGGCTTCGGGGTGCCCGGGTTCGTAGATGCCGGTGTAGACACAGCGGCCCATGTGCTCCACGAAGGAGCCAAAGAGGCGGCGGGGTACTTCTCCCACCGTGAAATCGCGGTCGAGGGTAATGCGGGCGCGGGACATGGTTCTCCTTAAGTCTGGGTGATTGCTGGAAAAGGTGCCGGATCAGGTTCCGGCGAGTCCCGTCGTCGCCACGCCTTTGATGATCTGGCGCTGGAAGAACAGGAAGACGAGGATCAGCGGCAGCGCCGCGAGCAGGGCGGATGCCATGTTCTGCGCATACTGGATGCCGTAGGCGCTCTTGATGGTCTGCAGTCCCACGGGCAGGGTCAGCAATGAATCGTCGTTGGTGGCGATGAACGGCCACAGGAAGTTGTTCCACGCGCCGATGAACACGAAGATCGCGACGGCGGCCAGGATGGGCCGGGACAAGGGCAGGATGATCTGCGTGAAGATCCGCAGGCGGCTGGCACCGTCCATCACCGCGGCTTCCTCGAGTTCACGGGGAATCTGGTCGAAGAATTTCTTGAGCACGAACACCATGGCAGGGTGGATGACCTGCGGCAGGATGATGGCCCACGAGGTGTCGATCATGTTCAGTGCGAGCATTTGGTAGAACAGCGGGATGATCAGCACCGGTGGCGGGACAATGATCGAGGCAATGATCACGGTCATGAGGACCTTCTTGCCCTTGAAGTCGATCCTGGACAGGGCATACGCCACCAGTGCCGAGATCACCAGCGTGATTGCCGTGATGGCCACCGACGTGTAGAGCGAGTTCCAGGTCCAGAGCGGGATGTTGCCGTCCTGGAACACCTTGACGAACGCGTCCACCGTAAAGCCCGACGGCGGCACCCAGGTCACCTTTGGAGCGGCGGCGTCCGTCTCGGTCTTGAAGGCGGTGGCGGTGGCCCAGGCGAACGGAATCAGCCACAAGACGGCGATCAAGGCCGCGACGACGATCGCCGCGATCTTGCCGATGGTCGGCTTCTTGCGGGGTTGGCGGAGCTGCTGCGCGGCCGCTTGCGGTGCCGCGGGCCGGGTAAGGGTTGTGGTTGCCATGGTTATGCGCTCCTGCGGCGGGTGATGACGAACTGCATGACGGAGACCAACACGATCAGTCCGAAGAAGATGTAGGAGATGGCTGCGGAGTAGCCCAGCCGGTAACCGGTGAACCCGGATTCGAAGATGTACTGCACCACGGGACGGGTTGATCCGCCGGGACCACCGGCCGTCATTTGGTACACCTGGTCGAAGATCTTCAATGAGGCCAGGATTTGCAGGAGCACGATCATCACCGTGGTTGGCGTGAGTTGCGGCAGAGTGATGGAGAAGAACTGCCGCCAGGCCCCCGCGCCGTCCAGCGATGCCGCCTCATAGTGCTGGGCAGGAATGTTCTGCATGGCTGCCAAGTATAGGAGGAAGTTGAAGCCCACGGTCCACCAGAGCGTGGCGATGACTATGGCCCACATGGCCACGTTGGGATCGTTGAGCCAGGCCACTTTGGGCAGGCCGATCTTGGCCAGGAAGTCATTGATCAGGCCCAACTGCGGGTTGTACATCCAGGTGAAGAACAAGCTCACCACCGTGGAGGCCAACAGGTACGGCGCAAAGTAAGAGAGCCGCCAGAGCCACTGTGCCGGCAGCCCGATGTTGAGCAGGGCCGCCATCACCAAGGCCACCAGGACCAAGGGAACGGTGCTGATCACGGTGAAGTAGACGGTATTGCCCAGGGACCGCCACATGTCTGCGTCGGCCAGGGCTTCGGCGTAGTTGGCGAAACCGATGAGGCTGTCATTGGCCCCGGTGAGGGATTTGCCGGTGAAGCTCATGTACAGCCCGTAGATGAGCGGCCACACAAGGAACACCAGGAAGAACACCAGGAACGGGGTGGCAAAACCCCAGCCGCTGAGGTTGTCGCGGGAGCGTCGCAGGGACGAGGCAGCACCTGCGGCAGGAATGGTGGGGGTCCCGGGGTTTCGCCGGGACAAGGTAGGGGAACTCATCTAAGGACTCCTTTGTCGCTCGGGGCTTGGCCCGTTACACCGGGTTGGGTCGGGAAAGAAGGGTGTTGGTGCGGTGTTCGAAGGCATCCCATCCAGCGGAGGCCTTGTCCCTGCCGAGGAGCACGTTCTGGACGTTCTCCGCGAAATACGTCTGCCAATCCGAGCCCGAGCCGCTGAACCAGGCCTCGGGATCGTAGGCGATGATGTCCGCCGCGTTGGCGTAGTGGATCTGGGGCGTCAGCTCGCGGTAGGCCTGGGATTGGACCACTGGCTGGTATGCGGGAATGTGGCCTGCCTCGGCCCAGGACAGCGAGCCTTTCAGGACGTCGCTGACGAACTTGTAGACGTCCCGCCGTTTCTCCTCATTGACCCTGAGTTGCCGGGGAAGGACGAAGGAGTGCGAATCCGCGTACGACGCAGGTGTGCCGTAGAGCGTGGGGATGGTGGCGGCATCCACGGGGATGCCGGCCTTCTTCATGGTGGGCAGTTCCCACACACCGCTGAACAGCATTCCGGAACCGCCCCGGGCAAACTCGGCGATGCCCGTGCTGATGTCACCGCTCTTGGCCGCGATGGTGTCGTCGAACAGCGATGCCATGAACTCCAAGGACTCGATCGCCGCGTCCCTGTCCACCTTCATGGGCTGGCCCGGGGTCAGTTCCATGTCCGCTCCGTGCTGCTTGTAGAGCGTGTAGAAGAGGCGCCACATCTGGGAACCACTGCCGAGGTAGCCGAAGGACAGGCCATGGGCTCCGGTGACTTTCTGCATCTCCACCGCCATGGCCTTGAAGTCCTGCGGCGACGTGACGTCCTGGAGTTGGCCGTCGCTTGCCATGACCCCGGCTTTGTCCGCCACGTCCCTGTTGTAGAACATGATGAACGGGTGAGAGTCCAGGGCTATGGAGAAGACCTTGCCGCCCTGCTGGCTCTTCTCCCAGATCCGCGGCGCGAAGTGCTCGCCCGTGATGCCGTTCTCGCCCAGGAGATCCAGGTCCCACGGATCGATCAAGCCGCCGGGAGCGTAGCCGGGCACCCTGCTGGCGTGCATGATGGCGACCTCTGGCGGACGTCCTCCCGCCGAAGCCATGGCGAGCTTGGTGTAGTACGGCGGTCCCCAGGCAAGGACTGTGGGGTGCACCGTGAATCCGGGATTGGCTTGGTTGGCACTGTTGATCATGGCCTGCATCTTGATCCCGTCACCGCCGGACAGGAGGTGCCAGAAGTCGATGTCCTGCGCTGTCGTTGCCTGGGCCGCGCCGCCGCAACCGGTGAGGCTGCCGGCAAGGGCGAGGCCTCCCAAGGCCGCCGATCCGGCGATGAGTTGCCTCCGGGATAACTGTCTCCCGGTCAAAGATTCGAACTGCTTCACCCGTCACTCCTTTGGATGGGTCCGCTGAAAGGGCACTGCTTCATTGCAAAAGTCCGGTTCCGGAGCGTCCCGATCCGGGTGAATGGTGGCCCGTTGAGTGACGCAGGTCTCACATTACATCGATGTAATGGACAGGGCAAGAGAAAATTGTTAGCGCAAACAATTTGTTTCCCCTGACAGGTCAACCCACACCTGAACCGTGGCGGCCGAGTGGTCAACCGCCCGTGCTGGCCCGCTCCACGATCGAATAAGGCACCTGGACCACCCGCTGCTCCTGATGCCTGCTGGCCATCCGCTCCGTCAACAGCCGGATGGCCTCGGAGGCGATGGTGCGCTTGTCGAAAGACACCGTCGTCAACGGCGGGACGGCAAAGCGACCGTCCGCAACGTCGTCGAATCCGGCAACGGCGATGTCGTCCGGCACACGGATTCCGAGCTTCCACAGGGCGTTGAGCGCGCCCAGCGCCATGGAGTCCGTAAAGCAGAAGAGGGCTTCCGGCACGGGATGGGACTCCAGGTACTCCGTGAGCGCCCGCGCAGCCGACTCGGAAGTCCACTTTTCGCAGCGGATCAGGAGCTCGTCATCAGCGTCGATGCCGAGTGATTCCAACGCCGCTTCATAACCGGCCGCCCGGTGGATCGCAGTAGCCGAATGCCGTCCGCGGTTGATGCCCAAGGCCGCAATCCGCCGTCGTCCATTCTTCGCCAGCGCCAAAGTCATGTCCCGGGCCGCGGCAAAGCTGTCCACATACACGCGGTCGGCCAAGTGCTGGGTTACCTCACCCAAAAGGACCACGGGAGGAAGGGATATCCCAACCTTCACAGCACTTTCCTGCAACACCACTGGGTTCAGAATGAGCCCGTCAATCAGGTTTGCCCTGGCGCGCGTCATGAGTTCCTGCTCGCGATGCGGGTCCGAACCGGTTTCTTCGATCTGGACACTCCAACCCTGCTCATGCGCGACTTCCACCAGATGGTGCGCCATCTCGGCAGAGAAGGGAGTAGCCAGGTCCGGCAAGGCCAGCCCGATGACCCCGGACCGGCCGTTACGGAGACCCCGCGCGGACAAGTTGGGAACGTAGTCCAGCTCCTGCATGGCCTGCTCCACCCGGAGCCGCGTCGATTCGCTCACCGGCACGATCCCGTTCATGACGTTTGAGACGGTTTTCGGCGATACCCCCGCGCGGCGCGCCACGTCCTTGACCGTTGCCCGCAACAGTCCCCCTTGTGAATTTTGTCCGGTTGGATCGATGCTACGCGAGTTTGCGCCCCACCCCGCTGCGGCGGCAGGGTGTCCGCGTCCACCAGGCAACTCCGCAGCGTTCGGGATCCGGGGAGGCTCACGGCCGCTTGGAAAGAATGGCCGACACTTCACTGGTGGCTTGGCAGTGTGCGGCGAGTTCCGGCGAGAGCATTTGTGTGGCGCTGACGATACGACGTCGTTCGATCTCGGAGCCCTTGAGGATATTTTCGTGATGGGCGATGCGGTTGCGGAATTCTCTGATCGCTGTAAGCGTCTGGCTTAGCCTGCTGCGGTCGGTCCCGGGTGGAAAGGCTCTATGAAGATACGGCACCCAGAGGGTCTTCTCGTGTCCGTCAGCGAACAGAAAGGTCCAGAACCCGAACATAAGTTCAGCGATCGTCTTACCTGGCAACGGTGCGGGAGAGGGCACTGCAATGCCAGGCGACGCCGTCCCAGCTTCCCTCGCGCGTTCGACCTTGTCCCGCGGGTTTTTGTTGACATCGATGCGCCTCCCCTTGGCCCTGTCGAATCGCGATGCTGCCGGGAACAAACGCATCAACGTCGCGGGGTCAGTCCAGTGCGTGTCACCACCCGTGGTGGCTGCCTGCAGTTGGCGGTCGCAGGCGTTTCGCAGCCCAACCTCCAGGTGGCTGATATCACGGAGAAAGGCGGCGCTTAGGCGGGCGTTCCACTCATAGAGTTCCAAGGCCCGAACGCGCGAACCGCCGGCAGCTTGAAGGTAGGTTGCAAAACGGCCCGCGCTGAGCCAGTCCTCGATCCACGCATCGCTTGTGGTTGTCACCGACATTTCCTAACCGGTAGAGTGGAGCACGCAAGCCCTCGCTGACCGCTGTTTCATGTTACTTGTGGCCACGAATTGGAAGCTCCGGTTATTCCGCTCCGGCGGACCCGGAGTTTTTCTTTTAAGCAGTGGCGAGCCCTGCGCATCCGTGATGGTGCCAAAGAAGGAACGCATGATTCGAAGCTGCCCAACTTGCTGACAGATCCCTGTAAAGTGTCTATATGCCAAGGATCACGGCCGCCACGAATGCTGCCCAACGCGCCGAGACCCAACGACGGATACTGACCGCCTTCGGAGAGCTGCTCTTCACCCATGGGCTCCCCGGGCTCACCATGACGGACGTGGCCCGCCACGCAGGGGTGGGCCGCACGGCCGTCTACAACTACTACGCGGACATGGAGCAACTGCTGATCGCGTACGCCCTGGACGAGACCGAGCGCTTCATCGTGGACCTTCGCGAGTCGCTCGCGGCCTTGGAGAACCCCGTAGACCGCCTGGCGCTCTACGTCCGCGCGCAAGTGGAGGACCTGAGCCGCCGTCACCTCCCACCAGGTCCGGCAATGGCCGCAGTCCTCTCCCCCGGCTCCTTCTCCAAACTCGCGGACCATGTGGGCGAGTTGAACATCCTGCTTGAGGACATCCTCAATGACGGAGTCCAGCAGGGCTACTTGCCGGACATCGATGTTGCCCAATTGGCGCGGCTCATCCATGGCACGCTCTCCGCCAGCGCCGCACGCCGCAACCGGACGCCCGACGGCGACAGTCAGGTCCCGGCCCCGCTCGCCGACGTCGAAACCGCCACGGCGCAGACGGTGCGGTTCATCCAATTGGGTGCGGGCGCGCGTTTCGACGACGCCGGACGGCCAGTGCGCAACGGCGCGGCTGACACGCTGGCCAGTTAGCTCCCTACTGTCCTGCGGGATTGGTGGGGATGATGGGCCACTTGGTCCCGTCCACTACGCGCTGGTCCTCGCGCGGACAACTGAGCTTCCCGGGTGTCTGGTCCACGAGCTGCGCATCAACCAGGCCTTGGTACCCCGGCGTGAGGACGACGTCCACCGACTCGTCCTCGCGGTTGTCCTGGTAGTAGTCCGTCCCTGCAAGGTTCCGCTGGATGTTGAAGGCTGCCGCTTGCCCCTTGACACCGGAAATCACCACGCCCACGCCCGAGTAGGCGGTGTCGCTGTTATCCACGGAGGCCACCTTGTAGCCGCGCGACGTGAACTGGTCAGCGACGGTGCGGGCCAATCCACCACGGGAGGTGGCGTTGAAGACGTTGAGGTTCACGGTTTCGTTCGGGATGTAATCGAACGTGGTGCTGGGACACAGGCTGCTGGGGGCTTTGCTGGCTACGGCCGTAGGGACTTTGATGACGCCATTCATGACGGCCCAGGCACCGACTGCTCCGGCGGCAATGACGCCGATCAACAGGACCAGGACAATGCCGTGGAAGAGTCGTCTCCCGAACCTGGAGCGGGGAACCTCGGCGTCTTCAGCGAACGTGGCACGGAGCTCGGCTCCCGTGACCACGTGGTGGCCATGGAGCCGGGTGGCGTCCGCGGGCCGCTTAGCCATCGATCACTAACACGCGTGCGTGGATGGCCGTGCGCTGGTGGAGCGCCGTCCTGACTGCCCGGTGCAGGCCATCCTCCAGGTACATGACGCCCTGGTACTGGACCACGTGGGGGAACAAGTCACCGAAAAACGTCGAATCCTCGGCCAACAATGCCTCCAAATCCAAAGTGCGCTTGGTGGTCACCAATTCGTCCAGCCGGACGGGTCGCGGCGGGAGGGCCGCCCAGTCTCGCGGCGCAGAGTATCCATGGTCAGGGTACGGGCGTCCCTCGCCCACGGCTTTGAAGATCACCCTGCAAGCCTATGGAAGTTGCCGCGCTAACGGAACTTGTGACCCGCAGCACACGAAGGTTGTAGCCAAATGGTGACTATCCTTTCGCGCTGCGTCACAGCTGTGGAGGAGCCGCCGCGGACTGACAGAATAGGGGCATGACTCAACCGCTCCACGGCACTGACCGGACCGCTGCCCAGAAAGCCCCGGCCCTCGCGCTGCTGCTCGACGTCGATGGTCCCATTGCCAGCCCTGTGACGCGGGACGTCAAGCCGGACATCATTGCAGACCTCGTGGCGCTGGCTTCCGCGGGAATTCCCGTCATCTTCAATACCGGCCGCTCTGACGCCTTCATCGCCGAGCAGGTCATGGAACCGATGATCGCCGCCGGGATGCCTGCCGGAACCGTCATCCACGCGATCTGCGAAAAGGGCGCGGTCTGGTTCAGCTACACCGCCGCCGGACCGGGCCCCATCCACGTGGACCATGAGCTCGCCGTGCCCAAGGCCTACGGGGACGATATCCGCCGGCTGGTGGCCGAGGATTACTCGGCGCACATGTTCTTCGACGAGACCAAGCGGGCCATGGTCTCCGTGGAACAGCACCTGGACGTTGCCAGCGCCGACTATCTCGAGGAACAGAAGCTCTTCGACGCCGATGCCCTGGATATCCTGAACCGGCACGGCCTCAACGCAGCTCTCCTGGACCACCATGCACCGGAATCGGACGACACTGCCGACTACCGGCTGGACCCCACCATCATTTCCACGGACATCGAATCCGTGCGCCTCGGCAAGGACCTGGGCGCCAGCCGCGCCGTCGAACTTCTTGCAGCCCAAGGCATCACACCGCTGGCTTGGCGGACGGTGGGCGATTCCCGCACGGACTACGCCATGGCAGACTGGCTCCACCACAACGACCACGAGGTCAAGCACGTGGACGTCCGTCCCGCGGACGGCGTGCCCGTCAAGCCCTACACCATCCTCACCGCAGCCGACCTGGAGCTGGCGGACGACGTCATCCACGACGACGCCGGCGGCGCCTTCCTGCGCAGCTGGCGCGAAGCACTGGACATCTAGAAGCCGGCCCCCTCACGCACCACGAACAGTACGGAGAAGCAGCCATCACTGAAGCACAGGTCGATCCGGTTTACCACGGCAGCCCCACCGTCGAAGAGGACGCGATCGTCGAGGCGTCCTCGCCTGCCGTCGTCGCGCACCTCAAACACAGGTCCGACGTCGTCCGTCACCGCGGGCGGTACGCACTGGTTAATGCGGACCTCACACCGCAACAGGCCATGGTGTCCGACCTCCTGGCCGTCCGGGCGGCACTGGACGCTGCCGGCGTCGATTTCATCCTGGTGCGCGGCAACGACGAACGGCCCGTCATCGCCGTGGATTGGGAGTCCCGCAAGGCCGTGCGGGACGCACTGGTGGAAGCATTCCGGAACGAACCCTTCTACTCGATGACCGTGGACGCAAAGACGAAGGCCTCGGTGCTGGTGGCCGACGGCGAGTTGTCCGCCAACCGCAAATCACGGATCTTCCGGCTGTACCGGCCCCGCGTGGAGACCGAAGGCGGCCTCTGGTACGGCCCCGCGCTCGGTGTCCAGTTGGAGTTGTGGCGCTTCGACGGCGACCGGCTGGAACTGCCGGTGGAGAACTCACTGACCCGCCGGACCCTGCTGCGCCAGGACGCCGTCCGCGGCTCGGTGCAACGCCACGGACTGGAATGGCCCACCATCGAGAACATGTTCGCGGACCACGCGAGCGATATCGACTTCGACGTGGACATCGTCTTCTCCTGGGTTGACGGCTCGGACCCCGCCTACATCGCGGCGCGGCGGGCCCAGCAGGCGGACGCCGTCCTGGGCGAGGGCGACGACCATGAGGCCCGCTACCGCCAGATCAACGAACTCAAGTATGCGCTGCGTTCGGTGCACATGTTCGCACCATGGATCCGCCGGATCTTCATCGCCACGGACTCCCCCGCCCCGGCCTGGCTGGCGGACCATCCCAAGGTGACGATTGTCCGCAGCGAGGAGTTTTTCGCCGACCCCTCGGTGCTGCCCACGCACAATTCACAGGCCGTCGAGTGCCAACTTCACCACATCGATGGGCTCTCGGAGCATTTCCTCTACTCCAACGACGACATGTTCTTCGGCCGTCCCGTGGGCCCGGACATGTTCTTCACCCCCGGAGGCATCACCAAGTTCATCGAAGCCGACACCAGGATCGGACTGGGTGAGAACGACGCCGAACGCAGCGGCTTTGAAAATGCGGCCCGCGTCAACCGCAAGCTGCTCTGGAAGCGCTTCGGCAGGATCACCACCCGGCACTTGGAACACACCGCCGCCCCGATCCGCCGCAGCGTGGTGGCACGCATGGAGCAGGAGTTCCCGGAGGAGTTCACCAAGACTGCGGCCAGCCGTTTCCGGGCCGCGGACAACATCTCTGTGACCAACTCGTTCTACCACTACTACGCGCTCCTGACGGGCCGTGCAGTCACCCAGACCAACGCCAAGGTCAAGTACGTTGACACCACCCTGTGGTCCGGGTTGCACTACCTGCCCAAGCTCCTGGCGAAGCGGAACATGGACCTCTTCTGCCTCAACGATGGCAGCTTCCCCGAGGTCCACGCCGACGAACGGGCCGGGCTGGTCACCGACTTCCTGGAGAAGTACTTCCCGGTCAAAGCACCTTGGGAGAAGTAGCACTGCGCGGAGCCGCAGCCACCCGGGGCTGCCGCGGCCGGCTGGTCCGCGGGTGCTTCGGGATGGAGATCCCGGCTGCGGCAAGCCGCCGCTGAACCTCCTCGGCATCCACGGGCTCGCCCACGGTCACGCCGCCGGACATCGGCACCACGGAGTGCACAATCGTGTGCTCGTACACGTGCACCATGTTGTAGGCCTGCGCACCGTCGCGCCCGCGTTGACCACCGGCTGTGACACCCAGATCCTGCGTGTAGCACGTGGCGGAGGCGACCGAGACAGGGATGCCGGCGAAGCTCGCCGTGGTGGAGAAATGCAGGTGCCCGCCCAGGATGGATCGAACATCCGTATTGCGGACGACGGCGGCCAGCGCGGCTTGGCCACGCAGCTCAACCAGGACTGCCAGGTCCTGGACGCACGGCACGGGCGGGTGATGAAGCGCGAGGATGGTGCCGTCCGGCGCAGGGGTGGAGAGTTCGTCCGCGAGCCATTCCAACTGTTGCCCGGACAGTTCGCCGTGGTGGAAACCGGGAACCGTGGTGTCCAGGGTGATGATCCGCAGGCCATTGACGAAGTAGCTGCGGTCCATTGGCTCCTGGGGCCTGCTGATTTCAGAGGCGTCCAAGAAAGCAGATCGGAAATTGGCGCGGTCGTCATGGTTGCCCATGGCCCAGATGGCCTTGGCTCCGAGGGCATCGCACACGGGCTCGATCATCTCGCGAAGCCGCCGGTACGCTTCGAGTTCGCCCCGGTCGGCGAGGTCTCCGGTGAAGATGATGGCTTCCGGCTTCAGCTTGGAGGCGATGATCTGATCGCAGATCTCCTGCAGCCTGGCAGCGCTGTCCACCGATCCGTAGAGTGTGCCGGGTCCACCCACCAGGTGAAGATCGCTCAAGTGCAACAGCACATGACCTGGTTTCGGGTACTCGGCCTCGATGAGCTCCATAGCTGCCTTAGCGTTAGGTGGGAGACGGCGCCTCCCGTGTAACCCCAGTAGGACCAATCCAACCAGACGGGAAGCCAACACTTGGCTAATATCCGGCGGAATGTTGGAAAATTACTTTCCTCCTTTCTGGAATTCCAGGCTTATGCCAATGCCTTTTCCACTGCTTCTACAAGGTCTTCGGAGTCGGGCTCAACGGCGGATGGGAACCGTGCGATCATTTCTCCCTGGCGGTTGATGACGAACTTTTCGAAGTTCCATTTCACCTTGACCGGTTGGCCGTCCTGGTCCCGGGTCAACTCGGAGAACAGGGGATGCTGCTCCTTGCCCAAGACGTTGGCCTTGGCGGTCAGTGGGAAGGAGACGCCAAAATTGCGCTCACAGAACTCGGCGATTTCCTGGTCCGAACCCGGCTCCTGGCCCGCGAATTGGTTGCACGGAACACCGAGGACCTCCAAGCCGTCCTCGCGGTACTTCCCGTAGAGCTCCTCCAGGCCGGCGTACTGGCGTGTGTAGCCACACTTGGAAGCGACGTTGACCACCAGCACCGCCTTGCCCTCGAACCGGCCGAAATCAGCTTCGGTGCCATCGTTGAAGGTGAGGGGGATGCTGTAGAGGGTGCTCATGGATCGCTTCCTGACGACGTCGGCTGGCGGGGTTGCCGCCATCGAGCTTACGGGAGCTTCGTAAGGGCCACGAAACGCGGGGTGACCGCGTTTCGCCGCGCTACGGGGTGGGAAGAATGAGGCTGGACAACGGCACCGTGGTGCCGTCCGGCTTCCGGACCAGGTCCGGAGCAATCAGGACATATCCAGGCGGCAGGACCACCGTTGGCAACGTGGCCACGAGCGTCGTAGTCGGAGCAGGCGCAGGCGCTGCCGGAGTGACCGGTGCCGCCGGCTGCGTCACCACAGGAGCCGGCGCAACAACCGCTGGTGCCGGAGCGACGACTTTCGGTGCCGGCGCGACGGCGACAGGCGCCGACGCAGGGACGCTCGGCTGGGTGGCGGGCGCGGCGGGAGCGACTGCCGGTGCAGGTGCAGTGGTGGTGACCGGTGCAGTGGTGGTGACCGGAGCCGGCGTCGTGGCCGTTGCAGCTGGTGCCGTGGTGGTCGCACTCGGGGTCGGCGTCGGCGTCGGCGTTGCCGTAGAGCTCGGCGAAGGTGAGGCAGTCGCCGTCGGGGTTGGCGTAGCCGTAGCGGACGGCGAAGGTGAGGCAGTCGCCGTCGGGGTTGGCGTAGCCGTAGCGGACGGCGAAGGCGAGGCAGTCGCCGTCGGGGTTTGCGTCACGGGAGGCGTGGTGGTGCCCGGCGTGCTGCCAGTACCGCCCGGGTTGCTCGGGGCGACAGTCACCGGCGGGGCAACGTCTTCCTCGTGTTCACCGCCAATCACCGCGCGGTTGGTGCCGTCCGAAACGGGGACGGCCCACTGCGGCGCGCTGGAACCCGTACCGACACCGGGCTGGTAGTTGACAAAAGCGATCGTCTGCAGCGGGTCCACTTGCTTGGTGGGCAGGAGCTGCCATTGGTTGGGGTTGGTGTGGAGGCCGTTGACGATCGTTTCGAAGTGGAGGTGGCAGCCAGTGGACCAACCGGTAGTTCCGACCTCGGCGATGACTTGGCCAACCCGGACGCTTTGGCCTTGGGTCACTCCAATGGCCTGAAGGTGGTTGTACGTGGTCACCAGACCGTTGCCGTGCTCGATCTCAACGCGGTTGCCACCGCCCCAGATGTGCCAGCCCACGGCCTTGACCACACCGGAATCGGCAGCGTAGACGCGGGTTCCGCAGGCCGCGGCGTAGTCCTGTCCCCAGTGGAACTCACCGGGCAGGCCGGTCAGCGGGCTGTAGCGGTAGCCGTAGGGCGAGCTGGGGTTGAGCACCTCGAGGGGTGCGTACAAGTATCCGGCAGGCGGACGGGGCAGCCCGGCGGATGCGACATTCAGGGCGCCTGACCCGTCGGCACCTACAGCGTGGACCAGTGCCCGGTCGAAGTACACCATGGGCGTGCCGGCCGTTTGCTGAGGAGGTTCGGGCAGGTTGTCCATAACCAGGGTCTGGGCCTCGGGTGGCGTCAGGCTGCCCAAGGAATTCGGTCCCACCACGCCCTGGGCCGAGGCTCCATTCAGGGACGTTGAGGACGCGGACGTCAGCGGTTGGAATCCGAAAGCGAAGAACGCCGCCACTGCGAGGGTTGCGGCGAAGAAGACGCGGCGAAAACCCTCGGTGCGCACCAGGACTGCTACCCGGTCTGATTCATGATGCTTGCCCACAAAAACACTCCCCAAAAGCCAGCGGCACCAAACCCCAGCCTGGCGTGCAAGCACCATTGTTGCCGTTCTCAGGGCGAAAATAAAGTCTTCCAGGTTGCCCGCTGGTGAAAGGTTGGCTCAGTTTTTCCTCAAGACGCCTTGAGCATTCGGGAGGGTCGGCTCACGCCAGGTTTTCCTTGAGCAGGGCCCGGTGCTCAATAGCAGCCGAAGCATGCAGGGCCCGGCCTGCCTCTGTCAGTTCGAGGAAGAGGGATCGGCGGTCATCGGCGCACGTTTGGCGTGAAACCAAGCCGGCTTTTTCCAGCCTGTCCACCACTTTGGACACGGCACTCTGGGTCATGGGGGTGCGCTCCCCCAATTGCTTCATGCGGCACGCGGCGTCCGCGCATTCGGCCACGAGGTCAAGGATCTCGAATTCGTTCAGGCCGATGTCGAACTTTGCTTCCAGGGCACGGTCCAGGGCTCCCGCCGTGCGGAAGTAGGAGTCCTGGATGGTGCGCCACTGCTCTACCAGTTGGCGGTCACGCGTGGTTGCCATGGTCCGATTCTAGTTCATGACACCATTTGAATCCACGTCATAAGATGACACGTCATATTCCTTGTCATTCAATGACGCGTCATCTACATTGAAGAACATGACATCACCCACCACCCTTCAAAGACCTGCCGATGCCCTGGTTTCAGCCGTTCGCTGGACGCGCGCCCAATGGTTGCTGCTGATGGTCGTCTGCACCGTCCTTGCCCTCGACGGCCTGGACGTTTCCATGGTTGGCGTTGCCCTGCCCTCCATCGGCCACGAACTCAACCTCGGTACCGATTCCCTGCAGTGGATCGTCTCCGCCTACGTTCTTGGCTACGGAAGCCTGCTCCTCCTGGGTGGGCGGCTCGCGGACCTGCTGGGCCGCCGTCGTATTTTCCTCATCGCCCTGACAGTCTTCGCGGCCGCGTCGCTGCTGGGCGGCTTGGTTGACGACCCCGCCATCCTGATCGCCACGCGTTTCGTGAAGGGCCTCGCAGCAGCCTTCACGGCACCCACCGGCTTCTCCATCATCACCACCAACTTTGCCGAGGGCCGCGCCCGCAACAAGGCGCTTTCCATCTTCACCACGTTCGGTGCCAGCGGCTTCTCCCTGGGCTTGGTGGTTGGGGGCCTTATGACCAGCCTGAGCTGGCGCTGGACCTTCCTGGTCTCAGTACCGATCGCCGTGATCGTGGTGCTGCTGGGCATCAAGTTCATTCCGAAGGACAAGCCGTCTGCCGAGAACAGCGGGCACGACATCTGGGGCGCCGTGACGCTGGCCCTGGGCATGCTCGGCCTGGTGTACACCTTGGTGTCCGCGCCCGAGCAGGGCTGGGGATCTGTGGCAACAATCGCCGGATTCGCAGTATCTGCCGCCGTGCTGGCAGCCTTCGCGGTCATCGAGAACAAGGTAAAGCACCCGTTGATCCGCTTCGGCATCCTCAAGGAAGGCTGGGTGGCCCGGGCCAACCTCAGCGCCGTCGGGCTCTTCGGGTCCTACCTGAGCTTTCAGTTCATCGTCACCATGTTCCTGCAGTCGGTGCTCGGCTGGACTCCCTTGGGCATGGCCCTGGCACTCCTTCCCGCAGGCCTGCTCGTGGCCACGAGTGCGCCCTTCGCGGACCGGCTGATCGAAAAGTTCGGCGCCAAGCAACTCATCCTCACCGGACTCACAGCCCTTGGCCTGGGCTACGTCCTGTTCCTCCGCGTCGGCACCACACCCAACTACGCGCTGGATATCCTGCCCTCGGTGGTCCTGCTGGGCATCGGATTCGCCTTGGCCTTCCCGTCCATCAACGTGCTGGCCACGGAAGGCATCAGCGATTCCGAGCAGGGACTCGCCGCCGGCCTGATCCAAACCAGCACCCAGGTAGGTGCAGCACTCGTCCTCGCCGTCACCACGGCTTTGGTGAGCGGGCACGGGCACGCCGAAGGCACCGTCAGCGCCCAGGCAATGCTTGACCAGTACCGTCCGGGCCTCATCCTGAGTGCCGCCGTCGCCATTGCCGCCCTGCTGGTGGCAGCCGCACCTGCCAAGGGCCGCGCCCGCGTGTAGTTTGTAAGGCATGAGGAATCTTTTCCTCGACTACCGGCACGAGCTCCAGCGCACGTTCACGGGAACCTCCGGAACGCCGCCGGAGTGGGTGCCGCGCCTTGCAGAAGGGAACGACGCCGGATATCACCTTCCGGGGTCGGCGGTCTGGGCTGTCCACGGCTCAATGTCCACCATCGTTGCCGGAATCCGGGTGCTCCTGATGCAGGCTTTGCATCCGGGAGCACTCGCCGGCGTGTACGAGCACTCCGGCTTCAAGGAAGATCCCCTGGGCCGCCTCGCCACCACCATCCGCTGGATCTTCACGGTGACCTACGGGTCCACGGAAGCGGCGGGAGAGGCGAGCGGCCGGGTCCGGAAGATCCACAAACACGTCAGGGGGACGTATGTGGATGGGAACGGGGTCCAGCGAGAGTACCAGGCCAACGATCCCGAACTCCTCCGGTGGGTCCATGTGACCTACGCGGAGTCCTTCCTCACGGCGCACCGCATCTTCGGGCGGCCAATTCCCGGCGGACCGGACGCGTACGTCCGTCAGTGGGCCTCGGCGGGCCGGCTCATGGGCGTCGAGTATCCGCCCCTCACCGAGGCCTCCGTCCGCCGCGAAATCGACGAGTGGCGCGCCTCCGGGGTCCTCCGCTCAGACGAACGGCTGGCCGAGACCGTGGCTTTCATCCGGCACCCGCCACTGAGCCCCCTGCTGCGGCCGGGGTACCGCATTCTCTTCGCGGCCGCCGTCGAAAGCCTCGAACCGGAGTACCGGGAGATGCTTGGACTCAAGACGGCCCGGATCGGCCCGGTCCCGCTGCACGCGATCCCGGCTGCCAAAGTGGCCCTCGCCATGGTGCGCCTGGCCCTGGGCCGGCGCGGCCCCAGCGAACTCGCGGCCCGCAGCCGGCTGGAGCGGCTGGGTTGGCCGAACTAAGCGACCGCACTTTGACGTGACAAGTGAGAGTGGTAGCTTGGTAAATGCAAGGCCCTAGGCAGTTCATCTGGCTGTACAAAGGGTCTTGCATCCCGCGAACCCTCCGATTGCCGGAGGGTTCTTGCGTTAAGGATGCCTCCACCAAATCATTCCCTGGTCCGAACCATCCAACCAATGCTTGCGGAGCCTGCTGAAGGCGATCGCTGCCCCGGGCAAGGGCGTGATGCCGTCACCCCAAATTTCGGGATGGTCCTGCAGGTGTTTGTGGAATGAGCAATAGGCAATCAGGTCGGCCGCCTGGATCAGCTGGCTGTACCTGCTGTCCTGCATCAAAACATCTTCCAGAACCCGCCGGTCCGCGATGTCGAGGCTGCGATGGACCCTCCTGTAGGCGGCCGCGTTTCTGGCTGCTGCGGTCCACTGCTCCCGCCCTTGGTGCGGCTCCAGGATGTCGTCATCGAGCAGATGTTTAAAGCCCTGCAAACCGTCGTAGAAGACAACTACGTATGTATCCTCGGAGCGCGCCCAGTCATCCAGGTGTGCAATGACTTCCTTGTAAAGTTCGTGATTTCGCGTCGTTGCCATTCCGAAGCTGACAACTCTGAATTGTTCGTAGTCAGCCAGGGTCCGAAGAAGGACCCTACTGGCGGCTGCGCGGGCAGCCTTGCCGAATTTCCTGTCCTGCTGGGGCGTATCACAGAAAGAACCCCGTCCCTTCAGGAACTTGTTCGCGTGTATTTCCGTATTCTTGCCCACGCCCCATTCATCGTGGATGCGCCGGCGCCCTTCAAGCCATGACTTCAGGAGTCCGGTCCAATGCTTGTCTTCCACCAGAAGCGCCGACATCGTGGAGCCAATCCTGGAATCGCCCGAATCATCGATGTAGCAGAAATACACAACAGCTCCTCCCGCGCCCAGCCCCGCAAACACGGGTCTTCTGTAGGTGGGAGGGATCGATGATTTCTGACGCGATCGAAGGAGGCGAAGCCGGGCAGGAGGGGAATCACCCCGCCTGCCCGGCTTCGTGGCCTCCGGGCTTAGATCAGTTCGTCCGAGAGGTGGTTCGGCGTGCCGAAGCGGTGGGCTGTGATGGACACAGCCTGTTCGCGGAGGAACGGCAGCATCTCGATCCGGCCGGCCTGGGTCACCGCACCGTGGTAGACAGCGATGTCCGGACGGCCACCGGTCGCCGCGCTCAGCGCGGTGAAGTCGCCGCCGATCAGGCGGATGCGGCCGCCGTCGAACCTTGCCGCGCGGGTCAGCCACGAGCCGTCGTCCTCAACCCGCACGCTGACGCCCAGGTTCGCGAACACGGTCACCACGGCGTCGGGAAGTACGACGGCGGAGCTCACCTTCAGTGCCGATCCCGCCACTGCGCCGGCCGCCACAACCCGGAGCAGCTCCACGAGCCGCTCGCCTTCGGAAAGGCGGATGGTGACAGGGAGGGGACGGTAGCGGAAGACGTTGCGTTCGGCGGTCAGGCCGGAGACGTCCTTGCGGGTGCCAAACTCGGAATCCCAGGCAGCGGCGTCGCTGAAGAGTGCCTGCTGGAGGGTCTGGAGTTCCTCGGCAGTAACATCAGCCGACGTGGCAGCGGTCAGGATCTGCGAGGCTGCGCCCCGGAGCGTGGTGCCCCGCTTGGCCGTCGCCTCGGCAGGGAGCCAGGACCCCAGGCCGATCAGGTAGTTCGGGCCACCGGCTTTGGTTCCGGCGCCGACCGCGGACTTCTTCCAGCCGCCGAACGGCTGGCGCTGCACGATCGCACCGGTAATGCCGCGGTTGACGTAGAGGTTGCCGGCCTGGATGGTGTCCATCCAGATGCCCATTTCGGCGGAGTCCAGGGAGTGCAGCCCGGCGGTGAGGCCGTATTCGATCTCGTTCTGGATAGCGATGGCTTCTTCGAGGGTTTCAGCGGTCATGACGCCCAGGACCGGGCCGAAGAACTCGGTCAGGTGGAAGTAGGAGCCGCGCTTGACGCCCGAGCGGATGCCCGGGGACCACAGCCGGCCGGAGTCGTCCAGGCGTTCGGGCTTGATGGCCCAGGTTTCGCCCTCGCCCAAGGTGGTGAGGGCGTTCAGGAGCTTGCCGTTGGCAGGCTCGATGATCGGTCCCATCTGCGTGGTGGCGGTCTCCGGGTAGCCAACGGTCAGGGAACGGGCGGCGTCGATGAGCTGGTTGTGGAACCGCTTGGACTTGGCCACGGAGCCAACCAGGATCACGAGGGACGCGGCGGAGCACTTCTGGCCGGCGTGGCCGAACGCGGAGTACACAACGTCCTTCGCTGCCAGGTCCAGGTCCGCGCTCGGGGTGACGATGATGGCGTTCTTGCCCGAGGTTTCCGCGAGCAACGGCAGGTCCTGGCGGAAGGAACGGAACAGCTCTGCGGTTTCATAGCCACCGGTGAGGATCACGCGGTCAACGCTCGGGTGCGAGACCAACTGGGTGCCCAGCTCCCGCTCTTCGAGCTGCACGAGTGCCAGCACGTCCTTCGGAACGCCTGCCTCCCACAGGGCCTCCACCATGACGGAACCTGAACGGCGGGCCTGCTTTGCGGGTTTGATCACGACGGCGGAACCTGAGGCGAGTGCCGCGAGCGTCGAGCCCGCGGGAATCGCCACCGGGAAGTTCCACGGCGGGGTCACCACGGTGAGGTTGGCTGGGACGAACGTGGCGCCGTCCACCGTTTCAAGGTCCTTGGCGCGCTCGGCGTAGTAGTGCGCGAAGTCGATCGCTTCGCTGACCTCGGGATCGCCCTGGTCGATGGTCTTGCCGGTCTCGGAAGCCATGACCTCGAGGAGTTCGGCGCGTCGGGCTTCGAGGACCTCACCGGCGCGATGCAGGATTGCGGCACGCTCGGCGGCGGGCCGCGTACCCCAAGCCTTACCGGCGTCGACGGCGGTGGTGATGATGCGCTCAAGGTCGGCAGCATCGGAGACCTTGGTGGACTCGACGGTCTTGTTGCCTGCCGTGGAACCGGGGATGCGGGCCAGGATGTCACGGCCCCAGGCGCGGTTTGCGGGGAGGGCGGGATCGGTGTCCGGGGTGTTGCGGAAGCCCTCGGTCGGGGCAGGCTCAGCCGGGAGGCGGCGGTCCTGCGTGCGGTTCGGTCCGGGGACGGTCTCGCTGAGATGCGCCAGGGAGTTCAGGAATCGCTGCTTCTCGCGCTCAAAGAGGGGTTCGTTCTCACTGAGCTCGAAGACCGCGGACATGAAGTTTTCCTGGCTGGCACCCTCTTCGAGGCGGCGGATCAAGTACGCGATGGCGACGTCGAATTCGCCGGGGTGGACTACGGGTGTGTAGAGGAGCAGGCTGCCAACGTCCTTGCGGACCGCCGTGGCCTGACCGGTTGCCATGCCGAGCAGCATTTCGAACTCGATGCCCTCAGTGACACCACGCTGCTTGGCCAGGAGCCAGGCGAAAGCAACGTCGAACAGGTTGTGCCCGGCGACGCCGATGCGGACAGCGTCCACGCGCTCCGGCGTGAGGGCGTAGTTGATGACGCTCTTGTAGCTGGTGTCCGAATCCTGCTTGGTGCCCCATGTTGCCAGCGGCCAGTCGTGAAGGGATGCCTCAACCTGCTCCATGGGAAGGTTGGCACCCTTGACCACGCGGACCTTGATGGGAGCACCGCCCTGGGCACGGCGGGCCGCGGCCCACTCCTGGAGTTCCTGCATTGCAGCCAACGCGTCCGGAAGGTAGGCCTGCAGGACGATGCCGGCCTCGAGGTTCTTGAATTCAGGCATGTCCAGGATCCGCTTGAAGACGGCGATGGTCATGCTCAGGTCCTTGTATTCCTCCATGTCCAGGTTGATGAACTTGGGCTTGCTGAAGGACGCAGCGAGGCGGTACAGCGGAGTGAGCTTCTCCACCACGTGGTTGACGGCTTCGTCGAAGGCCCACGGGGAGTGCGGGGCCACGGTGGAGGATTCCTTGATGGAGACGTAGTCCACGTCCTCGCGGGCAAGGAGCTTGAGCGTCCCGTCGAGGCGGCGCTGTGCCTCGTGTTCGCCCAGCACTGCCTCCCCCAGGAGGTTGACGTTGAGGTGGACGCCGTCCTGGCGGATCTTGGAGATGGCCGGGCCGAGCTTGGCATCAGTGGCATCCACGATCAGGTGACCCACCATCTCACGGAGCACGCGGCGGGCGATCGGAATGACCACCTGCGGCATGACCGGGGCCATCAGGCCGCCGACGCGGACCGCGCTGCGCATGTACCACGGCAGGAACGTGGGCACCTTGGGGGCAAGTTCGGCGAGTTTCCGGGCGGCGACCGAGAGATCCTCGGGGCGGATGACGCCGTCGACGAATCCCACCGTGAAGTCCAATCCGTTGGGGTCCTTCAAGACGCCGGCAAGGCGCTGGGCGGAGACATCAACGGGGATCTTGCTGGCTTCTGTCAACCAGTGACGGACCAAGGCAATGGCTTCGGTGGCCAGTGCGTCGAACTGCCCGGAATCCTGGGTGCGCGGGGAGGTCGCATCCGGGAGAGTGCTGGTCATGAAGGGCTCCTTATGGGACGGAGTAGTTTGCTTGTTTCCATCAGTATGGATCTACAATCCCATTAGGAAAAGCGATCTTTTCTGACGAATATTCGTTATCCATCCCGATGTTTTGGAGGCAGCCGTGCTGGACGTCCGCAGGCTCCGTTTGCTGCACGAATTGAAGATCCGCGGGACACTCGCGGAAGTGGCCGATGCCATGCAGTACAGCCCTTCCTCGGTGTCCCAGCAGTTGACGCTCCTGGAAAAGGAAGCCGGCGTGGAACTGCTCCGGAAGGCCGGACGCCGCGTGCAGCTCACACCGCAGGCGGAGATCCTGGTGGCGCACACAGCCGCGCTCCTGGAAACGCTGGAACGCGCCGAGACCGAACTGGCCGCCTCCCTGTCCACGGTCACCGGAACTGTGCGGCTGGCAGTCTTCCAGTCCGCTGCACTCGCGCTGCTCCCCGACTTCCTCACCATCATGCGCCAGGAGTACCCCGAGGTCCGCGTGGAAATGACACAGCGCGAACCGGAGACAGCCCTCTATGAGACGTGGGCCCGGGACTTCGACATTGTGGTGGCCGAGCAGTACCCCGGTCACGCTGCCCCGCACCACACCGGCCTTGACCGGGCCACCCTGACCAGCGACGCCATCCGGCTCGCCACTCCCCCAGTGGGCCTGGGCGGCGAACACATCGCGTCGATCGCGGACACGGCATCCATGCCCTGGGTCATGGAACCCCGCGGAGCGGCGTCACGCCACTGGGCAGAGCAGGCCTGCCGCTCGGCCGGCTTCGAGCCGGACGTCCGCTACGAAACCGCGGACCTCCAGGCACAGATCCGGCTCATCGAGTCAGGAAACGCCGTGGCTTTGATGCCCGATCTTGTGTGGACGGACATGGAGCGGCCGGTGCAACTGCTTGACCTCCCCGGATTGCCCGCCCGGACCATCTTCACGTCCACGCGGACAGCAGGGCGGATCCACCCCGCCATCCTCGCCTGCCGCGAGGTTCTGGAGCGGGTGGCAGCCGCGCACCGCCAGTAATCCCGGACACTATCCCCGGGGCACGCAAAAGGCCCCGGTCCAAGGGACCGGGGCCAACCGCGGAGAATGGGGGATTTGAACCCCCGAGGGCGTTAACCCAACACGCGTTCCAGGCGTGCGCCATAGGCCGCTAGGCGAATTCTCCTTGCTTTCGAACCGAAAGCAGATACCACTGTACCCGAGATTTTCGGCATCGCCCAATCGGGGGTTGGCACTCACATCAGGCAGCGTTTTCGGCCCATCCCTTAACGGAAAAATGGACGCCCCCAACGCGCCCATTCTTGCGGTATCACCGTTGAGCTGCCGGGTCCGGCCCCTCTTGCCCAGGCCCCGCAGCTCACAATCTGGAAATTGCCCCAATCGGTGTACATACTTATGGTCCGCTGTGACTCGCGGATATGCAATGGTTCGGCCGCCATTTGGGGTTCTTTACTGACAGGATGTGCCCATGATGCAGCTCCATGCCCTGGTCGCCTACGTGCCGGCAGACCACGTCGACGCGGTTCTGCGGGCGATCGGAAATGCCGGCGCCGGGCGGATCGGCGACTACTCGCATTGCGCCTTCACGTCCCTGGGGACGGGTCATTTCACGCCCCTCGCGGGAGCCAAACCCTTCATCGGTGAAGTGGGCGTGGCGGAGCAGGTGCCTGAAGTGCGGGTTGAGTGCGTGGTTGCCGAGGACATGCTCGACGGCGTGGTGCTGGCTTTACGGGCAGCACACCCGTATGAGGAACCGGCTTTCATGACCTGGCCGGTACAGGGGTGGCGGTGAGGGTCTGGGCCCCCACATCCGGGGATTCGCCTGCTTGATCGGTTGGGTTCACTACCCAGGCCCTAGGGCGGGCCACCGCCCAAGGCCCTGGCGACGGTGGAGATACTGACACCCAGCGTGCTGGCTATTTCGCCGAGGGTCATCTTCTTGAGCCTGAGGTCGCGGGCCGTCTCCAGCTTGTTCTGCGTCATCGCGGGAGGCCTCCCGCCCAGCCGGCCCCGGGCACGCGCCGCATTCAGCCCGGCCCTGGTCCGTTCGGACATCCTGTTGCGCTCGTACCTGCCAATCGATTCGAAGATCTCAAGGATGAGTTGACCGCACGGGCTCCCCGTATCCAGCCACGGTTCGGCGAGGGCGCGAAACCTGACGCCTTTCCCGGCGAGCGAGGCAACAATATCGGCGAGATCCACCGCACTGCGGCCCAGCCGGGACATGTCGCTGACCATGAGCGTATCTCCGCTCTTCAGGTCCTCGATGCAAGCCCGCCACTGCTCCCTGATTTCAGTAGCTCCCGAGGCGCGCTCCTCATACACCTTCACTGCTCCCGCCGCCTTGAGGGTTGCGATTTGGAACGAAAGCGATGGACCCACCGTCCCTTCCCTCGCGTAACCAACTGAAATATTTCCTTCCAACAATTTCCCAAAAACCTCCCTTTCTTGGGTTTCTCGCTTTTTGATTCAGAGAACGACTTTTGACATGCAAACCCTTTCGTTCAAGCGCATGAAACCCGGCGGGAAGTTTCGTTTGCAGAAATCGACTTTAGAGGGAACCCTCCGGGAGCCGACCACGGAAACCGCTTATGGCCTCCGCACGGCCATTATGACACACGGCGAAGAATGCGGGTCGGAATTGCAAAATCGCTGGTTATGGGGATTTTGCGCTGTTCCCATCGATGGCAATACTCAATTCACGTCAGGCAATCCGCCTGATCACGTTTCCTTCAAAAGGATGGATCACGATGGAAAACAGCTATTCAGCTCCCCGCATTGCCCACGCCGGCTCGTTCCGCAAGGTAACCAACGGAATCTGGTGTGGCCGCTACCGCGACCTCTTCTGCGGCCGCTCCATTTTCAAGCCCTGGTTCTGCTAGAACCTTGAACCCACCCAAGACGGGTCCCGCCTCTTTGAGGTAACCCGTGTTGATTTCGGCAACGGGTTTTGGCAAAGGATCATCCCTTGCACGAGGTGGCCCACCCGGCTCCGAGCCGGCTTTCCCGGAATTGACTTTCGGGAATTAGCTGGTGGAACAATGAATTTCAAACCAAGGGAATCCCCGGGTTTGTTCGTTATCCAGCAAACAACTCAGTGAAACCAGACTCTCCAAGGGAAGGAGGGAAAACGATGGAAAACACCTATTACGCTCCGCGCGTCGCACGGGTCGGTTCGTTCCGCAAAGTGACGAATGGTTATTGGTTCGGCCGTTGGCGTGACATCTTCGGCGGTCATGCCTTCATCAAGATCACCATTGGCTAACCCGCGTCACGCCGTTCAGGCGGGAGCCCTACCCTCGGGACGGGGCTCCCGCTCTGCGCCACTCTCCACCCTCCGACGAAGACCGCAGGTGCCATCGATTCCATGCATGAATACTTCCTTCCCCACCACGCTTCCGCCGCTGGCCAAGCCGGGTTGATTCCTGCCGGCGCCCAGGCCACCTTCCTCGATCCGGACTACGACTCCGTTGCCCGGCACAGCCGCAACCACAATCCGGCTGAAGGTCCGGAGCCGCGCTACGCCCCTTTCGCGTACGGCTCGCTTTCCACGGCACGGACGCTGTACTGGACCGACATCGAGGGAACCCCCGTCGGATCAACATCCCAAGGCGCCCTGCGTCGTATCGCCAAAAGGAAGCTGGACCAAAACCGCGTTCGGTTGGCTCTGTGCTCCAACCTGCCTGGCTTCCTCCGCCACTTGCCCTTTTGGGAAGGTGTTCACGCCGTACAGCCCGGCTTCGCCCTGACATTCAGCGATGGCCGCGCCAAGTCGGTGGACCTCGCACCAGTGGCGGGTGAACCTTTCGCCGACCTGTCGGACGCGGCACATGCCATGTCCGGTGCACTCAAGGAGTCCATCGCCGGACGGCTGGCCAGTTACGGAACGGTGAGCGCCGATGTGTCAGGGGGCATGGACTCCACAAGCCTGGCCTTCTTCCTGGACGCGCTGCAGGAAGGAAGCATCTTCTACCACGCGGGCACCGACGATCCGCAGAACCGCGATTCCGAGTTCGCCCGGAGGGCAGCCGACGTCTTGCGGGGGCGACTCATTGAACTGGAATCGCTGACGTCCACCTCTGCCGCCTTCGGCGAACCCGACCCCGCCATGGGCGCCCTCGACGACGGTCCTCCCGGTTGGGCTGCAAACTCCCACCACCTGGGCGCGTTGTTCGCGGATGCCGCCCGACGCGGTGTGCGCGCCCATTTGACCGGGATTGGCGGAGACGAATTGTTCGATCCCCTTCCCGCCATGGCCCTTGGACTTCTCTCCACGTCCTCCTGGAGAGCCGGCGTCCGCGTCCTGCGACGGCTCGGCAAAATGCAACGATGGCCGGCCCTTGCGCTCGGCCGGGCAGTCGCCTCAAAAGTCGGATTCGACACGGAGGTGCTGCGGCGCGCCGGGAATCCAGGCAATCCGGTTGACGGACCCGGCGAAGCCTTCTCGTGGGCTCCGGGGTTCGGCCTGTCACGGTTCGCCACCAAGGAAGCCCGTGAGGCGGTGGCATACAAAGTACGCGAAGGCCTGGAACGGGGAGCAAGACCCCACCACGCTGAACGCTTCAGGCACCAAATGACCGAATCCTTGATGTTCCAAGGCGAGATCGCCCGCCAAGTCAACCATGCGTACAGCCAGTTGGGGGTCGCATGGGAAGCGCCCTTCCTGGACGACCACGTCATACGGCTGGTCCACAACCTGCCTGTCGAAGCGATCCTGGGCGTAGTGGAAAGCAAACCGCTTCTGGCCCGCGCCACCAACGGAGTGGTACCCCGCTGGATCTTCACCCGCGAAGACAAAGGCGAATACAGCTCGGACCTCTTCCAGGAGTTCAAGGCAAGGCGCCGCGAACTGTCCAGGCTGTTCGATGACAGCTGCCTGGTGGACATGGGACACGTTGACCCGACTGCCGTACGGAGTGCGCTCAGCATGCCGGTCATCGGCACGGACGAACTGTATGAACTGGAGCACCTGGCTGGTGTGGAGCGATGGATAAGGAGACTCATATGAGGAAAGCCACCAAGGTGATCGCCGCTACGGATGTTTTTGAACCCGCGCCCAAGCTGACGTTCAACCTCGACGACGACGGCCTGACGGTTTTCGACGCACGCGGCGGCTCGTACTGGCGCGGAAACGCAACGGCGGGAGAGGTGATGGAAGGCATCCGGCTGGGCCGGCCGGTCAACACCCTCATCACGTCCATCGCAGAGGCCTACAAGGTGGACCACGAACGAGTGCGCGAGGATATTCATGCACTCCTGGCAGAGCTGGAGCAGCACGGAATCATCCGGCGGGTGCGTCCATGAGCCTGCCCATCGTCCCCCAACGTGCCATCATGCCCCGGGGACTGGCATTGCTGCGGACACGGGCTGTTGTTGCTTTGGCGTGGCCCATGACCCTGCTTCCCCCGGCGCTGCTCGAGTCAGCCTTCCGGACCGTAGTGCACCGCTCCCGTCCAAGCAGCCACGCCCAGGCGCGCCGCATCCGGGCTGCCGTGTGCGCGGTCAGCTCCCGGTGTGCGGGCGAGGGTTGCCTGCAGCGTTCCATCGCCGTGTTCCTCCTTTGCCGTTTGGAGGGCCACTCCCCGGCGTGGAAGACCGGCTACCGGCTTGAACCGTTCACCGCACACGCGTGGGTAGAGGTGGACGGGGAGCCCGTCGACGAGCCTTCGGCCATCAGCAGCTATATCCCGGTGCTCTCCGTCAGCCAACCAGGAACTGCCTCATGACCATCGAAACCCAGGCTATGGGTTCCCGGCGGGCAGGGCTGGCCGAATTGTTCCGCCACGTCGCCGTCCAGCGCAGATTGCTGGCGGTCATCATCGTCCTGAGCCTCGCCGGGTCCGGTCTGTCCCTCGCACAACCGTTGCTGGTGCGCGAGGTGATCGACCGTGTCACCGGATCGCGGCCCTTGGAACTGTTGCCGTGGCTGGTAGGCGGGCTCGTCGTCGTCGGCGGAATCCTGGGCGGGGTCAACCAATACCTGATCCAGCGCACCGCGGAGACGGCCATCAGGAGGTCAAGGCACGGCCTGATCCAGCACATCCTCCACTTGCCCGTGGCCACACTTGACCAACGCCGCGTGGGAGACCTCGTAGCTCGGGTTACGACGGACACCACTGTGGTCCGCAACATGCTCAGCCAAGGTTTCGTCGAGTCCTTCGCCGGCATCTTCACTGTCATTGGTGCACTGGTTTCCATGTTTTTCCTGGACCCGATCCTGCTGCTCATTGCCGTGGGCGCCGCCGTTGCCGCGGTCATTGCCGTGGCCTGGGTGACATCCCATATTGAACGTGCCAGCCTGGGTGTGCAGAACTCCCTCGGCATGCTTGCAGCCTCAATGGATCGCGCCATCAGGGCGACCCGGACGGTCCGTGCCGCCAACGCCACGACGCACGAAGCGCGCCGCGTGGAGGACGACGCCACAGGAGTGTGGAAGGTCGGGCTCAAGGTTGCGGCCACAACCGCACTCGTTTCGCCCATCTCGTCCATCTCCACACAGGCAACGTTCCTCGCCGTCATCGGCGTGGGAGGCTGGAGGGTGGCGTCCGGAGCACTGACCGTGGCCGACCTGGTGTCCTTTATCCTCTTCCTGTTCCTCCTGATCGTGCCGCTCGGTCAGCTCTTCGGTACCGTCACCGCCATTGGCGAGGCCCTGGGCGGAGTGGCCCGGATCAACGAAATCCTCCGGCTTCCCGTGGAGAACGACCAACCAAAGCGTGGGCCTTCCAACAACATTGGCGACTCGAGCCTGGTGTTTGAGGGCGTGGGTTTTGAATACACCGACCACGACGGCGGAGAGCCGGACCGGCAGGCTACGCTCAGCGATGTCTCGTTCCGGGTGGAATCCGGGCAAACAGTGGCCATTGTCGGCCCCTCCGGAGCCGGCAAGAGCACCATCCTGAACCTCATTGCCCGCTTCTACGACGCTTCGGCGGGCCGCATCTTCTTCGGAGGCGCCGACGTCGAAACCATCACCCGCTCAGCAGTCCGCTCGCGGATTGCCTACGTTGAACAGGACGCACCGGCGCTTGCGGGAACGCTGCGTGACAACCTCAGCATCGGCAATCCAAACGCCACTGATGCGGACATGGTGTCCATCCTTGAGCACTTGAACCTGGGGTCCGTGCTCCGGCGGTCAGGGCACGGGCTCGACGCCGGAATCGGAGAGGGAGCCGTCCTGCTGTCCGGCGGCGAGCGCCAGAGAATCGCGGTGGCCCGGGCACTCCTGGGAAACCCCGCGATGCTGATCCTGGACGAATCAACATCCAACCTTGACGGCGTCAGCGAGGACCGGGTCCAGGAACTCATTGCCGGGCGCGCGCCCGGGTGCACCCTGGTGATCGTTGCCCACCGGTTGGCCACCGTGCAGGGCGCTGACATGATCCTGGTCCTGGACCGGGGCAGGGTGGCCGCCTCGGGTACGCACGCGGAGCTGGTCCGGAACTCACCCTTGTACCGGGAACTGGCCGCCAAACAGTTCCTCAACAGGGAGTCCGACGGCGGGATAGAGGCCGACGGCGGGGCGCTGCCTTACGCGCACGACGCCGTTGGTTGAGGCAGCCGGGGACATGCCAGTCCGTGACCAAAAGTGGACCGTGACGCTTGCGCGCGCTGTCAGGGCGGAAAGCACCAAACTCCTGACGCTGCCGTTGTTCCTTTATACGGCAGCTGGAACCGTCCTGCTGAGTATCGGCTTTTCATGGATCACCACCGCGTTGGTTGCCTCGGCACTGGCGGCGGGAAAACCCGAAGAGACCGGTGGATTGGACGCGGGGAGCGCATTCCTCACAATCCTTCATTTCGGCCAGATAGGCGTCATTCTGTTGGGCGCGTGGACAGTGCACCAGGAGCTGGACTCCGGCTCGCTCCGCAGCACCCTCATTGCCGTTCCGCAACGCTCCGCGGTTTTCGCTGCCAAGGCCTTGGTTGTTTCCGGGGGCGTACTGCTGACGGCAATCCCCAGCGTGGTGGGATCAACGGCGGTCCGGTGCGTTGCCGTGGACTGTTCCACCGAGGTTGCGCGGATAGCGCCCGACGTCCTCCTGGGTGTGGTCCTCTACTGGATCCTCATTGCCCTCTTCACTTATGCCCTGTCCGTCATCCTCCGCAGCGGCCTGGCAGCGATGAGCGCGGTCCTGGCTTTGGCCCTGATCGTGTCCACGTATCTGCTTCCCATCACCCCCGCAGCGAAGTTTCTTCCGGACCAAGCCGGCGCGCAACTCTACCAACAGCCTCCAGTGCCCGTTGATGCCCTGGGGCCGGTGGGAGGTGGGCTGGTCCTGCTTGCCTGGGTGGCGGCCGCAATGGGTGGTGCCGTGGTGCTGTTCATCCGCCAACCGGTCCGAAGTTGAGAACCAAGGGAGAAGAATCCAGTGATTGAAATCAAGAACCTGTGCAAGCGTTACGGGAAATCGGCCGGCATAGAAGATGTCACGCTGACGGCCGAGCCGGGAAAGGTAACGGCTTTCCTTGGACCCAACGGCGCGGGAAAGTCCACCACGTTCCGGCTGCTCCTGGGGCTGGACCGCGAGGACAGCGGATCGGCGCTGATCGAGGGAAAGCCCTACCGGGACTTCGCCTCGCCCCTGTGGACCATCGGTGCACAGTTCGATGGCTCCGGCGCGCACAAGGGCCGCACCGCACGCGCCCATCTCACCTGGATGGCCCAGTCCAACGGCATCCCCACCTCGCGCATCCCTGAGGTCCTTGAATTGGTAGGCCTTAAGGACGCGGCCGGGAAACGCGTTGGCAAGTACTCCCTGGGGATGGGCCAGCGGCTTGGAATCGCAGCGGCCCTTCTGGGCGATCCCCGGATCGTGGTCCTCGACGAGCCAACCAACGGTCTGGATCCTGACGGCATCCGCTGGATCCGCATGCTCCTGCGCAGCCTCGCCGAGGCGGGCAAGACCGTCCTGCTCTCGAGCCACCTCATCAACGAGGTGGAGCACATGGCAGATCACGTAGTGGTCATCTCCCAGGGCCGTATTGTGCGTTCGGGCAGTGTTCCAGACCTGGTTGCGGGCTACCCGGACCTCGAGTCGGCGTACTTCGGGCTGACCGGCAACCCAGCGCTGGGACGTGCATCGTGAGTGCGCCCGCCATCGCCAGGAGCCGTCCCCGGCTCCTGGTCTCGGAACTGACGAAACTCATCACGCTGCGGGCGGTGTGGATCAGCGCCCTGGTGACTTTCGCCGTCGTCGTCCTCATTGGGTGGTCACAAGCGGGGCCGGTGGCGGAAGGGCTCCGGCGCCACGATCCGGACCTGGCACCTGGCGCAAGCCCGGCGACCGTCGGCTTCGACTGGGTGGCGCTTGGCCTCATCGGGATCATCGTCATCGGAGTCATTTCAGCGAGCAGCGAGTTCGTCTCAGGGCAGTTGCGTTCCAGCATGGTGGCAGTCCCCCAACGTTGGCGCCTGTACGGAGCCAAGTGTGCGGCTTTGATGCTGTTCACCACCGGACTCGGTTTGGTGACCATCCCCTTGTTGAGCTTGTTGTCGCAGGCGGCCATCGGTGAATTGTCCGTGTTGGACGGCGGCTTTCCGGCAGAGTTGGTTTTCCGCTGGCTGGGCGCCATCGCGTTCTGGGATGCGTCGGCGTTGATCGGCTTCTCGCTGGGCATCCTGCTGAGGCAGGGCTTGATCCCCCTGTTCCTGCTGATCGTCCTGTCCCAGCTCTCGCTGATGCTGCTCCTTCTGGGGCCCGCCCTTGCGTACCTGCCAACCATCGCCGGAGTCCAATTGTTCGACGCCGGTTTGGTCACCGGTTCGTTCCCGAACGCTGCCCTCGGGCTTCCCGTGGCGGCCACTGCAACTGCTGCCTGGACGGTCGGTTTGCTTCTGCTGGCCGGCTGGAAGTTCGTGGCCCGGGACGTCCGGAACTAGCCGGTACAGCGGCACGCCGCCACCCACCGTCGGGCGTTTTCCACACCCCTCACCAGCCGATTCGAACCCCGAAGTAAGTTCGGGTAAGCTTGTCGACGGCCCCTCATGTGGCGTCATCCTGTTGAACTCCCCCAGGACCGGAAGGTAGCAAGGGTAGATGGGCTCTGGCGGGTGCATGAGGGGTCTCTTATTTAAATGTCAGTCCCTATAGGTAGGTTTCCCCTGTGACTGTTACAACTGCCCTGTACCGACGCTACCGCCCGGACTCGTTCGCGGACGTTATTGGGCAGGAACACGTCACGGAGCCGTTGATGACGGCGCTGCGCAAGAACCGCGTCAACCACGCCTACCTCTTCTCCGGTCCCCGCGGCTGCGGCAAGACCACCTCCGCGCGCATCCTGGCCCGTTGCCTGAACTGCGCCGAGGGTCCCACCGATACCCCCTGCGGCACATGCCCCAGCTGCGTTGAGCTGGCCCGCGGCGGATCGGGTTCCCTGGACGTCATCGAGATCGACGCCGCCAGCCACGGTGGCGTGGACGACGCCCGGGATCTCCGCGAGCGCGCTACGTTCGCCCCGGTCCGCGACCGCTACAAGATCTTCATCATCGACGAGGCCCACATGGTCACGTCCGCCGGGTTCAACGCTTTGCTCAAGATCGTCGAAGAGCCGCCGGAACACATCAAGTTCATCTTCGCCACTACGGAACCTGACAAGGTCATCGGGACCATCCGCTCCCGGACGCACCACTACCCGTTCCGTTTGGTGCCGCCCGAGCCGCTCATGAAGTACCTGGAACTGTTGTGCCACCAGGAGAACGTCCCGGTGGCCCCGGGTGTCCTGTCGCTCGTGATCCGGGCCGGCGGCGGTTCCGTCCGTGACTCGTTGTCCGTCCTGGACCAGCTCATGGCCGGCGCCGGACCCAACGGCCTTGACTACGAACTCGCGGTGGCCCTCCTCGGTTACACCCACGCTTCGCTGCTGGACGACGTCGTTGATGCCGTCGCCGCCGCAGACGCGGCAACAGTGTTCCGCGCCGTGGACCGCGTGATCCAAACCGGCCATGATCCCCGGCGCTTCGTCGAGGACCTGCTGGAGCGGTTCCGCGATCTCATCATCGTCCAGGCCATGCCGGAGAGCGCCCAGGCAATCCTCCGTGGCATGCCCGAGGACCAGATCGCCCGCATGCGCAACCAGGCAACCAACCTGGGCGCCGCCGAGCTCTCCCGGGCCGCGGACGTCACCAACACCGCCCTTACCGAGATGACCGGCGCCACCTCCCCGCGCTTGCACCTGGAACTGCTCTGCGCCCGCATCCTGTTGCCCAGTTCCGAGCAGACGGAGCGGGGAATTGCCGCGCGCATCGACCGCGTGGAACGTCGCCTTAACTACGCGGGCGACGCCGGGACTCCCGCTCCCGCCGCCACGGCACCCGCTGTTGGGGCTGCTTCCGCCGCGTCGGCAGGCAACGCTGGGTCCGGCGTCCTGCCAGCGGCACCTGAACCGCAGCAGGCAGCGCCTGCGCCGTCAGCGCGCCCCGCTTCCCAGGCGCAGGCTTCTCAGGCCCAGGCTGCACAGCAGCCGGGTCCGTCCACTCAAGCCCCATCGGCCCCGGCGGAGCAGCCGGCACCGGCACAGCAATCCGCAGCGCCGTCGGCCCCGGCACAGCCAGCCAACTCGGAATCCCGTTCCCCGCTCACCGCTCCCCGGGTATCCACCAACGACTGGCCCGTGGAAGACCGGACGGCGTCTACGGCGCGCCCCACGCAGGAAACCGCAGGTGCGGCCGTGCAGGGCGGGTACCCCCACGGCAGCAACACCCCCGGTGCAGGCTCAACACCACCAGCTGATCAGTCCCGCACCGCCACCCCACCAACGGCACAAACACCGCCACCCGCAAACGCACCCACCGGTGCCGGGGACGTCGAGGCTCTTCGTCGTGCGTGGCCTGAAGTCCTGCAAACCTTGACCAAGATCAAGCGCAGCACGTGGGCCCTCGTGGAACCCAATGCCCAGGTTGCCCAGTTCGACGGCCAGGTCCTGACGCTCGCCTTCACCACAGGCGGCCTCGCGGGAGCCTTCGGCCGTGCCGACCATTCGGAGAACCTTCGACAGGCGATCCATAAAACCATCGGCATCGACTGCCAGATCGTGGCAGTCGCTGGCGGCAACAGCTCAGCGAGCTCTGAGCCAAACCCAAAAGCGCCTACTAGCCGGGAAACCCCGGCTCCGCCTGCTCCGGGGCCGGCGTCTGCGCCGGGACAAGCACCTGCGCCGGCACAAGCACCTGCGCCGACGCCTCCCACTGCACCGTCGACGCCCAGCGCCGTCTCGGCCGTAGATACGGCCTGGGGTCTGGCGCCGGCAGGCGCAGGCACCCCAACTGGCAGCAAGCCTCCCGCACGCGGCGGCAGCAACCTGCCTGAGCCGGGCGGCATCCACGCGCCCAACCCCGACCCCGCTGCAGAGCCGAACCACACCGGCACGACCAACCCCGGCCCCGCCGCCACTGCCGAGCCCAGCCCCGCCGCGCCCAGCCCCGCCGCGCCCAGCCCCGCCGTGCCCAGCCCTGCCAACCCCAGCCCCGCCGTGCCCAGCCACATCGGCTTTGCCGATGCCGGCCGCCAGGCTGCCCCGGACACGCGCACCACCGCCACTCCGGCAAGCAGCGCCCAACCCTCAAGCGTCAGTGGCCCACCCTCAAGCGACCATGGCACAGCCCACACGGGTAACGCCGCGGAGGAGGCCGCACCAGCCTCCTCCGGCGGGCCGAACACCCCCGGTTCGCACGAAACCACACAGGCGCCCACGGCACAGCCCTCCATCCCGGAGTCGGCAGGCGATTACTCCTACCCCGACGACGATTGGGGTCCCCCTCTGGATGAGGATGCCCCGCCCCTGGACGAGGAACCGCCGATGGATTGGGAGCCGTCCCCGCGCTACGGCTCCCCCACGACGAAACAGTCCGCAGCAACCAACACCCGCCAGGCAAACGCCGGTCAGTCACACACCGGTCAGTCACACGCTGGTCAGGCAAACCCTGTCCCGGCGCCAAACCGGCCAAGCACCCCTGGCGCCGGAACCACCAACCACGGCGGCGCTGATACCAGCAAAACCACAGGCCCCAACAGCACCACCACCCCACCGGACACCTCCCAGGACCCGTGGTCCCGGGCCGTCGAGCACGCCCCGGGCACGTGGGTGGTCGGCACGGAATCCAACGTCGGCGCCAAGTCCACCCAGCCGGCCGAGGAAGCAGCACCGGCCAGCGTCCCGGACTACGAACCGGCAGCCGCGCAGGTCCCGGACACCGCGGAGTACGGCCGCCCAACCAGTGGCGAACAGACCGGACCGTCCGGCTGGGACGTCGCACCGGCGTCGGACTGGCCCGGAACTGCCGGCGCACAAGCCCCAGCCCCCGCCGCATGGCCCTCAACAGCAGCGTCAGCTGTGCCCCAGGAAGCGCGAGGCTCCGTCGCGACGCTGGAGGAGGGTGCGCCGTCGGGAAGGCCGGTCAAGCAGAGCCTGTATCAGCGGCTGACCAACAGCCCGGAAGCCCAGATGGGTCGTGTCCAGGCGCCCGCCCGCACGCAGGTCCAGCAAGAACCCACGGCTGAGGACATCCCGAGCCCGGAAGACGAAACCATCGAGGAATCACGGGTGTTTGGGCGGGCCGCCGTGGAGCGTATTCTGGGCGGAAAGCTGATCGAGGAACGGGCCTTGGACGGCTCGCCCCTCCACCAGCGCTGACGGTGCACTCAGCCCGCAAGCAACTAAACGAACGAGGAAATTGTGTACGAAGGTGCAGTTCAAGAGCTGATTGACGAGCTCGGCCGGCTTCCCGGCGTGGGCCCCAAATCGGCGCAGCGCCTGGCGTTCCACATCCTTGAGGCAGACCCCGAGGACATGAAGCGGCTGGTGGCTGCCATCACCACGGTCAAGGAGCGGGTGAAGTTCTGCTCGGTCTGCTTCAACGTGACCGAGCAGGAGACGTGCAACATCTGCCGCGATCCGCGCCGGGATCCCTCGGTGATCTGCGTGGTGGAAGAGTCCAAGGATGTCCTGGCCGTCGAGCGTACCCGCACCTTCCGCGGCCGGTACCACGTGCTGGGCGGCGCGATTAATCCGATCGCGGGCGTGGGCCCTGAACAGTTGAGGATCCGCGAGCTCCTGACCCGCCTTAATGATGGCGCCATCCAGGAGATCATCATTGCCACGGACCCCAACCTTGAAGGCGAGGCCACGGCAACGTACTTGGCCCGCATGTTGAAGACGATCGGGATCGCCGTGACCCGGCTTGCGTCCGGCCTGCCCGTGGGCGGAGACCTTGAGTACGCCGATGAGGTAACACTCGGCCGCGCGTTCGAGGGTCGCCGCAACGCTTTGGCATAGACGGCTTTAAACCCCCGCTGACGGCGGACGCCTGGACTGCGCCAACCGTCCTGGCACATACACTGACGCAGCCACCGCGCTTTGGAGCGCCAGTCCCGTGACGGCAACGGGCAGGGTGGGCGGCAGCCCGTCGCTGGATTCGCCGCCAAGGCACGGCACGTCGCGCTGGGGGCCGTCGGCTGCCCACTGCAGACCAGACAGTACCCAGGCGAGTTCGTTGTCTTGCGTCATTGATCCGGCCGCCACGCTTCCGAAAACCATGGCCGGGTTGCTGGCGGCGATCCACGCCACCCTGTCCGTGTGCGCAACCTCCACCGAGTGCAACTGTCCCACGCACTCGTAGGCAGTGATCCGGCCGGCATCGTCGCGTTCCACGTTCACCGGAACGGAAGCCTGCTCCACTGACATGGTGGACGGGAGCAGCAGGACGGTGAGCACAAAGTTGCCGGCGCCAAAGAACACCAGCAGCAATCCCAGCAGAATGGCCCCGGGAGCCACACTGGCAAAGCATGCCCTGAGGCCCGCCCCCATGAGCCCGAACAGCGCCACTTCCACGGCGGCGACCACGACGGCGGCACCCGCCATCGCGATCGGCCCACCGCTGCCGGCGCCCACCAGGGCAAGGACGATCCCGGCCGGCACGGCGAACGCAGCACCGCGCAGGAGTCCCACCATGAGTGCGATGAGGAAGCGCGACGCTGCGCGTCGAAAGCCCCACACCGCGCCCAGGACAGCTGCGGCAATGGCCAGCCACGCGCCCATGACCAGGTACACAGCTGCGGCAACCGGCGTCGAAAACCAAGCATTGGACTCCCCGAAAGCGATGAGGCCCGCCGCGAGGCCCCAGGAGGCCAGGATTCCGAGTCCGCAGGCCAGCCAGAACCACGCCGACCCGAATGATGCCCGAGCTTCACCCCACGCAGTCCAGGCCGCGTCAAGCATCACGGCCATGGGACCGGGCCTGGGAGGGCTCGGCTCGTCATCGACCACGTCTTCGCGGTGCGGGAAACGGTCGTCGATCACGCCGCTGCCACCGATCAGTTCATAATCGGAATCGCTGCCCTGCGTGGAGTCCTGCCCGGGGCGGGCCACCGGCTCCTCAGGAACCTTGCCCACGGGTGCTCGCTAGCGTCATAAAGTGGATGGTACGCCGGGTGTTGCCTTGCCGAAACGCCCAGCTTAACCGCCATTTGGTCACAATTCCTATGCGGACAGTCCGCGGCGATAAACTTTCCAAATAAGCTACGCGGGCGTGCGCAAATTGGTGCGTGCCGCGTTCGAACCCTATTGATGCAGTGAGGGTGCGCGCATGACTATGCCCACTACCGAAGTGAAAATCGAAGAGCTCCCTGACGGGGCTGCCATTACCAAGCAGCTGATCGTTCAGAAGTTCGGCGGTTCCTCGGTCGCCGACGCTGATGGCATCAAGCGTGTGGCCCAGCGCGTCGTGGACGCACAGAAAGCCGGCAACGAGGTTGTGGTTGTTGTTTCCGCCATGGGCGACACCACCGACGAGCTCCTGGACCTCGCAGCGCAGGTCACTGATTCTGCGCCCGCCCGCGAAATGGACATGCTGTTGTCTGCCGGTGAGCGCATTTCCATGGCACTGCTTGCCATGGCCATTAATAAGTTCGGTGCCTCTGCCCAGTCCTTCACGGGCTCGCAGGCCGGCATGATCACCGACGGTATCCACGGCAAGGCCCGGATCATCGACGTGGACCCGCACCGCATCCGCACCGCCTTGGACAAGGGCCACATTGCGATCGTGGCCGGCTTCCAGGGCATGAGCCGCAGCACCAATGAGATCACCACCCTGGGCCGCGGCGGTTCGGACACCACTGCCGTCGCTTTGGCAGCTGCCCTCGAGGCTGATGTGTGCGAGATCTACACGGACGTTGACGGCATTTACACCGCTGATCCCCGCGTTGTGTCCTCGGCACAGAAGATCGACCGCATCTCCAGCGAGGAAATGCTTGAACTTGCCGCTTCCGGTGCCAAGATCCTGCACCTGCGCTGCGTCGAATACGCACGCCGCTTCGGTGTGCCGCTGCACGTCCGTTCTTCATTCAGCCACCACGAAGGCACCTGGGTCATTCCGGGCGCCGACGAAAAGTTCAACATTCAAGAGGGAGTTGCCTTGGAGCAGCCAATCATCTCCGGCGTTGCGCACGACCGGTCCGAAGCCAAGGTCACCGTAGTCGGCGTTCCTGACATCCCCGGCAAGGCCGCAGCGATCTTCCAGGTCATTGCCGATGCCCACTCGAACATCGACATGATCGTCCAGAACGTCTCCACCCACGGCACGGGCCGCACGGACATTTCGTTCACCCTGCCGATCGTCGAAGGCGCCGACGCCCTGACCGCACTGCGCGCTGCCGAGGGCCAGATCGGCTTCGAAAGCATCGAGTACAACGAGAACGTTGGCAAGCTCTCCCTGATCGGCGCCGGCATGCGTTCGCACCCGGGCGTTTCGGCCACCTTCTTCAAGGCCCTCTCCGACGCCGGGATCAACATCGACATGATCTCCACCTCGGAAATCCGCATCTCCGTGGTCACCAGTGCCGACAAGCTGGACGCAGCTGTCATCGCCATCCACAACGCCTTTGAGCTCGACGGCGAAGCGGAAGCTACCGTCTACGGCGGCACCGGCCGCTGACCCCAGCGAAAGCAACGCAAACGCACGACGGCGACTGCCGCCGTCGTGCGCTCGAAGGACCGGAGCAAGCGCTCCGGTCCTTCGGCGTTTTGTAGCGGGTTTGCCACCCCAGAGGCGTACCGCCACGACCCACTTTGGGACCGGCCCCGCTGGACACGCCGCGTTTTCAGGCCTCTCCTGGTTTGCCCCGTTCAAAGTCGGTGGTGGCGGCACGGCCGGGAGGAGTGCTAGGCGGACCCGTCAGGGGCCAGCAGCACGTCTACCAGCTTCCGGAGCCCCTCCGCCATGTCCACGTCCTTGTCATAGAGCCACTGGAGCTGCAGCCCGTCGAAGGCGGCGATGACCAGCCGGGCAAGCGTCAGGGAATCCACGTCCACCCTGACCTCGCCGTCCCGCTGGCGTCGGGCAATGTCCTCGCTGACCTCGCGAACCACGTTCTGGTAGCGCTCCTTGAAGTAGCCGTGGGAGTCATGCCCGGGATCGTTGGCGGTGGCGGAAGCGACGGCGTAGAGCGTCGTCAATCCGGGCTCGCGACGGTTCCGTTCAGCGATGGGGGCCATGAGACGGACCCCCACCTCGGACTCTCCGCTCACGGCAACGGAGCGGCGGTCCCTCTCGGCCAGGACAGCAGTGAGCAACTCCTGCTTGCCCTTGAAGTAGTGGAACAGCGTGGCTTCCCGGACTCCGACCAACTCTGCGACGCGTTTGAGCGCGGTCCCTTCGAACCCCTCGGTGGCAAAAACATCGGTGGCAGTCTGGATGATCTGTTCCCGACGCTCCGCACCTTTTGCATACTGGCCGCGCGTCTTCGAAGTTGACATTGGTTCAGTGTATTTCACCGTCCTCTCATAAAAATCTAGTCAGACTCGGTTTTGACGGGTACAGTGAAAGCAGAGGTCCACGAAGCACAAAGGAGTCAAGTCATGAACCCCGCCCTCTCCCCGGCAGTGACCACCCCGACCGCCGGTTCGCCCGATGCCGAGGCGCGCATCCGCGAATTGGCGCAGAGTCTGTCCCTTGAACAGCAGGTGCAGTTGCTGACCGGAGCCGATGTGTGGTCCACCCACGCCATCCCGGAGATTGGCCTGAGCCGCATCGTGATGTCCGATGGTCCCGCGGGTGTCCGCGGCGAGGACTTCGATGAGCGTCACGACTCCATTTCCCTGCCCTCATCCTCGGCGCTGTCCGCCACGTGGAGCGTCGAAACAGCCCGCCGCTACGGCCAGGTCCTGGGCCAGGAAGCCCGCCGCAAGGGTGTGCACGCCGTTCTGGGCCCCACCATCAACCTGCACCGCTCCCCACTGGGCGGACGCCACTTTGAATGCATGAGCGAGGACCCCCGGCTTACGGCCACCATCGCCGCCGGATATGTGGAAGGCGTGCAGTCCATGGGTGTAGGCGCCACACCCAAGCACTACATCGCCAACGAGGCCGAAACGGACCGCTTCACGGCCGACTCCGTGGTGGACGAGCGTCCCCTTCGCGAGCTGTACCTCGCGGCCTTCGAGGACGCCATCACCGAGGCCCGTTCGTGGCTGGTGATGAGCTCCTACAACTCCATCAACGGAACCACCGCCAGCGAGAACAAGCTTCTCGAGACCCCGCTCTCCACAGAATGGGGATTCGACGGCGTCGTTGTTTCCGACTGGACCGGCGTCCGCTCGGTTGAGGCCGCGAACGCCCACCAGGACCTGGAAATGCCCGGCCCCGTAGGCCACTGGGGCCCCAAGCTCCTGGCCGCCATCAACGCGGGAAAGGTCAGCCGCGAAGCCATCCTGGAAAAGGTCACCCGCATCCTGCGCCTGGCGGCACGCGTGGGCTCCCTCGAAGGCTTCACGCCCGCTGTCACCACGCCGCCAGCCGAACTGAACGGTGCCGCCGTCGCACGTGAAGTAGCAACGCGCGGCGCCGTGCTGGTCCGTAACCAGGGCATCCTCCCGCTGGACTCCACGCAGCTCACGAGCGTGGCCGTCATTGGCCACAATGCGGATGAAGCCCGCACGCAGGGTGGCGGCAGCGCCACGGTCATGCCCAAGGACACCGTCTCACCTTTGGAAGGGCTCAGGAAAGGACTGCCCGACGGCGTCCAGGTCACCTACTCGCGTGGCGCCAAGGTAGCCGAAGGCCTCCAGGCCTTCCCCCGCACGGCAATCCACAATCCGGTTTCCAACGTTCCGGGCATCCGGGTCACCTTCCTGGACGCGGATGGCGCGGTGATTTCGGGCGAGGACCGGCTGGCTACGCACCTCATTTGGTTCGGCATCGGCATCCCCGAAGGCGCCGCAACCATCCGCATGGAGACCGACTGGACTGCGGAGAGCTCGGGTATCCACCACTTGGGAATCGGGACGGTGGGCCAGATCAGCTTTGCCTTGAACGGCGAGGAAGTGTTCAACAGCGAGCTTGAGGACGATACCGATGTCCTCGGCGCCGCCCTGTTCGATCCGCCCAAGACGGTCCACGCCATCCAGGCAGCTGCCGGCGAGGTGGTCCGGATCGAGGCCGAGTACCAGTTGCCGAAGCAGCAGGTCATCCCGTTCACGGCCATCCTCCTGGGTGAGGAAACCGTGGTGGAGGACCCGCAGGCCGAGATTGATGCCGCAGCTGCTTCCGCCAAGGCTGCGGACGTGGCCGTGGTGGTGGTGGGCACCAACGCAGCCATCGAATCCGAGGGCTTCGACCGGAAGAACCTTGACCTCCCCGGACACCAGAATGAGCTCGTGGCAGCCGTTGCCGCCGCCAATCCACGCACTGTGGTGGTGGTGAACTCGGGTTCACCGGTCCTCATGCCGTGGCTGGACGATGTGAGCGCCGTGCTCCTGGGCTGGTTCGGCGGCCAGGAGTTCGGCCACGCCATCGCGGACATCCTGCTGGGCAACGAGGAGCCCGGCGGCCGCCTCCCTACCACCTGGCCCGCCGCACTGGAAGACGTGCCCGTCCTCAACACCACCCCAGTGGACGGAAAAGTGGTCTACTCCGAGGGCATCCACGTGGGCTACCGCGCCTGGCTCAAGCAGCAGGCAGAGGGTGGTGCCGCTCCTGCGTTGCCGTTCGGTTTCGGCCTGGGCTACACCACGATCGAACTCGGCAAGGCCCACGCTCCGCAGTGCGTCCCCGCCGGCAAGGATGTGGTGGTGCACGTCCCGGTGAAGAACACGGGCACCCGCACCGGCCGCGAAGTGGTCCAGGTGTACCTGGCCCGCAAGGATTCCTCCGTGGAACGCCCAGTCCGCTGGCTGGCAGGATACGCAGGGACGCATCTGGCCCCGGCCGGCACGGACAGCGTCGAGGTGAGGATTCCAGCCAAGGCTTTCGCCCATTACGACGGCGGCTGGCAGTTTGAGCCGGGCACGTTCACCCTGCTGGTGGGTCGCCACTCGGCTGACGACTTCCAGGAATTGGAGATCGAACTGCGCTGAATCCGCCGTGACCGCTGCCACTTTGGGGACCTTCATTACCGTGGTTTTCCCCACATGTAGCTTCTTTACGGTATGGTATGGAATTTTCATGGCATGCTGTACGTTGCATAGCCGTAACTCCCCTATCTGAAGAGGCAAGAAAACAAGTGGCAGCCGATTACGACGAACTCCGCACAGACGTCAAAGAAAACCAGGAGCAGTCCCTCCAGGCGCTCCAGTCCGCCAGCGCCCCTACAGCCAAGAGCGTTGTGCTGGAACTCGACGAGACCGATGGCCTTGACGCCAACGGCCCCGGCGGCGAAATCGTCGCCGAGGAACTCGTCATCCAGGTCATCCCGCAGGCAAGCGACGAGTTCACCTGCAACTCGTGCTTCCTGGTCCGCCACCGTTCGCAGATTGCGCGCGAAAAGGATGGCGTCGCCTACTGCACTGACTGCGAAGGCTAAGACGACCCACCACCCGGGCGGTCTGATCGTCGTCAGGGAGTGCCGCCGTCGGGATTTAACTGCGGAAGGACCGGAGCACCTGCTCCGGTCCTTCCGCGTTTAATCGATCAGGCCCCCGAGCCCGGGCCGTCCACGGTCCCGCCGGGACCCCCGACGGGCCGGCCAGGAGCCCCAACCGCCCGCTGCCGGCGGTGATTGGCAATCCTCAACTGGAGGATCCGCGCGCCACCAGCGAGGGCCACCAGGACTCCACCGCCCACTGCGGCGATGAACAGGGTGGTCCCGAGGGCCAAGGATCCTTCCAGCCCGAAGAACCGCACGGTCACCCGGTCTTGGTTCTGTACGAAAAAGACAATCAGCAGGACCAGCACCACCAGCCCCACTGCCACCGCCGCCCACACAGCGGCCGTGCGGGTCGGCCGCCGGGATTCCACGCCGTTCGATCCCACAGCGTTGGGAGGCACAGCTCGCCGTGGCGCTTCACTGGGGGCTGGTCCCGTTTCTGCCGGCATACCCGCGGCACCGGCCGCGGCGTCATCCTGAAAACTCATGCGTGGCCCCCTTGTCCCAGCCGGTTCATGACCCTGCCATCTAATAATAAGCATGCTGATGGAAACGCGAAAGGAGAGGTTCCGGTCCGCGCGAACCGGAACCTCCCTTCTGGTCATTTCATGCTGTAATCGGTACTCGTTGGCCCGGGGTCATCGTTCCGGACCGCGTAGTGGTGCCCTTCGGAATCCGTTTCGACATCGAAGTGCTTGAGGTCTTCCTCGGAGGCAGTCTCAAAATCATCGTGCTTGTGCACCACAGGCGAGTCCGTGTCCCCGTGCGTCGCGGGGCCGAAAACGAACTGCAGCCTCTCGGTCACATGCTGGAAGCCTTCCAACTTGCGTCCCATATCTTCCACCTCCCCTCCACAGGAAAATGAAAAACGGCAGGTCCGGTGAGCGCCGTACCAGTGAGCCAATTTTACGCCCGGCGGCAGGAAAAGGCGCTGGATCCGAAACCGGGATGCCTGTCAGCGAAGCGACTTGTCCTCCGGATTCAGGGGCACCACGTATGTGCTGCCGTCCGGCCGTCGAATGGTTTCCCACTGCTGCGTCTCGGCTTGCCGTTGTGCCAGGAGGCGACGGTTCTCCTCGGTCATCTCGTGGTCGAGGGAGCTGCTGTGCGCCGGACCGAAGATTACCCGCAGCTTGCCCGTTGCGCGCATGAACTTCCGGGCGAAGGTTTCCTGGGCCACTGGCGATCGACTCCTTCAGTTAGACTTTTCGACCGATCAACACCTTCATAGTACGCTAATAATTAGTACACTAACTAATCAACAGACCCGGCCCTGGGAGGGAAGCCATGACAGCAGTCACCGACGCAACCGAAGAGACCGACGACCTCCTCCTGGAACGCCAACTCTGCTTCGCCCTCACGGTGGCATCGCGCAGCGTCGTGGGCATCTACAAGCCTGTCCTGGAGCGGATGGGGCTGACCCACCCGCAATACCTCGTGATGCTGGCCCTCTGGGAGCGGAGTCCGCGGACCCTCAAGGACATCAGCGACGCCCTCCTGCACGAGCCCGCCACCCTCTCCCCGCTCCTCCGAAGGCTGGAAGAAGCCGAACTGGTCACCCGCGAGCGCGTTCCGGGCAACGAACGCGCCTTGGCCATCAAACTCACGGAGAAGGGTGCCGCGCTCCGGGCGCAGGCAACGGCCGTGCCCGCCACCATCCGCGAGCGCCTGAACCTCAGCCGTGAGGAAGTAGCCGAGCTTCACCAAGCAATGACCGGACTGATCGCCGCCACCCAACGAAACTTAGCGTCGTAAAATAGCATCATGCGCCTGCCAATCGTTCGGTCCGCACTTGCAGTCCTGGCCATCGCCGGGCTGACCGCCTGCACGGGGACACCCGCCCCCGACAACAGCACAAGCACCAGCACCCCAACATCAAGTGCCACTACCAGCGCCACGCCAGCACCGTCGTCGTCCGCTTCCTCCAGCGGCACCCCCACGCAGGTGCCCACGAGCGTCGGACCCAGCGAACCGAACCCCAGCCTTCCCCCGGCAACACCGGGCCAGGGCAACGCCGAACTCTCCATCACCTTCCTGGCTTCCCCCGAGGCCACGCCACAGAATTACACCTTGGTTTGCGCGGGCGGCGTACCGGCGGCTGAAAGCAAGCACCCCACCGCGGCGGCAGCCTGCGAGGCGCTGAAGACTTACCCCACCCTCCTGACTGCACCTGTTCCGGCCGACCAAAACTGCACCATGCAGTTCGGTGGCCCGGAAACTGCCACGGTCACGGGCTCCGTGGACGGCACTGAGGTGAACAGGAAGTTCAGCCGGACTGACGGCTGCCAGATTGCGCAGTGGGATGCTGCAAGCGTCCTCCTTGGTGCCAGCGGTGGAGCAGCCTAGCCCGCAGCACCTCCCGCAGGAGCAATGGCTCGGGCTGGAGGCTGCCCATCATGCCCGGGTGGCACAGTATGCGGACCCCTACCTGGCGCGTCGTTCGGCCGGGCGGAAACACCCCGTGGAGGACTTCCTTTTCACGTATTACACCCAGAAGCCCGGCCAGTTGTTGCGCTGGCATCCCGGCGACGGCGTGATCCTCACGGGCGAGCGCGCCCTGGAACGGGCCGAATGGAAGTTCTACCACCGGCTCGACGACGGCCAGCTCGCCGCCGTCGGACTGGCTCCCGGAACGCCCGCCGTCGCCTTTGACCGCGACGGCTTCGCATGCCAGCGCGCCGAAGCCGTTCGCTTCGCGGGAATCATCCTGCGGGGCACTGCCATGCGCCCGGCCCAGTTCGGCTGCTTCGGGCTGCACGAGTGGGCCATGGTGTACCGGCAGGAGAAGTTCGAGCTCCGGCACGAATACCTGCAGCTGCGGCTCGGCGGCGAAGGCACCGATGCCGTGGTGGAACAGAACCGCATCCGGTGCACGCACTTCGACGCTTTCCGCTTCTACACGCCGGACGCCGTCCCGCTCAACGAGCAGGCTCCCACCCGCGGGAACCAGCGGTTCATGGAGCAGCCCGGTTGCCTGCACGCCAACATGGACCTCTACAAGTGGGCCTACAAGCTCACGCCCGCGCTGCCCAGCGAGCTCGTCATGGATTGCTTCGAGTTGTCATGGCGGATCCGTGCCATGGACATGAAGGCTTCCCCCTACGACCTCGAAGAATGGGGCTACCCGCCCATCAGGATCGAGACACCGCAGGGCAAGGCCGAGTACGTTGAGTACCAGCGGGCTTTCGCGGCCGAATCCCAGGAGCTGCGGACCCGCGTGCTTGAGGCTGTAGGGCCGCTGCTGGACGCGTTGCCCGCCTGAAGCACCCGCCACCACCAGCGAAAGGCAAGCATGGTTTCCACCGAAAAGACCGAGTACGACGTCGACCTGACGGTCACGCTGACAGAGGCACCAGGCGCTGAGCCACGGGAGTTCCGGTTGCGGTCCGTGGACGGCGTCCTGTCACCGGACGAAGGTTCGCTCGATTCGAACCTGCCGGACGCGCACGCGGCGCTTGCCGCCGTCGAGCAATTCGGCGAGGAAATCTTCTTTCCCGTCCCCCGCCCGGACCGGATCTGCACGCAACAGTACGGCGGCCCGCAGACGGCGCTGGTGACGGGCTCATTCCGTGGCCGGCCGGTCAACAGTTCCTTCAGCCGGACCGACGGCTGCGAGATCGCCCGCTGGAAAACCATGGCCCCCTTACTCGGCAATACGGGTGGCGCGTCCGGCGCAACCTAAATCAACGCGGGAAACAGGGCGACGGAGGAACAGTGCCACTGCTGAGGCCGTGGCTCCGCACAGACCCGCATTCACCCAAATCGCCGTGGTGACGCCGCTGAGCACGGACGGAGCGGCGCTGTTCCCGATGGCAAGGAGCTGTGCCGTGAAGATGGCGCTCATGATCGGAATACCCATGGTGATGCCGATCTGCTGGCTCATGGTTGCCAGCCCGGTGGCAAGGCCTTGCTCTGCATCAGGCAGGCCGGAGGTTGCGGTGACCATGAAACCGACAATGACCACGAGGTTGGCCACGCCACCAACGAACGTGGCGACCAGCAGCAGGGCAATCGACGCGGGCTGTGCGCTGAGCAGGACAAGGGCACCGGTGGCGATGGCCTGGACGATGAATCCGTAGACGACAGCCCTCTTGTTGCCGATCCTGCCGATGACCTTGGGACCAAGGACACCACCCAGTACCGTTCCGAGGCCGAGAACTGCGAAGGCCAGGCCTGCACCCAGCGGCGTGTAGCCGAGAACCTGCTGCAGGTACAGCGTGAGCAGAAAAACCAGGGATGTCTCCGTGACGAACGCAAGGATGCCCGCGATGTTTCCCCACGCGACCGTGGAGCGCTTAAGGATCTCCAGCGGAACCAATGGTGACGCTGCCCGGCGTTCAACTGCAACGAAGACCACGAACAGCAGCACGGCTGCTGCCAGCGGACCCAACGTCAGGGGATCGGCCCAGGAATGCTCGGCGGCGTTCGTCAGGCCGAAAACAAGTGCCAGGAGGCCCAGGGTCACCGTGATCGCGCCCGGAACATCGAGTTTGAGCTTCGTGGCCGGTTTGCTCTCGCCAAGGACAATGGGGGCAATGATGAGGACTGCAACAGCCACGGGAACATTGATGAAGAAGGCCCAGCGCCAGCTGAGCAGGTCCGTCAGGAGCCCGCCCAGGATGGCACCGGTAGTGAAGCCCGCGGCCATCAGCGAACCATTCAGCCCCAGGGCCTTGTCACGCAACGGACCCTCCGGGAAGGAAGCAAGGAGCAAGGACAGCGCCGCCGGAACGACGATCGCCGTCGCAATGCCTTGGCCGACGCGGGCGATGAGCAGCAGTACAGGACCCGCAGCCAGGCCACCGGCCAGCGACGCTACACCCAGCAACGCCATACCGATGATGAACATCCTTCGACGGCCTGCAATATCAGCGACGCGGCCAAACAGGAGCGTCAAACCCGCGGCGCACAGCGCGAACGCCGTCGCGATCCACTGCAGGTTCTCGAGGCTGAAGCCGACGTCGGCACCAATCGCCGGCAGGGCAACGTTGAGGATGGAGAAGTCGACTGCGAGCGTAAAGCTCGCCGCGAGCAGCACAATGAGCGCCAGCCGCTGACGCCCGTTCATTCGTTCAGGCGCACGGGCCGGCGCCTGGGCTTCCTCGCTCAAGGGCGGAACGCCGGGTTCCGTGCTGACATCCGGTTGAGTTGTCATGGAGAGTTCCTTCTCTGGGAGTTACAGCCGCCCGCGGGCGGCATCTTCACAACTCCACGTTCATCCAAGCCGACGGAATCAACCACACCCCCTTCTGCCTACCCCTGGCAGTGACAGGACACGACTGCACAAGACCGGCAGAATGGGGCCCATGAGTAATCCGAGTGAACTTGGGGAGTTCCTTCGCGTCCGAAGAGCTGCCTTACAACCAGAGGACGTTGGCCTGCTGAACTACGGCATTCGCCGTGTTCCAGGACTGCGCAGGGAAGAGCTGGCCATGCTGGCCGGCGTCAGCAACACCTACTACACGCGGCTGGAGCAAGGACTCAGCAACAACGCCTCCGAGGCCGTGATCGACGCCATTGCCCGGGCGCTGAACCTGAATACCGATGAGCGCGCACACCTCTTCAACCTGGCGCGGCCGGGAACAACCAAGAGGCGGACCCTGTCCAAACCGGACAAGGTCAGGCCAGGCACGCTCCGGCTCATCCAGTCGATGGCGACCACGCCCGCCGTCGTCCTTGGACGCCGCAGCGAGGTCCTGGCTTGGAACCACATCGGCCACAGGCTCGTTGCCGGCCATCTTGAATTCACTTCCCCGGACACGCCTTCCACGCGGCCCAACATGACGCGGCTGCTGTTCCTGGACCAGCACACCCGCGAGCTCTACACCCGTTGGCAGGAGGAGGCCACCCGGGCCGTGTCGTCGCTTCGAATGGTGGCAGGGCAGGCAACCGACGATCCGGAGCTTGCTTCGTTGGTAGGGGAACTGACCTTGAAAAGCCCAGAGTTTGCCAGTCTTTGGGCGCGGCACCCCGTGAAGAACTGCATGTCCGGCCTGAAATACATGCACCACCCGGAAGTGGGCGATATTGAACTCAACTTTGAAGTCCTGACCCCGCCCGATGAATCCGGCCACCGCATCCTCATGTACACCGCGGATCCGGGCACGGCTGCCGCAGAGTCCCTCCAACTGCTGACATCCTGCGACGCCGTCAAGGCAGGTGGAGCCAAGCGCATCCCCTCCAGGTGATGTCAACGATCATCTGTCCCGGAACCGGCAGACGCCTGAACACAGCAGTGGCCGATGGGATTTCCCACCGGCCACTGCTGTTCGTCAGGAGTCCGGAGTTAGCCGGCGTTGTTCTCCTGGGTCTGTTCGTCACCACGGATCTTGCCGCGGTTCTTCTTGTCCTTCTTCGGATCCTCGTTGTCCGGAACAACAGCGGTTCCGCCCGGGCTCACCACCACCGTGACGAAGCTCGGCTCACTGGTTCCCGCAAAGGTCAGCCTGCCGATGTACGAGCCCGGCGCCAGGTTCTTCCAATTCAGGGAGATGGTGCCCTTCTTGCCGTTGGCCAGCTTGATGGGATTCGGCGTCACCGAGGCGTTGCCTTCGTTGGCCCCCAGGACCGCGGCGTCAACGGAGGCCTTGGTGGGCTGGTTGTTGGGGCTCGCGTAGAGGTTGGCGAAGATGTAGTAATCGCCGGGGGCCGGGTTCGGCACCGACAGCGACTCGCTGGCCGAGGCCGTAGCGGCCGGCAATTGCTGGCCGGACGGCGTGAGGACCAGCATGTCGAAGTCCGCAGCCTGGTCGGAGGAAATCACCGAGAACTTGGCCAGGGCACTGCCCGCACCCACGGTCACCTTCTTCACGAAGTTCGAGGCGTTGGTTTCACCGGCGAACGGACCCGGAACCAGTTCAATGGCCGAGGAGTCGGCCTTGGACAGCCCATCAACGGTGACACCCACCGGCAGGTTGGTGCCGGAGGTGATGTTGATGGTTCCGGAGCCGTTGCGGCCGGTTCCCGTGAAGGTCAGGGCCTTGTCCGCGATCACGGATTGCGGACGGACGGCGATCGGAGAGGTTACCGTCTTGTTGGCGCCCTGCCAGCTCAGCGAACCCATGGCGAACTTGCCCAGTGCGGCGTTCTTGTTCTCGAACTGCACCTTGAAGGTCCGCTTCTCGCCTGCCCGGCTGAAGTTGAGCACGGACGGGGTGACCTTGACGTCCACACCGGGAACGTTGACCGAAGCCCGGTAGAGACCCGGAGTCAGCGCGGTCACCGTGCGGGTGACCTCGATCTTGCCTGCGAGGTTGCCCAGCGCGAATGACGGCACATTGACGTCGCGGGCGGCCGTGGTGCCGAGGCCCGGGATGCCCAGGTCCATGCCGGTGCCCTGGACGAACTTGAGGTAGTCCTCGGTGGTGTTGTCGTACACCAGGCCCGGAGACAGAACCTTGGCGGGATCAACTTGGCCGGCGCCGGTGGCGAAGACGTCCGTGTTCGGGGCGCCATTGGCGAGCTTCACCTGGCCGGCCGTGGTCATCATGGCCGACTTCACCGTGGCGGGCGACCATGTGGGGTTCTTGGACAGGATCAGAGCGCCGAAACCTGCCACGTGCGGGGAGGCCATGGACGTGCCGGAAAGGAAGCCGAAGTTGTCGCCGCCGGTTCCGATCGGGGAAACACCCGCAAGGATGGCAACGCCGGGGGCGGAAACGTCCGGCTTCAGGAGGTCGGAGTCGGTGGCGAGCAGCGGGCCGCGGGAAGAGAATCCGGCGATCTGCGGCTGGGCTTCGAGCGGCAGGCCGGTGGTGTCGCGGTTGCGCAGGGAGACGGTGATGGCCGGGTTGGCCGTGACCTTGTCCTTGATGGCCTGCGTAGCCGGCGGGTTCACGTGGACGGTGGGAATGACGTGCTTGTCCGTGTCCAGCGAGGAGTCGGTCAGGTTCACCAGGATCATGCCGACGCCACCGGCGCGCTGTACTTCGGCGCTCTTGGCGGTGCGGTCCACAACGCCGCGGTCACAAACAACCACCTTGCCGGTCACCTTGGCAGGATCAAGCGAATCCGGAGCGCAGAGGGCTGCGTTGCCGTTGCCGCTTGCGGCATTGGTGGAAAGCACGACGCCGGCCCCGCTCACCTCTTTGTTCATGATGCTCGCTCCGCGGAACTTGCTGCCATCGGAGAATTCGACGGTTCCCTGCAGTTCCTGGGAGAACGACGTAGCGGCAACAGTGGTCAGCCACGGAGCTCCGTGGTTTACGGTGCTCGGGGTTGGGCCGGAGTTGCCGGCGGAGGTTGCCACGAAGATGCCGGCTGAAGCCGCGGACAGGAAGGCCAGGGAAACCGGGTCCGTGGTGGAGGTGGTGGAACCGGAGATGGAGTAGTTCAGCACATCCACACCGTCCAGGATGGCCTGCTCGATCGCGTCAATGGACGCCGATCCATAGCAGCCGCCGGTAGCGGGATCCGTGTCTTCCCAGCAGACCTTGTAGATGGAGAGCTTCGCGGCCGGTGCAATGCCGCTGGTGGTACCGAAGCTGCGGCCGTCCACGGTTGCTTCCACGTTGGCGTTGCCCGCCGCGGTGCTTGCGGTGTGGGTTCCGTGGCTGTCGACGTCCACGGGCGAGATGACTTCTTCGGGGGCTCGGTTTTCCGGCGGAACGGTTTCAAGGAAGGCGTCCGCGAAGTAGTGGGTGCTGAGGACCTTGGAGTTGCAGGCGGTGCCGTCGTAATCGGCGCCGGTTCCTGTTCCTGCCTGGCATTCGCCCACGAAGGTGTCGCCATCGGCTTTCAGCATGGCGATCTTGCCGTCACCCGTGCGGTAGGGAACGCCTACTTGCGGGTTGCCCACCAGTGGGCCCACTGGTTCACCGGCGAAGAACGGGTTGGACGGGGTGTAGCCGGTGTCGATCACGCCAACAACGGTGCCCTTGCCGGCGTTGTCGATGCCGCCGTACTGGGTGTTCCACGTGCCGTTGGCTCCACTGAGCTTCAGGAAGTCGGTAGTTGAGTAGTCCGGGGCGTTCTGCGTGTCCGGGGAGACCAGCAGCACTTTCGGGTCCTTCGCCAGGTTGATGGCCTGGTCCGCCGTGAGGTTGGCGCTGAAGCCGTTCACAGCGGTGGTGAATTCACGCTGGATGGTGACGTTTTCCTGCTGCGCCACTTCCTTTTGCTTCTGCTGAAGGTGCGATTGGTACTGCTTGACCGGGGCGCTGTCCGCGTCAAGCTTCTTGCCCTCCTCCGGCTTGGTTGGCGCAAGCCCTGCAGTGCCGCCGTCGTAAGTGGCTGCCGGCTTCTCTGCCAGGACCACCATGTAGCGGCCGTCCTTGTAAGCGTTGGGGTCAAGGTTCTTCTTGGCCACCGACGCAACATTCCCTGGCGCGTTCTCCGTTGATGGAGCGGCCTGGGCCGGCAACGCCACCGAAGAGAGCAGCAACGGAACGCCCACGGCCAAGGCCGCTGCCTTCCGAAGCCCCCCGCTTCTGACGAAGCTCATTCCTTGTGATTTCACGAGTGACTGCACCTTTCACTGGGGAGGACCCGGCGCCTTCGCCCGGACCTGTCAACTGGAGATGGTTGCTTTTTTGACAGGTCCTGTCAAAACGACGCAACCAACCGAGTCACAGAGTACATAGCGACGGGGAATTATGACATACAGCACATTTCGGGAAATTTGTCTTGTCACACGCCGCGCGGCAAGCCATGTGACGAACTAAGAACCGCAGCGTGAGGGGAGGCCGCCCGTTCAGATACCGACGACCTCCCCGCAAAGCGGGTTCAGCCCTTCGGCGTCACTTGCAGCCGATCAAAGGAGACCTGCTTGCCGTCCTTGTCCAGCACCACCACATCATCCCGGCCATTCTTCACATCGGAAGGAAGAATGAATTCCACGGTGTTATCCGTTGTTGGGAAAATCCAACCCAGGCGGTAGCTGTTCTTATTGAGATATACGTAGTACCACTGCCCGTACTCCAGCCCTTTCAAAACCACCTTCTGGCCGTTGCGGTACTTGAACTCCGTACCGAGGTCGAAAGGCGGGGTCTGGCCATCAAAGTCCTGGACGGTCAGTCGCGGTTCAAGCGACGGCTGCGCGGGCTGCACCTTCAAAACCAGTGCATCACCTTCCGCCGCCGCAACAACCTCCTTGGCACCGTTTCGCGCCGTCACTTCGAAGGACAGAGCGGGCAAGGACCCCGCAGCCACGTCAGCAGCCGTCAGCACATGCTCACGCGTGGCAGTCACGCTGTCTCCGGCAGACAGGGAAGCAAGCGAAATCCCGGCCACGGGAGCTTCCACCCCGGCCACTGCCACGTTCCCGGCATTGCCCACCGTGTACGTGTACGTCACGGGGTCGCCCGCACTGGCAAAGCGGTCGCCGTTCGCGTCCGTCCACTCAGCAGCGACGGTTGCCGACAACGCAGCGTCGCGGACCTTCAGATCCACCTCGCCACCGCTGATCTGGTAGGTCTTGGTGGACTGACCGGCAGCGCTGACCTCCCACGAAGTGACTGGAACAAAGAAGCCCTGCTCAGCCTCGGCCGCTGTCACGGTGTGGCGAGGAGTAGCGCACTGGTAGCTCTGCCCGGCAGCCAACGACGAGTACCGGCAGTTGCCCGCACCGTCGGGCAGGAACGGACTGAAATTGCCGGCCGTGGGTACTACCTTCGCCGCGAGCACACTCGTGTTCTTCACCGTGAACGTGTACGGGACCAGGTCACCGGCAGCGTAGGGCTGGGTCGCCAGGTCACGCCCGACGTCGGCACGCGCCCCGCTGATGTCGGCCGCCAGCAGCCCGTCGCGCAAGGCCACCGCAGCGCCGGTAAACGGCACGGTTTTGGTGAGTGACGGCGTCGTGCTTGACGTGATGCTGAAGCTGGCTTCGGGCACGAAGTAGCCCCTCTGGATGTCGGCCGCAGTCATGACGTGCTTGGCCGTGGTGCAGGTGTAACTGGCTCCTGCGGCGAGGTTGTTGTACCGGCAGTTGGGAGCCGAAGGCGGCAGGAACCCGGAGTCGAAAGTCCCGGACACGGGCACCGCGTTGGCGGTGACGTTGGCCGTGCTCTTGACGTTCAACGTGTAGCTCAACGTCTCGCCCACTTGGTACGGGCTGGCGACGACGTCCCGGGCCGGCGCCGAACCGGTGATCGCGAGTCCCACCTGCGGTGCCACAGGCACCGTGGCGGTGAAGGTGTACTGCGAAACCCGGCCATCCGCCGTCGTGAAGGCCGCGTTCAAGTTCTGCGGTCCACTGGCGTTGGCAGGCGCGGTGAGGGCGACATTAACGGTCACCGAGGCTCCTGGAGCAACCGCGGGCACGGGCACCGTGGTGGCGGACCATCCCGACGGCGTGTAAACCGTTGCGCTCGCCCCGGACAGGACCTCCGCTTCCTGGTTGGTCACAGTCACGGGAACCTGCTGCGTGGTGCCCGGAGCAGTGGTGACCGCGGGAACGGAGAGCGGAGCGCAGGCGTAGTTCAACCACGCGTCATCGAACGTGGCGAACGGCATACTGTCGGTGTAGTTGCCCTCGTAGAGCACGCCGAACTTTCCGTCCGCCAGGCGGCTCACCGTGGAGTAGGCCGAGAAACCCGAACGGATGGTGCGCACGCCAGGCCACGTGGCGCCGTCGTCGCAGGACACCCGGGCGGAAACGTTCTCGCGTCCGGTCTTGGAGTTGGCGTTGGTGAAGATGAGCTTCTTCGCGTCGGCCGAACCCTGGGCGGCGTTGGGGAACATCCGCGAGATGGCGCCGTTGTTGGCGGGGTCCGGCAGCTCAGTGTCCTGGGTGACGGGACCGTACGTGGCGCCGCCATCCGTTGAGATGGCCACCTTGCGGTAGCCCTGGTTGGCGTTGTCGCGGGAGTTCAGCAGGACGCGTCCGTCGGAGAGCTCAACGGTCTTGTTTTCGTCCATCCGGTCGCCCACGTTGGCGCCTTTGTGCCAGGTTGCCCCGTGATCGTCGGAGTAGACGCTGTAGGCCTGGATCTTGTTGGTCCCGTCGGCCTGGCGCACATCGCCCGCGTATTGCTGGATGAGCCTGCCCTTGTGCTGCCCGTACTTGAGCTGGATGCCCGCGCCGGAGGACGCGAAGTTGGAGCGGACATCCCCGGCCACGGGGCTGGTCTTGCTGGTGCCGGGCTTGGTGACGTTGGTAATCAGCCGCGGCTGGCCCCAAGTGACGCCACCGTCAGAGGACTCGATGACGGCGGAGGAAATGACGTTCCTGTCAGCGTCGTCGTTGCCGAACTGGCTGCCGCCGAAGCCCTGGTCCTTCGAATAGACAAAGAAGGCGAAGACTTTGTTGGCCTCGGCGTCGTAGATGTAGGAAGGGTCGCTGTAGCCGTACTTCGGGCCGCTCGCATCGCCAACGTGTCCGGCGGCAATGACCTGAACCGGGCCCCACGTTTTGCCGCCATCGGTGCTGCGGCGCTGCACGATCGAGTTGGGGTTGGGGGCGTCCGCTGCCGACCCCGGCCGGCCGTCCCACGCAGCGAGGACCACGTTATTGGCCAGGTACGTGAGGGCGGGGATCCGGTAGAAGAAGTTGGCCGTGGTGCGGTCGGCAGCGAGGTTGGTTTCGCTGAAACTTCCGGGGGCCAGCGTGGGGTCGTTGGCAGGAATGGGGGCGGCATTGGCAGGCAAGCCCAAGCCAGCCACCAGGCTGACGGCCAAGGCACAGCCCACGGCACCTACGGAGGATAAACGGGCGAACGAGAGTGCGGGGGATCTCAAATCCAGTGTCCTTTCGAAACGGCGGGATCGATCCAACATGACCATTGGTGTTACGTGCCACGTCGAACGTCCTACAACCATAGAGTGTTGGTCGTCACATTGCCAGAGATGAACCGGTGGAATGCGTCCGTCTGCCTGCAGGCACTAACGTCGAACACATACCGGCAAACCCTCAGTAATGGAGCTGCGCAGTGAAAATCCTCGTCCCCCACACCATCGCCCTGGACCTGAGCGCATCAGGGGAAACGGTCGCCACGTACCAGGTCGACCAGCCGATTCCTGACGAGCACACGGACGCCGAAGTCCTGGTGGTCTGGCAGAACACCGCAGACAACCTGCGCGACGCAGCGCAGCGACTCGGAAACCTCAAGCTCGTCCAAACACTCGCCGCGGGCCCGGACTCCGTCCTCGCCGCAGGCTTCGCAGAGAACGTGGCCATTACCTCCGGGCGCTCACTCCACGACGGCCCCGTGGCCGAACACGCCCTGGCCTTGGTCCTGGCTGCGGTCCGGCGCCTGGACGTGCTGGTCGAGTCGCAAAAAGCCGCCACCTGGAACCGCGATTACAACGTGGCCCAGTCGTCGCCGGATACCGAGCAGCTCTACACGCTCGACGGCGCCAAGGTCACCATTTGGGGGTTCGGCTCCATCGCCGGCCGGCTCGCTCCCCTGCTGGCCGCGTTGGGTGCCAAGGTCACGGGCGTCGCGAATTCCGTCGGCGAGCGGTATGGGTTCCCGGTGGTCGCCACCTCCGAACTCCCCGAGGTACTGAAGACCACGGACGTGCTGGTCTCCATCCTGCCGGCGACTCCGGAAACCGAAAGCTCACTCAACGCCGAGGTGCTCAATGCCCTTCCGAGGACGGCAGTGTTCGTCAACGTGGGCCGCGGCGCCACCGTGGACGAGGATGCCCTGCTGACGGCACTGCGTAACGGCAGCCTGCGCGCGGCGGCGCTGGACGTCACCAAGGTTGAGCCACTCCCGGCCGACTCGGACCTCTGGTCAGCACCCAACCTGATCATCACGCCCCACGTCGCCGGCAACCGCCCCAAGGGCTCATCGGCATTGGTCCTGTCCAACCTTGCAGCCCTCAAGGAAGGCCGGGAACTGACCAACCTGGTAGCCGGCTAGGCACGCGAAAAAGCGGGCACGTCCGTCAAGGACGTGCCCGCTTTTCGCGAGTGGGTATCAGGCGTGCTCGTACGTGAGGCAGTCAGCGGAATCGGCGCCGGGGCCAACCTTCACATCGTGGGCTTCGCACATCAAGTTGTTGTTGTGGACGCACTCCGAACGCTGGCAGGCACCAACATGCGCAAGGACCTTGGGCAGTCCACCCATGGTGGTGGTGTCGATGAACGTGGCGCAGGATGCGTGGTCCTGGGTGCCGCCGATGGTGATTCCAAAGGCAGTGCAACCGTTGTGGTTGAACCCGCACGTTCCGACGCTGCAGGCGGATACTTCGGCAACATGTTCGGTCATTGTTCCTCCTGGTGTGGGCCAAGGGGCTGAACCCCGGGTGTACTACCCAAACTACGCCTGATTCCGGGGGTTTAACCCGTTTGATTAGCGCATTTGTACGTTCCCTAATCCGTTCATTTGCCTGGAGCCCGCAGGAATTGGCCAGGGGTCCTGACCGCGCGGCTGATCTTCTCCAGCGTTTCCTTGTCCAGCGGACCCGTGGACCGGTTTTCGCGGGCAGCCCTGTCCGCCTTGATTTTCTGGACGACCATGCGCCCCAGCCCGGCGAAAACAGCTACGGCCATCACGCCCAGCACCATCGACTTCGGTTTCTCAGCCATGCCGCAATCCTAGTGACGCCACGCACCTGCTGCCAGACCGCCGTCGGGCCCTGATCGCAGGGAATTTCCCCCGAATCGGCGGGGGCTCCTCGCACAAACGCGCTGAATAGGGTATGTGCGCTCCTCCCGGTAGGATAGACGTGCAAGCTCGCGGAGCGCCCCCACACCGTTTCAGGACACCGTTTTCGGGACATAGTTCGAACGCGGCTGAACGGCGTGAGACGGCATCCTCCGCGGCAGCCTTATTTAAAGGTTCACCCAACTCACGCACAGGAGTTACCGGATGCCCCGGATCGTCGTTGACGTCATGCCCAAGCCCGAGATTCTGGACCCCCAGGGGAAGGCCATCGTGGGTGCACTGCCCCGCCTCGGCTTCAACAGCTTCAGCGCAGTCCGCCAGGGCAAGCGCTTCGAACTGACGGTCGACGGCGAGGTGACCGACGCAATCCTGGCACAGGCACGTGAGGCTGCTGAGACGCTGCTCTCCAACCCGGTGATCGAGGATGTTGTCAACGTCGAGGTCGTCGAGGCCTGAGATGACGTCACTCCCCCTGATTGGCGAGGCTGTGGCCGTCGCCGCAGAGCCCCGCTTGGCCGGCGCCAAGATCGGCGTCGTTACCTTCCCCGGCACCCTGGACGACCGCGACGCCGCCCGCGCGGTACGGCTTGCAGGCGCCACGGCGGTTCCGCTCTGGCACGCGGACACCGAACTCGGCGACGTTGACGCCGTGGTGGTCCCCGGCGGTTTCTCCTACGGCGACTACCTCCGTGCAGGCGCCATTTCCCGCTTCGCGCCACTGATGTCCAAGATCATCGACGCCGCGAACTCCGACGCCAAGCTGCCCGTCCTGGGCATCTGCAACGGTTTCCAGATCCTGACCGAGTCGCACCTGTTGCCCGGTTCCATGATCAAGAACGACCACCTGAAGTTCATCTGCCGCGACCAGGTGCTGCGCGTGGAGAACGCCAACACTGCGTGGACCGTGGACTACCAGGACGGCCAGGAAATCACTGTGCCCCTGAAGAACCAGGACGGCCAGTACATTGCCGACGAGAAGACCCTCGATGCCCTGGAGGCCGAGGGCCGCGTGGTGTTCCGCTACGTGGGCTTCAACCCGAACGGCTCCCGCCGCGACATCGCCGGCATCTCCAACGCCGCCGGCAACGTGGTGGGCCTCATGCCGCACCCCGAGCACGCCGTTGAGGCAGGCTTCGGCCCGTCAACCAACGACGGCACCGATGGCCTCGGTTTCTTCACCTCCGTTTTGACCAAGATTGTGGGAGGCGACAAGTGACCACGGAAACCACCAAGAAGTTCAACATCGATACCGTTGAGCACGCCGCCAAGACCCCGGACACGGAACTTCCGTGGGCCGAGCTGGGCCTGAAGCAGAACGAATTCGACGAGATCGTCAAGGTCCTGGGCCGGCGCCCCACCGGCGCCGAGCTGGCCATGTACTCCGTGATGTGGAGCGAGCACTGCTCCTACAAGTCCTCCAAGAACCACCTGCGCCAGTTCGGCGACAAGGTCACCGAGGAGATGAAGAAGGACATGCTGGTGGGCATCGGCGAGAACGCCGGCGTCACCAACCTGGGCGACGGCTGGGCCGTGACGTTCAAGATCGAGTCCCACAACTCGCCGTCGTTCGTTGAGCCGTACCAGGGTGCCGCTACCGGCATCGGCGGCATCGTCCGCGACATCATCTCCATGGGCGCCCGCCCGGTTGCCGTGATGGACCCGCTGCGCTTCGGCGCGATCGACCACCCTGACACCGCCCGCGTCATGCACGGCGCCGTTGCCGGCATCGGCGGCTACGGCAACTGCCTTGGCCTGCCGAACATCGGCGGCGAAATGGTCTTCGACTCCGTCTACCAGGGCAACCCGCTGGTAAACGCACTGGCCGTTGGCGTCATGCGCCACGAGGACATCCGCCTGGCCAACGCTTCCGGCAAGGGCAACAAGGTTGTCCTGTTCGGTGCCCGCACGGGTGGCGACGGCATCGGCGGCGCTTCGGTGCTGGCCTCGGAGTCCTTCGACGACACCAAGCCTTCCAAGCGCCCCGCCGTACAGGTGGGCGACCCCTTCGCCGAGAAGGTGCTCATCGAGTGCTGCCTCGAGCTCTTCAAGGGCTCCCTGGTTGAAGGCATCCAGGACCTCGGCGCCGCAGGCATCTCCTGTGCAACGTCCGAGCTCGCTTCCAACGGCGACGGCGGCATGCAGGTTGAGCTGACCTCGGTGCTGCTGCGCGACCCCACGCTGACCCCGGGCGAGATCCTCATGTCCGAGTCGCAGGAACGCATGATGGCAATCGTCACCCCGGAGAACGTGGAAGCGTTCGAGGCTGTGATGGACAAGTGGGCCGTGGAGTACTCGTGGCTGGGTGAAGTGACCGATACCGGTCGACTCATCATCACCTGGGAAGGCGAGGTAATCGTCGACGTCGATCCCCGCACCGTCGCGCACGACGGCCCGGTCTACGACCGCCCGTACGCCCGCCCGGAGTGGCAGGATTCCGTCCAGGCCAACTCCTTCACCGGTTCCGTGGAAGATGCAGGCCGCCCGTCGGCCCCGTCCGAACTGGCTGCAGCCGTGACCGAGCTGGTTGCTTCCCCGAACATGTGCAGCAAGTCCTGGATCACCAAGCAGTACGACCGCTACGTTGGCGGCAACACTGCCATGGCCTTCCCGGACGACGCCGGCGTGGTCCGCGTTGACGAAGAGACCGGCCTGGGCGTTGCCCTGGCCACCGACGCCAACGGCCGCTACACCTACCTGGACCCGTACCAGGGTGCACAGCTCGCGCTGGCCGAGGCCTACCGCAACGTCGCCACCTCCGGCGCCGTTCCCATGGCCGTCAGCGACTGCCTGAACTTCGGTTCCCCCGAGGACCCGGATGTCATGTGGCAGCTCGCCGAGGCCATCCGCGGCTTGTCTGACGCCTGCATGGAACTGGGCGTTCCTGTGACCGGCGGCAACGTGTCCCTGTACAACCAGACCGGCACCACGCCCATCCACCCCTCCCCCGTGGTGGCAGTCCTGGGCAAGCTCGACGACGTCGCCCGCCGCACGCCGTCGGGCTGGCGCGAGGACGGGCAGGCAATCTACCTGCTCGGCACTACCGCAGCTGAACTGGATGGCTCCGAGTGGTCCAACCTGCGCGGACACCTCGGTGGACAGCCGCCGAAGGTGGACCTGGCAGCAGAGCGCGAACTTGGTGAGATCCTCATCAACGCTTCCCGCGATGGCATGGTTGACGCCGCGCACGACCTCTCCGAAGGTGGCCTCGCGGCTGCGCTCGTGGAGTCCTCGCTGCGCTACGGCGTAGGTGCCCGCATTGCCCTCGAGGAACTCATGGAACGCGACGGCGTGGACCTGTTCACGGCCCTGTTCTCCGAGTCCCAGGCCCGTGCGATTGTTTCCGTGCCGCGCTCCGAGGAAGTCCGCTTCAAGGACATGTGCACGGCCCGCGGCTTCGCCCACCTCCGGATCGGCGTTGTTGACGCCGCCGGCGGAAAGCTGGAGATCAACGGCGTTGACAAACTCTCGCTGGACGCCCTCCGCGAAGCACACGAAGGCACGCTGCCGAAGTACTTTGGCTAGTAGCGGCTAACGTCGCAAGGCCCCGGCACTCGCAGAGTGCCGGGGCCTTGCGCGTTCCGGGCCAGGGTTTATCGCGGCGTTCCGGGCCAAGGTTCTCCGGGCCAAGGTTCAGGCAGGCCAGGTCTGCTGCCGCTTCAGGTTCTCCGTGAACTCGGGCCCCGGCACGGGACGGCCAAAATAGTAGCCTTGGCCGCTGGTGCATCCGATGCTCCGCAGGGCCTCGGCCTGCTCTGCCGTCTCGATCCCTTCCCAGATCCCGTCCAGCCCGCAGGACCGGATCACCTGCTGGATGGCGGCGAGGAACGTCAACTGGGTGTCGTCCTTCCCCAGGTCCCGGACGAACTCCCGGTCCACCTTCACGTGGTCCACAGGCAGTTTCCGGAGGTACCCCATGGAGGAATACCCCGTGCCGAAATCGTCGATCTCCAGGCCCACGCCCAGGCGGTGCAGGCTCATGAGCGTGTACCGGTCGAGTTCGTTGTTCTGGATGATGGCGCTCTCCGTGAGTTCCAGGACAAGCGACTCCGGGGGAAGCCCGGCCCCGGACAAGGCTTCGCGCACGTCGTCCACGAATTCCAGGCTTTGCAGGTCCGGTGCGGAAACGTTGATGCGCATGGTGAAATCGTGCTGAGCGGTCTCCGGATCCTGCCTCCACACGGCCAACTGGGCAACGGAGGTCCGCAGTACCCAGCGGCCCAGCTTCGCGATCAGGCCGGAGGACTCGGCGATGGGAATGAAGCGGTCCGGCATGATGAGCCCGTGCTCGGGGTGGTTCCAGCGGACAAGGGCTTCGCTGCCTTGGAGGCGTCCGGTAGCCAGTTCAACTATCGGCTGGTAGTACAACACCAACTGGTCGGAGTCGATGGCGTGGGCCAAGTCCCCCACGATTTGCCGCTGGAGTTGGCGGGCCAGAAGTGTGGCGGGATCGAAGTTCTTGACCTTGTTCCGGCCCTCGGCTTTGGATTCCTCCATGGCCATGTCCGCTTCAAGGAGCACTTCGCTGGGTGAGTGGTGCGGTTCAACCATCCGCAGCCCCACGCTGGCCCTGCACTGGACGCTTTCGGTCCCGAGGTCGATCTCGGGTTCCAGCGCTGCCAGGATGCGGTTCCCAGCGGCGGTAGCCCTGGCAAGAGGGGTGGCGCGCAACAGCACGGCGAATTCGTCGCCACCCAGGCGAGTGACGACGTCGTTCTCCCCCGCCGTTTCGCGGAGGCGCATGGCGACGGTCATCAGGACCTGGTCCGCGGCCGCATGGCCCACCGATTTCTTCAGGGCTTTGAAGCCATCAAGGTCCAGCAACAGCAAGGCTGCGGGCAAGCCGCCCTCGGCCTTTTGTACCTCCACCAGGGCGCTCTCCAAGGCAAACCGGTCGCCGAGCCCGGTCAACGGGTCCGTACGCGGCTCGCGTCCCTCGGACTGGCGGGCCGGGTGAAGCTCGCCCTTGGCGTTCAAGACAATTCCAAGCGGCGCAAGCTGTCGTCTACCACGGACTTCGGTTTGGCAACGGGGTTGCTGCGCTCGTCCAGGAAGAGCCGGTAGGACGCAACATCCAGTTTCCCACCCGGTTCCGGACTCGCTCCCGAGCGGTACACGTGGGTGATCCAGGGGCCGCCGAGGATGGCCTCGATCCAGGCGTCGCATTCGGCCAGCGGCAAGGAAAGACGCGTGCCGGTGGCGCGGCGGTGTCCCGCGATGGAAAGGGTGATGCAGCTCCCCTGCAGGCCCTTGTCCGCCGTGAACCACGCGAGGCCTTGGACGTCGGCCACGATGGTCAGGCTCGCATTACCGTCCTCCACCGACTGGACCGGATTCATCCGGACCGACCGGCGGGCAGTGTTCAGCGCCGTGGCGGTGCCGGCCTGGTAGGGCGGGCTGGTGATGTCCTGCCGGAACGCGTTCAGCTCCTGGGTGTGCTGGATCTGGATCCTGGTGGTCAGTCCATTGATGGTCATGATCGTGCCTCATCAGCGATAGTGGCCGCCCCGAGGCGGTCTGCTCCGACAATCCTGTTTCGTCCTTGCGCCTTGGCGCTGTAGAGTGCCGCATCCGCAACTTCGATCATGAAGGTGAGGTCCGCGGTGGCCGGAGTGCTGGATGTGACCCCGTAGCTGACTGTTGGGAAGGTGCCGCCTCCGGGCACTTCCATGGTGGACATGCGGCGGCTGATCTCCACCGCCACGTTTTCCGCACGCTCCTGCGTGGCACCGGGCAGGAAGAGGACGAACTCTTCCCCGCCGTAGCGGCCCACAAGATCCGTGGAACGAACACTGGCGCGGCAGGCCTCGGCGAACGCCTTGAGGGCGGCATCGCCGGCGCGGTGGCCGTGTTCATCGTTGACCGCCTTGAAGTGGTCAAGATCGGCCAGCACGACGGCGGCACTCGAGTCGGTGCCCCGCAGGCGGTTTAGTTCGGTGCCGGCCAGGTCCAGGAACGTGCCGCGGTTGAGGAGCCCCGTCAGGTGGTCCCTGCTGGCGCGTTCACGGAGTCCCTTGATCAGTTGGTCGCTGCTGAGTGCCGTCATGCTGAAGGACACGGTGACCAGCAGCACCAGCGATACCAGGCCCGACAGTGCCGGACCGAAGTAGGTTTGGAACATTGGGCTGGCGGGCCCCTCCACCGCATACACGGCCCACCGGCCCAGATAGTAGACGGCCAGCAAGCCTGCCGCGATGGACAAACCCTTGTGCACTTGCGAGAGCGAGGCCTTGATGAACCAGAGATCCTTGGCGGCCAACGCAATGCCAATAGTCATCATGCCCAGGTACACAAAGCCTCCGGACCACACGTTGGTGGCGGGATTCTCCAGGGCGGAGGCCACGGCCGTAATCAAAGGTGCGATGGCAAGCTGCCAGGGAGCTGCTTTCTTGTCCCGCAACGTGCGGGCTCCCGCCCAAACGCTGTAGGAACCGGCCACCACCAGGACGTTACCCAAGGGGTTCGCCCAGGTTTGGTGGAGAGTGCCGTTGAGCAGGAAGGCCGCGTTGCCGAGCATGTATTCCAGCAAGGCAATGCCCCACCAGCCCGCATATGGCGATTTGGTGCGTCGGTACGAGGTGAAGAACAGCACAAAGAGGGTCAGGGTGACCACACCGAGGGCTACCCTCACCGAGAAAGCGTCGAGCACCATGGTTAGCTCCTGCCAGTTGGTCCCACGCCAATTTCTACCATGACGGGGTTCCTGTCAAAGCAGCACCTGCCCACGTGTTGCACCGGCCAGCAATATTGCCCATGTCCACTCATCTCCCCCCTGGGTGATCCGTGGTTTCAGTGTGATCCCGTTGGCTCAACCTCCCTGCGGCATTTCCTCAAGATTGGATCAAGATAGCCGGTGCCGGCCACGGGATACTTGAACCATGTGGATCGGTTGGATCGAATTCGATGTGCTCCTGGGCGACGTGCACAGCCTGAAGGAAAAGCGCTCCCTGATCAGGCCCTTGGTCGCCGAGCTGAAGCGGCGCTTCGACGTCTCGGCTTCGGAAACGGGCCTGCAGGACCAACACCGCCGCGCCATGGTGGGTGCAGCGATGGTCGCCTCGGATCACGCGCACCTGAGGGAAGTGCTCGACGCCGTTGAACGGTTCGTGGCGTCCCGGCCTGAGCTTGAGCTGCTCAGCGCGCGGCAGAGGGAACTCCACAGCGAGGACTAGCTGCCACCTGGTGGCGGTACGCCTATGCCTCGATGGTCAGCTCGCCCATCCGGTCCCAGCCACTGCCTTCGAGCTGGCGGCTGATGATGTGCGGCGTCTCGGCGAGGGCCTGGGGCATGTCAGCCATGGCCTTCTTGAAGTGATCGCTCGTGACGTGGGCCTCTGCGGCGTCATCCTGGAACGCTTCGACCAGGACGAACTCGTTGGGATTGTCCACGCTGCGGGACCAGTCGAACCACAGGTTGCCGGGCTCGGCGCGGGTGGCCTCGGTGAAGTCGGCCACCAGGTCCAGCCAACGTTCCGACCAGTCGGGCTTGACGTTGAATTTAACGACGATGAAGATCACGGGCTTCGGCCTTTCGGTGGACGGTAGGTTTCCTTCCATCCTGTCAGAAGTAACGCCCGACGGCGGTCCGCACCCAAGGTGCGAACCGCCGTCGGGCGTTTTTAGCTGGCTTGCGCTACTTCATGGTTCCCCGTCTTACTTCATGGTTCCCTGTGAAACAGAGCCCTGCAGCTGGCGCTGGAAGATGATGTAGACAATCAGCACCGGCACCACGGTGACTGTCACGGCCGCGAACAAGGCTCCGAAGTCCACGGCGTAGCCCATCTGGCCGGCGAAGGCGGCGAGGCCTTGAGACAGCACCCGTGGACCGGCTGCATTGATGGACACCGGGATGAGGAACTGGTTCCAGAGGCCCAGGAAGTTGAAGATGGCAACCGAGGCGAGGCCCGGCTTGGCCATCGGCAGCATGACCTGGAAGAACGTCCGCCACTCCCCTGCTCCGTCCAACGCCGCGGCCTCCGTGATTTCGTGGGGAAGCGACTTGAAGAAGGAGAACAGGAAGAACACCGTGAACGGCAGCGCGAAGCCGACGTACACCAGGATCAGGCCGGGCAGGGTGTTGAGCAGCCCGATGTTCCGCATCACAAAGAACAACGGAACCATGGCCAGGAAGATCGGGAACGTCAGGCCGGCGAGCATCAGGTAGTAGATAGCCTTGCTGCCCGGGAAGGTGTAGCGGGCCAGGACGTAGGCACACATGGCGCCAAGCACCATGACGATCACCAGCGCACAACCCACCACGATCACGGAATTGAGGAAGTAGCTGCCAATTCCGGCCTCGCTCCACGCCTTGACGTAGTTGTCGAAACGCCACTGGGACGGCAAGGCGAACGGGGAGGCGAAGATCTCGCTGGACGTCTTGAACGAGGACATGAACGTCCACAAGAGCGGCAGGATCACGATGAGCGACCAGATGGTCAGCGCCGTGTGCGAGATGGCGCCAACTACTTTGTCGCCGGGCGTGGTGGCGGGGGTGCGCGGTTGGAAGTGCAAGGACTTCATTTCCGGAGGTGCGACCTTGGTAGTCATCAGTTGCTCACATCCTTATCGCCGCCGGTGAGCCTATTAACAACGAACACCAGGCCGGAGAAGATCAGCGTGGTCACTGCCAGGACGACGCCCATGGCACTGGCCAAGCCGAATTGGCCCTTGCTGAAGGCCGTGAAGAACAGTTGCTGGGACATGACCAGCGTGGAGTTGTCCGGGCCGCCGCCCGAGTTGAGCGCGGCCATGTAGACGAATGCGTCCAAGGCCAGGATGCCCATGTAGATGTAGGCGGTCTGGATGTTGTCCCGGATCAGCGGGATGGTGATGGAGACTGCGGTGCGGAACCGGCCGGCCCCATCGATCCTGGCAGCCTCGAAGAGTTCGGCCGGAATGCCCTTGATGCCGGCTACGAACAGCACCATGTAGAAGCCAACGAAGCCCCAGACAATCACGAACATCGTGGCGATCATCGCCGTGTCCTTATTGCCCAGCCAAGCGAAGTCCTTGAACTGCTCCAGGCCGATACCCCTGAGGATGCCGTTGAGCAGTCCGCCGGAGGGATCGTAGATCTGCCCCCACATGATGCCGATGGCGATCGCCGGGATGGTGTACGGGAAGAAGGAAACCACCCGGTAGAAGCTGGAGTTCCGCAGGCCCTTGATCTGACCTTTGCTGCTCCCGCCCACAGTCACCAGCGTGGCCAGGACCAGGCTCAGGATGATCGTGATGATCGGCAGGAAGATGACCAGGAGGATGTTGTTGCCCATGGCCTTCATGAAGATGTCGTCGGTAAAGATCTTGGCGTAGTTATCCAGGCCGATGAAGTTCTGGTTGGGCGAGAAGCCGGACCAGTCGGTCAATGAGTAGCCGAAGGCCTGGATAAAGGGCCAAATCACGAACACGAGATAAATGACCAGCGGCAGTCCGAGGAACACCAGGAAGAAGCTGGCTTTGTCCCACGTCAGCGGCTTGCGGCGCCGCTTGACCATTAGTGGTGGAGCCGTGGCCGGAACGACGGCGGCCGTGCCGTCATCGTTCCGGCTCGCTTGCGTTTTCACTGCTGTCACTTCACTTCAATCTTCTTGACCGAGCTGTCGTTGCGGACCTTGTCCGTGATGTTCTGCAGCGCCGAGGTCAGCGTCGCCACGTCCGACTTGCCGTCAAGGAACGTGTTCCACACAACCAGCTGGTCCTTGTTGGTGCCGTAGAGGTCAATGAAGTTCCAGGTGTAGATGTTGTCCCCGGCGTCCTTGAGCAGCTTGGTCTGCGAAACGAGTGCCGTGGAGCCGAAGCCGTCTTCGGGAACGGTGTCCTTGACGATGGTGGGGGCCAGCTTGGTCTTGGCGAAGTTGGTTGCGGCGTCCTTGGACAGCATGACGCGCAGCAATTCCTTGCCACCGGCCACGTTCTTGCCTTGGGACGGAACAACAAACGGCTCGCCGGCTGCGCTGTGGAGGGAGGCGTACGGCATCTTCGGGCTGGCGCTGACCGACGGCACGGGCGCACCCGTCATGTTGAAGCCTGCCTTGGTCTGGTCCTTCATTTCGTTCTCGATCCAGGAACCGGACGGGTAGAACACGGCTTCCTGGGCGTTGCTCCACTGCGCCTGGGCTGCCGTGAACTGTGTTCCGGAACCGCCCGGCTTGAAGAAGCCGGCCTTGACGATCTTGTCCAGTGCGGTGAACACGGACTGGATGGCGGGGTGCGACCAGCAGTCTGCCTTCAGGTTCTCCAGTGACAGGCGGACCTCGTCGCCGCCTTCCTTGATGGCCGACGCGATGGCCATTTCCTGGTAGTACGTGGCGGCTTCCTTGCCCCAGACGAACAAGTACTTGCCCTTGGCCTTGGCCTGCTCGCCGAGGGTGTACATCTCATCCCAGGTCTTCGGAACGGTCCAGCCGTTGTCCTTGAGGAGGGCGTCCGAGTACCACACGGCGAAAACGGTAAGGACGTAGTTCAGGGCAGCAAGCTTGCCATCGAAGGTCCCTGGTGCCAGGACACCGGTGTAAAGGGTGTCCTTGATGACCTTGCCCTCCAGGTTCTTGGCCTCCACCACGCTGTTGAGGTCCTCAAGCTGGGCCAGGATGGTGCTGAAGCCGATGGCCTTGGCACCGGAGTTGTCGATCAGGTCCGGCGGGTTGCCACCGACGAAGCGCGGCTGGAGTTCCTGGGCGATATCCGTGGACGGGGCAATCTTGGCGGTTGAGCCGTCATGCGCCTTTTCGAAGGCCTTGCCGGCGAACTCGACATAGTCGATCCCGTAGCCGCCCTTGAAGATCACGGCGTCAACGGTGGCTTTGTCCGCCATGCCAAACGGGTTGGTGTCCGAGACGGTACCCGTGGGTCCGGTGGAGGTTCCGCCACCGCCGGCTGCACACGACGCGATGGTCCCGCCCATGGGGACGAGCACAGCTGCAGCAAGTGCTCCGCGCAGGAATCCGCGGCGGCCAAGGGACTGGTGCTGAATGGTCATTTCAATACCCCTTTAGTGACTCGTTATGTCCACCTGATCCAGCTGGGGCCGGAGGGTGGGACAGTCTGGGGCTGGCGCTCTGGGACGCCAACCTTCGTGTGACATACTTCACCACGAATGATCGAAAATCAATATTTCTTGGCAGTTTCAATCAAGATTTGTCAAAGCGTGATCAAATGTAAGAACCAGGTTTTGCCGGTGTGCACTCTCAATCTAGACCCAACATGGCGGCGTGGGGAGTGCTTGAACAGGGCGTTTTACCCGGCGCTGGAGTCCCTTCGAGGGCTGGCCAGCCGTGCCCAACCAAGCTGTTCCTGCTGCTTGCGGCTGAGCATCGCAACCACCAGGTCATAGGAATCCTCAACCATGTCCCGGATCATGTCATCCGGCAGGCCACCATCCAGGCGGACGCCGTTCCAGTGCGTCTTGTTCATGTGCCACGCACCCGTGATCTCAGGGTGGGCTGCCCGCAGCTGCTCCGCCAGCGCTGGTTCGCACTTCAGGCTCACGGACCAGTCGTCCGGATTCATGGCCGAAAGCGCAAACATCTTGGCCTCGTGCCGGGCACCGCCCGCAACGGCCGACCGTACCTTGAATACCGACGTTTCGGGCCCGAACGGGAAGTCCTCGAACGCACCGGGAAAGCTGAGGCAAATCTCGCGAAGGCTGGGAACGTCCATGGTTCGAGGGTACTAGTCCGCCTATGCGCACCCTTAGGCGACGCCCAGGAAGTCCTCCAGCAGCACCACTTCCAAGCCCGCGGCGAGCTGGGCTGCACGGAACGCGGCGAGGTCGGCGGCGAATTCGGCCCGGAAATGCATGAGCACAATGTCGCCTGGCCGCAGCGAGTTCCCCACCTGATAGTCCATCTTGCCGGCGTTCGCTTTGGCTTCCCAGGTGACGATCGCCTTCATGCCCGCGGCCGCGACGGCCTGGCGCATCACGCTGGAATACGCTCCACCCGGCGGACGGAACAGCGTGGGCTTGCGGCCGTACTGCTCCGCGGCGTAGTCCTGCATCCCCACCATGTCATTGAGCTGCTGCTGGTAGCCCCACTGCCGCACCATGTTGATGTTGTGGCTTACCGTGTGGTTTTCCACCAGGCTGCCCTGGGCTTGGAAGGCTTTGAAGAACGCCGGGTTGTCGGCGATCGTGTCCCTGGTGAGGAACAGCGACGCCGGGTAGTCATACTCGGCCATGAGCTTCACCGACTCCGGCGTCTTGATGTTGCCGTCGTCGATGGTCAGGAACACCACAGGATGCTGCGTGGGAATCTTGGTGATCACCGGGGCGAGACCGCCCACGATGGGCGGCAACTTGTAGTCCGGGATGAACGTGCGGCGGATCCGCTTGGTGGCAGACGGTGTCGGTGTCGCCGTCGGCGATGGAGCGGACGACGTCGGGATCTCGCCACCCGCGGCCAGGGCGCCGTTGCCGGCGGGCAGGTCGGGCGAGGCAGTTGGCGTAGCCGGCGGCAGCCCCGTCGTCGTACTTTCGCCGACGCTGCATGCCGTCAGTCCGGCGACCACCGATGCGCCAAGTACCCCCAACATGGCCCGCCTGCTGGGCGCAGAAAATTGCACCGCAGAATGCTGCTCACACACGGCTGTCCCCCATGGACTAAGGAATGATTCAGTCGCAGATTAGCAGGAGAATCGGCGCGCTCTTTACAAGCCGTAGTGCCAGCCTTCGCGCGCCGGGCAGGAGTTGACTACCACATCGAGTCCGGCATCCCGCGCGCGTTGGCAAGCGGCGTCGTCGAACACGCCCAACTGAAGCCAGACGGCCTTGGCGCCCACCGCAATCGCTTGGTCTATGACCGCGCCGACGCGCTCGGAATTGACGAAGCAATCCACGACGTCGATAGGGTGCTTTTCGGCAGGGATCTCGGCGAGGGTCTGATAGCCCTTTTCGCCGTGGACTTCCTCGCCCTTGAGATTCACGGGGATGATTTCCATGCCCATCTTGTCCCGAACGTAGAGCGCGACATCGTAGGCCGAGCGCCACTCGTTGTTGCTGAGGCCCACAATGGCCCAGGTGCCTTTTGTCCGCATCAACCGCTCGACGACGGCCGGGTCGTTGACCTGCATCATCGCTCCAGCCTACCTGTCGAGCGCGGCGCGTCCGCGGATCAGCGCGTTGACGGCGTGAACCACTCTTTCAGTTTGTCCATGAACGAGGGCAAACGGCCGGCAAGTTCGTCGCCGTCCTGACTTTGTCCGTCGGCGTTGGCTTTCGTGTGGCCGTTGCCTTGCTTTTTGTCCTGTGGGTCCTGCTCCGGCTTGGCCGGTTTGCTGGGCTTGACCGGACCGGGCTTGGCAGCCGGGTCGCTTGGCTTGGTCTCGGCGGGCTTGGCCGCCGGGCCCCGGGTCGCCTCGGTATGTGGGGCTGCCGGCTGGGCTGCAGGCGCTTGCGCCGCCGGGTCTGCTGCCGGAGTGCTTTGAGCTGAAATCACCGGGGCGGGCACCGTTGTGGGCACCGGGTCTCCCGTGATCGCCGGAGCCGGAATCGCCGCCGGGTCCACCTGACGGCCCTCCTCCGTGGCCACCTTCGGGGCATCAGGGGTGGGCAGCGCCGTCGGACCGGCCGTTGCATGCGGTGCCAGGTTCCCGAACAGTTCGTCGATGAAGGCCGGATGCCGCGTGAACCCGGAGCTCGCCGCCGCCACGCCGCTGACGCCAAGTCCCATGGCAGCCGCCACTGCAACGCTGACGACGGCGGCACGGTGCTTGCGCTTCCAGCGCCGCTTGCTCAATTCGTCGTGAGGACCGGCCAACATCGCTGCGAGTTCGGCGTTGGGGGTGGGAGCCGGAAGGCTGGCGTACGAGCCCACGGAAAGCAGTGTTGTCCGAAGATCGGAGTCGCCGTCCAGGTCGGCGTCAAGCAGGAGCTCGTCAACCACAGCCCTGCGTTCCACATCCTTATATGTCATGACGACACGTATTCCTTTACCACCGAGTGCTCACGGAGCGTGATCAATGCCCGCCGTTGCAGCTGCTTGACTGCTCCGGCCGATTTCCCCATGATGTCGGCAACCTGTTCCACCGTCAGTCCCGCGACAATTCGGAGGGCAAGGACCTCCCGATGGTCCTCTCCCAAGCCGTCCAGAAGCTTCAGGATCTCGCCGGGGCCCAGCAGTTCCATGGCCGCCGATTCGGCAGACTCCGAAGCGCGGGTGTCCCGGTCAGCCTCGAACTCGTGCTGCTCAGGAGCCCGGCTTTGCTTCCGATGCTCGTCAACCATGCGGGCGTGCGCCACCGAAAAGACGAAAGTCCGCAGCCCGCTGACGCCACCGCTGAGATCATCAAGCCTGGGCAGGACGGCCAGGAACACGTCCTGGGTGACGGCTTCGGGATCGGGTACACCCTTGGCCGTCAAGTAACCGAGGACCTGGCCCGCGTAGGCCTGGTAAACGGCGCTGAACAGTTCCGCGTTATTGCCCTTCAGCGCGTGCAGCGCTTCATCGGTCAATGCGTCGGTCACAGAAGAGACTTTCGATCGGTGGCAGGTCCGCGGCTTTCAGCCAAGCTGTCCGCCGTCGATGGGCGCACAACCTCACCTAGGTTATCTGTTCTGCCGGGCGGCCCAAAGGACACCCTGCATGTCCCCCGGAATCTCCGTTGAATCCGGAAACCGCCTCGAGACGAAAGAAGAGCCGAGCTGGAACATGATGGGGGACAAATTCCAGCTCGGCCCTTTCAAAGAGGTAATCGTTGGGGGACGCCAAAGGGTTACGCGGGGTACGAAGTTTTTTGAGAAGTTTTTTGGCGGGCGTTTTGGTGGGCTTCTTTGGATGCCTCGGCTTGGCTGTTTGCGGTCCACGGCAACGCTGTTTGCGGCCCACGACAGGGCTGTTCGCGGCCCACGACAGGGCTGTTCGCGACCCGCGGCGGAGGTGTTGGGTATGACTCAGGTGGGCCGGAAGGACCCTGTGGTTCCGATCGTCAGGTATTCCCTCTAGCGAGCCGTCGCCGATGCTGTTGCCCGCGGCCGGGCTTGCTTCCCAAACCTGGCTTCGGGTCGGCTTTCCGGGTCTCCTGTCTGCCCCTCCGGGTCTCCCGCCCCCAGGTTCCCGTCGACCAGCCGCCCGTCCGGGTCTCCCGCCCTAAGGTTCCCGTCGACCAGCAGCCCTCCCGGGTCTCCCGCCACAACGGACCCGTTAACAGGTGACCCGTCAGCGTGTTCCGTTGCTGGGTTGCCGGTTCCGGGGAGTGGTGGGGCTGCGGATTGGTAGCGGTGTCCAGTGGGGGTCCTGACCTCCAGACTTCGTGGTCCCTGATCGCTTGGGGTGGTGTTCCAGCCGGGGTTTTCTTTGGTGTGGTTGCAGGCTTCGCACAGCCCTGCGCCGTTGGCCAGGGTGGTCTTTCCACCGGAGTGCCAGGCCAGGACATGGTCGTAGTGGCGGATGGGCGCGTCGCAGTAAGGTGTGCGGCACGTGTCATCACGGGTCTGGATGAACCTGCGCATCCCCTGCGGGAACAACCTGGCCCTGGAATCAGTGGCCAGCAGCTCATTGGTTCCCGGCGCCGTGTAAAGCCGCCGGATCCAGACATAGAAATCGGACTGGAGGCCTGAAGGACCACCGACGTCCGGGCCGTCCACGGTTGTTTCCACACCAAGCCCGGCAAACCCGGGTGGCCAGTTGCCGGCCCCTTGCCCGGCACCGGCTGCTTCCCGGCAGTCGCCTACAGTCCTACCGCCGACCGCTTCCCGTCCGGCAAACCCGGCTGACCCGGATGGCCCGGGAGGCCTTTCGGGACCATTGCCGGCCTCCCGCCCGACGCGTGTGGCCGGGTCGCTGACCTCATGCCCGGCACGTGTGGCCGGGTCGCCGCCCGCCACCTGCCCGGCTCGCGTGGCCGGGTCGTTGTCGGGGCCGTGCTTGATCAACTCCCGCGCCCAGCCGGCAGGGACGAT
>NZ_JBIVGX010000012.1:0-155671 GCF_044748905.1 Paenarthrobacter sp. NPDC089714
CTCGGAGCAGACGGCTTCGGCTTCTCCGACACCCGCCAAGCCGCACGCCGCTACTTCAAAAACGACACCCACTCCATCGTCACCAAAACCCTGCAGATGCTGGCGGCGAGGGGCGAGGTTGAGGAGGGCGCGCCGTCGTACGCGATTGACCGCTACAAGCTGCTCGACGTCAACGCGGGCACCACGGGTGGCGCCGGCGGCGACGCGTAACAAGGCGAGGCCTGACAAGGCGACGCCTGACAAGTCGACCCGCAAAAGCGCATGAAAAAGGTGGCGGCAGTGTTCCCAACGAACACTGCCGCCACCTTTGCGTTCAACCGGAAAAGCTACGTCCCCAGATTCCTCCGGTCCACGACGAATCCGGTGGCTGCGTTCTCCCGGACGGCATTGATCCCGGCAACCACGGCTGCCAGGCTCGGGAACTGTGGCGACACTGCCACAACGGTTCCGTCGTCGGCCGTGAGCCGGAAACGGAAGGTGTTGGTTCCTGCCTTGAGAATTTCGAAACTGCCCGCCATCTTGCTGACCTCCACGCGTCATTGCACCAGAGCTGATTTGAACGTGTCCCTTCAGACAGTAATCGCCGCCGGACGCCGCCAACAGCCCTACCCATGAGTAGTTTGCAACCGATTTTGGTAGATGTCCCGGAAAGCCTCGAAGGAGCTAGAGACCGCATGGAAGCCCGCGCGTATGGTGTGTTTATGACTCAATCCGGCACGGCGCCCATCACCGGCGTCCTGCTCGCCGCCGGGGCCGGCACCCGCCTGGGCCGCGGTCCCAAAGCCCTGCTGCCTTTCCGCGGGCGCACGTTGGTTGAAGTAGTTGCCGACACCCTGTTCGACGGCGGCTGCCGCGAGGTGGTGGTGGTACTCGGTGCCGAAGCCGAGCGCATCAGGAACAGCACGGACCTTGGGCGGTACACCGTGGTGGAAAACGCTGCGTGGGCCAAAGGAATGGCGGGCTCGTTCCGCACGGGAATCGAAGCAGCATCGCAGGGCAACAGCATCATGGTTGCGTTGGTGGACCAGCCCGGGTTAACCCCGACGGCGGTGAGCAGGTTGCTGGGCAGCCACCGTCCCGGCCGGATCACCGCGGCCGCCTACCCTGATGACTCAGGCCAGCTGAAGCGTCGGCACCCGGTGATTATCGACGTCGGGCTTCGCGACGAAGCTGCGGCGGCAGCCAGCGGTGATACCGGTGCGCGATCGTTCCTGAAGGCGCACCCGGGGCTGGTGGATCTGGTGGACTGCAGCGATCTCTGCTCCGGCGAGGACCTGGATACCAAGGACCAGCTGCACTTGCTGGAGGGGTAAATTTGGGGGCATGATCCGCATCGAAACCGACGATCCCGCACGCCCTGACGTCCACACCCTCTTGAGCGAGCACTTGGCCGATATGTTCGCCACGTCGCCGGCAGAGAGCGTGCATGCCCTGGATCATTCGGCGTTGCAGCACGAGTCCATCACGTTCTGGACTGCCCGCGAAGACGGGGTGCTGCTGGGTTGCGGGGCGTTGAAAGTACTGGGTGTTCCGGGCGAAGCGGAGATCAAGTCGATGCGGACCAGTTCCGGGGCCCGGGGTCGCGGCGTAGCCACGTTGATGCTGAACCACATTGTGGCCGAGGCACGCCATCGCGGCTATGACCGGGTGACCCTGGAAACGGGGACCGAGGAGTACTTCGCTCCCGCGCGGCGCTTGTATGCCAAACACGGATTCACGGAGTGCGCTCCTTTTGCCGACTACACGCTGGATCCAAACAGCGTGTTCATGGAACTCCCCCTCGCACCCAACTAGGTCGCATTTGTGCGCGTTTTCAGCGGTCAAAACGCGCACAAATGCGACCCAGTTGGGTTTACACGGAGGCGGTGGTGCGGTCGCGGAGGGCCAGGTAGATCTTGTCCCGGGCGATCGGCAGATGGCCGAAGCGGACTCCGGTGGCGTTCCGGATGGCGTTGGCCAGCGCTGGAGCCACGGGGTTGAACGGGCTTTCGCTCATGGACTTGGCGCCGAGCGGGCCGGTGGAGTCGTTGGTGGTGGCGAAGTACACCTCGCTCCGGGGCACGTCCGCGAAGGACGGAATGTGGTACTGGCGCAGGATGTCCGTGGTGACCTGGCCGTGGTCATCCACTTTCACTTCCTCGTACAACGTGGCGCCCAGGGCTTGGGCGATGCCGCCCTCGATCTGCCCCCGGCATTGGCGCGGGTTGACCACCACTCCGGCGTCGGCCGCCTGGACACTTTGCAGGATCCGCAACTCCCCCGTTCCCGTGTTCACGGCGACGCGGAACCCATGGACGTTGAAGGCCACCGAGCGCGGCGTCCCACCCCAGTTGCCGTCGGCGGCAAGCCGGACGCCCTGGAGAGTGCCGGCGTCGTAAATCTCCTTCAGCAGCACCGAACGGTCGCCGCATTCCACGGCCCCCTCAACCAAACGGCAGTCCGCCAACGGAACACCGGTCAACGAGGCCGCCACGGTCTGGATGCGGGTAGCGAGTTCCAATGCCGCGGCAAGCGTTGCCTTTCCGGCAACCACCGTTCCGGCCGAGCCGAACGCGCCGGTGTCGTGCTCAACGAGGTCGGTATCCGACTGCCGGACCTGAATCTTGTAAGCAGAAGAAGCCAGCGCCGTGGCCGCCAATTGCGCATGGACCGTGGTGGTGCCGTTCCCGAATTCCGCCGTTCCGACGTCGACGGCGAACCTTCCGTCCGCTTCCAGGCTCACCCGGGTGTGGGCGAAGTGGCCGCGCGGCGGAACGGTATCGATCATGGACAGTGCCGCGCCTTCACCGGTGACCCACTCCGGTCCGAGGTCATCGAGGCCCGCGGCACGGTAGCGTTCCTTGCCCCGGTCCAACGCGTCGCGCACCAAGGCCACGCACTGGTCCAGCCCGTAGCTTCCGTAGTGCACGTCCTCTTCCGGCTCGGGCGTGGTGGAGAGCATGTGGTCGCCCGAGCGGACCATGTTCTTGAGCCTGAACTCCAAGGGGTCCATGCCGATCCCGACGGCGAGCTCGTCGATGGCGGATTCGATGGCGAAGATCATCTGGCTCAGGCCGTATCCACGGAAAGCTCCCGCCGGGACCGTGTTGGTATACACGGACTGGGCATCCACCTTCTTGTTGGCGCACTTGTACACAGCCAAAGACTCGCCGCAGCCGTGGAACATGACGCCCGGCGCGTGGTTGCCGTAGGCGCCGGTGTTGGTGACCACATCCAGTTGCAGCGCGGTGAGGTAGCCGTCCCGGTTGGCACCCGCCTTGAGTTTGATGGTGAACGGGTGGCGCGTGGTGGTGGCAGTGAACTGCTCGGTCCGGGTGAACTCCACCTGCACGGGTCGCTTCAACGCCAGGGCCGCCAATGCCACGAGGTCTTCCGTCAGCACTTCCTGCTTGCCACCGAAACCACCGCCTACGCGGCCTGCGACCACGCGCACGTTTTCGGGCTGGAGGCCGAAGAGCCGGACCAGCGTGCGCTTCACCAGGAACGGAACCTGGCTGGAGGAACGGACCATGAGCCGGCCGTCCTCGTCCAGCCAAGCAATGGACGCGTGCGTTTCCATCGCCACGTGCTGCACGCGCTGGGTTTGGTACGTGTGCTCATGGATGAAGTCAGCGGCCGCGAACCCTTCCTCCACACTGCCGAGTTCCGCGTGGACCTCGGCCACCACATTGTCCAGGGGCCGGGCGATCCGGGACTGGACGCCGTCCTTCTCCCCGTGGATCGCGGGAGCGCCTGGCAGGATGGCTTCCTGCGGGGTGAAGACGGGCTCCAGGAGTTCATACTCGACTTCCAGGGCACGGGCACCGGCCTCGGCAGCCCCCACCGATTCGGCCACGACGGCGGCGACGCGCTGTCCGATAAAGCGGACCACGGTGTCCAGCACCCGGGTATCGTCCGGATCGTCCGTGTAAATCTCATGTTGTGCGGTCGAGAACAGCTGTTGCGGCGCGTCCTCGTGCGTGAAGATGGCAACTACGCCGGGCACAGCCAGTGCGGGTGCCTTGTTGATGGACAGGATCCGGGCGTGGGCATGCGGGGAACGCAGCAGCTTGAGGTGCAGCAGGCCCGGAAGTTGCTCGGCAGGGACATCCAGGGTGTACCGGGCGGCGCCGGTCACCACGGCCTGGCTGGCGGGTGCGGGGACGTTGTCGCCGAGCTGGCCTGCTTTCGGTTCGACGGCGGCAGGTGCCGGTGCCCCGGAACCGTCAGTTCCGGCGTCGTGCTTATGAGCGTCGTTTGAATGCCCGCACACGGCGTCCGCGATGGAGCGGTAACCGGTGCAGCGGCACAGGTTTCCCTTGAGGTTCCGCGGCAGGTTGGCGCGCTGCTCGTCGTCGAACGTCGCGGCGGTCATCATCATGCCGGCGGTGCAGAAACCGCATTGGAAGCCTTGGCCCTCCATGAACTGCTCCTGCACAGGGTGGAGTCCCTCGGCAGTGGCGAGGCCTTCGATGGTGGTGACGGCTTTGCCTTCGGCACGGACCGCCGGGTAGATGCAGCTGTGCACGGGAGTGCCATCGACGTGCACGGTGCAGGCTCCGCAGTCGCCGCCGTCGCAGCCTTTCTTGACCCCGAAGTTGCCTTGCTCGCGCAGGAAGGTGCGCAGGCACTGGCCGGGACGGGGTGTGGCCTGCGACGAAGCGCCGTTGATCTCAATTGCCATGGGAGGCCTCCTTCGAGGTGCCTGGGATTTCGGGTTGCGTGGACGGCTGCGGCGATGTGGCGTGGGGCGGCCAGAAGTCGCCGGACACGGTCATGGATTCGTCCAGCAGCTCCGCACGGATTTCCTCGGCGAGCCGCACCGTCATGTCATGCCGCCACTCGGGCAAACCGTGGATGTCGTCGTGGTACAGGTCAGCGGGAATTGAATGTTCGACGGCGGCTGCCAACGTGGCGGCGTCCGGAACCCGGTCCGCGGCGAACCTGAGTTGGACCGGCCGTTTGGTGGAAGCCGTCACGGTGATGACCAGGCCGAAGACGGGATCGAGCCGGCCGATCAGCAGCACGCCGGAGCGACCCAGGTTGCTCAAGGACAAACGCCGGAAGGCCACGCGGGCCGAGAGTGCCTCGGCCGGAAGGTGGATGCTGCGGAGGAGTTCGCCCGGCGCAAGGACATTCTGCATTTCGCCCGTGACGAAGTCCGCAACGCTGACAGTGCGGCTGGTGCCGTCCGGGCTGAGGATGGTAGCCACTCCATCCAGGCCGGCGCAGAGGGAAATCATGGGGCCCGCCGGAAGGGACGTGCAGATGTTGCCGCCCACCGTTGACATGTTCCAGATCTTGAAGGACGCCACGAAGGAATCGCAGCTGGGACGGATCAGGGCAAGCCCGGGCCATTCGCGGTGGGCTGTTTCCGCCGCTTCAGGGAGCGCATGGAGTTCCGCGACAGTACAGGTTGCCGCGAGTTCGATGCCGTCGTCCGTGACTGTGATGGCCGGCCAGCCCGTACTCCCGAGGTCGAGCAGGCGCTTGAGGACGGTACTTCCGTAGGAGAAGAGGACAGTTCCGCCAGCCAGCCAGGCGTCACCTTCACGCCACTCGGCAGGGTCCGTGGTGGGTACCACGGCCTCGATGGTGTTCATGTCCATGGGTCCTCCTGGGTTTCAGGGTCTGTAGTAGTGCTCGAGTGGATGGGCCCCGAGCTGTCTTTGAGGGAACGGAAGGCTGCGTTGCCCGGCCGGCTCCCGCGTGAGGCCACGATCTCCGCGGTGATGGAAACGGCTACCTCGGCAGGCGTCACGGCACCGAGCTCCAGGCCAATCGGGGAATGCAAACGCTCCAGGGCCTCGGCCGGGGTGCCTTTGTCCAGCAAGGCATCGATGCGTTGCCGGTGGCTGCGCCGCGAACCCATCGCGCCAACGTAGGCGAGCTTCAGGTTCAGGGCCGTCTCCAGCAAAGGGATATCGAATTTGGGGTCGTGGGTCAGGACGCACACCACCGTGCGGGCATCGATGCGTCCGGCCGCAGCTTCGCTTTCGAGGTAGCGGTGCGGCCAGTCCGTGACCACCTGGTCAGCGCCCGCGAAGCGGTTTTGGTGGGCAAAGGCGGGGCGGGCATCGCAGAGCGTGACGTTGTAGCCAAGCAATTGGCCGGCGGGGAGCAGCGCTGCTCCGAAATCGTTGGCACCGAAGACCAGCATCCGGGCGGCAGGAAGGCGGCTCTCCACGAACAATGTGATGGGTTGGGGCTCGGGTTCTTCACGGGGGTTGTCCCACCGGTCCAGCGTGACCCAGCCATCAATGCAGCCTTCGGGCGGAGCGAGCCGCACCAAACCGGCGCGGCCGCCCTGGAGCAACGGCTCAATCTGGGCAGCGGCAGCGAAAAGCGTAGCCGGGTGGTCCCCCAGCAGCTTGGCGAGGTCCTCGGACTCCATGGCCCGGAACCGTACCGGATCATGCACGACGACGGCCCCTCCTTGGGCGTCGAGCCTGCGGATCAGTGCCAAGGGAGGTGGGTTTTGGTGATCGTGGGCCGTGGGGCCTGTGAACGCGGAGAGCTCCGGCATTCCGGCCTTAAGGGGCTGGATATGGACTTCCAGTTCCCCTCCACAGGTGAGTCCGACGGCGAACGCGTCCTCGGAACTGTAGCCGAACGACTCCAGGCGCGGGCCGCCGTCGCGCATTGCTTCCAGGGCCGCTTCAACCACGGCGCCTTCCACGCAACCGCCGGACAAGCTGCCCAGGATTTCGCCGCTTTCGGAGACCATCATGGAGGTCCCCATGGGCCGCGGCACGGACCCGCCGGTCCCCACGATCGTGGCCACAGCGCAGAGCTGGCCGGAGACCGCAGGCCGCCAGCTGCCCAGTGAAGGCATCAGATCCAGCATGGCTACACGTCCTTTTTCCAGGTGTCCCGGCCAGGTGGCCCGGCCGGAGCAGTGCGCGATCTTGCCCCATGTTCTCATTCCCGGAGGGTGTTGAGGGGTAGTCGCGATTAATCAGTAAGAAGTCATAGGTGCGGGGGCAAGGGCTTCATCTCCCTGCCCCCGCTCCATGGCGGAGCATCGGGACCCAGCCGCCGCCCGCCGTCGTTCCCGTATGGAGCGGGACGACGACGGCGGGCGCCTATTCGTGCGGTGGGATCCAACGGACCGCCGTTCGTGGTGCCGGTTTGCCCGCCGGCCCGGGGTTTCGCGCGGCCGCTAGATGCCCATCAGGGCGTTGATCGGACCGCGGGCGAAGTAGATCACGAAGCCTGCCGTGACCACCCACATGAGCGGATGGACCTTCTTGGCCTTGCCCGATGCCGCGTTGACCACGGCGAAGGAGATGAACCCCACGCCGATGCCGTTGGCGATGGAGTACGTCAGCGGCATGGTGACGATGGTCAGGAAGGCCGGCAGTGCGATGGCGAACTTGGTGAACTTGATCTCGCGGATCTGCGCCATCATCATCGCGCCAACCACCACCAGGGCCGCAGCTGCGACTTCCAGCGGGACCACCGAGGTGAGCGGGGTGAAGAACATCGAGCCCAGGAAGAGCAAGCCGGTGACCACTGAGGCCAAGCCGGTGCGGGCTCCTTCGCCGATGCCCGCTGCCGAGTCGATGTACACGGTGTTGGACGAACCGGAGGTTGCGCCGCCCACTACCGCGCCCATGCCTTCGACAATGAAGGCGGACTTCAGCTTGGGGAACGTGCCATCCTTGTGTGCCACTCCGGCGCTCTTGGCCAGGCCGGTCATGGTGCCCATGGCGTCGAAGAAGTTGGTGAACACCAGGGTGAAGACCAACATGGTGGCCGCCAGGCCGCCAATGCGGGCGAACGAACCAAAGAGGTCAAACTGGCCTACCAGGCTCAGGTCAGGAACGGACACCAGCTGGCTCGACAGGATGGGGACGTTGAGGTGCCAGCCGCCGGGGTTGTCGGCGGTGCCTGGACCGATGTGGAACACAGCCTCGGCAACAGCGGCGAGGACGGTGGTGGCGACGATGCCGATCAGCAGGCCGCCCTGGATCTTGCGTGCCACGAGGATACCCATGGTCAGCAGTCCCACGATGAAGACGAGGGTGGGGATGGACGTGATGGATCCGTCATTGCCGAGCTGGACCGGTGGGCCACCAGCCGTGGGACGGACAAAGCCGGAATCGACGAAGCCAATGAAGGCGATGAACAGGCCGATGCCCACAGTGATGGCGGCTTTGAGTTCCTTGGGTACTGCCTTGAAGATCGCCGTCCGGGCACCCGTGGCACCGAAGAGGACAATCAGGATGCCGTTGATGACCACCAGGCCCATGGCTTCGGGCCACGTGACCTCCTGGATCACTGCGACGGCAAGGAAGGAGTTGATGCCCAAGCCTGCTGCGAGTCCGAAGGGAAGGTTGGCCACAAGGCCGAAGACGATGGTCATGACACCAGCGGTGAGGCCGGTGACTGCACCGACTTGTGCTGCCGACAGCCATCCACCGGCTACATCCGTGGGGGCGTTCTCGGCAGAGAAGCCACCCAGGATGAGCGGATTGAGGATGACGATGTAGGCCATGGTGAAGAACGTGACCAAGCCGCCGCGGAATTCGCGGGCCAACGTGGAGCCGCGCTTGGTGATCTGGAAGAACTTATCCAGGAAGTTCGGCGGCTTCTTACCGCCTCCGTTGGCGAGGGCCGTAGCCGTGTGCTTTGCTTGTGCCGCTGTGGGCTCTGCGTTCTTGTCCCCGTTGGGGAAGAGCGCAGCCTGCTTTTCAGCTGCTGTCTGCATTTCTGCGTTTTCCAGGATTTCCATGTCAGCCGCCGGGCCCTAGTAGTCAATCCTGGAATCAAGCGTGTTCCATGTGTTGAACGGCTGGAGGGCCGCCGGTGCCTGGGGGTCGCCCAGTTCCAGCTTGGCTACCGGCATCAGCGCGTCCCGGTTGTCGTTCTCGAAGTACTCGTAGAAGACGGCGTCGTCGAAGCCGACGGAGGCGGCGTCGTGACGGTCTGCAGCGAAGAACACGCGGTCCACGCGTGCCCAGAGTGCGGAGGCCAGGCACATGGGGCAAGGCTCGCAGCTGGTGTAGAGGGTTGCGCCGCTCAGATCGAAGGTTCCCAGTTCGCGGCAGGCGTTGCGGATGGCCGTAACTTCTGCGTGGGCGGTGGGATCGTTCGTGGCGGTTACGCGGTTGACGCCTTCGAAGGCTTGTCCATCCGCGGTAACAATGACGGCGCCGAAGGGGCCCCCACTGTTCAGGACATTGGCCGTTGCCAGCTCAATGGATGTGGCCAGGAATTGCTCGGCCGTGACGGTTGTACTCATGTTGCGACTTCCTTAGTGCTGTGGAAGCCGGGTGACCTGTTCGGGGGCGCTGCAAAAAACAGCTCCAGTTAGCTTGGTTACCAGGCTTCAGCATGTGCGATGAAGGTTAAGTTGCGCCTGGTAGATAGCTTCCCGAGGTCCGGGTGCCCGCCTTTGGCAGTAAGAGCGTAGCACCAGATTTGTGAGCCGCGCCATAGTTTTTTGAAAACTTTATTTCGTCATGCGAAATTACGAATCCAGCGTGCCTGACTGGTCGCTGGCGCGCCAATGTGACCGGGGACCTTTCCCAAGGGCGTTGACGGCCGCCGTCGGGCGCTTTTACGCTTGGTGGACCGGCGCCGCGTTGGCGGGCCGGTTCCTGGATCAGCAGACAGGGCCGAACTGAGCTGGAACGCATTCATGCCGACCAGACAAGGAGCCCTCCGTGCTTTGGATCAAAAACCCCTTGGGTATCTTCACCGCAAACAACCTCGACGCCGGCAACGGCCTGGTGGTTTCCGACTCCGGAACGATCGTTGAGCTGGTGCCGTCCGGCGCCCGCCCGTCCATGCCCTGCACCGAATTTGATGCATCAGGCCACGTGGTGCTTCCGGGCCTGATCAACACACACCACCACTTCTACCAAACCCTCACCCGCGCCTGGGGACCCGTGGCCAACGTCCCCCTGTTCCCGTGGCTGCAGAACCTCTACCCCGTCTGGGCGCGGCTCACTCCCCGGAGCCTGGAACTCGCTGTCCAGGTGGCGTTGGCGGAACTTTTGTTGTCCGGCTGCACCACGGCCGCGGACCACCACTATCTCTTTCCCGACGGCATGGACGACGCCATCGACATTGAGGTGGCCGCCGTACGCTCCATGGGCATGCGGGCCACCTTGACGCGCGGCTCCATGACGTTGGGAGAGGACGACGGCGGGCTGCCGCCCAGGACCACGGTCCAGTCACCTGAAACAATCCTCGAGGACAGCGAACGGCTCATCCGCACCTATCACGAAGCCGGTCCCGGGGCCTCTGTGCAGATCGCGCTGGCACCTTGCTCGCCCTTCTCGGTGACGAAGGAAATCATGGCCGAATCCGCCGCCATGGCCGAGCGCTACGACGTCCGGTTGCACACGCACCTCGCGGAAACCATCGACGAAGAAGACTTCTGCCGGTCCATGTTCGGCCTCCGGACCGTCGATTACCTGGAATCCGTTGGCTGGCTGGGATCCCGTACCTGGCTTGGACACGGCATCCACTTCAACGACGAGGAGATCGCCAGGCTGGGAGCTGCGGGCACCGCCGTCGCGCATTGCCCCACCTCCAACATGCGGTTGGCATCCGGTACCGCACGCGTCCTGGAACTCGAGGATGCCGGCGTTCCCGTGGGCCTGGGCGTGGACGGCTCCGCCTCCAACGATGCGTCCAACATGATCCTCGAGGCACGGCAAGCCCTGTACTTGCAGCGGCTCCGCTATGGCGCCTCGGTTCCCGTGTCCCGGGCATTGGGCTGGGCCACCCGCGGGTCTGCCGCCGTTCTTGGACGTTCAGATATTGGGCAGCTGGCTCCGGGCATGCAGGCTGACCTGGCCCTATTCAAGCTGGATTCACTGCGCTTCTCCGGAAGCCACGATCCCGTGGCAGCCCTGTTGCTCTGCGGCGCGGATCGGGCCGATCGCGTGATGGTGGGCGGTTCATGGCGTGTGGTGGACGGGGCGATTCCCGATCTCGATGTTGCTGGGCTGATCGCGGAGCACTCGGCCGCGGCACGGAAGTTGGTGGCGGGGTAGGTTTTCCCCGTTCGTCTCGGTGGCGCGAAAACGCCGGAACGCGTCCCTTTCGTAGGGAACATTCCGGCGTTTTGGCACCTTTCCAGCGCTTTCGCGGGTTGGTTAGGTCGCGTCGATCTCCAGCTTCGGCGCGGCTTCGCTAGATCGCGATCTTGTAGATGTGGTGGGTGTACTCGTTCGCGAAGGAATCCGTGAACTTGCCGTTTTGGATGGTGATAGTGCGGTTCTCGCCCACAACCTCAACCTGCGTTCCCGTAATACCTGACGGGAGGGTGAAGGTCTTGGAGCCTGTGCTGCCATTCAGCCCGATGCCGGCAAACAAGTAGGCGTTGCCGTCCTTGGCCTTCAGCATGGTGTCAGCGCCCGCAGCGCCCGCGTTCCAGGCGTAGCTCTGTGTGTTCAAAACTGGCGCCAAGGACTGGATACCGGCCAAGGCGGTCTTGATTTTCGCCTTACGATCCGCCGGAATATCAACCAGGCTATACGTCCCGAACTGGGGATCGTTGTTGTGCTGGAAGATATTGATGCCCCTCGCCTCGTGAATGATGGCCGACCACATGGCGCCTTCCATCTGCTCAGGCGTGATGGTCCGGTCATTGTTGCTTTCCAGGAACGGACGGGCCGATTCAACAAACACCCAGTTCGGCTGGATTCCCGGACTCGACTGGTAGACCCTCATCCGGTCCGCGACCCAGCCATATGCAGCGCTGCTCGCGGCCTTGGCCCCATCAGGCCACGACGGAGTCCGATCAGCCTCGAACTGCAGGTCGGCGCGGGTATAGAAGTACTGGTCGTTGCTGCTCGCATCCACAGCCGCCATGAAGTCATCCATCAATCCCGGCGCCCAATACGTTCCGAAGATCCCCTTGCTGTAATTGGCGAAGGCCGGGCGGCCATCGTTCTTGGCGCGGATGTTGGCGACGAGTTGCTTCATGATTTCCAGGTTCTGCGCGGCTGAGACATTGCCGCAGCCCAGGCCCACCATCTCGCACTCGTCATCCGTGTCCCAGCCAACTACGCCGGGGTCCGTACCAACCTCGGACTGCTTCCACTCCCCGCCGGGAATGACCAGCATGCCGGTATCGGTGATGGACTTCATGGTTGATCCATCGTGTTCGGCGTTGTGATAGACATTCACGCCGATGTCCTTGAGCTGTGCCGCGTGTCCGGGCTTTCCGTACCAAACACCGATGGGGAACAGGTTGGGATTATTCAGCTTCGCCGCGCCCGGGAACTTGGCCCAATACGCCGGTCCGCCGTCCCACGGAATGCGGGCCAGGTTGGCGAGGCTGCCGTTGGATGGAGGCGTGGTGGGGGTCGGCGTGGGAGTAGCGGTCGGGGTCGGCGTAGCCGTCGGAGTAGCCGTCGGCGTAGGCGTGACCGTCGGCGTGGGCGTGACCGTCGGCGTGGGCGTAGCCGTCGGCGTAGCTGTCGGCGTAGGCGTGACCGTCGGAGAAGCCGTCGGCGTAGGCGTGACCGTCGGAGTAGCTGTCGGCGAAGGCGTGACCGTCGGTGTTGCCGTTGGTGACGCTGTCGACGTCGGGCTCTCGGTCGGCGTAGGCGAGGCAGTCGCCGTCGGCTCCTCCGTTGGAGAGGAGGTGGAGGTTGGTTCACTGCTCGGAGACGGTGAGGCTGTCGGTTCCGTCGTTGGGTCCGTGGGACTCGACGTCGGCTCTGACGTAGGTTCCGCCGTCGTTGTTGCAGTCGGGCTTTCGGTGGGCGGTGGCGTGCCGGGGTCCGTGCATCCTGCAAGCGCCAACGCGATCACCGCCCCCAGCGTAGCGAGGGTGGGTTTCAATGACATTGTTTTCCTTTGGGGAAGCAGCGTTCATGCTGCTGCTGGGCGGCGCCAGACCCCCAGTCCGGCTCTTTGTTTCCACCTGCCAGGGCAGGGGTTGTCAGCCGGAAATCCCAGGTTCCGGCATAGCCCGATGACGAGCGTCAGTCATTGCTCGACCTGCTGCGATGCGACGCGTGCGGACGAACGCCCGGCGCCATCGAGCCAGCAAGTGCGGCCCAAACAAAGGGGCCACGGCGACCTTTAAGACCCGAAGGGTGGCCGTTTGCCCAGCTTACGCGAAGCCCTCAGGCTCCTGCCGATTGTTACGTGGATCACATTTTGAGCCGTTTCGATAGACGCGTCCCGCTTAGACGGCTTCCTGCATGCTAGACGGCAGGGTGCGTCTAATGCGCAGCGGGTCGTCTAACCGGCCTGCCGGAGAGCCCGCACAACCTGCGCCTTCAACTCCTGTTCCCGGAACAAATCGCGCCATGTAAGCCGAATGAAGGTCCAACCCTGCTCAATAAGGGCCTTCTCCCGCTGCCTCTCCCGGAATAAGACCTCGTCAGTGGGCGCAAAGTCGAAATACTTGATCTTCCCGTCAAACTCCAAAGCCACCCTCTTTGCCCGCCAAGCCAAGTCGATCCGATGATTTCCTTCATTCGTCCGGACCTTCACCTGCAGGTCGGGTCGCTCAATGCGAAGCCTGACGATTATCTCCCTGGTCAGGGTCTCGCCGGGAGACTCCGAACGAGGATCCGCGTACTTGAGTGCGCGCCGCAAGGTAAGTACTCCATTCCGCCCAGCGAGCGCGTGGCACACATCCCACAGTTCAGTGCGATCGACACCCATGCGCAGCGCATGATCCATCAAGATCAATGCCTGCCGATAGTCGAGCATGCGGCAACAGTCCACCACTGTGCGCGCCAGGGATGTACATGGAAGTCCATCGACCAGCCCGATCTCTCCCGGTTGCAGCAGCCGCGTGTGCGGGACCACATCCTTGCCATGCGATACGGGAGATGGCGGCGTCTTCTGGGTGATATGGATCCGATCATCGACATCCCAAGAAACAGGCGATGGAGGCGGGCAGCTGAGGTGTGGCTATAGACCAGGCCACCTCCCGACGTCGATAGCGTCCCATGGGCATGTGCAGCAATGAGTTGGCGGCTCTGAACCCAGGGTTTTTGCGCTGACCACACCGCCCCCCTGATGTAACAGCCTCGCCTCAGCCTTACGAGCTCACCGGCCCGAACCAGGGTCGCGATCTTTGGAATTGAACCCGGACTCTTCCAGTTCAGCGGTACGCCAAAGTTTCATGCCGACCGGGAGTTCGTGAGGTGATTTGGTCATGCAACAAGACTCGTGGACCGTCCAGAGTGCTCAAAGACTCGACTCTTGCTATGTGGAGAAAGGCAGCCGCACGGCACGACCTGCCACGAAGACTCACGCCGCCCAGGCAACACCATTTCGATGGCTCCCTGCGCGGTAGACGACTCCTGCCGTCTAACGGGCAGCCAGGCATCGAAACGGCCGACGGCGGAGGGGCGGGGGGCAGGGTGGTGGCGGAGGGGGCGGGGCGCGGGGTGGGCGGGGGCTGGTGGTGGCGGAGGGGCGGGGGCGGGGCGCGGGGTGGGCGGCGGGGGCCCACGGGGGCAGGGTGGTGGCGGAGGCACAACAAAGCGGGCGGCACCTCCCCAGGTGCCGCCCGCCTCGTTGGCTCTGTTGCGCAGAGTCCGCGCCCCGTCAATGCAGGAATCAGGGGCGCTGCCGACCGAAGACTGGGAGCGCCCGCAGCCAGCGGGAGAATCCGCCGGCCTTGCGATCGCAGTCGGCCGGAATGTAAAAGTCCGGATCGGTAGCACCGAAGGGCAGGTACAGTTCCTGGCCCGGCGCCGGGAATTCCACGACGTTGTTCGTATCCCTCGAGTCCATCTGTTCCTCCTCTTTCCAGTGCTCGCATGCTTCAAAGTTCCGCATATTGGAAATTTTCTTTTGTTATGTGAAAAGTCTAGGAGAAGCCGAAAGCAAGCGTCAAGACCCACTTTCACTCCGGCGAAGTTGCCCCGGTCACATTTGGCTGCTTCATAACGATCCCCAGGAAGCCGTATACACATCCCCGAACCATGCGCTACTCTCGAATGAGTTCGTGGCGTAGGTCACGTAACCTGAGAGCAGCAGGCAGGGTCGTAATGAGCTGGCATCCATGGATGCCGGCTCTTTTTTGTTGGGGTCGGCTCCACCAGAAACGCAGTGGAAACACGCGCTTAATTTCATTGATGGAACGTAGTTTCCACCGCATAGAAGTTGGGATATGACCATGAGCAACAACATCGTCCTCGGCGAAAACCAGTACGGCAAAGCAGAAGTCCGCGTCGTCAAGGTCACCCGGGATACGGACCGCCACCAGATCGAAGACCTCAACGTCACCTCGCAGCTCCGTGGTGACTTCGAGGCAGCCCACCTCGAGGGCGACAACGGCCACGTCGTTGCCACCGACACCCAGAAGAACACCGTCTACGCCTTCGCCCGTGAAGGTGTGGGCTCCCCTGAGGCCTTCCTGCTGCGCCTCGCCAACCACTTCACCGGCGAGTTCTCATGGGTTACCGGCGGACGCTGGGAAGCTGAGTCCTACAGCTGGGACCGCATCCAGGCCCACGGCGAAAGCCACGACCACAGCTTCGTCCGCAACGGGCAAGAGGTGCGCACCGCCGTCGTCGTCCGCGATGGCGCAACCACCCACATTGTTTCCGGCCTCAAGGACCTGACCGTCCTGAAGACCACGCAGTCCGGCTTTGTCGGCTACCCGCGCGACAAGTACACCACCCTCCCCGAGACCACGGACCGCATCCTCGCCACCGACGTATCCGCCCGCTGGCGCTACAACACCAACCTGGACGCCTCGGCCACGGACTTCAACAAGAGCTACGAGGACATCAAGGCCCTTCTTCTTGAGGGCTTCACGGAGAACTACTCGCACGCACTGCAGCAGACCCTCTTCGACATGGGCAAGAAGGTCCTCGAGGCACATAGCGAAGTTGCCGAGATCAAGTTCTCCATGCCGAACAAGCACCACTTCCTGGTTGACCTGGGCCCGTTCGGCCTGGACAACCCCAACGAGGTCTTCTACGCCGCGGACCGCCCGTACGGCCTCATCGAAGCAACCGTCCAGCGCGACAACACCACGGCCGCGCCCGTTGCCTGGAGCGGCATCGCCGGCTTCTGCTAAGCACCGCCCGGCTTAGGCCCGCGAAGCAATCGCGGGCCTGGCCACCCGGAGTTCGTGTGCAGGTTCCGCCAGAGGGACGCCCCCGCAACAGCGGAACCTGCACCCAAACCCGACCCCAAAAACACCCACACTTTTGTTAGCCAGACACAGTTAGCCAGACGAAGGCGTCTGCCATGAACCCAGAAAGTCTGCCATGAACACCAAGAAGAAGTCCCGCCCCGCCAATACCACCGCCGCGCGTCCCGAGGACCAGCGGCTCTCGATCGGAAGCACCTTCGCTTACGGCTTCCAGCACGTTCTCACCATGTACGGCGGCATCATCGCTCCGCCACTGATCATTGGCGCGGCCGCGGGCATGTCCTCGCAGGACATCGGCCTCCTGATCGCAGCCTGCTTGTTCGTCGGCGGCCTGGCCACCATTCTCCAGACGGTCGGCATTCCGTGGTTCGGTTCGCAGCTCCCGCTGGTCCAGGGCGTCTCCTTCGCCGGCGTTTCCACGATGGTGGCGATCGTGCAGGGCGGCGGTGGTATCCAGGCGGTCTTCGGCTCGGTGATCGTGGCCTCGCTGATCGGCCTGGCCATCACTCCCCTGTTCTCGAAGATCATCAAGTTCTTCCCACCGGTGGTTACCGGCACGGTGATTACCACCATTGGCCTGACCCTCATGCCGGTTGCGGCCAACTGGGCCATGGGCGGCAACGCCAAGGCTGACAACTACGGCAGCATGGCCAACATCGGCCTCGCGGCACTGACCATGGGCGTCGTCCTGCTGCTGAGCAAGATCGGCAACGCCGCCATCTCCCGCCTTTCGATCCTGCTGGCCATGGTCATTGGCACGGTCATCGCAACCGTCACCGGCATGGCCGACTTCTCCAAGGTTGGCCAGGGCGACATCGTAGCCTTCCCCACCCCGTTCGCTTTCGGTGCTCCCACGTTCGAAGTCGCCGCGATCATCTCCATGCTGATCGTCATCCTGGTGACGCTGACGGAGACCTCAGCTGACATCATCGCCGTGGGCGAGATCGTAGACACCAAGGTTGACTCCCGCCGGATCGGCAACGGCCTGCGGGCCGACATGCTCTCCAGCGCCATCTCCCCCTTGTTCAACTCCTTCACCCAGAGCGCCTTCGCCCAGAACGTGGGCCTGGTGGCCATCACCGGCATCAAGAGCCGCTTCGTGGTCAGCGCCGGCGGCCTCATCCTGGTTGTCCTGGGCCTCCTGCCGATCCTAGGCCGAGTCGTCGCAGCGGTTCCGACGCCCGTCCTGGGCGGTGCCGGCGTCGTGCTCTTCGGTACGGTTGCCGCCAGCGGTATCCGCACCCTCGCGAAGGTCGAATACAAGAACAACATGAACCTGATCATCGTGGCCGCCTCGATCGGCTTCGGCATGATCCCGATTGCTGCCCCGAAGTTCTACGACCAGTTCCCGTCCTGGTTCTCCACGATCTTCCACTCCGGCATCAGCTCGGCCGCGGTCATGGCGATCATCCTGAACATCCTGTTCAACCACTTCAAGGCCGGCAACTCGGACAACCAGTCGGTGTTCGTGGCAGGCACGGAGCGCGTGGTCACTCCCGAGGACGTCAAGTGCCTGGAACATGGAGACCGCTTCGAGAACGGCAAGCTGATCGACGCCGAAGGCAACGAGGTCCCGCTCAAGAGCACCTCGTCTTCAGAGCACTAGCACCCTCCCGCACGCGACAGGCGGCAGTGTTTTCCTTGGGGGACACTGCCGCCTTTCGTCGGCTTAGCCGCGCCTTTGGGCAAAACGTACGACGGCGGCAGGCGCCACCGGGACCTGGTCGCCGATAGGCTCGGCTCATGACTGAGCTGCCGTGCTTCCGTTCACTGGCCCTTAGCACAATCCCCGCGCCTGACTATGCGGACGTTTGCCTGGCCGCTCTTCCCGACGGCGCCGGCACGGATCCAACCGAGTGGGCGGAGCGGTTGTTTGCCCTCGAGTCCATGCCGCGCTGGGTTGCTGGAGCAATGCGATTAAGGCAGGCGCTGGTTCCGCTGATCGGCATTCCGAAGGCCCCCAAGGACACCTTCAAGGTGAGCGAACAGTCCGGCGAAGAAGCCCTGATCTACGTCCAGGACAAGCACCTGAACTTCGCGGCCGCAGTCGGTGTTGATCCGGTGCGCCGGCTGCTGAGGGTGACCACCGCCGTCGAGCTCAAGGGGTGGCGCGGAAAGCTGTACTTTGGCATCGTTCGGGCGGTACACCCGATCGTGGTGAATTCCATGCTGAAGAAGGCCACGCGCTCAGTACGCGCGCCGAGATAACAAAAGATGGCAATGTTCACGGGGAACATTGCCATCTTCTGCCAACTTGGCGCGGGTTAGTTCTGGTTGAGCTCCGCGGAGATTGCCATGGCGGCCTCCCGCAGCATGGGAACCGCGCGGTCGGCGAAGGTCTGGTCCACACGCGTGATCGGGCCGGAAACGGAGATCGCCGTGGGCGTGGGAGCGTTCGGCACGGCCATGGCGAAGCAGCGTACGCCGAGCTCCTGCTCTTCCTCGTCAATGGAGTAGCCGCGTTCACGGATGAGCTTCAGGTCGGCCAGGAGCGAGTCGATGTCCCCGATGCTCTTGGCCGTCGGGGTGGGCATGCCGGTGCGGGCCACGATGCCGCGGACCACCTCGTCGTCCAGCTGGGCCAGGATGGCCTTGCCCACGCCGGTATCGTGCGTGTGGGCGCGGCGGCCGACTTCGGTGAACATGCGCATGGAGTGCATGGAAGGGACCTGGGCCACATAGATGACCATGTCGGAATCGAGGACGGCCATGTTGGACGTTTCGCCGAGCCGCTCCACGAGGGTCTTCAGCTGCGGGCGGGCCACGGCACCAAGTTGCTTGCTGGCGGCCTCTCCCAAGCGAATGAGACGGGGGCCCAGCGCGTACCGGCGGTTGGGCAGCTGGCGGATGTAGCCGAGCGCCACCAGGGTCCTCAAAAGGCGGTGGATGGTGGGCAAGGGCAGGTCGGTTGACGACGACAGCTCGCTGAGCGTGACATCCCCGCCTGCATCCGTGATCAGTTCCAGCAGTTCAAAGACGCGCTCAACGGACTGCACGCCTCCGGAGGCTTTTTCAGCCATTCCCTTGTCTCCAATGACTCAGATTCCGACAACTCTTATCCGCATCGTGAAAAGAATTGCTTAGAACACCCAAGATACAGCACGCCGGACACCTTCGCGACGACACCGAACATGACCGGGCAAGGGGTTGTGTTTCCACTTTGTAGATAATAATATCCATAATACGAAAACATTCAGTTTGGAACGGCGGCCCGGGAACGGGCCTAACAGGAGGAATTTCAATGGCGAATCCGAGCCCCGGTAACTCGATCACCCTGCGCGTCTCCGCGCCGTCGAGCTTCACCGCGACCAGCGAACTGGCAGCCGCGGTAGGCGCAGCCGGTGCAGCAATCACCGCACTGGACGTCACGGAATCCCACCACGAGACCATCGTCGTGGACGTCACCTGCAACACCACCGACGATGACCACGCCGCTCGCGTGAAGGACGCCCTGAACGCCCTTGAAGGCGTCAAGGTCCAGCACGTCTCCGACCGCACCTTCCTGATGCACCTGGGCGGCAAGCTCGAGGTCGTCCCGAAAGTAGCCCTGCGCAACCGCGACGATCTGTCCCGCGCTTACACTCCCGGCGTCGCGCGTGTTTGCCTGGCGATCGCCGAAGACCCGGCCGCGGCCCGCAATCTGACGGTCAAGCGCAACACCATCGCCGTCCTCACGGACGGTTCCGCTGTCCTGGGCCTGGGCAACATCGGCCCCGCCGCAGCGCTTCCCGTCATGGAAGGCAAGGCCGCACTGTTCAAGCAGTTCGCCAACGTTGACGCCTGGCCGGTCTGCCTGGACACCCAGGACACCGAAGAGATCATCAAGATCGCCAAGGCCATGGCCCCCGTCTACGGCGGCATCAACCTCGAAGACATCGCGGCTCCCCGCTGCTTCGAGATCGAAAACCGCCTCCGCGAAGAACTCGACATCCCGGTGTTCCACGACGACCAGCACGGCACCGCGATCGTCACGCTCGCGGCCCTGGTCAACGCCCTCCGTGTGGTGGACAAGAAACTCTCCGAGGTCAAGATCGTGGTCTCCGGCGTCGGCGCTGCCGGCTCCGCCATCATCCAGCTCCTCAAGGCACAGGGCGCGCAGCACATCGTCGCCGCGGGTCGTTCCGGCGCCATCCACTCGGGTGAAAAGTACGACGACGAGCACCGCAGCTGGATCGCCGCGAACACCAACGAGGAAGGCTTCTCCGGCAGCCTCCACGACGCCCTCAAGGGAGCCGACGTGTTCATCGGCGTCAGCGCCCCGCACGTGATCGGCGAAGAGCAGGTTGCCTCCATGGCCGAGAACGCGATTGTGTTCGCCATGGCCAACCCGACTCCGGAAATCGACCCCGCCATCGCTTCCAAGCACGCAGCGGTTGTGGCTACCGGACGCAGCGACTTCCCCAACCAGATCAACAACGTTCTGGCCTTCCCGGGCTTCTTCCGCGGCCTGCTGGACGCCGGAGCCTCGGACATCACGCCGAACATGCTGGTGGCCGCGGCCGAGGCGATTGCCAACCGGGTAGCTGACGACGAGCTCAACGCGAGCTACATTATCCCCAGCGTCTTCGATCCCCACGTTGCCGGAGATGTGGCCGCCGCTGTTGCAGCTGCAGCCCACGCAAACGCAGCCAGCTAGCACCAGCGCACTATAGACAAAGGAATCCGCTCCCATGGCTATTACAGTCACTGATCCCCGGCCGATCGAACGCGCCGAGGAAATCCTCACCCCCAAAGCCTTGGCCTTTATCGAGGAACTGCACAAGCGCTTCGCCGGCACCCGCAACGAACTGCTCCAGGCCCGCAAGGCCAAGCGGGATACCGTGGCGAAAACCAGCCGCCTCGATTTCCTCCCGGAAACCCAGGAAATCCGCGACGGCGACTGGAAAGTCGCCGAAGCACCGGCAGCCCTGCAGGACCGCCGCGTTGAAATGACCGGCCCGGCCACTCCGGCCAAGATGGCCATCAACGCGCTGAACTCCGGCGCGAAGGTATGGCTCGCAGACCTCGAAGACGCCTCCACCCCCACATGGCCCAATGTCATCGACGCGATCCTCAACCTCCGCGACGCCGCCCAGGGAACCCTCGCCTACACCTCCCCCGAAGGCAAGGAATACCGCCTCCGCACGGACGCTCCCCTGGCCGTCGTCGTAGCCCGCCCCCGCGGCTGGCACATGGAGGAAAGCCACCTCCTGATCGACGGCGAACCCACCGTCGGCGGCCTGGTGGACTTCGGCCTGCACTTCTTCCACATCGCCAAGCAGCTGCTCCTGAACGGCCACGGCCCGTACTACTACCTGCCCAAGATGGAAAGCCACCTCGAGGCCCGCCTGTGGAACGACGTGTTCGTCTTCGCCCAGGACTACCTCGGCATCCCGCAGGGCAGCATCCGCGCCACGGTCCTGATCGAGACCATCCCCGCCGCGTTCGAGATGGACGAGATCCTCTACGAACTCCGCGACCACGCCTCCGGCCTGAACGCCGGACGCTGGGACTACCTCTTCAGCATCATCAAGTACTTCCGCGATGCCGGCGAAGAGTTCGTCCTCCCGGACCGTGCCACGGTTGCCATGACGGCGCCCTTCATGCGCGCCTACACCGAACTCCTGGTCAAGACCTGCCACAAGCGCGGCGCCTTCGCCATGGGTGGCATGGCCGCAGTGATCCCCAACCGCAAGCAGCCCGACGTCACCGCCGCAGCGTTCGACAAGGTCCGCGCCGACAAGACCCGCGAAGCAAACGACGGCTTCGACGGTTCCTGGGTCGCCCACCCGGACCTGGTCTCCACCTGCCGCGAAGTGTTCGACTCCGTGCTCGGGGACCGCCCGAACCAGATCGACAAGCAGCGCCCCGAGGTGAACGTCACCGCCGAGCAGCTCATCGACGTCGCCTCCGCCGGCGGCACCGTCACCGAAGCCGGACTGCGCCTGAACCTCTACGTCGCCGTCGCCTACACCGGCGTCTGGATCTCCGGCAGCGGTGCGGTTGCTATCCACAACCTCATGGAAGACGCCGCAACCGCGGAAATCTCCCGCTCCCAGGTCTGGCAGCAGCTGCGCAACAAGTCGATCCTCGCGGACACCGGCAACACGGTGACCCGCGAATTGGTCAGCCGCATCCTCGGCGAAGAAACCGAACGCCTTCGCATCGAATTCGGCGACGAGAACTTCACCAAGTACTACGAGCCGGCTTCCAAGCTGATCGAGGACATCTGCCTCTCCGACGACTACACGGACTTCCTCACCACGCCCGCGTATGAGCTGGTGGGCTGAGATGGGTTCACTTTCGTCTTCCGATCTGGCCCACATCGAGTCACAGCTCGCCGGCACGGACCAGTTGCTTGACCGCAACTACCCCGGCGACGACGGCTCACGCCAGCCGATCCACACCGTCTATGTCCCGGCCGACCGCTTCACTGCTTCCTTTGCGGCCGAGTGGGGAGCCCAGGCGCTCGCGACGGCGGAGGCGCACGGTGGTCTCGAGAAGCTCGGTCAGCTTTTGGGCCAGGAGCCCGATCTTGCTGCCGCTGTCGCGGCCCGGGTTGCTGCCAAATTGCAGTCCGAGCCCATCGAGGACCTCCGCCTGGACTTCGAAGACGGCTACGGCGACCGCGGCGATGAGGCAGAAGATGCCGACGTCGTTGCTGCCGCCACGGCCGTGTCTGCTGCGGTGGCTGCCGGAACGGCTCCGCCCTTCATCGGCATCCGCTTCAAGTGCTTTGAGGCCCCCACCCGGGCACGCGGTCTTCGCACCTTGGATTTGTTTGTGTCCACGCTCGCTGCTTCCGGGGAACTCCCGGCCGGGCTGATCCTTACCCTGCCGAAAGTCACCACGGTGGCGCAGGTGCAGGCCATGGATTACGCCGTCTCGCGGCTTGAAGAAGTTCACGGACTCCCGGCGGGACGGCTTCGCTTTGAGGTGCAGGTGGAAACCCCGCAGCTCATCCTCGGCGCCGACGGAACTTCCCCGGTGGCCCAGCTCCCCCACATGGTTCCCGGCCGGATCAGCGCCCTGCACTACGGGACGTACGACTACAGCGCATCATTGGGGATCTCCGCGGAGTACCAGTCCATGGAACACCCCGTGGCCGACTTCGCCAAGGAAGTCATGCAACTGGCTGTTGCAGGCACGGGCATCCGCCTTTCCGACGGTTCCACCAACATCATCCCCGTGGGTGACGCGGTGGAAGACGCGTGGAAGCTGCATGGCCGCCTGGTACGCCGCTCCCTGGAAAACGGCTACTACCAGGGCTGGGATCTCCACGCCGCCCAGCTCCCCAGCCGTTTCTCGGCGTCGTACGCTTTCTACCGCGAAGGCCTGCCGGCCGCGGCGCTGCGACTGCGCAACTACGTCGAACGCACCGAAGGCGGCGTCATGGACGAGCCCGCCACCGCGCGTGCCCTTGCAGGCTTCGTCCTCCGCGGCGTCCAATGCGGCGCAGTGGGGACCGACGAGGTCAAGGCGCTTGCCGGCGTCGAACTTTCCCAGCTGACCGCACTGGCGCACCCGCGGCTCGCACAACCAACTTCGCACTGATTAGGAGCACCGTATGGGCAACTACTACTACCCGCAGGGCGGGCTGCCGCCGCAGACCCACCTGACCACCGAACGGGCCATCGTCACCGAGGCCTACACCGTGATCCCCAAGGGCGTCCTCACGGACATCGTCACGAGCAACCTGCCGGGCTTCACCAACACGCGTTCTTGGATCATCGCGCGTCCGATTTCCGGCTTCGCCACCACGTTCTCGCAGCTGATCGTGGAGATCGCTCCGGGCGGCGGCGCTCCGAAGGCCGAGTTCGAGTCCGGCGTTGAAGGCGTGGTCTTCGTGACCAAGGGCAAGCTGAACCTGACCCTCGACGGCGAACTGCACCACCTCGAAGAGGGCGGCTACGCCTACCTCGCGGCCGGTGCCGAGTGGGGCGTGGAGAACGTCTCCGACGACATCGTGTCCTACCACTGGATCCGCAAGGCCTACGAGCGGCTCGAGGGCTACGAGGCCAAGTCCTTCGTCACCAACGAGAAGGACATTGAGCCCACGTCCATGCCGGACACCGACGACGTCTGGAAGACCACGCGGTTCACGGATTCCAGCGACCTGGCCCACGACATGCAGGTCAACATCGTCACTTTCCAGCCCGGCGGCGTGATCCCCTTCCCTGAGACCCACGTCATGGAACACGGCCTGTACGTCCTTGAAGGCAAGGCCATGTACCTCCTCAACAACGACTGGGTTGAGGTTGAGGCCGGCGACTTCATGTGGCTGCGCGCGTTCTGCCCGCAGGCCTGCTACGCGGGTGGGCCGGGCGAGTTCCGGTACCTGCTGTACAAGGACATGAACCGCCAGGTGAAACTGACTTAGTCTGCGCCGAAGTCGCCGGAACGCTGCCCTTTCGCAGGGAACGTTCCGGCGATTTCGTCGTTTTCGGGCGGTTTCGGCGCAGCTCAGCTCAGCGGCGGCGTCGTCCAAGGGTGAAGCCGGACCAGAACGTCAGGGAAAGCAGGCCCAGCACAGCGATGAGCAGGCCGATCTGCGTTCCTTGGCTGACGAATGCCCCGCCGGATGGTTGAAAGACCGTATCGCTGAGGGGCGCGTAGGCGAACCAACCAATGGGTTCGTCTTTCCCGTTCCACGCCACGATCAGCCCGGCTATCACGGCGATCAGCGCCAGCAAAGGCACGACGACGGCACGGACTTTGCGTGCAGGCTGCGGTGAGTTGTGTTCCCCACGTGAGTTGTTGTCCCCCATGCGTGCAAGCCTAGCCCGCCCCGTTCCGCGCTGGAGCGCCGAAATCGCCGGAACACTGCCCCTTCGCAGGGAACCTTCCGGCGATTTCGTCGTTTTCCAGCGACTGCGGAGGCACGGGCCAACGGGACGGACGGAGGCGCGGGTCAAACGTTTACTTCGGGCCGCCGGCGATCCGGTACGACTCTTGGAGCAGCTCGGCGAGTTCACCGACGTCGATCTTGGTGAGGTGCACGAGGACGAGGTTCGGGGAACGGTCATGGTGGGGAGTCCAGAAGAACTTGTCCGGTCCCATGGCTGCCAGGGCTTCGCGTTCGTCGGTCTTGACCGTGACCACGCCGTCCTCCCAGATCCGGGCCATGAGGGTCTTGGCGAACCACGCGGGTTGCCCCCAACTGGGTCGCTCGGTAACCCCTGGCAGGCCAAGGCAGATCTTCCGGACGTCCTCTTCGGTGGCCATGGTTCACTGTGGCACCCACTTAGCGCCCAAACAAGGGACTACGCTGGGCACATGTTGACCATCGGCAGTACAGTCCTGGGCGTCAACGACCTCGCCCGTGCAACGGAGTTCTGGCAGGCGGCCCTGGGCTACGTACCCCGCGAGCCCGGCGATGACACGTGGGTGATCCTGGTGCCGGCCTCCGGTCCAGGCGCGCAGCTCGCCCTGATGTTCAGCGAAACCCCTGTCCAGGAACACCCCCGGATCCACCTGGACCTATACGCGGATGACCAGGCGGCCGAGATTGAACGGCTTGTCTCCCTTGGCGCCGGGCACGTCGACTGGGACCTGTACCCTGAAGACCCCGACTTCGTGGTTCTGGAAGATCCCGACGGCAACCGCTTCTGCGTCATCGACCGGGCGCCGCGGTAGCACCGCCGTCGGGCACTTCGGGGTCGCGGGAGAGGTGCGAAAACCGATGCAAATTTCCGTGCGACAGGACCGGTTTCCAGCGAAGTCGCGTCCCACACGGCGCCGCAGGGAATCGGTAGAGTGCTCCCATGGATGAGAAAGCAACGTTGCTGAACTACCTCCGCACACGCCGGGCCGACCTGCTCGGCAAAGTGGAAGGCCTGAGCGAATACGACGCCCGCCGGCCCATGACTCCCACCGGGACCAACCTGCTGGGCTTGGTGAAGCACGTGGCCAGCGTGGAGTTGGGGTACTTCGGAGAGACCTTCGGGCGGCCCGACGGGAGGGAACTCCCGTGGTACGAGGCCACAGCCGAGCCCGACGCCGATATGTGGGTTCCGGCCGACGAAAGCATGCTGAGCATTATCGAGTTGCACCACTTCTCCGCCCAGCACAGCGACGAAACCATTGAGTCCCTCCCCTTGGATGCACCCGGTGTGGTGCCGTGGTGGTCCGAGGAAAAGAAGAACGTGACCCTGCACCAGATCCTGGTGCACATGTGTGTGGAGACCGCCCGGCACGCAGGCCACGCCGACATCATCCGGGAACTCATCGACGGCCAGGCCGGCCAGCGACCGAACGATCCGAACATCCCGCCGCGGAACTCCGAAGAGCTCGCTGCCCACCGCTACCGGATCGAGGAGGCCGCGCTGCAGGCCGACCGCAGGCGCTGACAACAGCGCCGGGACCAGCCTCAGGACACTGCCGGCAAACCCTTCACAGCCAAGGGGCACCCTTCACAGCCCACGCATAAGCCCAGCAAACCTCCGGCGTAGCCTGCCTCCGTAAAAAGGAGGCATGACTCCTCCACAGACCGAACACCGAAAGGGCAGCCGGACCCGGCGCCCCGTCGTCTCCGCTGTCCTGGCGGTCACTCTCTCTGCGGGAGGCGCGGCTGCATGGGCCCTGGACCGCTTCGTCATCCCACACGCCCAAATCACCAACGTCTCCGCTTATGAGGCCAGCCAGGCCGGGACAACCACCACCTCGGACACAACCAACGAATCAGCCGTTGTCACCGACAACAGTTACACCCAAGGCGACACAGGCGTCACCATCTCCACTGTGACCACCGGCAGCGGCGACAGCACCGTGACCTACTACGTTGCCGACGTCGTCCTCAGCGACGCCACCACACTGAAGTCGGCCTTCGCGCAGGACACTTTCGGCGAGAACATCACCGAGAACACCTCGGACATAGCCGCCGACAACAACGCGATCTTCGCCATCAACGGCGACTACTACGGCTTCCGGGACACGGGCATCGTGATCCGGAACGGTGTGGTGTACCGGGACGAGGGCGCACGGCAGGGCCTGGCGTTCTACAAGGACGGCACCGTGAAGGTGTACGACGAGACCACCACCACGGCCGAACAACTCGTGGCCGACGGTGTGTGGAACACGCTCTCCTTCGGCCCGTCGTTGCTGGACAACGGCGAGATCGCCTCGGGCATCGAGGATGTGGAGGTGGACACCAACTTCGGCAACCACTCCATCCAGGGCGAGCAACCACGCACGGCTGTGGGTGTGATCGACGAGAACCATTTGGTGTTCGTGGTGGTGGACGGCCGAAGCCCGGGCTATTCCGCCGGCGTCACCATGACGGGCCTGGCCCAGATCATGAAGGACCTCGGCGCCACCACCGCGTACAACATCGACGGCGGCGGCTCCTCCACCATGTACTTCAACGGATCCCTGGTGAACAACCCGCTCGGTGAGAACAAAGAGCGCGGCACCTCGGACATCCTCTACATCGCCCAGTAGCCATGATCATCCTGATACCGGCGTACCAGCCGGACCAGCAGCTCATTTCCTTGGTCAGCAACCTTCGGGACGCGGATCCGTGGATCACCATCGTGGTGGTTGACGACGGTTCCGGCCCCGCCTTCCAGGACGTGTTCGACGGCGTCACCCGGCTTGGGTGCCACGTCCTCAGTTATGCGGCAAACGGCGGAAAGGGCCACGCCCTCAAGAGCGGCTTCGCATTCATCGCGGACAGGTTCCCCGGCCATGACGTGGTCTGCGCGGACAGCGACGGCCAGCACGGAGTGGCCGACATCCTGGCTGTAGCGGACAGGGTGCGGAGCGTGACGGCCTCGATGGTGCTGGGCTGCCGCTCCTTCAGCGGCGATGTTCCGGCGCGGAGCAAGTTTGGCAATACGGTGACGCGGTGGCTGTTCAAGCTCGCAACGGGCCAAGGGATTCCCGATACCCAGACCGGGTTGAGGGGGTACCGCGCGGACATGATCCCTTGGCTGTTGACGGTCCGTGGGCAACGCTACGAGTACGAACTCAACTTGCTCCTCGAGGCCAAGCAGGCCGGCTACGGCATTGATACCGTGGAGATCGCCACGGTGTACCTGGACCACAACTCAGGCTCGCATTTCCGCCCCGTAGCGGACTCGGTCAGGATCTATGCACCTTTGCTGAAGTTCCTGGGCTCGTCGTTCTCTGCCTTCCTGGTGGACACCATCGTCTTCCTGATGCTGACGGCGCTCTCAGATTCCCTCCTGCTGGCTGTGGTTGGTGCCAGGGCCGTCAGCGCGGGCGTGAATTTCCTGGTGAACCGCAATCTGGTGTTTGAACACGGCAAGGAGAAATCCCTGCGTTCGGCGATCTCCGGCTACGTGGCCTTGGTGCTCGTCCTGCTCACAGCCAACTACGCCATCATGTGGTCGCTGACGTCACTGGCCGTACCCGACCTGCCCGCGAAGCTCGCCACGGAGCTGGCCCTCCTCGGTGTGAGCTATGCCGTCCAGCAGCGCTTCCTGTTCGCCGGCAGGGTCCGTGCTTCGCAGCGGGCCTCTTCGGGGGAAGATCCGGCGGAGGTGCTTACGGAGGCCGGGTATGGGCAGACGGGACCTACGCGTGGACGCCCCAGGGCCGACGTCGAAAGTCATATCCCAGCCTTGGCCCCGGCACAGTTTCAGCACAGCAGCACCGGGAATCGTGGAAACCAGCCCACCAACAGATTCCGGAGAATCCGATGAACACCATCATCCTCATGGCAGCAGACCTTATTGCCATCACCATCCTCACCTTGGCCCTCTACCTGCGCCGGCACCGGCGGCGTGACCTGGTGGTTTCCTACCTCGGCATGAACGTGGGAGTCCTGGCAGTCGCCACGGCCCTCTCCGGATCCGCGGCCGGCGTTGGACTGGGGCTGGGACTCTTCGGTGTCCTCTCGATCATCCGGCTCAGGTCCACGGAACTGGCCCAGCACGAGGTGGCCTACTACTTCTCGGCGCTGGCCTTGGGTTTGATCGCCGGTATCGGAGTGGAGCCACTGTGGCTGACGTTGTCCCTCATGGGCCTGGTGCTGCTGGTGATGTTCATCGGCGACAACCCGGCCGTCCTTCCCGCGTACCGCCACCAAACCGTGGTCCTGGACCGGGCCATCAACAATGAAACTGAACTCAATGCCCGGCTGGAGGAAGTCCTCAACGGCACGGTTCACTCGGCCACCATCCAGGAGCTGGACCTGGTCAATGACAAGACGATCGTGGATGTGCGCTACGCAGTCCGGGCACGGCGCTCCGTCCAGGCGAGCGCGCAGCTCGGCTTCGACCGGCCCGCGGGTGCACTGGCCCCGGCACCGCAGGAGCTTCCGGGCTCCGTGTTCCCGGGCTCTGCAGCACAGGCAGCCCAACAGGCGGCGCAGCCCCACCAGCAGGCGGCGCAGCAAGCCTGGCACTCCCAGCAGCAAACACCGCCGGCCCACCAGCAAGAGGCACAGCCCCACCAGCAAACCGCGCAGCAAGCGGAGCAAGCCGAGCGCCACACCTCGGCAGGTGTCGCATGAGCCGCCCCGACGCAGCCCCCGTCATTCCGCACCTCAGCCAGCTTCCCGCCGTCGGGCTTGAAGAACTGACAACCGAAGCCGCGCTGCTGACCCGGGTGGACCGCAAGTACCTGGTCCCCTCGGCGAGCGCCCGCCGGATCTTCGCCGGCTTCACCACCGAGGCACGAGTGCTGGAGATGGACGGCAGCCGGACGTTCGCCTACGACTCCGTCTACTTCGACACCCCGGAACTGGACAGTTACATGATGGCGGCTCATGGCAGGCGCCGGCGGTTCAAGGTCCGTACCCGAACATACGTGGACAGCGCCGTGAGCTTCCTGGAAGTCAAGACCGAAGGAGCCCGCGAAGCCACCGTTAAGGAACGGATTCCCTACGAACCCTGCGACCGTGACCGGCTCACCGACGAAGGCCTGGCCTATGTGAACGAAACCCTGGCCGCGGCGATCGGGGACGTGGAGTTCGGCCCCATGGAGCCCGTGCTGTCCACCGCCTACCACCGCACCACGCTGTACCTGCCGGACTCGGGCAGCCGCGCGACGATCGATACCGATGTCACGTGGCAGCGTCCCGACGGCCAACCGTGGGTGCTGGACAACGCCGTGGTGGTGGAGACGAAGTCCGGCTCAGCCCCCGGGCCGCTGGACAGGCATTTGTGGGCACATGGTGTCCGCCCCTGCCGGATCTCCAAGTTCGCCACGGGCATGGCAGCCCTCCATCCCGAGCTGCCGGCCAACCGCTGGAACCAGACCCTACGACGCCGCCTGCCCCTGCGGCCCGCCAACTGACCTCTACCCCTCCCACCCTTAGGAACACACCATGCGCTCCCTCCGTACCTATCTTTCCGTTGCCGCCGTCGCCCTTGCTGTTTCGCTGGCCGGCTGCTCGTCCGCCACGACGACAGGCACCACTACCTCCACGGCCACCACTTCAACCCAGCAAGTCGTCACCGCCGCCACCATCGAGGAGGACACTCATTTCGACAGCGACGACCTCACGTGGGACACCGCCTCCGAGGTGGCAGTCACCCTGTCCGACGGCGGCAGCAAAGTGACGTCGTCAAACACCAGCGGGGTGGCAGTGGACGGCACCACGGTGACCATCAGCGCCGCCGGGACCTACCGCCTGAGCGGCTCGCTGACGGACGGAAAGATCGTGGTGGCCGCCGGTGACTCGGATACGGTGCGGATTATTCTCGACGGCGTAGAGCTGGGTAACTCCACCGGCTCGCCTTTCGTGGTCCAGAGCGCCGATGAGGCCATTGTGTATCTGCAGGACGGCACCACCAACACGCTCACGGACGCTTCCACGTACGCCGACCAAGGTGACGACGCACCCAATGCCGCCCTCTATTCCATGGCCGACCTGACCATTGCCGGCCCCGGCTCGCTCAGCGTCAACGGAAAGTACAAGGACGGCATCGTCTCCAAGGACGGATTGGTCCTGGCCTCGGGGAACGTCACCGTGGACGCCGCCGACGACGGTATCCGCGGCAAGGACTACACGGCCCTGCTGGATGGCACCTACACCGTGACGGCGGGCGACGATGGCGTGAAATCGGACAACGACACGGACGAAGGCCGCGGCTGGCTGCTGGTGAGCGGTGGATCGTTGACCGTCAATGCCGGCGACGACGGCGTCAAGGCGTACAACACACTCACTGTTTCCGGTGGGACTGTCACGGTGGCCACATCCGAGGAGGGCCTGGAAGCCCAACACATTGTGGTCTCCGGCGGCGACACCACCATCACGTCCAACGACGACGGCGTGAACGCAGCGGGCGGTTCGTCCTCCACTTCCGCTGATACGGGCATGGGCGGACCGGGCGGCGGCTCTCAGGAGGCCGGCGACTACACCGTGGACGTCTCCGGTGGAACCTTGACCATCAACTCCGAGGGCGACGGCCTGGACTCCAACGGCAGCGCCACCATCTCCGGCGGAACCATCGTGGTGAACGGTCCCACGAATGACGGCAACGGCGCGCTGGACGTGAACGGAGACCTCACCGTCACTGGTGGAACGGTTGCCGCGGCCGGCAGCGCGGGCATGGCCGTGACCCCGGTAACCACGTCCACCCAGTCCGGCGTGCAGCTGACGTTCAACTCCTCCGTTGCGGCCGGGACCCCGATCCACCTTGTGGATTCCTCCGGCAAGGTGGTGGCAACGTTCGTGACCACCAAGACCATCGCGTCCCTGGTCTACTCCTCCTCCGCCATCAGTGACGGCCAGACGTACACGGTGTACACGGGAGGCAGTGCTGACGCCAAGGCCGGGCTGACCACAGGTTCCATCGACGGCGCCGAGTCCATGGGGACCGTTACCGCCGGGCAGTACACCCAGGCTCAGGGCCCTGGAGGCCGGCGGTAAGTCTCAGGGAGATACGTCCCCGGGCGCACGAAGAACAGCGCCCGACGGCGGTACGCACCTGCCGCCGTCGGGCCCCACAAACTTGATGGGAAATTGAGCCAAACGGACCTGTTCCTTGATGTTGCGGCGTGACTCTGGTTTCAGGCGAAGCACCCATACCTGGGGGTTTCGGCAACGAATAACCAGCAGGACACAACGACGTGGGGGAAGAAATGGAACAGGCAGAAGCTCCAACGGATGTGAGGGCCGTGAAAGGCATCATCCAGGACCAGCATCCCGTGGATTTCCACGCACTGGGTGTGGCGGGATGCATCGACCGGCTGGCCGAACCACTCCGGCGCTCGGGCGTTGAGGTCCACTGGGACATCCCCCACCACGGCATCGAGATCTCTTCGGCCTCCGCAGGACTGCTCTACCACGTGGCCCAGGAGACTTTCAGCAACACCCTCAACTACGCCGATGCCAGCCAACTCACCATCCGGCTCAACGCGGTGTACCACGGCATCCAACTCACGGTCTCGGACGACGGTACTGGCTTCGAGATCCACGCGGCCCCCAGCGGACGGCGTCACGGCTTTGGCCTCCTGCTCATGTCCCTTGCAGTTCACGACGCCGGCGGGACAGTCGACATCGCATCGGAACTTGGGCGCGGCACCAGTGTGAGCGTGACGCTGCCGCTGGATTGAGTCCTTATTGGGACCTTGTTTGGCCACCCCAACCATGGATCGATGGCCGGACCGGACGTATTCTGTAGCTACTTTTCAGCCAGGAATCCGGACGGAACGGCAGGAAAATGGCACGGAACAAGGGTCAACGCATCGGTTTGGGCAGGTTCCTGTTCAGGCTCTTTGGGTTCTTCTTCATCAGCTTCCTCTGTGGCGTGTTGATCTCCGGGCTGGTGGTCCCGGTGGTTGCGTTCACCAGCACCACGGTGGGTGGGTCCATCGGTTTCTACGAGAGCTTGCCCAGCCAACTCGACGTCAACTCCCCGTCCCTGTCCAGCACCGTGGTGGCCTCCGACGGGACGCCCATCGCCACCTTCTACGCCGAGAACCGCGTCAAGGTTCCACTGGACCAGATGTCGCCGTTCATCCGGCAGGCAATCGTTGCCATTGAGGACAACCGCTTCTACCAGCACGCTGGCGTGGACGCGCAGGGCATCATGCGCGCGCTGACCTCCAATCTCACCAAAGGCACCCGGCAAGGGGCCTCCACGCTGACCCAGCAGTACGTCACCAACGTCCTCAACGAATCCCGGCTCTCGCAAGGCAGACCGGAGGACGTGGTGCTCAGCGGCCAGAAGACCATGGGAGACAAACTCCGCGAAATCAAGCTGGCATTGGAATTGGAGAAGCGGTTCAGCAAGGACCAGATCCTCGAGGGCTACCTCAACATCGTGTTCTTCAACCGCAACGCCTACGGGATCGAAGCTGCCTCACGATACTTCTTCAGCGTTTCCGCGAAAGATCTCAACCTGCCGCAAGCGGCCATGCTGGCGGGCCTGGTCAACGGACCCAGCATCTACGACCCCACGGTTGACCCCAACGCAGCCATTGCACGGCGCAACATCGTCCTGGACCGGATGCTGGAACAGCACGTGATCAACCAGGCGGACCACGACGCGGCCGTGGCAACGCCGGTGGAACTCAAGATCACCCCCTCTCTGCAGGGTTGCGCCGGGGCCGTGATCGCCACCTACTTCTGTGACTACGTATCCCACCTGATCCTGAACAACGACGCCTACGGCGCCACCATGGCAGACCGCGAGCGCCTCCTCTACCGCGGCGGGCTCGTCATCAAGACCACCCTGGACAGCCGCTTGCAGGCCGCGGCCCAGGCCCAAGTGGATGCCTCCGCCGGGGACAACCCGGACAAGTGGGGGGCGGCCATGACCACTGTGGAGCCGGGGACCGGGCGAATCCTGGCCATGGCCCAGAACACGGTGTTCGTTCCAGAGCCGGGCAAGTACGATACCCAGCTGAACTTCAACGTGGACGCCAAGGACGAGAACGGCTACGACCTCAACGGTGCGGGCGGCTTCCAGCCAGGTTCCACCATGAAGCCCTTCATCTATGCAGAGTGGCTCAATGAGGGCAAAAACCCCACGGCCGTTGTGGATGCCTCACGCAGGGTGTACCCCGTGGGCTTTCCGTGGCGTGACAGTTGCGGCCGCGTCCTTGGCGGTTACAGTTCAGCGCAGAAGGCCCAGAACCTCGGCGCCGACGATGACCTGCAGAACAACGACGCCGGCTACTACCGTCCCATGCCCATCAACTACGGGCTCTACAACTCCATCAACACGGCCACCTTCGCCACGGCTGCCCAGCTGGACTTCTGCGGCATCCAACGCATGGTGGACACCGTGGGCCTGCACAGCGGCCTCGACAACGCCCCCGTGAACATGCACCAGATCGGCAACCTGTTGGGCTCCATCGGGGTTGCGCCCGTGGTGTTGGCTTCCGCCTACGCCACCTTCGCCAATGACGGCACCTACTGCAAGCCCATCGCCATCTCCGACATCACCGATTCCCAAGGCCGCAAGTACGACGCCCAAAAAACCGAATGCCGCGATGCCGTGAAGCCGGCCGTGGCGCGGGGCGTCACCTCCGTGTTGCAGGACGTGTTGAAGATGGGATCGGGCGTCTACATCAACCCGAAGGTGCAGAGCCAGGTGCCGGTAGCGGCCAAGACAGGAACGTCCAACAACAACGGCGCCACCTGGGTTGCCGGGTACACCACACGTTTGGCCACGGCTTCGTTCTTTGGTGACACCTCGGCGGGCCAGCAGCGCGCGGGGCAGGGCGTCACCATCAACGGGAAGTTCTACAAGTCCTTGGACGGCTACATGATCGCCGGGCCGCAGTGGGCCAATTACATGATGGAGGCCACGGCGCTCTACCCCAGCGGCGCCTTCAATGCCCCGGCTCCCCCGCCGGCGCCCGCGCCCATCACCACGGCACCCGCCGTACCCCGGTTGACGGGGCGGTAAGCTCACCCGGGCGTAGCGACAGCCGCTGCGATCGACAGGCGGGTTAACCCACGACGGCGACCTGCCGCCGTCGTGGGTTGGTTAGCGGGCGTAGCGTTCCGTGAAGTTCCTCAAGACCCGCATGGGTTCGGTGATCGAGGTCTGCCGGGCGGTCTCGATGAGCTCCTCGGCCTGGTGTGGCGGGAAGTAGCCTGCGTCCTTGTAGATGGTGATCCGGGTGACCAGGCCCTCGACGTCGAGTTCGGGGTGGAACTGGGTGGCGTAGAGGTTGCTCTTGATGCGGAACATGTGCACAGGGCAGGCGGCGGAACTCGCCAGGAGGACGGCGTGGCCGGGGAGTTTGCTGCAGGCCTCCTTGTGCCCCACGAAGGCTTCGAAGGTGTGCGGCAACCCGGCGAGCAGCGGATCACGTTCACCTTCGGCGGTCAGTTTGATCTCAGCAGGTCCCACAGGTTCACCAAATCGTCGGTCGATGGTGGCGCCCTGATGTACACCCAGCGTGCCGACCCCGTAGCAGGCGCCCAGGAAGGGGAAGTCCTGCTCAACAATGCGGTCCAGGAGCTCGGAAAGTTCGGCTTCGACCCGTAGTTGGGCCGGGCTCTTCTCCTCCACAGGATCGCTGGAGGTGTAGGGGCTTCCTCCCACGATCACGCCGGAGTAGTGGCCCAAGTTAAGGGCAGGCATTGGCCCTGCTTCCAGCCTCACACGGACCAATTCAGATTCTTCGAGGCCGCAATAACGCAGATAGGCCAGGTACTCGTCGTCGGCTGCGGCGTCTTCGGCCCGGGTCGCCAGCAAAAGGAAGGGCTTCACAGCCCCAGTCTGCGGGAGGACGCCGCGACATTCCAAGTAAATGGGTCGGTCTGGCAGACACTCCCTGCGCGGGAACAAATTGCGTAGCGTTGGAATTGTTCACGCTAACGCCTCGAATACGTGATTCATCCCCAAGGAGCATCTTTGACGCAGGACCCCGCCGTGGTCACATCCCAGCACAACAAGTCACCGAACGAGGTGACGCCCCAGAATCCAGCACCCAGCCAACGCCCCACCAAGATCCCGTGGGGCGGTTTGTTGGTGCTTGCGGCCGCCGGGTTCACGGCGGTGACCACGGAACTCCTGCCTTCGGGGCTCCTGCCGCAGATCAGTCGCGACCTTGGAGTGGATGAATCGGCGGTGGGTTCGCTGACCGCTGCCTACGCAGCGATCATTGTGTTTACTGCGCTGCCCTTATCGCGCCTTCTGGGCGGCAGGGTTCCCCGCAAGACCCTGCTCATCGGCACCGTCTTGGTCTTTGCCCTCAGCAACATCCTGTTGGCACTGAGTCCGACGCTGGCTGTAGCGGTAGTTGCCCGTTTGCTCGGCGGCATCGCCCACGGCATGCTGTGGTCCAGCATGGCTCCCTACGTTGCGCGGATCGTCCCGGCGCATTCCGTGGGCAAGTCCATGGCCGTGGTGTTCAGTGGCACCAGCATCGCCTTGGCCGTCGGCGCCCCGATCGGCACCCTGATGGGGACGCTCATGACGTGGCGGGCCTCCTTCATTGTCCTTGCCGGAGTGGGCGTGCTGCTGGCATTCCTTGCGTTCTGGCTGCTGCCTGCCGCGCATGACCCCGGAAACCACAAAGCCCCCTCCATCCGTGCTGCCCTCAAGCTGCCCGGCGTCATCGCAGTTGCCACGGCCTGGCCGCTGTTGTTGCTCGCTCATTTCACGTTGTTCACCTATGTGGCCCCCTTCCTCCTGGCATCGGGACTGCCCGAGGCACTCACCGGAGTCTCACTGTCCGTGGTGGGCGTCTCCGGGTTGCTGGGCATCTGGATCGCCGGCCTGACCGCAGATTCCCACCCACGGCGTTCGGTGATTGCCGCCGTCGGGCTTCTCTTGCTGGCGTTCGCGCTGCTGCCCGTACTGGGCACCTCGACCGCTGGCATGTTCGCCCTCATGGTCCTCTGGGGTGTGTCCTTCGGCGCCATGGGTATCTACAACCAGGCGGCGATCCTCCGCGCGGGCGGCGAACACAAAGACGCGGCCAATGGGCTCACTGTGGTGACCATCCAGGTGGGCATCGCGGTGGGTGCAGGATACGGAGCCCTGGCCCTCACCCTGCTCGGTGCGCAGTTGGTGCCGCTGGCGGCCGCGCTGCCCACCGCCGTCGCGCTGGTGATCATCATGGCGAGCCGCCGCGGCGGATACCCGGCCGGGGGCCGCGAGAAGCGCCGTTAACATCACCGAAACATGCCAGTCACGCGATCTTCACGAAGGCCGGATTTCTGTAACTTTCCTGCAACTTAGCTCTTCTGAGTCGGAAACATAGCTCACCGAATATTGAACCCGGGGGTAGCGAGGGCCGACATTTCCAGGCCCGTCACGGACAGGCTTGATCAGAAGGGAAACGCAGGTGGAGATCTCTGCGCAAAACGTCTGGCTGATGTTGTCATCGGCAATGGTGCTTTTCATGACCCCGGGCCTCGGCCTCTTCTACGGTGGCATGACCCGCGCCAAGGCGGCCCTGAACATGATCATGATGAGCTTCATCTCCGCCGGCATCGTCGGTGTGGTGTGGGTCCTGTGGGGCTACTCGATGACCACCGGCGACGGCATCCTGGGCCTCTTCGGCAACCCCTTCGCACACTTCGGCCTCCAGGACCTGGTGGGCACCCCGGATCTCATCAAGGCGGGCTTCGCCGCGACGTTCGCGATCATCACCGTGGCGCTCATCAGCGGGGCCATCGCCGATCGTGCCAAGTTCGGCGCCTGGGCCGTGTTCGTCCCGATCTGGGTCACAGTGGTCTACTGCCCCCTGGCCTACATGATCTGGGGCGGTGGCCTCATGAGTGCTGGCGGCGCCCTCACCGACATCTTCGGCCAGGTCATCGACTTTGCCGGTGGCGCAGTGGTTGAAGTCAGCTCGGGAACCGCAGCTTTTGTCCTCGCATTGATCGTGGGAAAGCGTCACGGATTCGCGAAGGACCCCAACCACCGCCCGCACAACGTCCCGTTCATCATGATCGGCGCAGCCATCCTGTGGTTTGGCTGGTTCGGTTTCAACGGCGGAGCCGCGACCACCGCCGAGCAGGCCGGCCTCATCTGGATCAACACCTTGGTGACTCCCGCCGCGGCCATGCTCAGCTGGCTCGTCGTGGAGAAGATCCGCCACGGTCACCCCACGTCCCTGGGTGCAGCCTCCGGCGTCGTGGCCGGCTTGGTCGCCATCACCCCGTCCTGTGCCAACATCAGCCCGCTTGCCGCGCTGTGCCTTGGCCTCGTGGCCGGTGCCGCCTGCTGCGTTTTTGTAGACCTGAAGTACAAGTTCGGCTTCGACGACTCCCTCGATGTGGTGGGGGTGCACTTCGGCGCCGGCGTCATCGGCACCTTGTCGCTCGGCTTCATCGCACTCCCGCAGGACGGCGTCGGCGGCGGCCTCCTCTACGGCGGCGGCCCCCAGCAGTTGATCGCGCAGATCGTCGCAGTGCTGGTCACCATCCTGCTCTCCGGCTTGGGCACCTTGGTGATCGGCCGGGCCATCCACAAGACCATCGGCTTCCGCGTCACCCACGAGCACGAGGTCACCGGCGTGGACCTCACCCAGCACGCAGAGTCCGCCTACGAATTCGGGCTCACACCCCACGGGCACTTCCGGCAGCAGCAGGCGCACCTGTCCTCGCTGATCAAGCGCAAGCCTGAGCCGGCTGGTCCCGCCGCTGAGCCTGCCTCGGGTTCGGCCAAGGAAGACAGCTTCGCCTAGTCTCCCCCACGGAACAGCGGACGACGGCGGTACGCGAGTGCCGCCGTCGTCCGCTGTTGCGCCGTCCCCACCCAAGTAGGTCGCAGTTGTGCGCGTTTAGACCGCTGAAAACGCGCACTAGTGCGACCTAGTTGGGCCCGTTCCAGAGGCGCTGCCACCAACTGCGTTTCGACGGCGGTTCGGGTCCGGTTTCGGGCGGGGCGGCTGCGGCACGCCGGTCACGCCAACGCTGTACTTCCAACTCCACGTCCCGAAGCTTGGTGATCACCGGCGGGCCGCCCTGCAACTGGCGCCGGGCTTCGATCACCCGTTTGTTGAAGTCCTCGAGCGTTTCGCGGACCTGCTTCTCCATGAGGAACTGGTCCAGCTTTGACTCCAGTTCAGCGTCCTCGAGGCGCAGCAGAATGGCCGGCGGTCCCAGGCCACTGATCTGCTCGCGCTGGATGAGTCCTTTGACCCACCAGTCGGGGTCGTAGCCTTTGCCGAGTCCGGGGATGGGTTTGCCGGCATATTTGAGGTTGTCGAACTTACCCTGGGCCATGGCTTCGCGGACCAGATAGTCGGCGCGGGCGGCCTCGTTGACCTTGCGCCGTTTCTCGCGGAGGGCGTCGTCGGCGTCGAGCTCTGCGCGTTCCTGGGCGTTGCCTCCGGTGGATCGCCCGGCGCGGAGTTCGGCGGCGCGTTCCAGACGTCGTTTGCTGCCTTCATGGTCCACGGGCCCACCGCCTCTCACGAATCGTCCTGCAGCCGGAGTCGTGGTCTCTTATCCAGTATTCCCCACAGGTGCGGACTCCAAACAGCCGTGCCGCCACCACCTACTTTGGGACCGGAACGCCCCGAGCTGCCGCGTGGGACGGCGTGTCGGGGCGCTCCTGAGGTGAAAGTGGGTGGTGGCGGCACACGGTTCACCACGAAATCAGCGAACGGCCATGCTCGGATCCAGTTGCTCAATCCCCTCGGGTGTCACCAGGACAACCCGGGCCGTGCAGATGTCGTAGAACAACCCCGTGGCTTCGAGTTGTCCGGCAGCCAAGGCCGGGCCGGTGACGGGGTGTTGCTCGAGCTTCCCCAACTGCACGGCGACGTTGACCATGCTGAGCTGGTCGAGGCGGCTGAACCCGGCGGCCTCGGCTGCCAACGCCACAGGGTGGTTGTCCACCAACGCCCGGTAGCTGGGCCGCGCGTGTTCCAGCCAGGCATCGAACCCGGAGCCAAGGGCGGGGGCCGACCCCGAGGCATCAGCCAGCACCGCCTTCATGGCCCCGCAGTTGGAGTGCCCGCACACCACGATCGAGTCCACTGACAAGGCCTTCACGGCAAAGGTCAGCGTGGAATCAATGGAGGCATCGTGGTCATCGCTGCAGACCACGTTGCCGATGTTTCGCAACGTCAGCAGGTCACCTGGGCCGCTGCTGGTGATCAGGTTCGGGTTCACACGCGAATCCACGCACGCAACAAAGAGGGTGTCCGGGTTCTGTCCATCGGTGAGGTCCTGGACGAGGGGCCGGACCTTGTCTGCGTGGCGGCGGTGGTACTTGTCGATGCCCAGGAGGATTGACCGCAGCGGCGGGTGCCGGTCGCCGTCGTCGTCCGCCGTGCCAGCCGCCACGGAAGGCTCCCACGACGCCCGCGGCGGCAAGGGGAACTCCCGCAGGTCCTGGCGCTGGGGCGTGTTGTCCGCAGCATCAGTGAAGGTGGTACTGCCGTGCTCCTCGATGCTGACGGAAGCTCCCGTGCTGCGGTGCTGGGCCCGCCAGGCAAGCAAGGTCTCACGGAAGGCGTGGTCGAGGTAGTCGGCGTTGAGCTCCACCACGACGTCGGCGCCCTCGGGCACCGAACCCAGAACCCGGCTCAACCGGGGCAAAGCGAAGAAGCTGCAGGACCCGGCGATCGTCACACGCCACGGCGTCGCCGGCGCGGCCGGGGCATGGGCGTGGATCTGTGTTCGCAGTACCCGCCACAGCACGCACAGCGCCGCGAGTGCCAGGCCAATGATCACGCCTTCCAGCAGGTTCAGTACCACCACGCACACGAGCGTCACGGCGTAGACCAGGAGATCACCGGTGCGGAGGCTCGTCTTGATGTCGGCAATCTTGACCAGCTTGGCGCCGATCACCAACAAGAGCCCGGCCAGCACGGACAAGGGGATCAGCTGGATCATGCCGGCGAACAACGCCGAGAACACGAGCACCCACACGCCATGCAGGATCGCCGAGGAACGGCTCCTGGCGCCTGCCTCGACGTTCGTGGCGCTGCGGACAATCACGCCGGTTACCGGAAGGCCGCCCAAAAGACCGGACACCACGTTGGCCGAACCCTGGCCAACCAATTCGCGGTTGAGGTTGGTCCGTGCGCCGGTGTGCATTTTGTCCACGGCGACGGCGGACAACAGCGACTCGATGCTCGCAATCAGGGCCACGGTAATGACCGCCATGACGGCCCCGCGCCAGTTGCCTTCGGGGAGACTTGGCAACGCAACGGCATCAAAAATGGAACCGGTGAAACTGATCCGCTCCACGCCGGGCGCCACCGCAACGGACACGGCGGTCACGGCCACGACGGCGGCCAGCGGTCCAGGCACCTTGCGCACCGCGGCCGGGAGGTACTTCCAGCCAAGCAAAATGACGACCACTGCCAGGCCCAGGAGCGCGGAGTGCAGTTCGACGGCGGTAATCGCGGCGGGCAGCCCCGCCAGGTTTTCGACGGCGGACCCTGCGGCCTGGCCGCCGAGCAGCACGTGGATCTGCTGGAGGATGATGGTGATCCCAATGCCCGCGAGCATTGCCTTGACCACCACTGGCGACACTGCCAGCGCGGCCCGCCCAACGCGGCTCAGGCCCAGGAGCAACTGCACGACGCCGGAAGCCGCCGTGATCGCGCAGGTCACCTGCCAGCCGAACTCGGCAACCAGACCGGCGACGACGACGGTCAGGCCGGCCGCGGGGCCACTCACCTGAAGGACGGAGCCGCCGAGCGTTCCGGCGACGATGCCACCGACGGCGGCTGCGATGAGGCCCGCCATGATGGGGGCACCTGATGCGGCAGCGATTCCCAGGGACAGTGGGAGTGCTACGAGGAAGACAACCAGGGACGCCGGAAAATCGGCGCCGAGGTTGCTGAGGAAGCTGGGTTTGGCGGCGGGTTTGGCGCCGGGCGGGCTGTGGGCGTCGTTTGCTGTCTTGGATGCCTGCGGCATGGGAATCTCCTTGGCTCGGAAAGTGGACCCCTTCAGCGTAGGAAAGTTGTCATGCTGAGTGACAAGCTGATGTGACAGATTTGACAAAAGTTGTGAATGGGCGGCTTCACATGGCGACAAAGGGGAACCGGAAGCGACAGGAACGCGTTGGGGCACCCTCAGCACGCGAAACATTGGGGCGCAGATCACACCCAAACCCGTCAGGGCTGTAAGATGCGCTGGTTGAAGCGATAGTCGCGCATTTAATATTGGGGGTCGAGTCGTTGGCTGCTCTAGGTTTTTCCACGCTGTTATCCCGCACCACGGCGGGAAGGTTCACGGCCGGACTATGCGCCTTAGCCGTGACCGCGGTTCTCATAGCGACCACACCCACCTTGACCGCCCATGCCGATACTGAAGTCACGACAGTGCGCGTCGGTATCAACCCGGGGGATGCTGCAGTCAACCAGGTCACGAACAAGATCTACGTCCCCAACGAAGACGGCACCGTGACTGTAATTGATGGAGCCACTAATCAGGCCCAGACCATTAGAGTCGGGGGCTGGCCAGGAACTGTTGCAGTCAATTCGAAAACGAACAAGATCTATGTCGGGCACCAGGGCGGCGACGTGCTCTCCGTCATAGACGGAGCAACCAATGCCGTAACCTCCGTAGCCATAGGCTCCAGCAGTTGGGGCGTGGCAGTCAGTGAAACAACCAATAAGATCCTTGTCCCCTCAGACGGGGCCATGAACGTCATTGACGGCAAGACCAACGCCATAAAGGTCATACCTCATGTTATTAAAGGCACCGGTTATCGATACAAAATAGTCGTGAACAAGGTGACCAACAAAGCATACTTTGGTGGTGAAGGTTTCTTCGCTGAGTTTGATCTTCTGACCAACTCAGTAACCCCTATCGAACGGGGAATTTACATAGACGACTTGGCCCTGAACACCAAGACGAACAAGATCTATGTAGCTGGCCAATACATACCATCGGGAAGCCGGACTTTGGTGGTTGATGGGGCTACTCGCGCCGTCCATGGTATCGATACGGGGCGCGCACCAGCGGTTCTTGGCATCAATGAGCAAACCAACACCATTTTTTCCTTAAACCCAAACACAAATTCTCTAATTCTCATAGATGGCCTCTCCGAGTCGCAGAGAATTTTCCCGGTAGATGATTCCGCCAGGGACATTGCAGTTAATGCGATGACGAACAAAGTGTATGTTTCATCACCGCAGGGACTTAGCGTCCTCAACGTTGTGACGTCAACTCTAGGGCGCGTGCGAACCAGTTCGAACGTTTTCCATGAGATCACCATCAATGAGAAGACCAACAGAATTTACGCCAACGATGGATATACCACTACCGTCATCGACGGAACGGACGTAGCCCCGAAGTTTATCCTCGGCACGCCGCCGAACGGACGAGTCGGATCTTCATACGCTTACGGTTTTAGTACCTCGGGGTCGCTCACGCCCGCGGTGCGCCTCAAATCAGGATCAATTCCACCAGGACTGTCGCTCAATGGTGACTACCTCAGCGGGATACCGACGGTGCCAGGGACATATAGTTTCAGCTTGGCCGCCACGAACGGTATCGCGCCCGACGCGGCGACGCCCACGATTACGATTACGATCAAGCCCCGGGACATCCGCAGCGACTACAACGCCGACGGAAAGACGGACATCCTCGCCCGCGACGCCGGCGGACTCCTCTGGCTCTACCCGGGCAACGGCAACGGCGGCTGGCTACCGCGCTTACAGGTTGGGCAGGGCTGGAACGTCATGCGTGAAATGGCGGCTCCCGGAGATTTCACCGGCGACGGTTTCGATGATCTCCTGGCCCGCGACAGTACAGACACGCTATGGCTCTATCCAGGTGACGGGCATAGCGGCTGGCTTCCACGCAGAGCTGTCGGCTGGGGCTGGGGTGCCATCAACACGATGTTCCCAGTTGGCGACTTCGATATCGACGGAAACGCAGACATCGTCGGTCGTAGGCACGACGGCTCACTCATCCTCTACCGCGGCAACGGAGGAGGCGGCTGGTCTGGACAGATCGAACTGGACAAGGGTTACGGGACGCTGAACTTCCTCGGCGGCGTGGGCGACATCAACGACGACGGCAACGAAGACATCATCGGCAGGGACGGCAACGGAACGCTGTACAACTACGCGAGTCGTGGTGGACGCGTTACTTACAGCACTGCGGTCGGCTGGGGCTGGAACGTCATGACAGCAATAGCAACGCCCGGCGACTTCAACGGCGACGGCAACGTTGACCTCCTGGCCCGCGATGCCGCCGGAACACTGTGGCTGTACCCGGGCAACGGAAAGAGCGGCTGGCTGCCCCGAGTTCAGGTCGGTTCAGGCTGGAATGTCATGAACGCGATCATTTAACCCACGCTGAACATCAGGAGCGTTGCAAGGGCGACGACGGGACCTCCCGCCGTCGCCCTTTCTGTTTCAGGGCAAAAAACTAAGGCTACTTAGGGTAGCTTGGTTCCAAACAGGCAAGACCAAGAGTCGACAGTTTGGAGGCAGTCCATGGATGAATCCACGAGCACAGCCCAACCCGTCCGCATCAACTCGGAACCGGCACAACTGCAGGCCCTCCAGCCCCTCATCGAAGCGGTGGGCGAACTCGTGGGCGATGTGCCGGCTCTCCTGGAGATTGCCAAGGATATCGGCCGAACCGCGCCCCATCCCGGCGAGGGCAGCACAGGCAAACTGTGGGAAGTCCTGGCGTCCGTCACGGCAGTGGACGTGGCAGCAGGCCGGGTCCTGGAACCGCATCTCGACGCCGTGCACATTCTGGCCCAGGCAGGACAACCCGAACCAGAGGGGGCCTGGGGAGTCTTCGCCGCAGAAGGCCCGGGCATGAGGTTGGAAGCCACGCGGGACCAATCCGGGAACTACGTGCTGAACGGTGCCAAACCATGGTGCTCACTCGCGTCGCAACTCGATGGCGCGGTCATCACGGCCCACCTCCCCGGAGGGCAGGGACGGGCAGCGTTCGCCGTCAACCTGCAACAGCACGGCGTCACCTGCGAGACGCCCGAATGGACCAGCAGGGGCCTCCGGGAAATCCCCAGCGGGACGGTCCACTTCGAGCAGATTCCGGCCACGCTGCTCCAAGGACCCGGCTGGTATCACGAGCGGCCCGGCTTCGCCTGGGGTGGTATAGGAGTTGCCGCCTGTTGGCTGGGCGGGGCCGTGGGTCTCGCCCGGGATTTCGCCGGGGCCCTGACTGACGCTGCAGACAAGGGCCGCGAACCGGACCAGCTCGCGCTGGCGCACCTCGGCGAAATCGATCGGCTCATTGCTTCGGCGGCAGCCCTCCTCGCCCGCACCGCCGAACGGATCGACGCCAACATGACCGGCGCCGGCCCCAGCGCGTGGAGCGAGGCCCAGCGTGCCCGCGGAACCGTAGCTGCCGCCGTCGAGCGCATCCAGGCGCTGGTGTCCCAAAACCGGGGACCCGGCCCACTGGCGTTCGACGAATGGTACGGGAAGCAGATGGCGGACCTTTCCCTCTACGTCCGGCAGCATCATGCCATGCGGGACGACGCCCAACTCGGTTCCCTGGCGCTGAAGGGTGACCGGGCATGGTGACGTTCTCGCACACTGACACCGGGACACCGGAAGCAGCCTGGTCCGCCAGCGGCGTGCGGACGCTGCCCGAACTGCCCCTCAGCGCCGGCGATCTGGCGGCCACCACGTTCGTGGTGCTGGCCGCCCATCCCGACGACGAATCGCTCGGCGCCGGCGGCTTCCTTGCCAAGCTCCAGGCAGCAGGCGCGTCGATCCGCCTGCTGTTGTGCAGCGCCGGTGAGGCGTCGCACCCCACTTCACCAACGACGACGGCGGACCGGCTTGCCGCTGTCCGGCTCGCGGAGTTCGAAGCGGCTGTGTCCGGGCTGGCACCCGCAGCCACGTGGCGGTATTTGGAAGTTCCGGACGGACAATTGGCAGCGTCGCGCCAGGCCATTGCCGAGTCCCTCCGGCAGGCCATCGCGGATGAAGGGGTAGAGGCAGACCAGGTTGTGATCGTGGCTCCGTACCGGGCCGACGGGCACATTGACCACGACACCCTTGGCAGCGTGGCCGCCGAAGTAGCTGGCAAAGATGGTCATGGGCTGTTGGAATACCCCATTTGGTACTGGTTGTGGGCCGGACCCGAGGATGTCACGTGGAAGGAGTGGGTGCGGGTCCCTTTGTCTTCCGCGGAACGGGTGGCCAAGGGCAGGGCAATGCGCGCCCACGTTTCACAGACGGAACCACTCTCCGATCAGGCGGGAGACGAGACGCTCCTGTCCCCCGCCTTCCTGGAGCACTTTTCACGATCCTGGGAAACCTTCGCATGGCACCCACCCGTGGCTGGATCCAACAGGGCTGCCGATGCCGAGGAAATCTTTGACGCGGTCCATGCCCGCGAGGAAGACCCGTGGAACTACGCCACCAGCTGGTACGAGCGCCGGAAACGGGCGCTGACACTGGCCGCGCTTCCCGAGGAACACTATGGCTCCGGCCTGGAAGTGGGCTGTTCCATTGGCACTCTCAGCGAGGAGTTGGCGCCGCGATGTGGGCAGTTCCTTGCCGTGGACGCCAGCAGCAAAGCCTTGGCCCAAGCCGCGGAACGTCTTGCCGACTTGGAGCATGCGCGGACGCAGCAGATGACGGTGCCGCACGAGTGGCCCGATGGCAGCTTCGACCTGGTGGTGGTCTCGGAAATGGGCTACTACGTGGCACCCGAAGAACTGGCTGAGCTTCTGCAGCGCGTGAAAGCCTCCATGAACCCGGGAGGCACTCTCCTCCTGTGCCACTGGAGGCATCCGATCTTGGGGTGGCAATTGGACGGCGAGACAGTCCACGCGACGGCACGCGAGCAGTTGGACTGGTCCAACCGAGGGATCTATCGGGAGAAGGACTTCCTCCTGGAGGTACTCGTCTCGCCGGACGGCCCGGCATGACCGGCCATGAGGGCTGGCAGGGCTCAGGCAGCCACCTGGACCTGGGCGGCCAGCCGGGTGCGGGGAACCACGCGGGCATGGGCAGCCAACGGGACGCAGGCAGCCACCTGGACTTGGGTAGCCGCGGCGACGAACCCCTCTCAGCGGCTATCCGTCACGTGGCTGTTGTTGTTCCGGCACACAACGAGGAGCAACGCCTAGGACACGCGCTTGGGTCCCTGCTCCGGGCCGCCCAGAGCTTGGAACAGCATTTCCCCGCAGTGACCACCAGCATCTCTGTGGTCCTGGACAGTTGCACCGACCGCTCGGCACGCATCGCCGCGTCCTTTGCAGCAACCCACCCGATCCTCGCCACCCTTGAGGTGAAGCTGCGGAGCACGGGTGCCAGCAGGGCAACGGGAGTGGCCTTCGCCCTGGAGGTTGCGGCGGAGGACCCGAAGGGCGTTTGGCTGGCCAACACCGACGCCGACTCAACAGTCCCGGCAGACTGGCTGGTCCGGCAGGTGGAACTGGCCAATTCAGGAGCCGATGCGATCCTGGGCTCGGTGGAACCGGATCCGGCAGACAGCGACGCCGCCGTGCTTCTGCGTTGGCTGGAACTCCACCCCTTCAAGGAGTCCCACCCGCACATCTACGGCGCCAACCTCGGGGTCAGGGCATCCGCCTACCTGCAGTCCGGCGGATTCCCCGCTGTCCGCGCCCACGAGGACAGGATGTTGGTGGAGAGGCTTCGTCGGCATGGATTCCGGGTGCAGGCAACAGACTCCATCCGTGTCACCACGTCGGGCCGTACACATGCCCGGGCCCCACAAGGATTCGCAGCTTACCTCCGCTCGCTGGCACAGGATGTTCCCGTGGTTGCCGAGTCGGCTTAGGTTGACCACCAGCCATGTACCGCCACGACCCACTTTGAGGTCCGGGCTGCCCCGACACGCCGTACATCATGGCGAGACAGGGAGTTCCTTGCTCAAAGTGGGTCGCGGAGGCACACGGGGCGAGCACTCAACGTTGCCGAAGCACACAGCGTAGCCACGCGGGGCCAGCAATCAGCGCCGGACCAGCAATCAGCGCCGGACCAGTAATCAGCGCAGGGCCATGCTCGGATCCAGCTGTTCGATCCCCTCCGGCGTCACCAGCACCACGCGGGCCGTGTTGATGTCGAAGAACAAACCCGTGGCCTGCACGTTCCCCGAAGCCAAGGCGGGTCCGGTGGCGTGGTGCTCGCCCAGCTTGGCCAACTGGACGGCAACGTTGACCATGCTGAGCTGGTCAAGTCGGCTGAATCCGGCGGCCGCGGCAGCCAAGCCCACCGGGTGGTCGGCAAGGAGGGCCTGATAGCTGGGACGGGCATGCTCCAGCCAGGTATCGAACCCGGAACCCAAGGCCGGAGTGGCGCCCTCGGCATCTGCCAGGACGGCCTTCATGGCCCCGCAGTTGGAGTGCCCGCACACCACGATCGACTCCACCGAGAGGGCCTTCACGGCAAACGTCAGCGTGGAATCGATGGAGGCATCGTTGCTGTCGCTGCAGACCACATTGCCAATGTTCCGCAGCGTCAACAGGTCGCCGGGGCCACTGCTGGTGATCAGGTTCGGGTTCACGCGCGAGTCCACGCAGGCAACAAACAGCGTGTCAGGGTTCTGCCCGTCGGTCAGGTCCTGTACCAGAGGCCGCACCTTGTCTGCGTGGCGGCGGTGGTACTTGTCGATGCCCAGGAGGATGGACCGCAAAGGCGGCTGACCGTCGTCGTCCGTTTGCCCGGCTACCTCCAACGATTGCCAGGACGTGCGCGGCGGAAGCGGGAACTCCCGCGGGTCCTGCCGCTGCGGCGCACTGTGGGCGGCATCGGTGAAGGCCGTGGTTCCGTGCTCCTCGAAGGTCACGGTGGCTCCGGTGTTCTCCCGCTGTGCACGCCAGGCCACCAAGGCTTCACGGAAAGCATGGTCCAGGTAGTCGGCGTTGAGCTCCACCACGACGTCCAGGCCGGCGGGCACGGCCTGCAGCACCCGGTTCAGCCGCGGCAGCGCGAAGAAGCTGCAGGATCCGGCGATGGTCACACGCCATGCCTGGCCCTCACCCGCAGGAGAATGGGCATGGATTTGGGCCCGCAGCACGCGCCACAGCACAGACAGCGCGGCAACGGCCAGCCCGATGATCACGCCTTCAAGCAGGTTCAGCACCACTACGCAGACCAACGTCACACCGTAGACCAGGAAATCTCCGGTCCGAAGGCTCGTCTTGATATCTGCCACCTTGACCAGCTTGGCTCCGATCACCAACAAGAGCCCGGCCAGCACGGACAAGGGGATCAGCTGGATCAGGCCCGCAAACAAGGCCGAGAACACCAGCACCCACACGCCATGCAGGATCGCCGAGGAGCGGCCCTTGGCGCCGGCCTCCACGTTGGTCGCACTGCGCACGATCACACCCGTCACCGGCAAACCACCAAGCAGGCCGGAGACAACATTGGCCGAGCCCTGTCCTACGAGCTCACGGTTGAGGTTGGTGGGCGTTCCGCCATGCATCTTGTCCACTGCCACCGCGGAGAGCAGGGATTCGATGCTGGCAATGAGCGCGACCGTCACAACGGCCATGGCCACGGAGCCCAAGCTGCCGTCGGGCAGCCTTGGCAACGCAATCGCGTCGAAGATGGAACCACTGAAGCTGATGCGTTCAACACCCGGCGCCACAGCAACGGAAACGGCAGTGACCACGACGACGGCCACCAACTGACCCGGCACTTGGCGCACCATGGCCGGGGCGTACTTCCACAGCATGAGGATTCCCACTACCGCGATGCCCAGCAGGGCAGATTCCACCTTCATGCCCGCCATCGCGGCCGGCAGGGTCACGAGGTTTTCCACAGCGGAGCCGGCTGCCTTGCCGCCCAGCAGGACGTGGAGCTGTTGCAGGATAATGGTGATCCCGATGCCGGCAAGCATTGCCTTGACCACCACCGGCGAGACAGCCAGCGCGGCGCGGCCCAGGCGGCTGACGCCCATGAGCAACTGCACGACGCCGGCCGCTGCGGTAATGGCGCACGTCGCCTGCCAGCCGAACTCCTGGACCAAACCGGCGACGACGACGGTCAGGCCGGCCGCGGGGCCACTCACCTGGAGGACGGAGCCCCCGAGGCTGCCTGCGACGATGCCGCCCACAGCCGCGGCGATGAGGCCCGCCATGATCGGCGCACCGGATGCGGCCGCGATACCGAGGGACAGCGGCAGGGCTACGAGGAACACCACCAGCGAGGCCGGAAGGTCGGCGCCAAGGTTGCCCAGGAGCCGTGGTTTGCCGGGGCTGGGCTTGGCTCCGGAAGGCTTGTTGCCGGGCGGGCTCAAGGTGTCGCCGGGCACGGCAACAGGACCCGATAAGTGAGACATGATTATTCCTTTTGGCTCGGAAAGATTATTTCCGCAGCCTAAAAAGACACCTAATCATCGTCAACAATATGTGACGAGAAAAACTAAAGTTGCCATTCTTTGCAAATTTTTGGTATTCAAACCATTCATCCGGCCAAGCAATGAAACCAGCCTTCGAATAGCCAATATAGACCAGAAACGTAGGTTTATGAAAAATCATCATTCAAAAACGTACGTTATTTCCCTAAAATACTTCAGTGTTTTTGGGAATTACCCATCGGCCAGCCTCGACCGGGCCGCGGCAATCGCGGAAGCCGTAACGGCGTCCCTGTCCCCTGAGCCATCCACCGTCAGCAGGATTCCGCGCTGGGAGTAGGCCATGATTACGGGCTGCGTCTCGTCCCGGTAAAGTTCCAGCCGGCGCTGGATGACAGCCTCGGTATCATCGCTGCGGCCTTGTTCGCGGGCTCGGCGGAGCATCCGCTCCACCAGTTCGTCGTTTGACACCGTCAGGGCCAGCACAACTTCCAGCGCCTGCTGCCGTGCGGCCAGCAACTCGTCCAAGGCACCAATCTGGGCCACCGTCCGGGGGTAGCCGTCCAGCAAAAAGCCCGCACCGGCGTCGTTGTTTTCCAAGCGTCCGCGAAGCATTGCAGTGGTGACGTGGTCCGGGACGAACTCGCCATGATCCATGTACCTGCCGGCTTCTGCGCCCAGCTCGGTGCCATCGCGGACGTGCGCCCGGAACAGTTCGCCCGTGGAGATCGCAGGAACACCGAAGTGCCGCGCAATGTACTCAGCCTGCGTACCTTTTCCTGAACCGGGAGGGCCCATGATGATCAGTCGCGCCATGACTCATGTCCGTTTCGAGAGGCGGCCGGGAGTTAAACCATAACGCCGGCGACGACGGGTGGCTCCCGTCGTCGCCGGCTTTTCTTTGAGGCTGATATGGCGCTCAGGCGTTGGCCGCTTCCGCGAGGAGGGCGTCGATCTGTTCTATAGCCAAACGCAGCCCTTCCTCCATGCCCATCCCGGCCATTTTCTCCATCTGCTCTTGGGACTCGAAGACCGAGGTGAGGGTCATTCGGGTCCTCCCGCCCAGGGGTTCGAGCGTCACAGTGGCATGCGTGGTGCCAAGGTGGTCCACGGGTTCACCGTGCTCGTCCGCAAAGCCGTCGTCGAACTCGAGGTGGTCCGGAGCGCTGATGGCCGTGATTGTCCAAAAGCCATGTGCCTTGGTGCCATCCGGGCCGGTCATGTAATACGCCGCTTTGCCGCCGGGAGTGAAGTCGTAGCTGGGGAAGGTCGCCGGCCAGGTGGGCGGTCCCCACCAGCGCTCCAGCTGGCGCGGGTCCTCCCATATGCGCCACACACGTTCAACCCCGGCATCGAATTCGGTGACAATGGTGAAGCTCAGCGCCTCAACGTTCTTGTCCACACTGACAACAGCCATGGCAGATCCCTTTCAGTTATCTTCAGCGAGAATGTCGGCAATCCGGCCGGCACGTTGCCGCCAGACGTCTTCGAATTGATCCAACAGGTGCCGGGCTTGGTGCAAGCCATCATGGTTGCCCCGCACAATCTGCTCCCTCCCCCGCTTTTCCTTGGACACCAGGGAGGCCCGTTCCAGGACCGCGACGTGCTTTTGTACGGCCGCGAAACTCATGGCGTAGAGCGCAGCCAGCCCGGATACCGTGTACTCCCCGGCAGTCACGCGGGCCACGATGTCGCGGCGCGTCGCGTCAGACAACGCCTGGAAAAGGCGGTCCAGTTCGGCGTCGGACGTTTTGCTGCTGAGCTGATCTACAACCATTTGGTTGTACGATACTGCGGGCGGCCCGGGGAGTCAATGGCCTGCCAGCTTCTCCAGACTCCCCTTGCGGCCCGCATCTCACCCGGGGTAAGTTTTTTGAAACGTCACAAAGAAAGCGTTTTCCCAGACTCTTGAGGTGAATCTCCATGACCCAGCACGCCCCGGCAACGTGGATCGACGGCGAACCCCCGGCAAGCCTCAGCGGAGGTGCCACGTGGGGGATGCCCTTCCCACGGGGTGCAGTTCAGGCGGCCTCCGCGGTTTCAGTCGAAGACCAGGAGGGCACCCGCGTCCCTGCCCAGGCCTGGCCCCTCGCAACCTGGCCGGACGGGACCCTCAAGTGGGCCGGACTTGCCATCGCGGCAACGGAGCAGCCCGCCTCGGCATACACCGTCCGGTACGGCTCCGGCGAGCCGGACGCAACGGAAGCGCACGACGGCGGCGCGCCGGCCGCCGTCGTACGCTCGCCCCAGGTGACCGTCACCGAAACCGGAGAGACGGTCACCGTCTCCACGGGACCTTTGGAGATGGTGATTCCGTGCAGCGGGCAGTCCTTGTTCTGCAGCCTGTCCCGCGACGGCTCGGTGGTGGCATCCAACGCCAGATTGGTGAGCCTCCTGCAGCACGGAGTCATCGAGGAGGCCGGCAGCACAGTCCGCGACGGCTACACAGGACACGTCCGCTCCGTCACCGTGGAACAGCGCGGGCCCATCCGTGCCGTGGTTCGCCTTGAGGGTGCACATCAAGCGGATGCCGGCACGCGTGAGTGGCTGCCCTTCACGGTGCGCTTCACCTTCCATGCCGGCGCCCGAAGTGTTCGCATGATGCACTCGTTCGTGTGGGACGGCGAGGCTGAACAGGACTTCCTGGCGGGACTCGGCGTGCGGTTCACGGTGCCGCTGGAGAACACACTGCACGATCGTCACGTACGCATTGCAGGCGCTGACGGCGGCTTCCTGGTGGAAGGCATCCGGGGTTTGACCGGGCTGCGGCGGGATCCGGGCGAGGCCGTGCGGCAGGCCCACGTGGCCGGGCAAGCCACGCCGGCGTTGAGTACGTGGAATCGGGAAGTCTCGGAACGGCTGCACCTCATTCCCTCGTGGAACGACTACACCCTGACGCAGTTGTCCGCCGACGGGTTCGAACTCCGGAAACGCACCGCGCCCGGGCACGGATGGGTGGGGATCTCGGGAGGCACGCGCGCCGCCGGGTTCTGTTCGCTCAGCGATCTGCGGGGCGGGTTCGGAGTTGGCGTGCGCGACTTCTGGCAGTCGCACCCGGGACAGTTGGATATCCGCGGCGCTGCCTCCGAGTCCGCGGAGCTGACCGCTTGGCTCTACTCCCCCGAAGCCCAGCCCATGGACCTGCGTTTCTACCACGACGGCCTGGGCCAGGACACCTTCGAGGAGCAACTCGAAGGCCTGGAAATCACCTACGAGGACTACGAGCCGGGCTTCGGAAACCCCACCGGAATCGCGCGCACCCACGAGCTGACCCTGTTCGCCTACGAGTCCACGCCGTCCACGGAGTCCCTTGCCTCGGACGCCCTCGCTGCATCCACTCCCCCGTTGCTGCAGCCCACGACGTCGGTCCTGCACGCGGCCGGCGTCTTCGGCGACTGGACCCCCGTGGACCGCAGCACCCCGGCCCGCGCCGAACTCGAGGACAAGCTGGACTTCCTGTTCGACTTCTACGCAGGCCAACAGGAACAACGCCGCTGGTACGGGTTCTGGAACTACGGCGACGTGATGCACACCTACGACTCCGACAGGCACGTGTGGCGCTACGACGTAGGCGGCTACGCCTGGGACAACTCCGAGCTCTCCCCCGATCTGTGGCTTTGGTACATGTACCTGCGCTCGGGCCGCGCCGATGTGTTCCGTTTCGCCGAGGCAATGACCCGGCACACGGGCGAGGTGGATGTGTACCACTCGGGACCTTGGCGAGGGCTGGGGTCACGGCACAACGTCCAGCACTGGGGCTGCAGCGCCAAGCAGCTGCGCATCAGCAACCCCGCCTATCGGCGCTTCTACTACTACCTGACCGCCGACGAACGCACCGGCGATCTCCTCACCGAACTCGTGGACAGCGACCAGAACTTCCTGGGCCTGGACCCCGTCCGCAAGGTCCGGCCCGACGCCGACACCTACCGCCCGGACCGCGGCGCGCTGGGCGTCGGCCTGGGCACGGACTGGGGATCGCTCGCCGCCACGTGGCTCACCGACTGGGAACGCACCGGCAACCCCCGCTCCCGCGACCGGCTGCTGGGCACCATGGAGGACATCGGCGCCCTGAAGTACGGCTTCCTTACCGGTGAGGCGCTCTACGACCTGGACGCCGGAAGGTTCGACGCCGGCAGGGAGGTCATCAGCGTCTCCCACCTCAGTGCCGTGTTCGGTTTGGTGGAAATCTGCAGCGAACTCATCAACCTGGTTCCGTCCCCGGCCTTTGAGCAGGCGTGGATGCAGTATTGCCGGTTGTTCCTGGCCTCCCCCGCAACGCAGGCGTCGGAGGTGGGGCAACCCTTGGCCGGCATCTACCTCACCCAGGCCCACAGCCGCCTCACCGCGTACGCTGCGGCCCGGCTGGGTTCGGCGGAGTTGGCTGCTGCGGCTTGGGAGAGCTTCAGCGTGGGAGGCGAGAACCTGAACCACGCGGAGGCCTTTACCGTGCAGAAGATCCTCCCGCCCTACGTCCTGACACCGGTTGACGAGGCCCCCACCGTCTCCACCAACGACGCCGCACAGTTCGGCCTCGCGGTCATCCAGAACCTGGCCCTCGTGGGCGGGCACCTGCCCGCGGCAGCCTCACAGCAGTAGCCCGGCGCGGCGGCTCTCCGCCCGCCGCTGGAGGCTCCGGCGTCGTACATCCCTCGCATGGCAGCCCGGCGCGGCGGTTCTCCGCCCACCACGCCCCACGCCCGACCCTCTCTCACGAAACGACCCCTTTCCGGCAGCGCTCTCTCATCGACTGGCGAGAGGGTTGGCCTGAAGGGGTGGTTATGTGAGAGACGGTCCGGGGAAGTGGGGTACGGCGCGGCGGTTCTCCGCCCGCCGCTGGAGGCTCCGGCGTCGTACGAGCTGTGCCGCCACGACCCACTTTGCCGCGTGTCGAGGTGATAAGCAGCCCACAAGGGTTGATGTTTCCGCGATCCGGGCCGAAAGAAGGTCGGGAAGGTACACCCGGAGCCGCAAAACCACCGGTCGCCGCACACAACAAAGCCGCCCGCCTCCGAAAAGGGGCGGGCGGCTTTGTCGTTCGCGCTTACTTCTTGCCGGTATAGACGACGGCGGGTGCGGCCGGAGGCTGCATGCCCTCACCGATGAAGAAGCTCGGGTGCGGCGGCTGGTTGTACGCCACGTTCTCGCGGGCGACGGCCGTGCGGTACACGGTGTCGTGCATCAGGGTCCGCAGGCGAACCTCGCTGGGAGCCGTGGTGGTGTAGATCCGCAGCTCCGTGCTGTCCGTGGACGGCCAGGCGATTTCTTCGCGCCAGTCACCCAGGATGTCCGCCTGGACGGACGGGTTGCCCTTGGTGGTGTTGTTGCTGCGGGCGCCATCGGCGGTCAGCAGGCGATCGCTGGTTTCGGTTTCCCAGTTCCACTTGGAGATGGTCGGAACGCCGCGGGACACGGTGGCGTCGTAGTCGTGGTCCACGATTTCGCGGAGCAGGTCGCCATCCCACCAGGCAAGGAAGTTCGCGGCGGGGATGTTCTCCGCGATCAGCTCGCCCTTGGCGGACATCAATTGGCCCCGCGGAGAATCCCACGCCGCCGTCCCGCCCACGGCCCATCCTTCGGCCCCTTCATAGCGGGGATCGATGTCACCCGCAGCGCCACGCCCCGTGTCCTTGGTGGCCGGGATGCTCCACAGCACCTCGCCGGTGGCAGCGTCCCGGAACGTGGCGCCACGGTTGCCGCTCTGGCTCATGCTCTCGTGGACGGCGAAGGTTTCCAGGCCGGGCCGCGAGGGATCCAGATCGCCGGTGTGGATGGCGTCGCCGTGGCCGAGCTTGGTGTTGTAGAGGGGCTGGCCATTGTCGTCGATGGTCATGGAACCGAAGACGAACTCGTCCTTGCCGTCCTGGTCAACGTCAGCCACGGAAAGGTTGTGGTTGCCCTGGCCCTTGTATTGGTCGCCCGCCACGTTGGAATCGAAGGTCCAGCGCTTCACGAGCTTGCCGTTCACCAGGTCATAGGTCACCAGCACCGTACGGGTGTAGTAGCCGCGGCTGAACATCATGGACGGGTGCTCGCCGTCCAGGTACGCGACGGCTGCGAGGAAACGGTCCACGCGGTTGCCGTAGTTATCGCCCCAACTGGCCACCGATCCGCGCTCAGGCTCATAAGCGACCGTGTCCAGGATGGTTCCCGTCTCACCCTTGAACACCGTCAGGAATTCCGGGCCGGACAGCACGTAGCCGGCGCTGTTGCGGTAATCCGCGTTGGCGTCGCCGATCACTGTTCCTGAAGCATCCGTGGTTCCATCGGCCGTCTTGAACGAAACCTCGGCCTTGCCGTCGCCGTCGAAGTCGTACGCCAGGACCTGCGTGTAGTGCGCACCGGCGCGGATGTTGCGGCCAAGGTCGATGCGCCACAGCTTGGTGCCGTCCAGCTTGTAGGCGTCCACATAGACGTTGCCCGTGTAGCCGGACTGCGAATTGTCCTTCGCGTTGGACGGCGACCACGTCTGGATGACCTCATACTTGCCGTCGCCGTCGAGGTCCGCCACGGTGGCGTCGTTGGCCGAGTAGGTGTAAGCCTTGCCGTCGGGGGTGACGCCGTCCGCTGGCTTATCCAGCTTGATGGCGAGGTAGTTTTGGGCCAGCGGCGTGACAGCCTCGGTCAGCTTGTCCTGGCCTTGGCCATTGCCCACCGTCTTAATGACGTAGCTTGAGCTGGCCGTTCCCGTGGGATCCACGAAGAAGGTGGAATTGCGGATGGGTTCGGGCGTGATGTTGACGCCGTCGCGCAGCACTTGGAACCCGATGCTGTCTTTGTCCAGGCCCAGCATGCGCCAACTGACGCTCACGCCCTGGTCAGTCAGGACCGCCACCGGCGCGCGGTCCAGGTTTTCCACTTGCCGCTTGGGCGTTTGGTCCTTCGTCGCGCTGACGACGGCGGGTGCGTTGCCTGGCGCTGTTTGGGTGGTTGCCGCTTGCGCGAGGGGCACACCCGTGAAGGCCAGGGCTGCTGCGGCGAGGGTGGCCGTGGCTGTGAGGGAAACGAGTGGTTTTCGGGAGGAACATTTCGAGGGGTAAGCCAAAGAACATCTCCTTTGATGCTGGACAGCGGAGGGTCCGCTTGTCTTTTTGGAACGTTTCACTAGCGCATCCAGGTATCCCACTCCACGAATGGCGAGATCCGACGTTGCGCACCCAACCGGGTCGCCAATGATGCCGCTTTCAACGCTCATAACGAGATCAACTGCTGCTTGACTGGGAAGTGAAAACGCTTTCCGGGGTCTATATTTACAGCGCTCCACACCCTGGTCAAGGGTTTGACTGGAAATTACTGGGAGTTTTCGATTCTTGATGTTCACTTTTGTTCCCCTCCCATCTCCCCTCGCCGCACGCCCCACGCCCCACGCCCACCGGACGCTCTCTCACCGAATACCCCTTCCCTCCCGTCCCTCTCTCACCAATACCCCTTTCCTGCCGTCCCTCTCTCACTCGGCCCACGGCTCTCCGGGGTACTGACAGTCACTCCCTGCCGGGACCTGCCCCTCGTACGGTAAAGCCCGTGAACAAACGAAAGATGCTCCGATGAACAGAACGCTGGTGCCGGCGTCCGCACTGCTGTGGGGTCTCCAAATGGCTTTCCTGAGTCCCGCTTTGGCACTGATTCTCGTGAACCTTTACGGGGCTTCAACATCCGACGTCGGTTGGGTACTTGGCATCTACAACATCGGTGGGTTTGTCGCTTCCTTGGTGATTCCGGCCTACGCGGACACGAAGCGCGACTACCTGTCTCCCATGCTTGCGTGCGGCGCAATGACACTGCTTCTGGCGGTGATCCTGGCCTTCGCAACCACCTTGCCCCTTGCCACGATCGCACTGGTGGTGGTCGGCGGGCCGGCCGGCGTCGGAAGTTCCATGCTTTTCGCCCACCTCCGGCACTCCGGCGCGGGAACGTCCACCATCGTCAATACCCGGGCTGTCGTCTCAGTAGCGTGGGTGGCCGGTCCCCCGCTGGCCACCTTCATCATTGGCTGGTTGGGTAATCCGGCAATACTTCTGGCAATCGCCGCCGTCGCAGTGCTCAATATGGCCACTACGTGGGCCATGATCAGGAAGAACCGGGCGTCCACCCAGGAGCCGGAGGACGGCACCGCAGATGCCCCATCCGCTGCCCACGAGTCTCCAGTGAGCCGCACGGGAATCGTCCTGGTTACCGCGGCGTTTATTCTGCTCCAGGCAACAAATGCCACAGCCATGACCATCATGACGGTCTACGTTGGCGAAACGATGCGGCTGGATGTGCTGTGGGCAGGTGTGGCCTTGGGTGCTGCCGCGGCCCTGGAGGTGCCTGCGTTGCTGATCATTGGAAGGCTGAGCAACCGGTTCGCGCATCTCAGCCTGATCGCCACCAGTTGCGTTGCTGGCATCGCCTACTACGTTGGTTTGGCCTTTGTCACGGAGCCCATCATGCTCCTGGCCCTGCAGTTGCTGAACGCGTGGTCGTTTGCCGGGATCGCCGGAGTGGGACTGCCCCTCTTCCAGCAGATGATTCCACGGCCGGGGCTGTCCACGGGCCTGTACATGAACACCCGCCGCGTAGGCGCGATCGTGTCGGGTCCCATCATCGCCCTGGGTTCGGCTACGGCCTTCGGTCAACGCGGCATCTTCGTGGCCAGCGCCGTCCTCACCACCGTGGGTCTGGCGGTCATCGCCGTCGCGGGTCGGAATGGACGAACAAGAATTCCGTTGGACCACGAGGCCCGCCTCCCCGGGTGATCAGGAGGCGTCCGCGCGGCACAGCCGCGTGTGACGGTCTGTTGCCCCCGGTTGAGCCGCATGTAGCCCCGTTGAGGACAGTGACACCAGAACTTGGGCGGCCCGGCACTCCTCCGTAGTGTGCTGCCATGCCGAAGCCTTCCGTGATTCCCTTGTCAGTCCTTGACCTCAGCCCTGTGTCAGCCAACCAGAGCTCCGGCGACGCCCTGCGCAGCACCATCAACCTGGCCGTCGCAACGGAAGCAGCAGGCTACTCCCGGTATTGGTTGGCCGAGCACCACCTCAACGACGGCGTGGCCGGTTCGTCCCCGCATGTGCTCGCGGGCCTCGTGGCATCGGCAACAAAGAGCATCCGGGTAGGCACGGCAGCCACGCTCCTGGGCAATTACCGGCCCCTCCAGATCGCGGAGAGCATCGGTACCCTGGCAGCGGTGTTCCCTGATCGGCTGGACTTGGGCTTTGGCCGCTCCGGTCCTCCCAAGTCACCCAGCGAGCCGGCGCCCGGTTTTATTGCACCGGACACCAGCGAACCCGAAGAACGCATAGTGGATGGACTGGTGGTTCCCGCCCCCCGGCCCATCTTTGGGGCGGTCCTGCCACGGAAGTTCCGCCTGCAGAGCGAACTCCTGGGCCGTTTTCCAGGAGACACCGACAACTTCGAAAATGACGTCCAGGACATCATCGGTTTCTTCACCGGCGACTATCGGACCAAACACGGCGAGGAGGTCACGGCAACTCCGGCGCTGGGTCAGTCCCCGCAGTTCTGGGTCCACGGTTCCACGGCAGGTCCAAGTGCCAGGCTCGCGGGCAAGCTGGGCCTCCCGTTCGGCGCGAACTACCACGTGGCACCGGCAACCGTCCTGGATTCCATCGCCGAGTACCGGGCACACTTCAAGCCTTCCGAAACTTTGCGGGAGCCGCATGTGATCGTCTCCGCGGATGTCCTGGTGGCACCTGACGAGTTCAGCGCCCGTCGCTTGGCCCGCGGCTACGCGCAGTGGGTTTACGGGATCCGCAGCGGACAGGGCGCCATCCCCTACCCCTCGCCTGATGACGCCGCGGACTTCACGCTGGACGCCGAAGCCGAAGAGCTGGTCAAGGACCGCCTGGATACCCGCTTTGTGGGAGACCCGCATCAAGTCAGCGAAAACCTCCGCACCCTGCAGCACGCAACCGGAGCCCAGGAATTGCTCATCACCACCATCGCCCACCACCCCGCCGACCGCGAGAACTCCTACCAGCTCCTCGCCGAGGCCTGGGGTCTCTGAGTTTGTCCGTTACCCACCAAAGGAGCACCAATGACCACCGAAACCACGACTGAAACAGACACCCAACTCATCACTGCCGAACAAGCGGCCGCCCTGATCGCTGACGGCGCGCTGGTCATCGACGTCCGCAGCGAAGGCGGCCGCGCCAGCACCGGCGCAGTGCCAGGCGCCGTCATTGTGAACCGCGAACACGTGGACGAAGACTTCGCCCCCGGCTCCCCGCACCGTCTCCCCCAGGTCACGGGAACGGAACAGAAAATTGTTGTGTTCTGCGGCTCGGTGAACGGCTCACGACCCGTGGCGCAGAAGCTCAAGGTCCTGGGCTACGACAATGTGGTCCACGTCGACGGCGGGTTCCTGGCCCTGCGCGACTCAGGAGTCCCCACCACCGGACCCACGGCACCCCCGGCTGAAGCCGCGCCGACTGCCTGACCTCCCGGCCCGCCGAATCCGCTTAGGCGTCCACCGCTTCGGGGAGCTCCGGGCGGCGGGCATCTGCCGCCGTCGGGCCCTCCGAAACCGCACCCCGCAACGCGGGTTCCGTCGCCGCCGTCGTGCCTTCCTTTACGGAAACCACGACGGCGGCACTCGAGTTTCCGGGGCTGCGCGCCTCGCGGAGCCAGTCAAGGCCGCCCGCCAGCAGCGCGACGCCCAACAGGCTGCAGCACATCAGGATTCCGTGGTGGAAGGCAGCTTTGGAAGCCCCACCCGTGACGGCACCGTGCGCCTGCAGGAACATCCCTGCCGCCGCGGCCGAGCAGAGGGCCGCCGCGAATCGCTGGCTGAGCTGGTAGAAACCTGCGGCGACCCCCGCAGCCCCAGCCGGCGCGTGCCCCAGGGTGAGGGTCTGGTTTGGCGCCACGACCAGGCCCGTGGCCACCCCCTGCAAGAGCCCGACGGCGGCGACGGCGAGTGCCGCTGTCCCGCCGTCGAACCGTTGGACGAAGAAATCCTTGGCAATCAGCGTGGCGAGGCTCCCCGCGACCGCGACCACTATCCCTCCACGTCCGCAGCGGGCCACGAACCGCCAGCTGAAGCTCGACGCGAGCAGCATGCCAGCCGCCTGCGGCGCGAGGATGGCCGCCGCGGCGAGTGGTGCCATGCCTGTTCCTGAGAGGAAATAGAAGGCCGTTACGGCAGCCATACCCGCGCCGACTCCGAACTGGCACAGCGCCACCACCGTGCCCAAGGCATACCCCTTTGAGGTGGCGAGACCGGCACTCAGCAACGGTGTCCTGCCCCTGCGGTGGTACCCGATTTCCCAAACCGCGAAGGCCAGCAAGGCGCCGGCCCCGAATGCCAGCGAAGTTACGGCTACCGTGCCGGCTCCGTAAATCGTGGGGATGAGCGAGGCAACCACCACGCCACCAAGAAGGAGGGCGCCGACAATGTCGATGGATGTTTTGCTCCGTTCCGCTCGGACCGTCGGGCGGGGCAGCAGCGCGAAGGCGAACGGCACAAGGATCAACACCAGCGGAACATTGGCCAGGAAGAGGATCCGCCACGCGATCCCGGGGTCGCCGACGGAGAGCACCAAGCCACCGATGAGCGGGCCACACACGGCAGCCGAGCCGCCGGCCGCTGCGTAGGCTCCCAGTGCCTTGGCGCGGTCATGTCCTGTGTAGATGTCCTGCAGCAAGCCAAGGACCTGGGGATTCAGGGTACCGGCGCCCAATCCTTGGAGGAGGCGGGCAACCACCACCAGGGATGGGTCGGTGGCCAGGCCGCCGAGGAGGCTGGAAGCACCGAACACTGCGATGCCGAGGATGAACAGCATGCGCCGGCCGAGGACGTCTCCGAGCCTGCCGGCCGGGACCAGCGCCACGCCAAACGCCAGGGAGTAGCCCGCCAGGATCCATTGGACCGAGCCGGGGTCTGCGCGCAGCGAGGCCGACATGGCCGGGACCGCGAGGACAAACACCGATTGGTCCAGCAGCGTGATGAATCCGGCGCCCATGCAAAGCCACAGGGCAGATCGTTTGGCGTTTGTACCCATGTTTGTGACCCTAAGGCGGCTTGATGCGGCGCCGGACATCGGGAGACACCCGATTAACGGGCGTGAATAAGGGTTACTGTCGGTGACCTGTTGTGACACTTTCACCCGCCCCCACTCCGGACGCTCTCTCACCAAACCACCCCTTTCAGCTGAACCCTCTCGCATTGAAGAGTCGCCGGTGGTCTTCGGCTCGGGGCCCGCGGTTCGCCGGTGAGAGAGGATCCGCAGGAAACGGCGGTCCGGTGAGAGAGGATCCGCAGGAAAGGGGGGTTCGGTGAGAGAGGATCCGCAGGAAAGGGGGGGTCGGTGAGAGAGGATCCGCAGGAAAGGGGGGTTCGGTGAGAGAGGGTCAGATTTGGAGGAGGCGCGTGCGGGCGGATGCATGGGCTGCGCGGAGGGCCTCGGGGCTCGAAGAACGTTCCCTGTGCGCCACTTCCTGCTTCAGCTGCGGAATGACGTGCGTCCCGAACTCGATGGCGTCGGGGACAAAGTCGTAGCCGCGCAGCCCGAAGATCTCGAAACCGAGCTCGTGGTAGTCGAGGATCGCCTGGGTGACGGTGTCATAGGAGCCAACCAACGCCGTCGCACTTCCTCCCCCGCCGCCCGCAGCCTTGGCGAGCGCCGTCCATAGGGCGCGGTCGTGAAGGTCGCCGCGCTCGGCGGCGGCCAGGAGCCGCTGGGTTCCGGCGGCTTCCGGCTTCGTGGCATAGTGCCGGACGGGATCGATCACGTCGCCTGCGGAACGCCGGGCTTCAAACGTGCCCAGGATGGCATGTGCCTTCTCCCAAGCCAGCTGGTCAGTGGCAGCGACAATGGGCCGGAACGCAATCTGCCATCGAAGCGGCGATATCCTGCCCAGTGCGGCCGCGCGCGCGAGGATGTGTTGCTGCTGTGAAGCGGCATCGGCCAAGGGTTCGCCAAACAGGGCATAGATATCTGCCTCGGCAGCGCCCACGGACCAGGCGGCCTCGGAAGATCCACCGAAGGACATGCCAGGGCGTTTGCCGTTGAAGGGAGCCAGCCCCGAGGAAAAACCTTCAAAGCGGTAATGCTCACCGGACCAATCGAATGACTCCCCCGACCACGCCCGACGGACGATCTGCATGTACTCCTGCGTCCGGCCGTAGCGGGCGTCCTTGGCGAGGTAATCGCCTTCGCGCGCTTGGTCTGCCTGGCTTCCGCCGGTGATGAAGTGCACGGTCAAGCGGCCTTGGGCAATGTGGTCCAGGGTCAGGAAGGACCGTGCCGCGAACGTGGGATGCGAGACGTTGGGCCGGTGAGCCAACCGCAACTGGATCCGTTCAGTATTGGCAGCAACCCACGTTGCGTGGACGGCTGGGTCCTGGGTGGCTGAGTTGTACGCGAAAAGCACGTGGTCCCAGTTGTTGTCCTCGTGGATCCGGGCGATCTTCGCGGCGTAAGGGGGGTCGAAGAAGGGCGTGGTGGCCGGCGAGGTCTCAGTGGAGTCGTTGCCGGCACCCATGCCGAGGAATTCGATGGGCATAAGGAATCTCCCGAAGGGTAGTTAGCGGCGGAGAATACGCTGGGCCAGCCAGTTGCCCAGCAATTGCGCGGCCTGGACCATGACGATGATGATGAGCACGGTGACCAGCGTGACTTCCCAGTTGAACTGCTGGTAGCCGTACATGATGGCGAAGTTGCCCAGCCCGCCGCCGCCGATGTAGCCGGCCATGGCGGACATATCCACGATCGCGATGATCATGAAGGTGTAGCCAAGAATGAGCGGCGCAAGCGATTCCGGAATCACCACGGCCCACAAGATGTGCAGGCGGCTGTCGCCCATGGCCCGGGCTGCTTCCACCACACCGGGATCGGAGGCCACCAGGTTCTGCTCCACCACGCGCCCGATCACCACTCCGGCCATGAGGGCCATGGGAAGGATCGCTGCGGTGGTTCCGATGGTGGTGCCCATGATGATCAGGGTCAACGGTGCGATCGCGGTGATGAAGATGATGAACGGGATGGGCCTGATGATGTTCACCAGGAAGTTGAGGACGGAAAAGACGGCCTTGTTGGCGAACAGGTTCCCGGGCCGGGTGGCGTACAGGGTCACCCCGAGCGCCAGTCCGGCCAGCCCGCTGAGCAGCACGGTGACCACCACCATGTAAATGGTCTGCTGGAAGGATTCGCCCAGGACGGGAAGGAGCGTGGTCCAGTCGGTGGTCATGGTTTCTCTCCAACAGTGGTCAGGTGGGGCACGGCGCTTTCGGCGGGTGCCGCCGTCGTAGTTTGGCGTTCGACGGCGGTGACGTCACCCAATTCGGCGAGCGCAGCGTCTATCGAAGTCTCGCTGCCGGTGAGCTCGTAGGTGAGCGTGCCGAGGATGCGGTTCTGGATTTCCGTGACTCCGCCGAAGACCACGCTGGAGCCCACACCGTGGCGTTCGAAGGTAGCTGCCACCAACGGAGTGGGCGCAGCTTCCGATATCCCTATCGACACCAAGAGCCCGGGGTGCGCAGCGGAGAGCCGTTGGACGGTTTCGGGTTCGGGTGTTCCGTGCACTGCGGTGGAGACGAACCGCTGGGTGGAGCCGCTCTTGGGGTCGGCAAACACGGAGTACGTAGGCCCGGATTCAACCACGCGGCCGGATTCCATCATCACCACCGTGTCGCAGATTTCCCGGACCACGTTCATTTCGTGGGTGATGACCACCACGGTGGTGCCCAGTTCCTTGTTGATGCGTCGGAGCAAGCGGAGGACGTCTCGCGTGGTTTCAGGGTCCAGGGCGCTGGTGGCTTCATCCGCCAGGAGGATGTCCGGGGCATTGGCCAGGGCCCGGGCTATCCCGACGCGCTGCTGTTGTCCGCCGGAGAGCCGCCGAGGGTACGTCCTTGCCTTGTCAGCGATTCCCACGAATTCAAGCAGTTCCTCCACGCGGGGCCGGATCTTGTCCTTGGGCCAACCAGCCACCTTCAACGGGTACGCGACGTTTCCGAACACGGTGCGGGAGGTGAGGAGGTTGAACTGCTGGAAGATCATCCCGATCCCGGCACGGACCTTCCGCAGCTGGCCTTCCGACAGGGCGGAAATGTCCTGGCCTTTGATAAGGACCTGCCCCTCGCTGGGGCGTTCCAGTCCATTGAGCAGCCGGACAAGCGTGGACTTACCTGCTCCTGAATAGCCCACGATCCCCACGACTGTGCCTTCTTCAATGTCCAGGGAGACAGAGTCCACGGCCCGTACTGGGGTACTTTTGCCCCCTGCCCGGCCCTTGGGAACCGGGAAGATCTTGCTGGCTCCGCGCAGGGAGACGATGGCGCCCACCGGGGCCTCCTTTGGGTGGTGTTGCTGCGGTCCGAGCCCGTCCATAGACCGGGCACAGGGGTGGTTTGAGTGCCCATTCCAACAGCGAGGCCACTCCCGGATCGAACCCCGTGACCCCTTGTGACCTGCGGTTTCTCCCGTTGACGGCAGGCGACGCCGTGTTGCGGACGCGTTCGTCCCAACCGTGCCGCGTGCTTAGCGTGAGGCGTGGGGGATACCCCGTACCTTTCATTCGCATCAAGACCCTTTGTACGGAGAAGCATCATGAAGAACCGCCTGTTAGCTGCCGCCGTCGGCCTTATCGCCGCCCTGTCGTTGTCCGCGTGCGGGGGTGCTGCCGGAGGCTCCCCGAGCTCCGGAAACACCAAGGTGGTTATCGGCGTGGACGACGGTGCGGAGGAGCACTGGACCATCCTGAAGAACAAACTCAAGGACCAGGGGATCGACCTGGAGGTCAAGAACTTCACCGATGGCGCGCAGATCAACACCGCCACGCAACAGGGCCAGGTGGACATCAACCTGTTCCAGCACCTCAAGTACTTGTCCCAGTTCAACGTCAACAGCAACGGCACGCTGGTTCCCGTCGGGGCTACGGCCGTCTACCCGCTTGCCCTCTACTCCGAAAAGTACAAGTCCGTGAGTGAGCTGCCGGCGGACGCCCAGGTTGCCATTCCCAACAACCCCACCAACCAGGCGCGCGCCCTGCTGAATCTTCAGACGGCGGGCCTGCTCCAGCTCAAGGACGGCGGCAACTCGTTGTCTACGCCGGCGGAGATTACTTCCAGCAAGATCAAGGTTGTACCCGTGGACAGCAACCAGACGGTGAACGCACTCAAGGGCACCACGGAAGCCGCCGTGGTCAACAACACCCAAGCTCAAAAGGGCGGTCTGGGCGATGACAAGATCATCTTCAAGGAAGACCTGAACTCGCCCTCGTTGGCCCCCTACATCAACGGCTTCGTGGTGAAGGCGGATCGCAAGGACGATCCCACCTGGAAGAAGATCGTGGACGCGTACCACACGCCTGAGGTGGAGGCTTCGGTGACCAAGCTCAACGACGGCAACCTGCAGTTCAAGGCGGATTGGACCGCGGCCAAGCTGCAGGAAGTGCTCACCGCCGAAGAAGCAGCCATCAAGAAGACCAAGTAGTTGTCTGAGGGGCGGCCCGCGGCGCCACACAGCCAGCCGCCCCTCAGCCGTTCCAGGAACAAAGAGCCATGAACCAGCACCTCGCACGTGAACGCAGTCAGATCCATTTCTTCGCCTACCTGGTGGGTACGGGCATCCATGTGGCCTCGTGGCGCCACGAGACGGCGTTCCCGCAGGCCAGCATCGATTTCGCGCATCAGGTGAAGCTCGCCAAAGCGGCCGAGGACGCCAGGTTCGACGCCATCTTCCTGGGTGATTCCCTCGCCATCGACGAGACGAGCAACCCCGGCATCCTCAACCGGTTTGACCCCATCGGACTGGTCACGGCTTTGGGCGCGGTGACGGACAAGATCGGCCTGATCGCTACGTCGTCCACGTCCTATGACCAGCCGTACAACTTCGCACGCGCCGCCCTCACTGCTGACCACATCAGCGGCGGCCGCGTGGGTTGGAACATCGTCACCACGCGGGACCTGACCAACAGCACGGCCGGAAATTACGGCGCGGACCAGCACTTCGAGCACAGCCTCCGGTACCAGCGCGCCGAGGAATTCGTGGAGGTTACCCTTGGGCTCTGGAACTCCTGGGAGCGGGACGCGTTCCTCCATGACAAGCCACGCGGCCGCTTCTTCGACCGCCACAAACTCAACCGCCTCAACCACAAAGGTGAGTTCTTCAAGGTGGCAGGTCCTTTGAACATCGGCCCTTCGCCACAACACTCTCCGCTCCTGGCGCAGGCAGGCACGTCCGGTCCCGGGCAACGGCTCGGCGCCCGCTTCGCCAACGCTCTCTTCGCAAGCCACCCGGATATCCCGCAGGCCCGCAGTTACCGCCACTCTGTCCGTCAACAGGCCACAGCCTTTGGCCGAAACCCGGACGAGCTCTTCGTGTACCAGGCCATCTCCCCCATCGTTGCCGACAGCCGCAAGGAAGCATTGGAGCGCATCCGCGAGCTGGACAACCTCATCACGGACCAGCAGGTACTGGACTTCCTGCAGGAGTATTTCGCAGGACAGCTGGACTTCGCCGGCCTCGGTCCGGAGGCCACTGTGGCCCAGTCAGGCATTCCCTCGATCGCCAACCCGCGTACCGATTTCCGCTCCGCCGGCGAACAGATCCGTGGACGCGAAGATGAAGTGACCCTCAAGGATCTCTACTCGATCCTCACGGGCGACAAGCGGAACCACGACTTCATCGGCAGCCCGGAACACGTGGCCGCTTCCCTCGCGCGGTGGCATGCCGAAGGCGCTGCCGACGGCTTCAACCTCATGTTCTCCCTGCTGCCCCAGGACCTGGAGCGCTTTGCCGCCGGAGTCATTCCGATCCTCCAGGAACGCGGACTCGCCCGCACGGAATACACCGGCACCACCCTCAAGTCGCACCTCGGCCTGGCCCCCGAAGCCGCGGGCACCCGCACCATCTGACCGCCGTCGTCGAAAGGACCAACATGGCCACCCAAGCAACCGCCGCCACCGGCACCTACGTGATCCGCGAGGCCCGCCACGAAGAGTACGACGCCGTGGGGCGGCTGACGTACGAAGGGTTCGGCCATCACCTGCCCGGCGCCCGCCAGCCCGACGACGAGCGGCTGGAACTGCTCCTCAATGCCACGGCACGTGCACACGAAGGCGTGCTGTTGGTAGCCGAAGACGCCAGGACCGGAACACTCGTGGGAACAGCGAGCCTGCTTCCCTACGGTTCCTACCTCAGCCGCCAGGCCGCGGAAGGCGAAGTGGAACTCAGGCTGCTCGCGGTGCTGCCCGAAACCCGCCGGACCGGGCTCGGCAGGCGGCTCCTCAACGAGGCCGCACGCCTGGCCGCGGAACAAGGCGCCAAGCGCGTGGTGCTGGATACCGCCGTCGACAATGAACCATCCCAAAGCCTGTACCGCCAGCTGGGCTACATCCGCCGGCCCGAACGCGAGAAACCGCGTCCCGCGCCCAAGGTGCAACTGGTGGTCTACACACTGGATCTGCCCGCGAGGGGTTAGCTCCCACGCCTTTCACACGTGCTTACTGCCGAGAGCCAACCCCCCGGTGTTAAGGACTCATCAAAGATCCTTCCAGCCCGGTACTAAGTACCCTTGGCGGTGCTATGTTCAGCTCAGATCGAGGAGCGTCGGGCTGGGAGGAAAGCCATGACCACGTTGAGCAGGCCGCCCGCGGACCCGTCGGCCCCCAGGCCCAGTGGCTGGACATCGTTCCGTTCCTGGCTGCTGTTCGGTTTGCAGGACAGCAAAGGAAGCCATCAGGGTCCGGGCGGTGTCAGCGCAGCCCACGAGAAAAAGCACCACTGGTGGCAGGTCATGTGCCTCACCGGCGTGGACTACTTCTCCACACTGGGTTACCAACCGGCCATTGCCGCCCTGGCAGCGGGTGTCATCTCACCCATGGCCACGATCGTCCTGGTGGCTGTGACCCTGTTGGGCGCCTTGCCCGTGTACCGGAGGGTGGCCGGCGAAAGTCCCCGGGGCGAGGGTTCCATCGCCATGCTGGAACGGCTGCTCCCCCGCTGGGGCGGCAAGCTCCTGGTCCTGGTGCTGCTGGGCTTCGCCGCGACGGACTTCATGATCACCATGACCCTGTCCGCAGCCGATGCCACCGCCCACTTGATCCAGAACCCGGTGATGCCGGGCTGGTTGCAGGGGCAAAACGTGCTGGTCACGCTGTTCCTGCTGGCCCTGTTGGCGGCCGTGTTCCTGCGTGGCTTCAAGGAAGCGATCGGCGTGGCCGTAGTTCTGGTGGTTCTCTACCTGGGCCTGAACGTCGTGGTGGTGGCAACAACGGTGTTCGAGGTGCTCACCCATCCCACGGCCGTTGGGGACTGGTGGCAGCTCCTCTGGACCTCGCACGGTAATCCGATCATGGCCGTGGCCATCGCGCTGATCGTGTTCCCCAAGCTCGCCCTGGGCCTTTCCGGCTTCGAAACCGGTGTGGCCGTAATGCCGCAAGTGCAGGGCGATCCTGATGACACGGATGCCAAGCCCACGGGACGCATCAAGGGAACCCGGCGGATGCTGACCACCGCTGCGCTGATCATGAGCACCTTCCTCATCACCTCCAGCTTCACCACCGTGGTCCTCATCCCGGAGCATGAGTTCGAGCCCGGCGGCCAGGCCAACGGACGCGCCCTGGCGTTCCTTGCCCACGAATACCTGGGCCTTGGTTTCGGCACGGTCTACGACATCAGCACCATCGCCATCCTCTGGTTCGCCGGTGCCTCCGCCATGGCCGGGCTGCTCAACCTGGTCCCGCGGTACCTCCCCCGCTACGGAATGGCGCCCGAGTGGGCCAAGGCCGTCCGGCCCCTCGTCATGGTCTTTACCTTGGTGGGGTTCTTCATCACCGTGGTGTTCAACGCCGACGTCGACGCCCAAGGCGGTGCCTACGCCACCGGCGTGCTGGTGCTCATGACGTCAGCCGCCGTGGCCGTGACGCTGTCCGCCCGCCGTCGTCATCAACGCAAGCGGACCATCGGCTTCGGTGCAATCGCCGCCGTCTTCGTTTACACCACCGTGGCCAACATCGTGGAGCGGCCGGAGGGCATCCGGATCGCTGCGATCTTCATTGCGGGCATCATTGGGATCTCGCTGCTGTCCCGCGTGCGCCGGTCCTTTGAACTGCACGCGACCCACGTCCACTTGGACCGTCAAGCCCTTGAGTTCATCCTCGACGACGACTCCGGACCCATCAGGCTGATCGCCCACGAACCGCGCAGGCTCACCGCGGAGGCCTATCGGGAGAAGTTGGTCTCTGCCATCGAAGTCAGCCACCTGCCACTGAATTACCACGGGATCTTCCTGGAGGTAGCGCTGGACGATACCTCCGATTTCGAGACCGAGCTCTACGTCAAGGGCATCGAGCGGCACGGCTACCGGATCCTCGAAGTCCACGGCCCGGTCATCGCCAACACCATCGCTTCCGTCCTGCTCCATATCCGGGACGTCACCGGGCTCATGCCGCACATCTACTTCCGCTGGACCGAGGGCAACCCCATTACCAACCTGCTGCGCTTCCTGTTCCTCGGCGAAGGCGAGATCGCCCCGGTGACGCGCGAGGTCCTGCGCGAGGCCGAGCCGGACGTGAGCCGCCGGCCATGGGTCCACGTGGGCTGAGGGGCACTGGGAGTACCCGGATCACCCGTCACTCCCGCAGCACGGCGGAGTAGCGTTCAGTGGGAGAGGACAACCCACCGAAAGGAACACCATGACCACCTGGCTCATCACAGGCTGCTCCACCGGACTTGGCCGGGCACTGGCCCGCGCCGTCCTCGCCCAAGGCGATAACGCCGTCGTGACCGCCCGCAGCACCGAGCCGCTTCAGGAGCTCACCGCGGAATTCCCGACGACGGCCCTCGCCGTGGCACTCGACGTCACCGTGCAGTCGCAGGTGGACGCCGCCGTGCAGCAGGCCGAGAAGCGTTTTGGCGGGGTGGACGTACTGGTCAACAACGCAGGGTACGGCTACCGTGCCGCCGTGGAGGAAGGCGACGACGCCGATGTGCGGGCCCTGTTCGACACCAACGTTTTTGGACCCGTCGCCATGATCAAGGGCGTCCTGCCCGGCATGCGGTCCCGGCGCTCCGGCGCAATCGTGAACATCTCCTCGATCGGCGCCCGCATCTGCCCTCCCGGCTCGGGCTACTACTCGGCCACCAAGGCAGCCCTGGAGGGCATCTCCGGATCCCTCCAGAAGGAACTGGCTCCGCTGGGGATTTCCGTCACCGCCGTGGAGCCGGGCGGGTTCAGGACCGACTTCGCAGGACGCTCCCTGACCCAGTCGGCAACAGCTATTGACGACTACGCCGAGACCGCCGGCAAGCGCCGCAAGGAAAACGACACAGTCCACGGCACCCAGCCCGGCGACCCGGACAAGGCGGCCCAGCTGATCATCAGTGCCGTCCAAGCCGACGAGACTCCTGCGTTCCTCCTGCTGGGAGCCGACGCGGTGTACGCCTACAACGCCGTGGAGGAAGCCATGCGCGCACAGGTCGACGGCTGGCGGGAGCGCAGCGAAAGCACAGGTTACACAGAGTAAAGAGGAGCGTGTAATCGGTCACACTTGTGGCGTTTGGCTTGTCATTGAGGGTCCGCAGCATGAACCATGATGGAGGGAACCCGTTCCCATCCAAGCTGAATCAGCAACCTCACCGACGAGGATGCGGCCCCGGGCGAAGAGGCTTGGGGCTGTCAAACAGCCTGAGTGAAAGTACTGACAATGACGACACATACTGACTCCATCACGCTGAAAATCTGGGATAACACGGCCATCGACCACACCATCGATGCCGCAATCCGGGACCTCACACCCCGCGCCACCGCAGAAAACTGCGGGATCGCCGTGACGCTCAGCGGACCGAAAACCTTCACCGTCAGCCTGGCCCGCTAAAGCAGCCCCAGCAGACAAAAGCGGACGACGCCGGTACTTGCCGGCGTCGTCCGCTGTCGTTTAAGCGCGGGGGCCGGGGCGCGGGGTTGGGGCGGGGCTGTGTGCAAGCGCGGGGCTGTGGGCATCGGCGGGTGCTTTGGGCACGGCTGTGGGCATGGGCGAGTGCCGACTTCGCGGGAAGCGTGCCAAAGCCCCCGCAAGTTTCCGAACTCGCCAGCATGCTTCCCGCGACGTCGTGCCAAAGCCCCCGCAAGTTTCCGAACTCGCCGGCATGCTACCCGCGACGTCGCGCCAAAGCCCCGCTACTTTCCCGCGAACCCGCTGGCGCACTGGTGCGTTTGGTGCACAGTTCGTGATGCCGGCAGTGCAAATTTGCAGAAAAGCTTGAGTATTTCTTGATCCTTTGGCGGGTCGTTTCTTGTGTTGGCCTTGGAAATCTAAGGGTGTCAGCACGCCAGGACGAACGAAAAGGACCGCCATGAGCACGCAAACCCTGCAGGCAGCAAGGCCGGACACGGACGCCGAGCTGCGCCACGGTGCCCACCGCGCCGCCGGCGGAGTGGTCACGGTCCTGGTCCCGGCACACAACGAGTCCGCCGGCATCACCGAAACCTTGGTCTCGCTGGGAAACCAGACCCGGCGACCGGACCGCGTGATCGTGGTGGCGGACAACTGCACCGACGACACGGAGGAACTCGCGCTTGCCCAGGGCGTTGAGGTTCTCCGTACCGTTGGGAACAAGGACAAGAAGGCAGGCGCCCTCAACTACGCGCTCAGCACCCTGCTTCCGGATGCCGATCCTGAAGACCTGATCCTGGTGCAGGACGCCGATTCCCAGCTGGCCCTCGACTTCATCGAGAACGCCACGGCGAACCTCCTCAAGGATGAGCTGCTCGGTGCAGTCGGAGGCGTCTTCAGCGGCGGACCCGGCGGCGGCTTCGTTGGACACCTCCAGCGCAACGAATACGCCCGCTATGCCCGCGACGTGAAGCGCCTCCACGGCAAGTGCCTGGTAGTGACCGGAACGGCAGCGCTGTTCCGGGTCAAGACCCTGCGCGACGTTGTCTCCGCCCGTCTGGAAGGCACCCTTCCTCCCGGCAATGGCAACGGCGGCGTGTACGACACCTCAGTGCTCACGGAGGACAACGAGCTCTCCTTTGCCTTGCTGACGCTCGGGTACCGCATCGCTTCGCCGTCCAACTGCACCCTGGTCACCGAGGTCATGCCCACGTGGCGTGAGCTCTGGGCCCAGCGCCTGCGCTGGAAGCGGGGCGCCGTGGAGAACTGCGTGCAGTACGGCTGGACCAAAGTGACCCGCGCCTACTGGGGCCGGCAGTTCCTGTCCATGATCGGCGTCGTTGTTACCGCCGCCTACTTCGGTTCCATCATCTTTGCACTAGCCACCGGAATGGGCCTGAACCTGCAGCCATTCTGGGTTGCCGTCACCGGCATCTTTGTTTTGGAACGCATCATCACGGTGCGCTTCAGGGGCTGGAGGTACATGCTTCTGGCCGCCACCATGTACGAAACCGTCATCGATATCTTCCTGCAGGCCGTTCACGCCAAGGCGTACCTGGATGCAGCATTCAACCGCAAGAAAGTTTGGTAAAGACTCATGTACAACAACCCCGCAGGTCCCGCAGCCGGTGCATTCGTTGGCGCCACAGGATCCGGAACGCTCGCTATGACCGGTGCAGGCGATCTGTTCTGGTTCGCCCTCGCAGCCTTCGCGATGCTGGCGCTGGGCCTGGCCATCAAGCGGATCGTCCCGGTCCGTGCGGAGAAGAAGGCCTGAGCATAGAGGTCCAACAAGCCCAGCAAGCCCGCCGTTGTGTCGGATGCCCCCAGCGCGACACAAAGGCGGGCTTGCTGCATGCCGCAGCCTTAACTCACTGCTGCGGTATTCGCGGAGTACTTGGCCACGCTGGTGTAGCCGGCCTTCGTGCCAGTGACACGGACCATCATGGTGTCCGCCTGATCGGCGGCAACCAGCGTATAAGTCTTGGCCGTGGCGCCCGTAATGGCGACGCCGGAACGGTACCACTGGTAGGTGAGCGTGGTTCCCGTGGTCCACGTATCGGTGTTCGCCGTCAGGGTGGATCCGACGCTCAGCGTTCCGGAGATCGTCGGCGTCGGAGCTACCAGGGTGCCTGCCACAACAGTTGCCGTTTGGGCGGATTCCTTGGTGGTGGTGGCGTAGCCGCTCTTGGTCCCGGTCACACGGACCGTCAGCTTGGTGCCTTGGTCTGCTGCCGCGAGGACGTAGGTGGATGCCGTGGCACCGGAAATGGCCGCGCCGTTCCTGTACCACTGATAGGCCAGGCTGGTTCCGGCGGTCCAGGTTCCCGCGTTGGCAGTCAGGGTGCTGCCCACGGCTGCCGTTCCGCTGATGGTAGGCGTGGGAGCGGTCAGCGGGATGCCGGCAACGAAGGAGAAGTCGCGGATAGTCACGGATTCCGGAGCGACGTGGGCCGCATCGCCGCCGCCTCCGCCGGTGACCCAGAGGTTGAAGTGGATCTGTTCCTTGGCGGGAACTGGAACGGTGGATCCTTGGAGGACGGTGCGCTTCAGCAGCGTTCCGCTCGCATTTACCCCCGCAAACGTCTCAAAAGTAATCTTGCCCGGTTCCCACACCATGCGGTGGGTCAGGATCGGGGCGTTCGTCACGTCGGACGTCACGGTGTTGTTGCCTTGCCCGGGAGGCTTGGTGGAGTCGAACCAATAGCCGTGCCCTTGCGTTACCGGCCAGTCTTCTCCATACGCAGCCCCGCCACCCCAAGCAGATGCCTCGCAGAGATCAATCTCGGTGTAGCCCGGAGCAGCATTGGGGTCATACGTGAAAAGGCACCCCCACACCACTTCCTTCTGGAGGGAACTGACGTCCTTCTCCACCGTGGTGCTGTACGTACCGTAGCCGAAGCCCTCACGGGTGGATTGGAATTCTGCGCCGACGGGAGCCGAGTCCGTCGGGTTGCTGATGGAGAGTTTCACGTAGCCGTTGGCATCAGGGTTGCTGACGTTGTTCGCGTCCCAGGTCCCGTTGTACATGGGAGCCCCGCCCCAGAAACGCTTCTGCCAGTTGAAGCCTTCCCAGGCGAAACTGCCCACCGGTCCGGGATCCTCCGCAACCACTGCTGCCTTCTTTGCCGCTTGTGCCGATCCGATTCCTGCAAACATGGACAACCCCACCGCAACGGTGAGGGCCAGGCCCATTACTTTTCTTCCCCCAATTGGAAGGAGCCTTGCTGACTTGGACATAGCTGTAGCCTCCGATTGATGCGCCCAGAAAGGCCTCCGACAATCACCGGAGGCCCGCAATGACGTTCCACCCCCACGAGTAACGTCATGTCCGTTGATTATGAGGGAGACAGTTGTCTTCGGGAAGACGACTGGTAAACCAATTTCATCGTTACGCCATCAATTGGATGTGTTGGCCGTTGCCTGGGGTAACGTTGGCCTTGTCTGTCCGCAGGTAGTTTCGGGAGGGCAAATCAGCATTCGAAGCGCAGGAATACTCCTCTACCGGCACTCCCCCGCGGGCGTGCTGGAACTCTGGATTGCCCACATGGGTGGCCCGTTCTGGGCACGCAAGGATCAACACGCCTGGTCCCTTCCCAAAGGAGAATTTCCCGAGGACGAAGACCCCTTGGTGGCTGCGCGCCGCGAGTTCACGGAGGAGATCGGCACTCCCCCGCCGCCTGTTGAGTACCGCCTGCTCGGGGTCTTCAAGCAGCCCTCAGGAAAGCTGATCACGGCCTACACCGCTCGGGCCGATTCGTTTCAGCCGGACCACATCGTCAGCAACACGTTCGCCATGGAATGGCCCAAGGGCTCCGGTTCCATCAAGGAATTCCCGGAGATTGACGATGCCCGGTGGGTGGATGAAGCGACGGCACGGACCAAGCTGGTCAAAGGGCAACTACCGATTGTCGATGCGCTGGTGGAGCACCTGGCCGGACGTTCAGCGACGTAGAGCTGCCGAGATCTGTGGCAATCCCTCGTCCTCGAGCCTCTTGAGTACGTCATTGACACCAAGCGGAGGGTTACGAAACGTCTCAGACATATTGCGCACCGCGATGTGAAGTTCGACGGCATCCAAGTGAAACTGATCCATGAGGAAATCGTCCGGATGCTTTGCCTCCATCCCCCAAGGCTCAAGTAGCACCGCCGGGAAGTGCTTCAAATTCTTCGTCACGATAACTTGAGCCTGTGCCTTCAGCGCCGCAGCCATGACATGGGCATCGCCAGCGTCCGGAGAACCGGCAAAAACCTGCTCCAGCGGCTCGTAGTTGGTCACAAGACAGTCCGGAATCGCGTCACACATGAGCTTCCGCGTGCGGTCCAGCTTCGATCCGTCCAGATCCGGCCGATTCGCCTTCAGGTTCCTGAACGTCTCCTCCAGAATGGCCTCGGTCCAACGCGCATGGACCAATCCACTCTGGGCTACACGCACCAACAGATCACGGAGTGCACTCGGATATAGGACATTGGCATCGTAGACGACCGTGAAGACCACCTAGATGAGCCCCATCTCCTGAGTCAGAGCGGACAGCTCGTCCGCCGCGTCCTTTTGCGCAGTCGAAGAGCGACGCTTGTAGTCGTAAAGTGACTCGGCCATGACGCGGCGGTGGGTGCCGACCTTCCGGAAATCAATCTGGCCGGATTCAAGGAGTCCAACCAAGTACGGACGCGATACGTTGAGCAGATCGGCCGCTTGTTGGGTGGTCAGTTCGGCATTCATTGGGATGACGGTGACGCCTTGACCTGCAGCCATCTTTCCGAGGATTCGGATCATTAGTTCTGCCGCGGGTCCAGGCATCTCAAGGTGTCCCCCGTCAGCCACGGTCATCTCTACCGGCCGCCGCGGGTCGGAATGTGCTTCTACGGCCCGCCTCAGAATTTTCAAGGCATCGCGCGCCAGCTCGGCGTCACTTCCGTGCGGATAAGCCGGAGTTGCAGGTTCAGCAGTCATCAGAGCCCCTCCACTCGCATTGTCTTAATCACCCAGCGTAGTCGATAAACGAAATAAACGAAACGGTGGGCTGGGTCGGCGGCTCTTCCTCCCGATGAACTCCCGGATCCAGTCGATGGTCCTGGGGTGGTCCAGGTGAAGGCCGTGCCCCGCGCCGGGCACACGCACCAGCACCGAGCCTGGGATGTGCTTCCGGAGGAGAACGGCGTTGGCCAAGGGCGTGAGCGGGTCCTCGGTTCCGTGGAGGATCAGGGACGGGGCCTGGATGGAGCCGAGTTCACTCCACGCATCATGGTCACGGCTGGCCTTGAAGTGCCGGGCCTTGGCCCAAGCCGACGCCCGGGACGTGAAGAACGTGTGTACCGCTTCCGGGTGGTCTGCAGCCCATTCGGAGTCAAAGAACAGTGGAGTCAGTCGTGACGGATCTCCGCTGACCAAAGCTTCCATAGCAGAAGGAGAAGCCCGCAAGGCTGGATCCGCTGAGCGCCCGCCACTCGTCGCTGCGAGCATCAAGGTCCGCACCCGGGACGGGTAGTCGATGGCCAGCCATTGCCCTATCCGGCCGCCCATGGAATGCCCATAAACATGGGCGGACGAAACCCCGGCAGCATCCAGCACGGCAGCGGCATCTGCAGCAAGCAAACGGGTGGTGTAGCGCCCGGCCTCCCCGCGGCTACTGCGTCCAATCCCCCGGTGATCGAAGCGGATGACGCGGAAAGAGCGGGACAGAAGTTCCGCCGTCGGGCCCCAACCGTCCATGGCCGTCGCCTGTCCGGCGATCAACAGCATGGGTTCGCCGGAGCCTGATTCGGTCCAGGCAAGTTCGGTACCGTCGCCGGCCGCAGCAAAGTTCACCGTGACACTGTAACTTTGCTGCGGCCTGCCAAACCCCCGAACGCGAACAACGTCACACAGTGGCGACCGTACGTGGGCCGATATCGAAGCCCGGGCCGCCAGGGACGGAATCGATCAAGCGGCGCGTGTAAGGATGCTGCGGATTCCCGTAGACGGCATCCACCTCGCCGGACTCAACCACCTCGCCGTGGAACAGGACCAGGATTTCGTCGCTGACGTGGTGTACCACATCGAGGTCATGCGAGATGAAGGCCATGGTCAGGTCCAGCTCCTTCCGGAGCCGGCCGATCAGGTTCAGGATCTCGGCCTGCACGGAGAGGTCCAGCGCGGAAGTGATCTCGTCGGCAATGATGAGCTTGGGCTGCACCGCCAAGGCACGCGCAATGGCGATGCGCTGCCGCTGGCCGCCGGAGAACTCGTGCGGATAGCGCTCGGCAACGTCGGGATCCAAGCGGATCGTCGAGAGCCAGTAGGAGATCTTTTCGCGGTGTTCTCTGGGGTTGGCACGCAGGGGATCGATGGCCTCGGCGAGGGTCTGTCCGATGGTCCGCCGGGGGTTCAGGGACGAATACGGGTCCTGCGGGACCATCTGGACTGCCCGGCGCATGCGCCGGCGTTCAGCCCCGGACATCCTGGTTACGTCGTGGCCGGAGAACGAAATCACACCGCCGCTGGGCCTCACCAAACCCACGATCGCCTTGGCCATGGTGGATTTGCCGGAGCCCGATTCTCCAACGATTCCAAGGGTCTTGCCGGGCTGGATGCTCGCGCTGACGCCCTTCAGAACCGTGGCAGCAGAGCGGCCGGAGCCGAACGTCACCCGCACATCGGTCAATTCCAGGACTGGCTGGTCTGTACTCACTTGGCAACCTCCTTGGTGTCACTGCCGGATTCGTCCACAACCTCGTCCATGGTGAAGTCCGTTGCGCGCACGGTGATGAGTTCGGCCTTGCGTTCGGCAATGGACGGCGTCGCCGCCAGAAGGGCCTTGGTGTAGGGGTGTTTGACCTTGCCGGCCGAGAGTTCCTCACCGGTGAGGCGCTCCAGGATCTTGCCGCCGTTCATGACGATGACCTTGTCGCACAGTGCCTGCACCACCCCGATGTCGTGCGAGATGAACAACATGGCGGTCCCCATTTCCCGGTTGATGGTGCGGAACTGGCGGAGCACGTCAGCCTGGACCGTCACGTCCAGGGCGGTGGTGGGTTCGTCGGCAATGATGAGCCGCGGGTCCGTGACCAGCGTTGACGCGATCATGGCCCGCTGCAGCATCCCGCCGGACAGTTCGTGCGGGTGCTGCTTCATGCGCTTTTCCGGCTGGGTGATCCGGATGTCGGCGAGTGCCCTGACCATGCGGCCGAACGCGGTATTGCGCGACTGGCCCAGATGGACCCGACTGACTTCGGTCAGCTGGGATCCGATGCGCAACGCAGGGTTGAAGCTCGTTCCGGGGTCCTGGTACACCAGCCCAATGGAGGTGGCCAGCTCACGCGGGTTGTTCTTCTTCAGGAGATTCAAGTCCCCCAGGCGCATGGTCTTGGCGTTGACGCCAAGCTCCTCGGGCAACAGCCCCGCGATGGACATCGCCGTCAGGGACTTTCCGGATCCGGACTCGCCAACCAGTCCCACTACTTCGCCCGCGTGGATGCTGAGCGAAACGCCTTTCACCAGGGGAAGGCCCGACGGCGTTGTGACGGTCAGGTTGTCCACCTCAACGAGCGCTTCGGCGTCGGCCCGCAGGGAGGCGGGAACCTCGGAGGCCTTGCGGAGGCTGCCGAACTTCCGGCCGCCACGCGGATCGGTAGCGGCTGCGAGACCGTCGCCGATGAGCATGGCTGACAGGCCGGTGATGGTGATCATGATGGACGGCATCACGGCCTGCAGGGGCTGCGAGTAGATGTTGACGAGGGCCTCGTTGAGGAGCCGGCCAAAGTCGTACTCGGGGTTCTGCACGCCGAGGCCTATGAAGGACAGGCTGGAGAGGTCGATCAACGTTGTTGCGAAAACTGTTGCCGTGAGGACCAGGAGGGGTTCGGCCATGTTGGGCAGCAAATGCCGGGTGATGATGTGGGGGCCGGAGACCCCCAGGAGCCTGGCTGTGGAGACGTAGTTGCGCTGCGAAATCGAGGCTGCCATGTTCGCCGTTAGTCGGGCGAAGGCCGGGATGCTCGCAATGGAGATGGCCAGCACCGCTGACCACGTTCCTTGGCCCAAAATGGCGGCAATCAACAACGAGAAGATGAGGCTCGGGTACGCAACGGCAGCTTCGATGACCCGGAGGACCGCGGTACGGATGCGGCGCGGTGCCAGCCAGACGGCGGTACCGATGGCGATACCTGCGACGACGGCGATCGCCGTGGTTGCCGCCGTCATGAGCAGGGTGAGCCTGGCAGCAACCAAGGACCGGGCCAACACATCGCGGCCGAAGTCGTCCGTGCCGAGCCAGTGTTCGGCACTGGGCCCTTGGGAGGCCTGCGGGGTCAGCTTCTCGGCGGCATCCGTGAGGAACATCGGGGCGATGAGTGCCGTGAGAACCATGGCGGACATCAACACGATGCCGACAATGAGGCCCGTGGTCCAGCGGAACCGTCGGCGGGGACGGGCTGTGTCAGCCATTGGACTTTCCTCCAAGAGTGCGGGGGTCGATGAGGCCAAGGATGACGTCGACCAGCAGGTTGAGCACGATGGCCAGGAAGCCAAGGACCAGGATGATGCCCTGGATGACCGGGTAATCCTTGTTGACGATTGCCGTGACTATTTCGCGTCCCAGTCCTGGCCAGTTGAAGACGTTCTCCACGATGATGGCGCCGCCAAGCATGCCCGCCAGGATCAGCCCGGCCAAGGTCAGTGCAGTGGTCAGCAGGTTGGGCAGGGCGTGCCGCGCGTAGAGCCGCAGCGCAGGCAAGCGCCAGCCCCGGCCGGTGCGCAGGTAGTCCTGCTCCAGCACGGTGGACGTCTCGCGGCGGACCACGCGGGCAATCGAGCAGATCGGTGCGATGGAGAGACCGATCACGGGCAGGATCAGCGAGGTCAGCGAGGCCGCACCGGCTGCCGGAAGGACCTTGAGCATGATGGCAAAGACCACCACCAGCATGGTGGAGACCACGTATTGCGGGACCGCCTGGAAGAAACCCGTGAGCATCCCGAAGGACACGTCCAGCCATTTCTTGCGGCCGCCGCGGGTCAGGATGCCCACCAGCATGCCCACGGGAACCGAGACCAGCAGCACCAGGAGGATGCCCAGCAACGCAATCTCGGCAGTGAACGGCAGCTTGGTGGCGATGATCTGCGAAACCGAGGTGCTGTAGGCGAAGGATTCGCCGAGGTCCCCGGTGAACAGTCCGCCAACATAGTGGATGAACTGGATGTAGAGCGGATCGTTGAGGCCGAGGCTGTTGCGGATGGCCTCGATCTGTTCGGTGGTTGCGTCTGCTCCCGCCACGGCCACTGCCGGATCGCCCGGGATGAGCGGAACCATGAAGAAGGTCACGACGACGAGCAGGGCTACGGAGAGCAGGACACCGCCGGCGCGGCGAAGGGCGTAGTCGGCCCACGGAGACAGGCTCAGGGCCCTGCCCCGGGGGCCTTCGGCGGCCCCCGGGGTTTGGCTCTCGAGGATCTGGACTTCCTTGGAGAGCATGGTTGGTTCAGTCATCGTGAAGCCTTTGCTTATTTGGTGATGCGCAGGGTGGCGTAGTCGACAATCCCGGACGGTGCCTGGATGGAGAATCCGGAGCGCTGGGCGACGATCTGCGGCTCACCAACGAACGGAACAATGTCGTTGTCGCTGAGGATGCTCTTCTGGGCCTTGGTGTAGGCATCGCAACGGGCTGATTCGTCCGTGGCCGCCTGGGCCTTGGCGATGTCCGCCAGGATGTCCGCGTTCTCGCCACCGCCGATGTTGCGGCCGCCCTTTTCCGTGGGAACACCGGCGATACGGGTCAGGGAGGCTGCCACGGTTCCTACGAAGTTGGCATCACCCTGCACGGTCAAGTCCCAGGTCTCCGGCTTGGTCTGGGTCATGGTGGCCCAGGTTCCGTTGTCCACAAGCTGCAGGTCCACAGTTGCACCGGCGGCGCGGAGTGCTTCCTGGACGTAGGTGCTGCCTGCACCGTTCGGTCCGATGCTGGTGGTGCCCACCATTTTGAAGGTCTTCCCCGAAAGCACTGCCTTGGCCGCGGCAGCGTCTTCCTTGGTGAGGCTCGAGTTATCCGGCAGAACGCAAGGCACCGTAGGTGCAACGATCGAGTTGTAAGTGATGCCCTTGCCCGCGTAAGCGGCAGCGTTGAAAGCCTGCTGGTTCATCAGCTGGGCCACGGCCTTGCGGAGTGCGGGGTCGGTAAAGGGGCTTCCTTCGCGCTGGTTGAACAGAAGGAAGATGCCGGCAAAAGGCACCGACGTGACGGCGTAATCCTTGTTGCCTTCGAAGCGCTGCACGTCTGCCGGAGCGATGTCCGAGACGTCCATTTCACCGGTGAGGAGCTGGTTGGCCACCGTGGTCTTGTTGACGCCGGGGAAGAACCGCACGGTCTTGGCCGGAACACCTTCCAACGGCTTGGAGTACTGCGGCCACGCTTTGTAGTCCTCGCGGAGCGTCATGTCGTAGCTGACGCCATGGCTGGCCTTGGTCAGCGTGTACGGACCGGAGAACGCCCCCTTGACGGCGCCCTTGGCCAGTCCATCCAGGTCAGCGAGGCCGGCCGGGCAGATGATGCCTGTCTGCGCCAAGGTCAGGCCGCCGATCAGCTCCGACCACGGCTGCGCAAGCTTGATGTCCACTGTGCCGGCAGCGTCGTCGCCGGAAATCACCGGCTGGCCGGGACCGAAGACGAGCTTGCCGAAGTTGTTCTTGGTGGCGGGATCCGCGAAGTAGCTGAGGGACTTCGCCACGATGGTGGGAGTAATGGGGGTACCGTCCGAGCACGTTGCGTCCTTGCGGATGGTCAACGTGGCGTTGGTGGCAGTGGATTTCCACTCAGTGGCCAGTCCGCCGATGAACTTCCCGTCAGCATCCCTGCGGACCACGGTGTCGTACAGGAACCGGGCTACCTCGTAGTCGTCCTTGGCGTTGGCCTTGGCCGCGTTGAAGGTAGTGGGATCTGCGTTGAGGGCGGTCCGGATGGTGTCCGTGGACATCGCCCCGCCGGAGGCGTTTCCTGCGGGTGCCTGGCCGCCCGTGGTGCAGCCTGTCATAAAGAATGCGGCCGCCGTGAGGGATGCCGCTGCGGCCATGAAAGTGGAACGTCCTTGCATAAGGGGTGAACCTCCTGGTCGCCTTCAGGGCTGCCTGGCCGCGGCGGATGCGATGCGCCGGGGAGTGCCGAAACCCGAAGGACTGAACTGCGATAAATTTCGCGAATGAGAAGAGATTCACACATTGACCGAACGAAGTCAACGCTTTTTTGTGAGTTCCCCCACAAGAGACCTGCGCCACGCCGAGGATTTACAGACCGGAAACATCCAGGGCTTGACGGGGTGGAGAAAAAACGCGAAACTTTTCTCATATGTGATTGGCGTCTCAGGGCGGCCAACCCGAACAACCCCCGACCAACCCAAAGGTGGAACACATGGCAACGACTCTCGAGCTCACAGTCCGCAAGGCACAGTGGACCCGTCCGCCGCGGGAACTGGTCCGCGCTTTCGAAGAATTCCCCGTCGCCAACATCGGCGATGCGATGGAGCGCCTCGGACTGGTGGACGGCAACATCAACCCCGTGTGGGCCGGCGCAAAGTGCGTCGGTTCCGCACTGACCGTCCTCGGTGCAGCGGGCGACAACGCAGCGGTCATCGAGTCCCTCAACTACATCGAGCCCGGCGACATCGTGGTCATCAACGGATTCGGCCACGAGCACCGCGCACTGGTGGGCGAACAACTCTCACAGCGCTTCGAGGCAGCCGGTGCCACGGGTGCAGTGATCGACGGCTACATCCGGGACCGCGCAACCATCACGGACATCAGGTTCCCGGTCTTCGCCCGCGGCACCACCCCCGCCGGACCGTTCAAGAACGGCCCCGGCGTCATCGGCGAACCGGTGGCCATCGGCGGCATTGTGTGCGCCGCCGGTGACATCGTCGCCGCAGACGATGACGGCGTCGTCATCATCCCCCAGGCCCGCGCCGCGGAAATCCTGGAGCTGGTCAAGGCTGTCGCGGTCCACGAGGCCGAAATGACCGCCGAGATCACCCGCGAATACAGCTAACTCCTTCTCCCCTCCCCAACAGCGGGACCTAAACTGAGAGAACCACCAATGGCTACTTCATCGACGGAATCAGTGGATCTGAACACCGCACAAGTAAAGGTCGTCACTGCTGACGGCAAGATGGTGCGCAAGGCGACGATCGCCGGCACCATGGGCTCCTTCGTGGAGTGGTACGACTACGGCATTTACGGGCTCCTGACCACGTACCTTGCCATCAACATCATGGGTTCCAAGGATCTCGGGTCCCTGCTGCTGACCAACGTAGGCTTCCTGGTCAGCTTCCTGGCCCGCCCCTTCGGAAGCGTTATCTGCGGCCATCTGGGCGACAAGCTGGGACGCAAGAACCTGCTGTCCATGCTGCTGCTCCTCATCTCCGGCGCCACTGCCTGCATCGGCCTCATCCCGTCGTCGTCGGTCATTGGCTGGGCGGCCCCTGCGTTGCTGATCCTCTTCCGCATCCTGCAGGGCTTCTCCGCAGGCGGCGAAGTGGCGGGCGCCATGGCGTTCGTTGGGGAGTATGCGCACAACAAGCACCGCAACTACTCCATGAGCTTCATCGCCGTGGGCTCCTTCTGCGCCCTGCTGTTCGGCAGCGCCTTCTCCGCGACGCTGATCACCACCCTCGGTGACGCCACCATGGAATCCTGGGCCTGGCGAATCCCGTTCCTGTTCGCGCTTCCGCTGGGCTACGTGGGCTACTACATCCGTTCCAAGATGGAAGACACCCCGCACTTCGCAGCACTCCGCGAACGCAACGAAGTAGAGCGCAACCCCCTGCGCGCGGTCTTCACGTCCAAGCGCCACCTGAAGGCCATTGCCCTGACCATCTTCCTGCCGGCGTTGAACGGCCCCGGCTACTACCTGTTGTTCGCCTACATGCCTACGTACCTGAAGACCCAGCTGGGCTCCGGCAACAACTTCTCCATGGTCCAGGCGTTGCTGGTGACGGCCGTCAGCCTGGTTGCCATCATCATCTCCATCCCGCTGATGGCCCGCCTCTCTGACCGCATCGGACGCAAGCCGGTGCTGGCACTGTCCGCAGTCCTCATGGCCCTGGTCTCCTACCCGATGTTCGCCATGATTACCACCGGCAACATGGGCCTGGCCTGCATCGCCACCATCGTGATGGCCATCGCGTTCTCCGGCCACGCCGCCGTGGTCCACACGGTCCTGACGGAAATGTTCCCCACCACGGTCCGCTACAGCGCCTACAGCATCGGCTTCAGCCTCAGCACCATCATCTTCGGTGGCAGCGCTCCGCTGATCATGACCGAGATCATCAAGGCCACCAGCAACAGCATGGTTCCGGCCTACGCCTCGATCGGCACGGCCATCATCACCTTGGTTTCGGTGTTCTTCCTGAAGGAAACCAAGGGACAGCCGCTGGCCACCCACTAACAAAACCCGTACGACGGCGGCCTGCCGCCATTGCTGCCAGGCCGCCGTCGTTGGACCATAAAGCACCACACGAAAAACCATTGGGAGTCACCTTGGGCATCAACTCAGTCGCCGTCGTTGCAGACCTCGGCGAAAGCTACGGAAACTACACAATCGGCGACGACGACGCCCTTTTGGGCCTGGTCACGGCCTCAAACATTGCCTGCGGCTTCCATGCCGGCGATCCGCGCGTCATGGACGCCACCGTCAAGGCCTGCGTCGAGCGCGGCATCGAACTGGGCGCACACCCGGGCTACCCGGACCTGGTGGGCTTCGGCCGCCGCCTGATCGAGGCCAGCGAAGAGGAAATCCGCACGGACGTTCTCTACCAGATCGGTGCCTTGGACGCCTTCGCCCGGATCCACGGCGGCAAGATCAGCCACGTTGCCCCGCACGGCCGCATGGGCAGCATCGCCCAGACCGACGCCAAGCACGCACGCGCCATCACGGACGCCATCAAGGCCTACGACCCCTCCTACATCGTGATCTGCCAGAACGGCCTGCTCGCCGATGAATCCCGCAAGCGCGGGCTCGAGGTTGGCTACGTCTTCCTGGCCGACCGCGGCTACGGCGAAGACGGCATGCCGGTGTCCCGCAACACTGAGGGCGCCCTGCTGCACGATCCGGAGGAAATTGGCCGCCGCGTCGTCCAGGTGGTGACCGAAGGAACGGTTCGCGCCGTTACCGGCAAGGTTGTCCCGCTCGGCCACGATGCCGACGTCGTGCTCCTCCACGGCGACCACCCGCAAGTCCTGGAGAACGGCACCGCCCTCCGCGCCGCGTTGGACAAGGCCGGAGTCAAGGCAACCGGGCTGCAGGAAGTGCTGGCCGAAAAGGCCAGGCTCGCCACCGTCTGACCTACCCCACCAACAAGCCAAGGACCCATGACTACGTACCCAGTTCCCGGAACGCTGCCGGATATCCAGGCCGTACCTTTTGGCGATTCTGCGCTCATGGTCAGCCTGGCATCCGGGACCGTCGAGGAACGGCAGGCCGGCAGCCGCCGGATCCGTGAAATCCTCCTCGACGTGCGGCCACATGGCCTGCAGGACGTGGTGGCAGGCGTCGACTCCATCCTGGTGGAGTTCGACTGCCTCGCCGTGGGGCACGCACAACTTGCCCAAACCATCAGGCTCGCGGCGGCTGGACGGTTCCACGAGAATGGCACCGGCTCGCACGGCGGTAGGCACTTTGTGATTCCGCTGGTGGTCAACGAAGCCTTCGCCCCGGACCTGCCGGATGTGGCTGCGGAATTGGGCATCAGCCAGGAAGCCGTACTGGGGCATCTTGAGGATTCCGTGCTGTCCATCAACCTCCTCGCCTCGGCCATGGCACCCATGATGGGCACCGTCCAGTTCCCCGGGCAGGTCAGCCGCTGCAAGGAGCCCCGCACCAACGTGGATCCGGGATCGGTGATGGTGGCGGGAACCAACGCCATCATCCAGCCCTTTCCCGGACCCACCGGCTGGAAGGTCATTGGCCGCACTCCGCTGACCATCTGCGACATCCGGGAAGATCCGCCCACGTCCTACTCGCCCGGAGATACCGTGCAGTTCAAGGTGGTTCCGGACGCCGAGTGGGAACGCCTTGAGGGGCACTTCCTGCGGACCGATTCGTACACGATTGAAGGGGCACTCTGATGGTAGAACGCACCAACACCATCAAAGTCCGCGAAACTGCCTGGTTGGCCACCTTCCAGGACCTCGGCCGGGAACACTCCGAAGCCCTGGGTGTGCCCTGCGGAGGTGCCGCCGACCAGCACTCGGCAGCGGTGGCGAACATCTTGGTGGGCAATGACCGGTCCGCTACTGTCCTGGAACTCATGGGCGGCCGGTTCGTTTTCACCACGTCCAAGCCGGTCCTGATCTCCGTGACGGGAGCACCCGCGGATGTCACCGTCAACGGCAGCAGCGTCCCTCTGTGGGAGCCGGTGTGTGTTCCGGCCAAGGGTCGCGTGGTGATTGCCAATGCCCGCGGCGGCATGCGCAATTACCTGGCCTTCAGTGGAAGCCTGGTCACGGACCACTTCATGGGCAGTGCGGCTCCCGAGGCTCGAATGGGCTTCCCGCAACAGATCGCGGCCGGTCAACACCTGGAACTCAAGACCACCTATTCGGGCTTCGAGCATCCCTACCTGACGCAGCCGCTGTTCCGTCTGCCGGTACCCGTTCCGTCCTTTGAAGACTCATTGTGGACCATCGACATTGTGGAGGGTCCGGAAACGGACGCCGCGGAGGGTATCCGGGAACTGCTGGCCTCACGGGAATACACCGTCACCGCCAAGTCCAACCACGTTGGCCTTCGCCTGGACGGCCCGGTGGTGCATCCCGAGGGGCTGGGGGAAATCGTGTCCCACGGGGTACCCATCGGCGCCTTCGAGATCCCGCATGGGGACGAGCTCATCATCCTGGGGCGCTACCGGACCCTGACGGCGGGCTACCCGATTGTCGCTTTCGCTACCAAGGCCTCTTTACCCATGCTGGGCCAGGCCCGTCCGGGGCAGCGGATGACGTTCCGCTGGGTCAGCCAAGAGTACGCCGTGCAGGATTATTACGAGTCGCAGCGCCTGCTTGGTGTCCTTGAATCGCGGGTCCAGAGCCTCTTCGGCGCGGTGGACCTGCCGCACCATTCGTCAAGCGCTGCCGTCCGGGCGGCTGCCTGAGCCTCCGCGGCCACGAACACTTGACCTTCACACTTCGCAAATGAGAAACTTTTCGCATATGTGATAGCTATCGCAATATTTTCCACATCTGGAGGAACGGAACCATGGGACTTCTCGAAGGCAAAGTCGCCGTCATCACCGGCGCGGGGACGGGCATGGGCCGTTCGACGGCGGAACTGCTCGCAGCCGAAGGCGCACAGGTGGTGCTGGTGGGCCGTCGGCTTTCCGTTCTGGAGGAAGTCGCTTCGGTCATCACGAACGACGGCGGCAAGGTCACCTCACGCGCCGCGGACATCTCATCCAAGGACGACGTCGACGCCCTGGTTGCGTGGGTTTCCGAAAACCTCGGGCCCGTGGACATCCTGGTCAACAACGCCGGGAGCGCCAGCAAAGTGTTGAACGTTCGCTGGATCAGCCAGGAGGAATGGAACGGCGTCCTGGACGTCAACCTCAACGCCGTTTACCTCCTGACGCAGGCCGTACTGCCGGGCATGCTCTCCCGGAACACGGGCACCATCATCACGGTATCCTCACTCGCAGCGGTCAACCCGAACCTCCTGGGCGGTGCCGCCTACGGTGCAGCAAAGGCCGCGGTCCGGAACTTCATGACCTACCTCCACAACACCTTCCGCAACGAAGGCCTCCGCGCTATCACCATCCTTCCCGGCGAAACAGCGACTCCCATCCTGGACAACCGCGCCCGGCCACCCCGGGACGAAGAACGCCAAGCGATGGTCCAGCCGGAGGACGTGGCCCGCGCCATCCACCTCGCGGCTACCCTTCCCCAGCGCACCGTGGTCCAGGAACTCGTCATCGCACCAACAGTGCAGCGCGATACCTCAGGAGACATCGACATCAGCCGCTGGGCTGGAGCTCCCGAAGAAGACCTCCCCCAGCAGTAGCAACCCCCATCAACTTTCCCTTCCCAACCAGCCGAAGCAGGACTGTCATGACCCCCGAACCATCCACCGCCGTCGCACCCTTCCAGCCTTCCGAGGCGGTGCTGCGTGTCCAGCGCACGTCATTGCGCGTCCAGCAGCCCCAGTCCAAGGGCGACCTTGTGTCTCTAGCCATGGGCGAGCCGGACTTCGACACCCCCGAACAGGTCCGCGCTGCTGCCGCCCGCGCCCTGGAAGAGGGCCACACCCACTACTCGCCGCTGCTCGGCGAGCTGGTGCTTCGCGAGGAGTTGGCTGCCCGTATCGGCCAGCTCCTCGGCGAAGTGGCCAGCCCCGGCGACGTGCTCATCACCCAGGGCGGAACGGCCGGACTGTCCGCAGCCATTCTGGGCATCGTCAACCCCGGCGACAAGGTGGTCATTCCGGACCCCACCTACTCCCTCTACGCGGACTTGGTCAGCATGGCCGGTGGCGAGACTGTTGCTGTTCCGCTGGCGGATGACCTCCACTGGGACCTTGAGGCCCTGACCACCGCCCTCGAGGGTGCCAAGATGTTCGTCTTCTGCAACCCGTCCAACCCCACCGGCATTGTCCACTCGCGCCAGGAACTCGAAGCCCTCGCGGACATCGTGGCAGGCACGGATACCCTGGTTCTCTCCGACGAGGCCTACAGCGACCTGGTCTACACCGAGGAACCCTTCACCTCCGCCTTGGAAATCCCCGGCCTGGCAGGCAGGACCATGTACTGCCAGACGTTCTCCAAGAGCTACGCCATGACCGGCTGGCGCGTCGGCTACCTGTGGGGTCCTTCCGACGTCATCGCCTCCGCCGCGCGTGTGCACAACACCTTCAACGGTTCCATGAACACGGCCGTTCAGTTGGCCGCCTTGACCGCCCTCAAGACCTGCGGCCCGGACATCAAGCGCATGCACGCTTCCTACGCCGAACGCCGCCAACTGATGTTCGACGGCCTCAGCAAGATCCCCGGCCTCACGGTCAGCTCCCCCGAGGGGGCCTTCTACCTCTTCCCCAAATACGACGTCGATCTGCCGGCCGCCCAGATGGTGGCGCACCTGCGCGAATTCGGCGTCGCTGTACGTCCGGGCAGCGAGTTCGGGCGCAACGGCGAACACCACCTGCGGCTTTCCTACGCCGCCAGCGCGGAGGCGATCACTGTCGGCGTCGAACGTCTTGCTGCAGGCCTCACGGCCCTCAGGCGGGACGCGTGACTCTGCTCGACCAACCGGCAGGGCTGCGCGTTGACATGCAGCGAAACCGGATGCTCTTGGTTGACGCGGCCGGCCGGCTCTTCGGAGCCGGCCGTTCGGCTACCATGTCCCAAATCGCCGCAGAGGCAGGCATCTCCACGGCCACGGCGTATCGGCACTTCGCATCGGTGGACGACGCGCTGGCGGCATACCGGTTCGAGGTGGGCCGGGAACTGCTGGAGTTCAGCCGAACCCAGACCTCGGTTGGCCTTGAGTTGCTGGAAGCCGTGTGCGCCAAATGGGTGCACTTGGTGGTCCAGCACGGCGAGTCCATGATCCATACGAGGTCCGCCGAAGGCTACCTGGCCCGCGTCAAGGCGGGCGCGTACTACCTGACCGTCCAGGCCGATGCCCTTGCAGAGCCCCTCCGGGAAGCCTGCCGGGAACTCGGTCTTCCGCATCCGGGGGACGAGGCGCTCTTCCTGTGGAACGGCTTCTTCGACCCCCGCGAAATCAACGATCTCATCCAGAGCCTGGACCTCACGGCCGAGCAGGCCTCCGCCCGGCTGGTCAGGACCTTCACGGCCGCCCTGACAGGGTGGTCCGCTTCCAGGACCTAAGCTTGAGGTGACGAAAGGGTGCCCATCAATGCGTAGTGATACACAGCGCAACCGCAGACAACTGGTCAAGGCAGCGGGCCAGCTTTTCGCGTCCCGCCGCGGTCCCATCAGCATGACGGACGTCGCCAAGCATGCCGAAATATCTACGGCCACCGCTTACCGGCACTTTCCCTCAGTCGAGGACATCCTGGCCGAGTACCGTTTTGGCGTTGGTGAGAAACTGCGCGACTACAGCCTGAAGCAGCAGGAACTGGCCGGCGTCGAGCTTTTGACCGCCGTGAGCCGCAAGTGGGTGGACCTGGTCACCCGGCATGGCGGCGCCATGCTGTACACCCGTTCCGGCGAGGGCTACTTGGCCCGCCTGCGTTCCGGCGCGTTCTACCTGACCGTTCAGGCCGATGCCTTGGAGCGGCCGCTGCGCGAAGCCTGCGAGGAACTGGGGCTGCCGCCGATCGGCGATGAGGCAATGTTCCTGTGGAATATCCTGTTCGACCCCCGCGAAATCCTGGACCTCATCAACACCGTGAAGCTCACCAAGGACCAGGCGACTGCCCGGTTGATTGCTGCGCTGAAGGGCGCGTTGGCTGGATGGAGCGCTGACCGCGAGCAGGCGTAGATTTCCCGTGACAGCCGAAAAGCCGGACCCGTGGGTCCGGCTTTTTCCATGTCTACAGGGCAACTGGCCTGATCAATTCGCGGATTCGCTCCGCTGGGAGTGACGTCAAAGCAGCGATGCGGAAGATGTCCAGGTGCCCTGCTTCCAGTCCCTCCACGACGTCGCGACGGAGGCTTTCCACGCTGCGCTCCTTCTCCTCGAGAGCGGCGTCAAGTTGCCGTACGACGGCTTGTAGACCGGAGAGATGCCACTCCTGCTGCGCCCCGGAGAAGTGGAGATCCTGGTACGCGCCGCCGAGCCTCTTGACGTCCGCGGCCCGGATGCCCACAACAGCCGAAACGGCAGCCAAGGAAACCTTGTCCGCCAGCGCCGCGGCAATGGCCTCGTTCCGGTGGCCCAAGAGCGTGCGGATATGGCTGTCGATGCGGCCACGGGACACCCTGGACCCTGTAAGCCGCACTTCAAGGGACGTCGGCCGGGGCTGGTGAGGCGTGGTTCGCCTGCGCGGGCGGGCTTCAGCTACGTAGGTCACGGTGCGTGAGGCCCTGGACCAGGTGCCAGACGACTGCCTCGTTCTGGTGCGTCGGCATGATGCTGCCTTCCAGCACCTGCAGGCTTGGGCCTACCTGGCCTACGGGAGTCCACATGCCGCTGACCGGGCAGTGGCTTCCGGTTCCGGCGATATACCGGCACCGGTGCTGATGGCCAACTGAATGTTCTCCAACGATGCGACGCATCACATGCCTCCGGGGATTGGGGAGTTTGCTGGGAAACTCGGGGAAATCTGATGGATTAAGCGTATGTCGCAGGTCACTCAAAAGCAAGAAACTTTTCTCATTTGTTTAAGTTTTCTCATAGTCGCCTGGAGGGCTGGGCGACCCCGGGACCATAGGCGCCCGGTGTGGGCCAATAGCTTTCACATATGGAAAAGCCCTTGACTGGAGCACCCTGCGTCTGCGAATCTTTTCTCAAATATGATTTTTTTGGATCATCCGTCTGCAACGGCGCGACCGGAAGGAACTTCCCATGACTCCTGTTTCCCACCCACCCATGGTTGTCATGGGCGTCTCCGGATGCGGCAAATCCACTGTCGGCTCACTGCTCGGCGAGCGGCTCGGCATGGTTTTCCAGGATGGCGACCACCTGCACCCCGCCGCAAACAAGGCCAAGATGGGCGCTGGCATCCCGTTGGATGACACCGACAGGAAACCATGGCTTGAAGAAATCGGCCGGGTACTTCGGGATTCCTCGGACGCTGGCACCCCGATGATCATTGCCTGCTCCGCTTTGAAGCGCAGCTACCGCGACCTGCTGCGGCAGCACGTGCCCGGCGTCGTCTTCGTCCACCTCAACGGCGACCGCGCGACTCTCCTGGCCCGCATGAATGCCCGCGACCACGAGTTCATGCCCTCCAGCCTCCTGGACTCGCAGCTCAGCACCCTCGAACCACTTGAACACGATGAGAAGCACGTGCTCGCGGACATCACCCTCGCGCCCAGCGCCTTGGTCGACGCCATCTGCGATCGACTCTCCGTGCTCACGCTGCCGGTTGGGGCTAGCGTTGAGGGATGACCTCTGAGTACAGGTACGACGTCGATGTGCTGCATCTCTTGATGTCTCCCGCGCACGCCTACTTTGGGCGGGCACGGGAAGGAGCAGCCGACGTCCCTACCGCGGATGCCGCGACCGCTGAGCTGGTTGCCGGAAAAGGCATCGTGGGCGACCGGTTCTTCGGCAAAGCCGCCCACATGGATGCAGCGGTGACGGTGTTCGCCGTCGAAGGGCTGGAGGCAATCGCCGCAGAGCTCAACGCCGGCCCTTTCGATCCGCTGCTGACCCGCCGGAACGTGGTGATCCGCGGGGCCGAGCTTGCTCCCCTGCTGGGCCACGAGTTCGTCCTCGATTCATGTGGGGACTCGGTGCGCCTCAAAGCCGGACGCCCGGCCCACCCCTGCGCCTGGATGGATCAGATGCTGGCACCCGGAGCCCATAAAGCCATGCGCGGACGGGGTGGCGTTCGCTGCCAGGTAATCTCCGGCGGGCTGCTCCACCGCGGTCCTGCCGTGTTGGTGAGCCCGGTAGCCCTTGACCCCGCGCGAGCCGGCGAGGCGACAGTGTTGAGGCCGTCGCGACTGCCGTAGCCCAGGTCCGTCGGCCGTCGCCAATCCCGCATCCGGCACGCGTGTACCGCCACGACCTACTCTGGGCCGGACCCCAATGCCCGACAACAATCCTGCATCCAACAAGCGCGTACCCCCGCGACCTACTTCGGGCCAACGAAGCCTCTAGTTCAACCCAATGAGGTTGGATATGGCTGACTTGGGCGTCAAAGTGGGTCGCGGCGGCACGCGGGCCACGACGGAAGACGGTTGGCCGACGCGGCGTCCGGCGTCAAAGTAGGTCGTGGCGGCACGCGGGCCACGACGGAAGACGGTTGGACAAGGCTGCCTTGGGCGTCAAAGTAGGTCGTGGCGGTGCGGGGAGTACGTCTGGAACGCACGGTCCGGCAGCCGAGCGGGCGACCGGCAGCAAACTGGAGCCCTCACACCTCCGCAGCCGGCGCCGCGAACTGGGCCTCGTACAGCCTGGAATACGCCCCACCCGCAGAAAGCAACTCGGTGTGGGTCCCCTGCTCCACGATCTGCCCCGCCTCCATCACCAGGATGAGGTCGGCGTCCCGAATGGTGGAGAGCCGGTGGGCGATCACAAAGCTGGTTCGGTCCGAGCGCAGGGCATTCATGGCTTTCTGGACCAACACCTCGGTACGGGTGTCCACTGAGCTGGTGGCCTCGTCCAGGATGAGCACCGAGGGCCGGGACAGGAAGGCCCGGGCAATGGTGAGGAGCTGCTTCTCCCCCGCTGAAACGTTGCTGCCTTCGTCGTCCAGGACGGTGTCGTACCCTTCTGGCAGTGAGCGCACAAAGCGGTCAACATAGGTGGCCTGTGCAGCTTCAACAATCGAGGACTCCGAAGCATCCGGCCGCCCGTAAGCGATGTTGTCCCGGATGGTCCCACCGAAGAGCCACGTGTCCTGGAGGACCATGCCCATCCGCGAGCGCAGTTCCTGCCGGGACATGGTGGAGATGTCCACGCCGTCCAAGGTGATCCGGCCGCCGTCGAGCTCGTAGAACCGCATCATGAGGTTCACCAGCGTGGTCTTGCCCGCGCCGGTGGGCCCAACAATGGCGATGCTTTGGCCAGGCTCCGCCACCAGGTCCAGGTCCTTGATGAGCGGCTTGTCCGGCGAGTAGCTGAAGGAGACGTTCTCGAAGACGAGCCGCCCGCGGCCGGCACCGGAACCGGAAGGAACGGGCTCAGCCGACTCTTCCTCTTCGTCCAGCAAATCGAACACCCGCTCCGCCGAGGCCACGCCGGATTGCAGCATGTTCGCCATGGATCCGAGCTGCGCCAAGGGCATGGTGAACTGGCGGGAGTACTGGATGAAGGCCTGGACGTCACCGAGCTGCATGGCACCGGAGGCAACCTGCAGGCCGCCCACCACGGCGATGCCCACGTAGACGAGGTTCCCGATGAAGGTCATGGCCGGCATGATGAGGCCGCTGACGAACTGGGCCCCGAAGCTCGCCTGGTACAGCTCGGAGTTTTTCGCCCTGAAGCGTTCCTGTACTTCGTTCTGCCGCCCGAACACCTTCACCAGTGCATGCCCGGTGTAGGTTTCTTCGATCTGTCCGTTGAGTTCGCCGGTGTTCTTCCACTGGGCGACGAAGAGCTTCTGGGAGCGCTTGGCGATCAGCACGGTAGTCCCCAGGGTCAGCGGAATCGTGACCAGGGCGATCAGTGCCAGCAGCGGCGAGAGGATGAACATCATCACCAGCACGCCCAGCACCGTCAAAAGGGAGGAGACCACCTGGCTGATGGATTGCTGGAGGCTTTGCGAGATGTTGTCGACGTCGTTGGTGACCCGGCTGAGGAGTTCACCGCGCTGGATGGAGTCGAAGTAGCGCAGGGGCAGCCGGTGGATTTTGGCTTCGATCCGCTCGCGCAGCCTATAGACGGTCCGCTGGACGACGCCGTTCAGCACGTACGCCTGCATCCAGCCAAACGCGGCGGCCAGCACGTACAGTGCCAGCGCCCACAGCAGCACCGAAGACAACGCCCCGAAGTCGATTCCGACGCCGGGTGTCAGGGTCATCGCGTTGAGCATGTCGGCTTTGGCATCGTCGCCGGAGGCCCGGAGTCCTGCGATCACGTCGGCTTTCGAAACCCCCGCGGGCAGTTGTTTGGAGACGACGCCGGCAAAGATCAGGTTGGTGCCCTCGCCCAACAACCGTGGGCCAATGACGTTCAACGCCACGCTGGCCACGGCAAAAACCACCACGATGGTCAGCCACATGCGTTCGGGCTGCAACGTACCCAGCAACCGGCGGGCCGATGCACCGAAGTTGGACGCTTTCTCGGCGGGGACGTTCATTCCGGCGAACGGGCCGCCCCTTCCGGGACCCATCGCCGGCCGCTGCGGGCCACGGGCGCCGGAAGGTCCAGTAGCAGTAGCAGTGCTCATGCTGCCTCCTCCGCTGCGAGCTGGGAGGACACGATCTCCCGGTAGGTTTCGGAAGTCTCCAACAACTCATCATGCGTTCCCTGCCCAACGATCCTGCCGCCGTCGAGCACCAGGATCTGGTCCGCGTCCGCGATGCTGGAGACCCGCTGGGCGATGATCACCAGCGTGGCACCGCTGGTGTGGTTCTTGAGCGCCTGGCGGAGCCGGGCATCCGTGGCGGTGTCCAGGGAAGAGAACGAGTCGTCGAAGATGTAGAGCTCGGGCCGTTTCACCAGGGCCCGAGCGATCGCGAGCCGCTGGCGCTGCCCACCGGAGACGTTGGTTCCGCCTTGGGAAATGGGAGCATCCAGCCCGCCCTCCATCTGCTCCACGAAATCACGGGCTTGCGCCACAGCGAGTGCCTGCCAGATTTCTTCGTCCGTGGCATCGGGTTTCCCGTACAGCAGGTTGCTGCGGACCGTCCCCGAGAAGAGGTACGGCTTCTGCGGGACCAGGCCGATGTGCCCCCACAACAGGTCGGGGTGCAGCTCACGGATGTCCACGCCGTCCATGCGCACTGAACCGGAGGTTGCGTCGAAGAGCCGCGGCATCAGGTTCACCAGCGTGGTCTTTCCGGCTCCGGTGCTGCCGATGATCGCGGTGGTCCGGCCAGCCAACGCAGTGAAGGACACTCCGCTGAGCACGGGCTGCTCGGCACCCGGGTAGGCGAATCCGACGTCGTGCATTTCCAGTTGGCCGCTGCGACGGCCGGTGAGGGAAACAGGGTTCGACGGCGGCAGGACGCTTGAGTCGGTGTCCAGCACCTCGCCGATGCGGTCGGCAGAGACGGAAGCGCGCGGGATCATGACGGCCATGAACGTTGCCATCATGACGGACATGAGGATCTGCATGAGGTAGCTCAGGAACGCGATCAACGTGCCCACCTGCATGGAACCGTCCTCGATCCTGAAGGACCCGAACCAGATCACGGCCACACTGGAAACGTTCATCACCAACATGACCACAGGGAACATGAGGCTCATCAAACGGCCGGCCCGCAGCGCAACGTCCGTGACGTCGTCGTTCGCTTTGCCGAAGCGGGCCGACTCCATGTCTTCCCGCACGAACGCGCGCACCACACGGATGCCGGTGAGCTGTTCGCGGAGGACCCGGTTCACTGCGTCGATCCGGATCTGCATCTTGCGGAACAGCGGCACCATGCGCGTCACGATCAGGCCGACGCAAACAAGCAGCACCGGCACGCACACGGCGATCAGCCACGACAACTGCGCATCCTGGCGAACGGCCATGATGACGCCGCCGATACTCAACATGGGCGCCGCCACCATGAGCGTGCAGGACATCAACACCAGTTGTTGGACCTGTTGAACGTCATTGGTGGACCGGGTGATCAGCGACGCGGCACCGAACCGCGTGACCTCCTGCTCCGAGAAGTCACCCACACGGCTGAAGATCGCATCCCGGACATCGCGTCCCATGCTCATGGCCGCCTTGGCTCCGAAGTACACCGCCACAACGGCGCAGGCGATTTGCAGCAGCGTGATCAGCAGCATCAGGCCGCCCATGCGCAGGATGTAGTCGGTGTCCCCCACGGCCACGCCGTTGTCGATGATGTCGGCGTTAAGCGTCGGAAGGTACAGCGAGGCGATGGATTGCGCGAGCTGAAAAACGACGACGGCGATCAGCAGCCGCTGATGCGGCCGGAGGAAGCGAACAAGAACTTTCCAAAGCATGCGGTCTCCCAAGCCCGTGGCAAGGGTCCGCCAAAACGTGGTGGACCGAAGGCCAGTTTACGTCTGGTTGCTGTGGGCAACTAGAGGGAATTCAGTAGGCTGGAAACGTTCCACCCCAGAACCGCTATGAAGGGACCGAAGTCTTGGCTTACATCACCGTCGGAAACGAAAACAGCACTGAGATTGAGCTCTATTACGAGGATCACGGGTCGGGACAGGCAGTGGTTCTGATCCACGGCTACCCGTTGGATGGTTCGTCCTGGGAGAAGCAAACCGCAGCACTTCTGGACGCCGGTTACCGGGTCATCACCTACGACCGCCGCGGCTTCGGCAAGTCCAGCAAGCCCACCGTTGGCTACGACTACGACACGTTCGCCGCGGACCTCAAGACCGTCCTGGAAACCCTGGACCTGAACGACGCCGTGCTGGTGGGCTTCTCCATGGGCACCGGCGAAGTTGCCCGGTACATCGCCACGTATGGTTCCGCCCGCGTTGCCAAGGCCGTGTTCCTCGGCTCGCTGGAACCTTTCCTGCTGAAGACGGACGACAACCCGGACGGCGTTCCGCAGGATGTCTTCGACGGCCTGGCCCAGGCAGTGAAAGCCGACCGCTACGCGTTCTTCACCGAGTTCTTCAAGAACTTCTACAACAGCGATACTTTCCTGGGCACCGAGCGCCTGAGCCAGGAATCCGTAGACGCAAGCTGGAACCTGGCCTCGCAGTCCGGCGCCTTTGCGTCCGTAGCCGCCCAGCCCACCTGGGTGACTGACTTCCGGGCGGACATCCCCAAGATCGATGTTCCCGCGCTGATCGTCCATGGCACGGCGGACAACATCCTGCCCATCGACGCCACGGGCCGCAGGTTCAAGGATGCCCTGCCCAGCGCCGAGTACGTGGAAATCGAAGGGGCACCACACGGCCTCCTCTGGACGCACGGAGCCGAAATCAACGAGGCCCTGCTGGGCTTCCTGAAGAAGTAGACCCTCCGAACGGAAGATGCCCCCGAAGCTGCTGCTTCGGGGGCATCTTTACTACTTCCTGAGCCGGAGTTTGCGCGCCTTCTTTCCGCTGCGCAGATACTCCTTTTCGAAAGCCTCCGCCACTGCCCGTTCGGCTTCGTGGAGCAGCCCGTACGTGAAGGCCGCAGTGCCCGCGTCCGCCGCCGATCCCAGTTTGAGGAGTTCGGCCCGGGCCACGGCACTGTCCTGGTGCTCGCCGAGGATCCGCTGGACGTCATGCGCGGCATCGGACAACTTGGCGGCACGCTTGCCATGGATGCTCTCGACGGCGGCCGCCGCAAACCGCAGCTTCTTGGCCGCCTTCCGGACATCGTGGAACGCTTTGTCACGTGCAGGCCCGACGGCGGTACCCACGGCCGCGTCGTGACGCTTGGCCAGGCGCTTGGCCGCCTTGTTGACGAATTTCCGGGTGGCCTTCCTCGCCCCGGGGGTTACCGACGGGGCAACAGGAGGGGCCTCGAGGAAGGCTTCGAGCTCATCGAGCAGCCGGAAGTAGCGTGGGCTGTTGAGCCGTGCATGGATGGCGGAGAGGGAGGTGTCCTTCCGGACCTTCATGCGCTCGTCCAGTTGGTTCTTCAGCGGACCGAGCACCAGTTTTCCGGGCAACTCGTCGAGGGACTTCGTCAGCCGCTCATGGAGCACTTCGGCATCCCTGTAACGTCCCAGGGTCTTGGCCAGCGATTTCAGCCCGAGTTCGAGCTCAGCCACGGGATAGGGCTTGAACAGTTTGCGGTAGCTGTGCAGCACGGAACGGATCCGCCGGGTGGCCGACCGCATCTGATGGACGGAGTCCTCGCGTTCCAAGCGAACGTGTGCGTCCTGCAGGAGAAGCCTGGCCACCTGCATGTCCAGGTAGTTCAGCACGGGAACCACGGCCGGACCCTTGCGCTGGGGCATTTCGCGGCCGGTACCCTTGGCTGCCGGCCACAGGTCACCGAAGGCCGTGGCCAGCTTGGACGTGCGCTCACTGGGGTTCGCCCCGGTCTTGGCCAGGAGCGCTGCGGCGGCATCAAGGAACTTGTCCCCAGCTGCATCGTCATGGCCGGGGGCGAGCTCCACTTCCCATTCCCGCCAGCTGTGGGCGTGTCCGTCACCGAGGGAGACCAGGGCGTGCACGTGGTCATCAACGAACTCGGCGAGGCGTCCGCCGTCGGATTGGTACAGCTGGTAGCTGGTGCGTTCAGTGGTGAGTGTTGCGACGGCGGACACGGCATGGCCCCTGGTGTACGCAAGGATGCGGGACATAAGGTCCGGGGGAACCGTTTCAGGCTGGCCCAGCGGAGCATGGATTTCGGTTCGCTTGCCAGGGCTGTGCGGGAGCTTCAGGTGCCAGCCGGCGTCGGGTCCGCCGGTTCGTCGCCGCAGGGTGATCCTGCGCCCGGCCAAGGCCAGGTCCTGCGTATCGAAGTAAACGGCTTCCAGCTGATGGGTGGCGGGTTCACCTACCTTGCCGACGCCGTCGATCCGGTGGAGTTCCGGGAGCGGCGTGGAAGCGTCGGCGTCGAACTTTTGCTCTGCTTCCACACTGGTGGACTGGGCCATGACTGCGGATCCTCCTCGTTTGGAGTAGGCGATGGAAGGCGCCCGTGAAGGCCGGCCCGTTCGCTTGGCCGGCCTTCACGAGGACTTGCGTTATAGCAATGCTCCTCCGCCTTCGTCCACATCGCCACCGGTAACAGTGCCCCGCCATGCTCCGGTTTCGTGTCCTTGGGCTTCGATGAATTTTTTGAACTTGTCCAGGTCCGCGCCAACCCGAAGGCTGTCCGCCCCCAGCGCGGATCCGGCCTTCTCGGCCAAGCCTTCAGGCTCCCAGTCGATAGCCACATTGACCCGGGTCCGGGCGGCGTCCAGTGGCTCGAACGTCACAGACCCGGCGTTGCGGGGGCCATCGACGCTGGCCCAGCTCACCACGGAATCCGGGACTTGCTCAATGATCTGCGCGTTGTAGTCACGCTTGACGCCGCCGATGTTGGTGGAGAAATGGAGCGCAGTCTCATCGATCTGCTGGACGGCTTCCACCCCGTTCATGAACTCCGGAAAGCTCTCGAACTGGGTCCACTGGTTGTATGCGACAGAAACGGGGACGTCTACTTCTACTGATTTGTTGACCGTAGCCATGAAATGCTTCTCCTTCAGTGCTGTGGTGCTTGTCCGCGGGCACGCTTGTTGCCTGGGGTCGGACGGCTAGCCTGCGTTGAAGTCCTCTTCATCGTCATCGTTCGGGGATTGGTCCTGCGGCAGGTTATTCCCGCTGCCGTCGGGCAGGTCGCCGTCCGGCTCCAGGTTCTGCTCTTCACGGGCCTGCTCGTCTGTTCCTCCGTAACGTCCTGCCCCCGGTTCCCCCGAACTGTCCGAGTCTTCCGGATCCAGGTGGCTCAGGTTGGGAGCTCCCGTGGCATACGTTTCACCGTCGGGGCTGTCCTGGCTCAGGCCGGCCTCGCTGAGGTCTTCTTCCACGCGGGGCTGCGCCTGGCTGCCTCCGGCTTCCTGCTCTGCTGTCGGCGTGCCGTAGCCTCCAACTTCCTCTTCGGGTGTCGGATTCTGCGTGTCCATGAGAGCTGTCCTTTCCCTGTGGTTGAACACTTGATGGAACACTTCGAATTTATAAGGGTACTTAGCGTCATGTCCACCTCCCACAGAAAATACTCAGCAAACTTATGAATTTCGCTGCTGAGACGCTATCGTGTGAAGCCGCTTCCCAGGGCCCTAAGTCCGGACGCAACAACGACGGTTTCCACCACGGCGACATCTTCCCAACGCTTGGCTGGTGGGAGACTGCGCGCAGGACGAAGCGCTCCGGCCAACGCTGCCAGGGCGAGGAAAACCATGGCGAAATGCCACCGAAAGCGGTTCACGATGGTCGCGGAACCTCGCAGCCACCTTGCGGATTCAGCCCCGTGTAATTCAGGGGTCCGGCAACAATATTCAGGGCGATCGTGGCAAATTGTGAGCACTGGGCTGGAGGTGCGCTGTAGTAGCCACGTTGGCCCGCGGCTACCGCGCCAATAATGAGCCACACAACAACGATCAGCCCGATAAATGAACCGATGCGCATTTTGTCCTCAATCGATTCAGGGACTTCCCGCACAGGGCGGAATCGGGAACGGCCGCGGGCAATATGTCCTTGCCCGCGGCCGCTAGTCCCGATCAGTCCGTCGGATTGGTTTCAGTCGTCAAACCGCGGTCGTCCGCAGCTTGGTCATCTTTTTCTTCAGCCGGCCCGGGCGGGTCCGCCGACTTGTTCTCTCCAACATCGGCGGCATCATCCGGTTGTCCGCCGGATGCGACGCCCACCGGCACCTGAGCTGGTGATACAGGTGAGCCAAGATCCCTGGGGATCGGCTGGCCGGGCGTCGTGACGCCGTCGTGGACCTGGCTGAATCCCCCAGATTCCACGGGATCCGAAGTCATACGCGCGACCGCCCCCGTCCGAGAACCCATCCCAGCAAAGCCAGGACAAGCAGGATAATTCCTACCCACAGCAAGAAACTAAGGGCTTGGCTGAATCCACCAACCAGCAGCAGGACGATCGCAATCACGCCTGCAATAACCAATAGTGTGTTCATAAAGCTACGCATCCCTTCAAACAAATATGTCCAGTGAGGAAGGCGTCCGCTGGAACTCCTTTCGAAGCTCCACCCCATGGCAACGGGCACCGTACGGAGAATGTCCTCTCCTTATTTCGTACTTACCCATATCGGCTGCGGTTCAAACAAAGCAACCTTTAGGGGAAGCACGTGCACAGCAACATGATAAGCATGCTTTTTGTATTGGCGAAGGGGCCCGCGGGGATATTCAAGGATCACTTCACGCCGTGCCGCCATGGTGATCTGCCCCTCAATCCGGCACGGGACGGGCCGCTTCCCCGTTGGACAAGAGACGAAGGGAGGCCCCATGCTCATCGTTCTCACCGGAATAGACGGTTCAGGGAAGACGACGGCGGCACACGCCCTGATTGCCGCAACCCGGGATTCAGGTCGCGCGGCACTGCTGCTCAGCAACCACGCTGCGCGACGCCGCCTCTCGAACATCAGCCGACGCATCGGCTGGGGCCTTCCGCCGCGCCTCGCGGACGCCGTGGAGACGTCCATCCGGGTGTCCAACGTTCTTGTGTCGCACGCGCGAGCCCGGTTGTTTGCCTGCCGCCACCCGCGCGGGCTGGTGGTGATGGACAGGCATCTCCACTGCCAACTCGCCCTGCGCCGAGCACACGGCCTGCGGGAGGGCCGCGTGGTTCCCTGGCTGCTGGCCCGGCTTCCGGCACCTGATGCCGTGGTGTTCATCGATGCCGCTCCCGAACTGGCCCATCACCGGGTGACCATCCGTGGCACCGACCAGGAAACCCTGGACCACCTCACGGCCCTTCGGACTGCCTACAGCTCGATCCCGGGTTTTTCGGACTTCGTGGTTGTGGACGCCAACGGCACGCCAGGCGAAGTCTTGGCGGAACTCGAACGCGTGATCGCCCCGGCCGGATCGGGTGGTGCATAGGCTGGTGCACGAGAGGGGGCCGGCAGTCCCCCGCTTTCCTCAGCCAACGCGTACAGGTAGCGGCTCAGCGGCACCTCATCCGTGTATTCCGGACGCCACACAGGCAGGATCATCAATTCCCCGCCGCGGTCAAGGACGATGGGGAACGTCTGCGCCGCACGTGACGTCCCGATCGCGCCCACTTGCCGCCGGTAGCGGTGCTCCAAGGCCGACGACCCAATGGGAACCACCCACGATCCGTGGGCGGCCACCTGCACTTCGTGGAACAACGCAAGCCGACCCGAACCATCCAGGGCTACCTCCGCAAAGGCGGTTCCGGCGTCGTGCTCTTTGGGACTGAGCTGCCCCAGAACAAAGACGCGCGGCCAACCCGCCGACTGCCCGGTACCCACCACAGGAACCGGCGTACGGCCGGACTGACGCAGCATCGCCACCACGCCACCCACTACTTCAGCGAGCTTGGGTACCACGATCGAATCGGCGGCGGGCCTGGGCGGCGGCGCACTGGAAGGCAACGGGTTTCTGTGAATCCTGGCGTCGAAGAAGTCTCCGAACCTGCCCATGGCGGCCTCCTGGGAAGGCCCCACTGCTGAAGCCCATACACCAGATTGCAACCGAAGCCGCCGGCTGTCCAGAGCGAATTTTCAACGACAGCGAGGTCGCCGGAAGCCTGCAGGATCGCCGGTCACCCAGCGATCCCGCAGCTCTGCGGCGAAGTCGCGGGCCTACGCCCTACCGGTCACGGGACCCACCAGCTGGGCCGGCCCGCGTTTGACGGCGTGCCGGACCCGTCGGCTAGAGGGTGTCCAACAGCTGCTGCATTTCCTTGATCTCGGCCTCTTGGGCGCTGACGATGTCCTTGCTGAGCTGGATCGCAGCGGCGTTCTTGCCATTGGATATTTCGGTCTTGGCCATGGTGATGGCGCCCTCGTGGTGGGTGATCATCTGGGTCAGGAACAGTTTTGCCGCTTCCGTCCCCTGGGCTGCCTCGAGCTTGGTCATGTCGTCGGCACTCATCATGCCGTCCATACTGTGGCCGGACGGCATCTGCATTGACTGGTTCCAGTCCTTGAGCCAGCCGTTCATTGTGTCGATTTCAGGGGCTTGGGCGGCCTTGATCCTGGTGGCCAGGCCAGTGACGCTGACGGGGATGTCCTGCTTCTTGAGGATCACGTCGCTCATCTCGATCGCCTGGGTGTGGTGCGGGATCATCATCTGGGCGAACATCACGTCCGCGGCGTTGTGGTCCGACGCTGGGGATTGGCTGCTCCCCATGTTCCCGTGGTCCATGCCGGGCATGGAGGACACAGAGGAACCCGGGGTACCCGAGCAGCCGGCCAAGGCAATGGCGGCTGCGACGGCGGTGGCTGCTACGGGCAAGAGCTTCTTGGTGTGCATGACAATAAAGTCCTTCTTTGGGGTGCAGGGACATTTCCTGCTGGGGTGGTCAACATCAGCGATGCGCGATTCGGCGGGCTACCGCGGCCGAACGGCGCTGCGAAGGTACGGTCCTCATGCGGTTCGGGTACGGACCATTGAGGATCGAGGCGGTCCGCATGGGACCGGCGCCATGGATGGCCTACGTTCTACTGATGGACAAGTCCCCGGGAGAAGGTCCGTCGGGGCGGTACTGCCAGACTTTGGCCGAGGCGAAGGCGACGGGCTGGAGCCTAGCCGGTAGGGCCGTGCTGTTGTCCGGCGCCGGAGCTGCGAGGGCACCGGTGGCAACTGTCGGGGTACAGGACACGTTGTTGACGTGCTGGTCAGTGCAGGCCGTGGCGCAGGAACAGTGCTCAGCGGAGGGAGCCTCTACGGCGTGCGCTGTATGTGGTGCGGCCGCCGTGGCGTGCAGTGAGTGCGTTCCCGTCATCACGTGCATGCCAAGAATCCCGGCAATCAACGCGAACACGGCGGAGAGCAGGCCCGCTGTCCGCAGGAAAGAGCGACTCTTGGCACCAAGCATTTCCACGGCCGACCTCCTTCCATCCCGGTGGTTCCAGCCTACCGGCCCGGGTTGCACCACGTTCCTGCTCCGGGGCAGCCCCGCAGGCACGACACTTCCGCCGGGGGAAGTGTCGTGCCTATGTCCTCTGCCTGTCCACGCGAACCGTGCTAGCATTCCCGGAGATCGTGACAAATCCTCAGGAGGTGAGACCCATGTACGCAGTATCAGCAATGGGCGCTCCCCAGGAGTCCACGGTTTCGCGGCTGAAGTAGCCGCCATCGGAGCGCCAACCACGCACATCGCGAAAGGCGACTCCAATGAACACAACACATCCTCAAAGAAACACCCGCGCCCTGGTCCTCGGTGGAGGCGGCTCAACAGGTAACGCATGGCTGATAGGCGTCGTTGCCGGACTGGTCGAAGCCGGCCTGGACGTCACCAAGGCGGACCTGGTCATCGGCACCTCGGCGGGTTCCACGGCAGCAGCCCAGATCACCGGTGGGAATCCCGCCGAACTCTTTGCCGCCGTCGTCAATGCCGATTACAGCCCCCGCACCAACCACACTGACCCCAACAAGGGGCGCGTCCGCGGCGCGTCCGAGCACATGGAACGCACGGCCCGCATCATGGCCGAATCCGCAGACATGGCGGACATGCGCCGTCGGCTGGGAGCTTCGGCCCTGGAACTGCAGGCAGCACTGGACGGCTCCACGCAGGACAGGTGGCGCTCTACCGTGGCCAGCCGGCTGCCCGATCCCGAGTGGCCGGATACGCCGATCCTCATCACTGCCGTCGACGCCCGGACGGGCGAACCGGTGGCGTTCCACCGGGACAGCGGGGTGGAGTTGGTGGACGCCGTAGCCGCGAGTTGTGCCAGCGGCTTCGCGTACAGCATCGGCCCGGGCGACTATATCGACGGCGGCTACCGCGCCAACGCCGAGAACGCGGACCTCGCGTCCGGGTACAGCGCGGTCCTGGTGCTGTCACCATTCGGTGGAAGGACGCGGACACCGGCCGAATGGGGAATGGATCTCGCCACGCAGGTGGACGGTTTGCGGGCCTCGGGAAGCAAGGTGGAGACCATCTTCCCGGCCCTTGACGCGGAGCACATGTTCGGTGCCAACGCCATGGATCTGTCCCTCCGCCCGGCCGCGGCACGGGCAGGTTACGAGCAAGGGCGGCAGCTCGCACCACGGCTCGGGGACTTCTGGGACTGACCCGGGAAGCAGCCTAAATACGCCGAAGCCCGCCAAAACTCAACCGTTGTTCCCCTCCTGACCCCGGAGTAGGGTGGCCGGACCGCCAACCCTCAACCCCGTCTGGGAAAGATCTGGGAGACACCATGACACAAGTGAGACGTCGAATTGCTGCGGTCACTGCAGCCTTGGCCCTGAGCGTCACGGGCGGAGCAGTAGCCAGTCCGGCGTTCGCTGATCCGCGCCAAACGGAGAAGAATGCCACGGCAACAGGCTACGGAGGCGCTGTTTCCACGGTTGACCCGGAGGCTTCTGCGGCGGCTATCGAAGTACTGAGGAAGGGCGGCAACGCGGCCGATGCAGCGGTCGCGGCTGCCGCCACCCTCGGTGTCACCGAGCCCTACAGTGCTGGCATTGGTGGTGGCGGGTACTTCGTTTACTACGACGCCAAGACGGGCAAGGTGGGGACCATCGACGGTCGCGAGACGGCTCCGGCAGGCATCACCAAGGATGCGTTCATCGACCCTGCGACGAAGGAGCCGTACAACTTCACTCCGGACCTCGTGACCAGCGGCGTCTCCGTGGGTGTCCCCGGCACACCCGCTACATGGGAACGGGCGCTGAAACGGTGGGGAACCATGGATCTGGGCGATGCCCTGAAGCCTGCCATCCAGGTAGCCAACCGTGGCTTCGTGGTGGACAAGACGTTCCGCCAGCAAACGCTCGACAACCAGCTCCGCTTCAACACGTTCACTTCAACCCAGAAGCTGTTCCTGCCCGGTGGCGACGCTCCCGCCGTCGGAAGTGTCTTCAAGAACCCCGAGCTGGCCGCGACCTACAGGCTGCTGGCCAAGGAAGGCACCTCCGCGTTCTATGGCGGCCAACTCGCGAAGGAGATCGCAGCCACGGTGCAGGCCCCGCCGAAATCCGGTGCCACCAAGCTGCCGGTCCCCGTGGGTTCCATGACCACCCGGGACCTGGCGAACTACAAGGCAATCGACCTGGACCCCACGCACATGAACTACCGCGGCTATGACGTCTACGGCATGGCTCCCTCGAGCAGCGGCGGAACCACGGTGGGCGAGGCGCTCAACATCCTGGAGCCCTCCGACCTCGCGAGCATGGGAACAACAAACGCGCTGCATCACTACTTCGAGGCGAGCGCCCTGGCTTTCGCGGACCGCGGCGCGTATGTCGGCGACCCGGCCTTCGTCAACGTGCCCACCAAGGCGCTCCTCGATCCCGTGTTCGGCAAGGAACGCGCGTGCAACATCAACCCGACGACGGCGGCCACCAAGCCAGTCGCCCCTGGCGACGTCACAACGTACGACGGCGTGTGCCCGACTTCCGCTGCACCCCTCGCCGACGAGACGGACACCGAAAACATCTCCACCACCAACATGACGGTCGCGGACAAGTGGGGCAACGTTGTTGAGTACACGTTGACGATCGAGCAGACCGGCGGATCGGGAATTGTTGTTCCCGGCCGTGGATTCCTGCTGAACAACGAACTCACCGACTTCAGCACGGTGTACAGCGCCACGGATCCGAACAGGATTGAACCGGGCAAGCGTCCGCGCTCGTCGATGTCCCCCACCATCATCCTCGACGACGGCAAGCCCTTCCTGGCACTCGGTTCACCCGGTGGCTCCACCATCATCACCACGGTTCTGCAGACCATCCTGAACCGCGTGGACCTGGGCATGAACATCTCGGAGGCGCTTGCGGCACCGCGCGCGGCACAGCGGAACACGGCGAACGTTACCGCGGAGCCGGACTTCATCACTGCTTACGGCCCACCGCTCACGGCGCTGGGACACAAGCTGGTTCCGGCCGGCGATGCGTTCACCTCGGCTGCCGAGATAGGTGCAGCTACCGCGATCGAGTTCGGCGAAGACGGGAAGCTGACGGCGGCCGCCGAACCTGTTCGGCGCGGCGGTGGCTCCGCCATGGTGGTGTCCACAGAGCAGCGCGACCACGGCAAGGGACCCAAACCCAAGTAGGTCATGCACGTGCGGACCGCATTCAGTCTTCTTCTTCGCGGTCCGCCCTGACCTCCACCATGGAGCGCCAGAACGACACTCCCGCGCCGACTGCGCAAATGGTGCCGGTAACGATCGGCCATGCGGTCTCGCTTCCGTTCGAGAGAAAGACGTAAAGCGAGTAGAAGGCCAGAATCAGGGCCAGCAACAGCCATACGAGCGATTTTTGGTTCACGATGAATTCCTTTGTGTTGATCCGTTTCTGGTCATGTGCCCGGACCGCCTAATCCCCCGGCCAGAGCGGCGAGGAAGCAACCGCGCTCCACAACCACTCCCCCAGGCTCAGCTGAACGCGGCTGGTAATCTCTGCACGTCCGGCAGACGGCAGGTATCCGGTTTCCCGGATGTCAGCGTCGTAGGACTGAGCGGGGACGGCCAGGCCGCCAAATGTCACCGGCACCAGGGCCTCAAGCGGCGCTTTGGATAACGACGGCGGCAGCGAACCGATGGTGGCCACGCCCAGATCGCGGTGGATCACCAAGCCCTGCGACTGCAGGGAGACGCGGTCGCCTTCCGCGAACGTGGCCAGCGTTGAACCGACAGGGGCGACGATGTTCAGGCGCCCGTCCACCAAGGTGTAGCCCGCAACCTGGCTGGATGTCACCGGGACCGCGGCCAGGATCACGGCAAGCACCCCCGTTCCTGCTGCGCCCACGAGTACCCGCCGCCAGAATGGACTCCCGTTGCGAGCTGCAGCAAGGAAGAAGCGCACGATGCTCGCGGATACCACGGCCAGGAGCAGGAGCAGAACTGCCGCCACCACCAGATGTCCAGCGAAGCCGAACTGCAGGAACACCGGAACCAGTCGCTGGAAACCGATGGCCATGAAAGCCAGGCCGGCCACGAAGCTCGCCAAGCCAAACCACGGAAGCAAACCCCGCTTGGGCAGGGAGTGTCGTGCCCCAAACACGTGGACCCTGACCAGTTCCCCCATCGCGTCCATCGACTTTTTCCGAAGATAGGGAACATCCAGGGCAGACATCAGTGCCACGTAGCCGTCCAGCTTGATGAACGGAAACAGGTTCAGGACAGCCACGCAGTAACAGAGCACACCATAGAGAAGGGCACCGTCTTTGGCAGTGGAGCCGGTCATGAGTCCCTGCACCGACAGGGCAGCGCTGCCCAGCCCGAGGTGGACCATGGGACCAGCCAGCGCCACGAGCACCCTTTGCCTACGCGAAGGAAGGCGCCAGCCATCGGTCACGTCGCAGAAGAACGCGGGCGAGAGATAAAACAACATGATGCCGATGCGCCTCGGCTGACCGCCAAAGTACGCCAGGGCCATACCGTGGCCCAGTTCGTGCAGCAGCGTCGAAGCGAACATTGCTGCGGCCACCCCCAGGTAGGCCTCCAAGGGAAGTGGCGTCGACAGGACCCGCAGGATCTCATGCCCCGCAGTGCTCAGGCCAACCATTCCGCCGAGCACCAGCAACGCGGCCAGGACCAGCACTTCGCGTCGGGCCAAGGCCGCTACCAAGGGACGAAGGGAGTACAGGAACACGGTTGGGTTAAATAGCGTCAACTGGACCGTCAGCGGAGCCCGGAACTGGACCCAGCGGACCTTCGCGCGGTGAGTGCCGCCGTCGAAAATTCGTGTATTCGCAAGCTGCTCCACCACGCCCGTGACCTCCCGGGCAGTCCATGGCTCCCCCAGTTGTGCCGCTACGTGTTCGGGTCCCTTCACACCGTCCACGGTTCGCAGGACAGCAGCCACATCACCCGAGACCCTGGCTCTGGGTACGCCGTTCAGGGCCACGATCCACGGAGCGCCGTCCTGCACCGGAGGGTCGATCGATGCCGCCGGCGCCAGCTGGACGGGCCACACCGGCGCATAGGTGGAGAGCTTCTTGGCCGGTCTCATATCAGCGGATGCGGGGTCAGTGTCATTCGCTCGGCAACGGGGCCGAACAAGGACAGGTTCTTCGTCTCGTCCATGGTCAATTGAATGGCACCCGGACAGACCACTTTCCCAGTGATCCAGCCGAGCTCCCGAATTGGCGCCGGAAGCCTGTGGGTGAGATCGACCCAATGTGAGCCGATATCTCGACTGGCCAGATGCCTCACCAGGACATCGACACCCGGCACAGGTTTCACGGCTGGGACCGGTTCCGTGGGGAAGGACTGGAGCCACGCCTGCAGGGTGGATACGGCTTGTGGCGTGCTCCAGAAGTCGGCACGGGAAGAGTCGCCGGTCACCGAATCACCCGCCCCAAAGGGCGCTGGCTTCCGGGACAGGAACAGCTCGCGGATTTGCAGCCCTTCCTGCAGCGCACCGAGCATTGCGGACAGTGGATCGGCGGACGGTTTGAGTCCCACCGCGCCGAACGAAGCCGAGGACGTGGCGCCGATAATGACGCAGACCGCGGTGTGGACCGGGCTGTCGTTCCCAACGAAGGCCAGCGTGAGGTGGACGCCTGCCGTTCTGGCCGCCTCAAGAAGGACAGCCAGGCTTCGATCACGGGCCGACTGCGGCAGTTCCGCGAGGTCCACCTTCCGCAGGGGTGCCTGCGAGCGCCAGGCCGACAGGAAGGCGTCGCGTTCCAGCACCTCCACGAGGGCCGAGGCCTGGGCGAAGGCCTCCGACGGTCCTGAGGCCGCACCGTTCGGGGAGGGGTCGAAATAGCGCTCCCACCGGGATGGGGAGGGACAGCCTGGCCTGTAGTCCACCACGGGCGCAGGCACCTGCGACTCCGCTCCGGTCAGCAGTTCGGTGGCACGGTACCAGGGGAAATCGCAGGCCAGCGCGGACGCCCGGCCCAGGCCGGTGGTGACGAAGTCGATTGGCTCAGCACCCGGACTCGCCACCAGGTAGTCGGCGTCCACCAGAACCGGTGCCAGTGCAAACCGTTCCACGGCTTCGCCAGCACCCCGGATCAACGATCCGCGCCGCCGCACGTCAAAAGCGCCGACGGCGGAGGCGAACCCTGACGTGGCCGACCCACCGTTGGCGAGTAGTGCGACAGTCCGCCAGAGCCCGGACTCGTTCGGTGGGTAGACGGTAGCCTCTGAGACCAGGCCGTAGGTGGGATCCAGGGTCAGGACAGGATCGAGGGTCAATTCCGTTGCGGTACTCACTTCCCACACACCCAGAGTTCGATGTCCTTCAAGCCAGGACTCGGAGTGGCAATCCGGACGGGCCGTCGTTCCAGGACGGTCAGTCCCTCTCCGGTGAGTTCCTCCTGTATGAGGTCATTGCTGACGAACGCAATCTCGCTGGCGTACGCCGACGAGCGGTACGTCCCGCCCTCGTTGAAGCTGACGTGGATCATGGTCACGTGCCGCGCACCGTTAACGGGATCCCGGCTTTCCGCCGTAATGAGGAAGGAGTCTTCCCCCAACGCCGAAACTGTTGTGCCGCCGTCGTACGTTGTTCCGTCCTGGTGGCTGTCTGCGTTCAGGACGGTGAGCAGGAACCGGCCGTCCGGGGCCAAGGCCTCCCGGACCCGGCGGAAAAGCTGGCGGCGATCGTCACGGTTTAGGAGCGTCACGGAACTGGCTCCGAGGACGACGCAACCGAAACCGCCGTCGAGCTCCACCCGGGACATGTCCGCTTGCAGGAGTTCCACGTCCGCGCCCCTCGGGTTGAACGGAACCGTACCAACCTTTGCGGCGAGCAGCTCCAGCATCTCTACGGAAGAATCGACGGCGGTTACCGGACGCCCCAGCGCCAGCAGCGCCCGCGTGATCCGTCCGGACCCGGCTGCCAGTTCCAGGATGGGGCCGGTTGTCTTGCGGGCTGCTGCCTGTATTTCGGGCAGTTCGGTGAGGTCTTTGGCGGTGATCTGGTCATAGAGGCGGGACCCCGAAACGCTGTAGAGGTCTTCGGGCGGGTCCAGGTGTCCGAGGACGCGCAGGATGGCATCGGCAGTCTGGTCAGGTGCTGGGTTCATCGGCATGTGTCCTTGGGAGTTGCTTCGGGAGGAGCACACGCGGGCAGTTGAGGAAGGAAACCACCCGCGTGTGCTGGCTTGGGTAGCGGCTAGGTGGCCGCGATGCCGACGACGATGCCGGCAATGATGATCACGTCACCGACGCGGATGTACCAGGGGGTGTCATCCGGGGTGTCCAGGTTTTCAAGTTCTTCGATGCTGAGTTGGAGCGTCATTGCTGCCTCCTTTCGCGTGTTGTGTTTGCTGGTTTCACCGTGTCTAGGTGATGCTCACGGCGATGAGGCCGATGGCCACGCCCTGTGTGACGCCGACAAACCAGTTGTTGAAGTCCGGAGTGTCCAAGGACTCGACTTCCTGGATGGCCAGATTGAGCTGTTTCTGCATGTGCTTTCACCTCCTCTCCTGCGGTTGCGCGGTCACGATCACGGTCACGGTCACGTGATGGTGACGACGATGCCCACCAGCGCCAGGCCTACGGTGATTCCGTGGATCCGTTCGGTCCAGTCGTCCGGCAGGTCGATGCTTTCCAGTTCCTGGACGTTGAGGTCCAGGGCCTTGGGGGTGCTGATCATGTGCTCACCTCCTCCCTCTTGCTGATCGCGGGTGATCCGTCGGGCAAGTTTTGGATGGTCGCTGCGCGGAGGACGTGCTGGACCTGGAAGACGTCGAGTCCACGCAGCATGGGGAGGACGCCGCCCCAATTGCGGATGGCGGCGGCCGCGGTATCCCGGATGGTTTCCTTGCTGGCGGGCACCACCCGCGGAACGTCCCATTGCTGGATGAGGTCCGCCATGCCCCTTGCCGGGTTGGGGTTCAGGTGCGTTGCGTCCTTGGTGACCTCGGTCCACAGCCGGTCCAGCCGTTGTTCGCTGCCCCAGGCCGCGTTGCCCTTTCCGATCTCTGCCCACACAGGCGGGATCAGCGCGGCGGTTGCGGTCATCTTTCGCGTACCCGACAGGTATGCCAGTTCGTTGGCGACGTACCAATGCCTGGCGCCATACGGATTCCGGCCCATCAGCGACCAACCCGTGTGGGTTTCCATGCTGAGCCTCGCGGCCGCCAGCCGCAGATCAGGGGTATCCCGTGATGTCAGTTGCTCCCCCACATGCAGGATCCGCCGCAGCAAGTGGTGACCGTCGTCGTCGAACATGCTCGCGCTGCTGCCGATCATCGTCCCGGCCACGCGCAGGAACGCTTCAAGAAGCCCCTCCAGAACCAGCGTCCGCGGCAGGGTGGTGAGGTGCCCGGCGTCGAGCACTGCGACGTCCCCGGCAAGGTGCGGCGAGGCCAGCAGGCGGCGCCCGACGGCGGTATCCAGGCACGCTACAGCGCTGACTTCCGCTCCGGTCCCCACGGTGGACGGGAGGAGGATCGTCTTCAGGCGCTTGTTGGAGAACGGGATGGGAGGCAGCACGAGCAAACCCGAACGCTTGGCGTGGCGCTCCACGAAGATCGCCAGGCTGGGGTCCGCGGAGAACATCGCAGCGAGCTTGACGGCGTCGAGAATCGAACCGCCACCCAGCCCGACAATCGTGTCCAGCCGGTGGACCTGGATGAATTCGATGACATCCCTCAGCGTTTGGATGCTCACGGGCGTTGCCTTCAGGTCGAGGGCTGGAGCGCCGCGGAGATCGCCCTCCCTGAGCCGGTTCCGATGTTCGGTGAGGGAAGCATCGGCAACGATCCCTACGCGTCCGCGGGTCAGTGAGCCCACGTACTTCGGCGTCATTCCGGCACCCAGGATGACGCACCGGGTCTTCCATGTACGGTCGGCGATCATGCGAAAACTCCGTCGGCGCGGGCTTCGGTTAAGCCGTGAACGATGGCCACATGCAGTTCCCGGAAGTTGTCCTCCGTATACGTGAGCGAGGGCAGGAGCTGGATCCTTCCCGGGCCGGGTTGGACGATTGCACCGGCTTGGTGGATGCGCCTCACCACGGCGAGGGTGCCGTTCGCCGAAAGGGGCGAACCGTTGTCCGTGTGGAGCTTCACGCCCCGCATGCAGCCACGTCCTGTCGTTCCGCCGATACCTCGGACGTCCTTCAGTTCGGCAAGGAGCCGGTCTAGCCCCTCGGCAACCTCCTTGTTCAGCCTCTGAAAATCCAGGCGCTCCATCTCACTTCTGGTGGCCAGGACAGCAGCGCAGGTGGACGGGGTGCCGGCTTGCGTTTCACCATGGACGAAGACGGATTCGGTGGCATCGAAGACGTCCGTGATGCGATGGGCGATGAGGAGCGCGGCACAGGCCGCGGTGCCATTGGTCAGGCCCTTGGAAGTGACGATGATGTCCGGTGATTCCACCCATTCGTCGGACACGAACCAGGAACTGACCCGGCCGAATCCTGTTGCTACTTCATCCGCCACCAGGAGGAACCCGTGTTCCTGCCGGTGCCGCCGGAGTGCTTGGAGGAAGTCTTCCGGGACCACCTCCGCGCCGGAGCCAAGCACAGGCTCCACCACCATTGCCGCGATCCGATGACCCTCGCGGCGCATCAGGTTGTCCAGCTCCTGGGTGGTGTCGAAGCCGATGTGCCGGACGTTCCGGGTATCCACGCCGTACAGCGCTTGGCCAAGCTCGTCGCCGCTGAGGGCCTGGCTGCCGTACGTCAGGCCGTGATAGCTGCCCCTGAGCCCGACAATGAGTTTCCTTTCCGGCTGGTCATTCAGGACGCAGAACTGGCGGGCGAGCTTCATGACGGCGTCGTTGGCCGCACTTCCGGACGTAGAGAAAAGAACCTTGCTGAACGTGTTCCCGGACAGACCCAGCAGGGCGTCTGCCGCCTCGATGGCGCGTTCGTGTGCTGTCCGGAATAGCGGCAGATAGGAGGCCCTCTTGAGTTCCTTGGCCACGGCCTCGGCGATGACCGGGTTGCCGAAGCCAAGGTTGGCGTTCCACAGACCACTCTTCGCGCACAGTTTCCGCTGCCCGTCGGCGAAGGTGACATGAACGCCGTCGGCCGCTGTTGCCGTGAAGCTGTCCTGGTCAAAGTCGTGCTGGGTGACCAGCGGGACCCACAGCGGAAGACTCACCGCAGTTCTCCGAGCAGGTCGATGCCGAGCTGGTCGAACTGGGCCACGACGGACCGTGCCGAACCCTCGGCTGCGGCCGGCGAAACGCCCAGCGTGGTGGCGGTGACCGTGGCGGCTGCCTCGACGTCCCTGAGGTTGGAGATCGCCTCGATCAGGGTGGCCGCGTCTGCGCCGATTTTGAAGAGCCGGCCGGTCTTGGTGTCCAAGAGCCTGTACTCGCCGTGCCGTTCGAGGATAAACGGTGCTCCGGGCAGTGGATGGTTGTGGCTTTCCGTGGCCCCGTACAGACTCAGGCCGAACCCGACCAGTCGGGTATCCGCGTGGTGGTCCCGCAGGATGAACTTCCATGCGTCCAATGCGGCGAGGTAGCGCGGAATCCACGGACGATCGCTGAGCTGAGCCCTCATCTCGGAAGCGTCGCTGATGGAGGCCACCGCCGATTCGGGTTTCAGCGGGACTGCTTTGATGCGGAGGTCATGCAAGGGATCGCCGGCCCAGCCGATCACTGTTCCATACGGTCCGTTGAGAATGGTGCCGTCCGCTGTGATGTGGATTCGCGACAAGCTGCGGTTGAGGCTGCCGTACCCGCCCAGCAACCCGCGTTCGCTCAGCACGGCGTTGACCTCCGTGAGCTGGACGATGAAGTGCCCGGATCTCCGCGCCTCGTCTGCATCGTCGAAGAACGCCTGCTGATCTTCCAGCCCCGTGATCCGGACTACCGTCGCACCCACCAGGTTGACGAAGGGCAGGGCAACGTAATCCTGGATTTCAAGGTTCAGCGTGCCGCCCAGCAGCAGTTCACCACCCGGTTCATCAAAACTGCCCTTGACCGAGACGATGTCTGGATCGTCAGCGTCACCGTCGACCACCAGGACCACCGAGCCCTCCACGGCCAGGTCCTTGGCGTAACCGGCATGCGCGGGGTTCTCCGCGAAGACCACGTGACCCGGTATGCGGCCCGGAATTCCCGTCACCCACTGATCCACCGCCGCCGCGATGGTTTGCTGCTGACTCAGCGTCAAAGTGCCAACCCCCAATAGTTGTGCTGTTGTCCCCTGAGCGGGCCCTTCGGACGGGCTCGTTCATGGGAAGGACACTATGGGCGCGAAGGGCCTCCACGATTGGGAAAGTCGAAATTAGGTGGTGATTTTGGCGAAATTAGGTGGTGAAAACAGGAAACTAGGGGTTTTGACAGGGTCGTCTAGGTGGTGGGTTTTGGATGTTCCGCCGCTGGTGCGCGCCCTCCCAACGCGAAGGACCCCGCCCACCAGACATAAGGCTGGTGAGCGGGGCCGTGATTGCAGAATCCGGAGAGCAAGTAGCCTTCGAAGTTAAGGAGGCTACCTCTCGTTAGCGTGGTGTGTCAGGGGAATCGATCGTCTTGGCTTTATCCTTCTTGCGCGTCAGCCAGATCTCGTTGGCGGCATAAGGAATGATCGCGAGGAACGGAATCACAACGCCTTGCCACGTAGGCACCAGATTCAGCATCAGAGGCATGAACGATGCCACGAAAACCACTTGGTGTACGTATCTGTACCATGTCACGGTCGGCCGGGCTCCTCCTCATCCAGGTGGGGTGACGGCGGTTACCGCACCCACCGTGCATCTAAAGGGACGAAAGTGCTCTCACGAATGGGATTTCTGAAATTAGGTGGTGATTTTGACGAAATTAGGTGGTGAAAACGGGAAATCAGGGGTTTTGACAGGGGCGTCTAGGTGGTGGGTTTTAGTGGCCGAACATCTCCAGGCAGCCGCCGTCCATGATGCTGCCACCGGCCTGGATGGTGACTTCACCTTCTCCCGGGACCACGCCGTACAGGCAGCCTCCGCTGGGCACCGCGACCCCGAAACGGACACCGTTGCCGCCGTCGTCAGTTTGAACTTCCTTGAGGTTGAGCGACGCGAAAGCCGCTTCGACGTCGGCCGGGGTGGCCGGTTTGTCCAATGCGTTGAGGGCTTCTTTGGCTGGGTCCAGGTGTGTGCTGAGCTGCGCCTGCATCTCCGGGCTGAGCTTCCGACGCTGCCTGTACATCTCGTTCTGGGCCATGGCGGCGTTGCCGTCGTAAGCCTCGCAGTTGCTTGGCTGCGGTTCTGTCCCGGCACTCGGACAAGCTGCGGTTGGGGTAGGGCTCTGCTGTGGGGGTGCCGTGGTTGGTGGAACGCCGCAGCTCACCAGCGAGAGAAGTACGACGGCGGCAGTTGCCAGAGCTGCTATCGAAGGTTGTGTATTCCCCATCAAAGGGACGATACGGTAAGCATGCTGTTTTATCCATCGATTAGGCTAAATGACGTAGAAGCTATCTTGTGTCACTAACATGTGGCTATGCAGACTTTCACGTGGGCAGATGCCCGCACCGACAAAGCCGAAACCAAGGTCGCCGTTTTGCTTCCCGGCTCCGGGTATCCCGTCGAGGGTCCGGTCCTGTTCTGGGTTGGAGAGATGCTCGCCGCACTTGGTTGGCACGTGCAGGCCGTCAGGTGGACGCCGGAGGACAAGCCGAATCATGATCCGCATTCCTTGGTAGCGCGGGCCGCCGAAAAGGCCTTCGCCGATTCACCCGTCGCAAGTCGGCGTCTCATTGTGGCCAAGTCGCTGAGCACGCTGGCGATTCCATGGGCCGAAGAAACCCGAACGCCTGGTGTCTGGCTCACACCATTGCTGACAGACGAGCGAATTCGGAACACGATCCTTCGTTCCGCGAAAAACGACCTCTTCATTGGGGGTTCCGAGGATGAACTTTGGGACGGCGGCCATAGGGGCGAGTCGAATGGGACATTCCTCGAGGTGGCCGGAGCGGACCATTCTTTGCAAGTCGGAAGTGACTGGCGAGCCTCCCAGGAAGCGCAGGCCAGGGTGTTCGAACGGATCGAGGAATTCATCCTGGGACTCGGCCACGCTCAAGCCAGCGCCACCTAGACGAATTCCGGCACCACCTAATTTTCGTGAAACAGCACCTAATTTTTCCCGTTTGGGGCCGTGGGGCCCCATTTTTGCCACCTAGAGCCGATTTTTGGATGCATGCTGGGACCGACGATACGTCTACCGATTGGTCTCAACGATGAAAGTCTTGTATCTAAGCGCAGCAGGTTTGCAGGTCCTGGCGGCCGTTATAGCCTTTGCCCATAATTCGCTCGTGGGTGTGCTCAACGTGATCGCTGCTGCGTGTTTTGTAGCCATGTGGACGCTTGCCAAGAAGCGTGAGGCCGAGTCCCCCAAGACCTCGCCTTCGCGTTAGAGGACGGAATAGATGTGCCGCGCCTGAAATCCGAGCGGAGTTACTGGCTGGGTCTATCCGCTGCCCATGGCGTTGCACTGGCCCTGCTGACGATGACCGATTTGCCGTGGCCAGGGCTGCTGCTTATCTTTGCCGCCTTGGTTGTTTTCCTCATTGTTCAGGGACTGCTCTACGGGCAGTTTGATAAGGCTGTTTTGTACGAGGTGGACCCTAGGAAGGGCACAGCGGGCGCCCTCCTGACGTTTTTCCCTCTCGGAACGTACCTGATTCGAGGATCAGAAATTGCTCTTTGGGCCGGACCTCTTTACGGTTTGATCGCTTCCGCAGGATCGTACGCGATTCTCAAGAAGTACGGCTACTTCTACCGGCCAGCTGTGCCGGCTACGGAACCGGGGAGTACAAAGTGACCTGCCGCGGGATGAATCCTGGTGGCGCCTCGTCCTCGTGAAAGCCGGCGCACCGACGTCGCCAAGCGCCCAGCCGAGTTCCGGCTTGGGTTCAACCTGCTCTCTGAAGCCTCGACTCCAGAGACTCCCGGGCAGGCATCCGCGATTCCTCGGATCCTTCGAACCGTGGTCATCTTTCTGGCCGACTCATCCCATTCGCCGACTTCTCACCCATCGTTGGCACGGTTGGTGCTTTCGGTCTGAGTGTCCTTGTTGCAGCCGTGGCAATCGCTGTGAATGCAGCGCTGACCTCACGGCGTCGTAGGCGGGGATTCTGAGGGCCACCTTCAAACATCCGGGATCAGCTCCCGTCAGGAAATGGTCGAATCGGCCACTGAATAGTGGCAGCCACGACTTTTCCTAAAATGAGAGCCAAAAGTCCATGAAACTAAGGGAACCAATAACTGGGCTCACATCTGCTGATTCCAGCTCGCGCAGGCTCCGGTTGGGGTTCGGAATAATGATGGTCCTCCTCTCGGCCATTGCCGTACGTGTAGTCGTAATCCAGGGCTTCGATCCCGATCATCTGACTTCGGCTGCTGCTGCGATCCGAACAAAGACAACAGTCTTGGCATCGAAACGAGGAAGAATTCTTGACACGAATGGAACTGTTCTGGCCGACTCTATCGAACTGTACGACATCGTCGGTGACCCCAGCGAGAACACGGCCAACAAAACTTTCGACCGAACAGATCAAGACGGAAATACCTACGAGCTGAATAGGGACGTGGGACTGCGGGAGCTGGCCGATTTCCTAGGGGAGACCGAAACGAACATTGGAGAGCTGCTGACCGGCGAGGCCAGGTTTGCTTACGTTGCCCGCTCTGTGAGCCCGACAGTAGCGCAGCGAATTCAAGATCTGCATATACCCGGTATCACGTCGCGCCCGGTCCAAAAGCGCTCGTACCCGCTGGGTCCCGTCGGCGGAAGCGTTATCGGCTACGTCAACGACGCTGGCGGAGCGGCCGGCGTCGAATTTTCCCTCAATGATCGTCTTTCCGGGACCGATGGTCACAAGACCTACCAAACCGGCGCGGACGGCATCATCATTCCCATGGCACCAGTGGACGTGGAACCGGCAGTCGACGGTCAGTCCATCAAGCTAACCATCGAGAGCGATCTTCAATACCAAACCCAGGTTGCCATCGAAACCCAAGTCGACAAATTGCACGCGGATTGGGGCAACATCATAGTAATGGAAGCTAAAACGGGAAAGATTCGTGCGATGGCTGAAACGCACAGCGTTGATCCCAACGACCCATCCTCCACAGCCGCAGCGGACCGCGGAGCAAGATCAGTCCAAGCTGCGATCGAACCTGGTTCTACGGGCAAGGCAATTACTGCGGCCGCAGCAATCGAAGAGGGAAAGATCGCTGCTGACAGTCACCTCGTTGTTCCACCGACGTATACCGTCAACGGACAGACCTTTAGTGATTCTTTTGTTCACGGAACGGAGAACCGTACATTCGCGGGCGTAATTGGCTCTTCCATGAACACGGGAACTGTGATGGTCGGTGAATCCCTGAGCAAGCAGCAGAGATACGACTACCTCAAGAAATTCGGAATCGGTGAGACGACCGGCATCCCCCTACCTAGTGAGTCTCCCGGGCTTCTCGCAGTGCCAGAGAAATGGGATGGCCGACAAGAGTTCACCGTCCTTTTCGGCCAAGGCGTATCCCAAACTCCACTCCAGACAGCGCTGGCCTTCCAAACCATCGCCAATAATGGTGTTCGGCTCAAGCCTCAACTGGTTGAGTCGTACATCGATCCGGATGGCACCGAACACAAGGTAGACCCGGAGCAGGGCACCCGTGCTATCAGCAAAGACACCGCCCAGCAGGTCCGGGACATCCTCGAAAGTGTTGTCACTGTTGGCGGGGCAACCGACGTCAAAGTCCCTGGTTATCGGGTTGGCGGCAAGACTGGAACGGCTGAAGCCGTGAGCGAGCGAGGAGGCTTCGACGGCTACACCGCCTCATTCGTTGGAATGGCGCCTATGGACGATCCTCAGTTTGTTGTGCTGGTGAATGTGCAGCGGCCCCAGGGGAACATATACGGGATCTCAACAGCACCAGTGTTCAACGACGTGATGGGCCAGGTGCTCGCCAAATATCATGTATCTCCGTCGGAGATGCAGAGTGTCCGACTTCCTCAAGAATACTGAGATGTGGCTCCACATATTGGTGGCGGAAGCCCGCGGCACGTGGTTTCTTGTCCGGCCCGGCCGCGCATCAACGTGTCAAAACAATACCGCTCACGGTAGTATTTTGACATGCGACGAACATATCGAGACATGCTCCGTGAGGTCGCCTACGGCAACTATGGCTATGTCACCACTGCGGAAGCAGCGGACGCCGGCGTACCCGTTGTCGAATTGCCGAAGCTCACAGCCCGAGGCGGCCTTGATCACGTGGGATACGGTCTTTACCGCATGACTGACATACCGCCGACCGACGACGATCAATTCGCCGAAGCGACCCTGCGTGCAGGAGACGACGCCTACCTCCGCGGAGAATCCGTCCTTGCGCTCCTCGGTCTAGGGGACGTGAATCCTACGAAGATCACAGTAGGAACCGGCCGTCGTGTCCGCAGAGCAATGCCCGCGTACATTAAAGTCATCCAGACACAAACCGGAACGAAGGTCACACGCTACCGTGGGATCCGCGCCCAGCAACTCAGCGAAGCACTCCTCGAATGCATGGGGCGTGTCCCGGCCTCACGACTGCGGGATGCCGCAACCCAGGCCCGTGCCGAGGGACTACTGACTACGGCGGAGTGGAACCACGTCCGCAAGGAGCTCGCCGCATGAGGTACGACACCCCGCCTCGAAATCTCGCGGCTCTGAACCAACGATTGAAGAACTTGGAAGTAGACGAGATTCTCGCCGTTCGCCGACGGACGACGATGGCTCTGGTGGTGATAGGACAAATGCTTCCAGAGGGTGCCGTGAAAGGTGGGAGCGCGATGGCACTGAGATATGGCTCCGATACAAGGTTCACCCGTGACGTCGATGCCGCCCGCACAGGAAGTCTGGCGACATTCCGCGCCGACTTCGAGGAGCGGCTCCGGGAAGGGTGGGGTGGGTTTAGTGGACGCCTGATCGAGCGGAAAGCTCCGAAACCCGAGGGCATTCCTGCCCCGTATGTGATGAAGCCTTTCTATGTAAAGCTCGACTACGAGGGAAAGCCTTGGTGCACAGTTCCCTTCGAACTCGGACACAATGAAATCGGCGACGCCGACGATCCCGAGTACGCTCTGGCTCCCAGCATCAGCGAGCTGTTCACCTCTGTAGGCCTCCCTGCTCCAGAGCCCGTGGCGGTGATGCCCGCTGATCACCAAATAGCCCAAAAGACACACGCGTCCACAGCGCCGAGTAGTGACCGTGCCCGCGACCTTGTCGACCTCCAACTCTTGAGTACCCGTGAAGAATTGGACCTATCGCTGGTCCGGGCGACATGCGTTCGCCTGTTCGACTACCGAAGAACACACGCCTGGCCTCCATCGGTAGTGGAGGGCACGGACTGGGCGACTCTTTACTCCGAGGCCGCCGAAGGCCTGGACGTATTACCTGATGTCGCTACCGCAATCGAGTGGCTTAACGAGTTCATCGCTCTGATTGACCAATGTTCGCCAAACGACACGCCATCACTCACAAGGGAAAGGTGGATACGGCCAAGCAACGTCGTCAACCAACGACGTACGGAGTGAGTCCTGCAACATGATGGGGCATCTCCTGAAGCCAAGAGTGCAAAGCAGCTTTGCACAATAATGTTGAACCCGCTGTACCGGCAGCCCGCAGAAATGGATCTCAGCCATTGGTGCAACGACAAGTTGTTCTTTTGCGCAATGGCGGCAGACGGGTTCCGGGCCTTCGTCCGCGGCGACCGCGGAGATGCCAATAGCTGGAATTCAAACCGATACGGCGCTACCAAGGCAATTCTGTCGTGGTAGCTTCACTCCATGAAAGTGACTCCTCGAATGCGTCGCACTCTCATCGTCTTTCTCGCCGGGTTCATCTCTTTCGCGATATTCTGGCCGATCTTTGGCGTTCTGCCTGCGATTGGCATCGGCTTCCTTGTCGCCATAGCCGCGCTGGCAATCGATGCAGGAATAGCTTCGCGCCGCAGTTCCCGACGAGGGGTTTAGGTACCGTCCGGGCTCTTCTAAATGCTCCAACCTGGGTCGCTGAACTGAGCCGGCTCGCGCAGTGGAACGCCGGAGTCCTTCAGTCCAGAGTACTGCCGCCGAAGGCTTTCCAGCTCCTCGCTTATCTGTGCAACTCTGTGTGGAGAAAGCCTGTCCAAGGACAAGTGGCGGATCATCTTCGCTTCAGGCAGCGAGCAGTTGAGCAACGCGGCGATCTCCGCGTCCAGATTCTCATATGGAGTTTCTCGGACAATACGAATTAGCTGCTCAGCCGCGAACTTGCTCTCTTTATTAGCTCAAATTCGATGATTTGGTGCTCGATATTCTCAAGGTAATTCGGCTCCATTTATTCCCCCAGACCCAGTCTCAGCCGAGCTTAGCAAGGACAGATCAGCGCCCGGCCTGCCCTAACGAAGGTGATCAGAGTTGGTCCCCAAAGTGACGAGCTCGAGTGGCCCGGTAGCAACCCCCGTCACCACACTCCTGTTCCGCGCCGACTCCTCGACGGCGGCCAGCACCCGCTGCACCTGCAGGCCGTCATCGAACGACGGCGACGGCGCCTCACCGGAGCGGATGGCGCACAGGAAGTCCCGGATCTGGTGGGTAAAGGTGTGCTCCCAGCCAATGATGTGCCCCTGCGGCCACCACGCCGCAGCGTAGGGGTGTTCCGGCTCATTCACCAGGATCCGCCGGAAACCCTGCTCCCGCACGGGCAGCGTAGCGTCCAGGAAGCCAAGCTCGTTCAGGTTCTCCAGATCGAACGTCAGCGAACCCAACGACCCATAGATCTCAATCTTCAAAGAGTTCTTCTGCCCGGTCGCCACTCGTGACGCTTCCACCGAGGCACTCACGCCGCCGGTCAGCCCCAAAGTGGCCCATGCGGCGTCGTCCACCGTCACTTTCTCAACCCCCGACGGACCTGGCCGTTCGGCAACAAAAGTCCGCAGCGTCCCGGTCACTTCGGTCACGGTCTGCCCGGTGAGGTGTTGGACCTGGTCAATGGCGTGGGAGGCGATGTCGCCCAGGGCCCCGGAGCCGGCGGTCTCCTTCCGGAGCCGCCAGCTCATGGGGGTTTCGACGTCGGAAAGCCAGTCCTGGAGGTAGGCGGCACGTACGTGCCTCACGGTTCCGAGACGACCTTCGGCAATCAGCTCCCGGGCCAGGGCGAGCGCCGGGACCCGCCGGTAGTTGAACCCGACCATCGACTGCACGCCCCGCTCCAGAGCCAAAGCAGCCGCAGTAGCCATCAACTCTGCCTCACCCAAAGTGTTCGCGAGTGGCTTCTCCACGAGCACATGCTTCCCGGCTTCCAGCGCTGCGATGGCGATCTCCGCGTGCATCCAACCCGGAGCGCAGATGTCCACGATGTCGATGTCGTCCCGCAAAATCACCGAGCGCCAGTCAGTAGCTGACTCAGCCCAGCCGTATTTACCTGCGGCGAAAGCGACCTCAACCGCGTCCCGGCCCACCAGCACTCGCTGCTCGAAGGCCGGGACGTCGAAGAAGCTGGCCACATTCCGCCACGCATTCGAGTGGGCTTTCCCCATGAACGCGTAGCCAATAGCGGCCACACCCAAGGGCCGGGCAGTGGCCAACGGGCGGCCCGTAGGAAGAGAAGTGGTCATGGCTAAGCCTCGAACCAGTCCCGCGCAGGGTTGGAGACCTCGGGCGCCTCGCGGAACACACCCGGCTGTGCCACCCAGCCAACGCCGTTGGCGATGACCTTCTGGATCTGCGGCTGGTGGTACACCGGGTATTCCTGGTCGCCGGGGCTGAAGTAGAAAATCCGGCCCTTGCCGCGCGAGAACGTCACGCCAGAGCGGAACACCTCTCCCCCGGTGAAGGAGCTGATGAAGATCAGGTCATCGGGCTCAGGAATGTCGAACAGTTCCCCGTACATTTCCTGCTGCGGAATGATGATCGGGCTTTCAATACCGGCAGCAATCGGGTGCGACGGCTTCACGGTCCACACCAGCTCCCGCTCGCCTTCGTTGCGCCACTTCAGCGAGCACGTGGTTCCCAGCAAACGCGTGAAGATCTTCGCGAAGTGCCCCGAGTGGAGCACCACCAAGCCCATGCCGCCGAGCACATGCCGCTGCACGCGTTCCACTACTTCATCGGCGACTTCCTCATGGGCGATATGCCCCCACCACAGCAACACGTCCGTCTGTGCAAGGACCTCCTCGGACAGCCCATGGTCCGGATCAGCCAACGTAGCTGTAGCGATTTCGGAATCGGGGTAGAACCCTCGGAGTCCGGCTGCGATGGCGCCGTGGATTCCTTCGGGGTACATCTCACCGATGGTGGCGGGCTCGTTGCGGGCCTCGTGAACGCCTTCGTTCCAGACGACAATTTTCAACTTGGACTCGGTCATGTCAGAGGCTCACTTCGCGTTGTTCCAGGGCGGATTTGTAGCAGGCATCGAGCACCAGCGCGCGGCTGAGGGCGAGCGATCCGTCGTGGCTTCCCCACACGGTCTCGCCGCCGCGCACGGCAGCAACAAAATCGTCGACGACGGCCTGGTGCGCCTTTCCGGGTTCGGCCACCACCTCGAAGTCAGCGTTCTCGCCGTCCTTCTCGGTGAAGACGTGCACATCCGCGACGGGGTTCTCGGAGGCACCGACCGAGCGCAAGTCCGCTCCGCCGTCGGTCCCGTAAACGGTGAAGTCCATCAGGTCCCGTTCGTCACGGTAGCTGGCCCAGCCCGCTTCGAGGATCAAGGTACCGCCGCCTTCAAGCCGGATGAACGCGGAGGCGAAGTCCTCCACTTCAAACTTGTGGCTGGAGTTCGACGCCGTATACCTCGCGTTGCCGCCGAGGCCTCGCGGACCGAGTTCGGAGTGGGTCGAGGCGGAAACCGCCAGAACCTTCGGCTCGCCCAGCAGGTGCAGCGCGTAGTCCAGAACGTGGACGCCGATGTCGGCCAGCGGACCACCGCCGGCGAGCGCAGGGTTGGTGAACCAACTGCCGAGCATCGGAATGCCTTGGCGGCGCAGCCACGACGCCTTGGCGTAGTACGGACGGCCGAGGGTCCCGTCGTCGATCACTTTCTTGAGCGCCTGGATGTCGCCGCGGCGGCGGTGGTTGAACGCGACGTCCAGGACGCGCCCGGCTTTGCGGGCGGCGTCCACCATCTGTTGACCTTCGACGGCGTTGCGCGCGATCGGCTTTTCGCTCAGCACATGCAGTCCGCGCTCCAGCGAAGCGATGGCGATGGGTGCGTGCAGGAAGGTGGGCACGGCGATGCTGACGGCGTCAAGGTCTTCGAGCTCGATCATGTCCTCCCAGCGGGGCAACGCGTGCGGAATTTTGTACTCGTCCTTCAGCTGGGCAAGGAGTTCCGGCTCCATGCCCGCGACGGCGACAATTTCGACGCCGTCGATGTTGCTGTACGCCTTGAGGTGCTGCTGGCCGGCCCAACCGATGCCCACAACTCCCACCTTGAGGGTTGCGGATGGGGCCTGCTGCTGAATGCTCACTGTGTTCCTTTTCTTTTCTGGGTTTCTTGATGGTTTGGGTTAGCCCTTGACCGCGCCCGCGGTCATCCCGGACACAATGCGCTTCTGGCACACGAGCACCAGGATCACGAGCGGGACGGTGATGATCACGGATGCTGCGCTGATGGTGCCGAGCGGCTGGTCGAACTCGCTGGTGCCGCTGAAGAACGCGATCGCCACGGGCACCGGACGGGCTTCAGGCGACGTGGTGAGCGTGACGGCCAGGAGGAATTCGTTCCAGACCGAGATGAACACCAGGATCGCAGTGGTCGCGAGGCCCGGGACTGCCAGCGGCAGAATGACCTTGCGGAAGGCGACGAACGGCGTGGCACCGTCCATGTACGCGGATTCCTCGAGCTCCCGCGGAATCTCCTTGAAGAACGACGTCAGCGTGTAAATCGCCAGCGGCAACGCGAACGTCAGCTTCGGGATGATGAGGCCGAGCAACGTGTCGTAGAGCCCGATTTCGCGCCAGATGGAGAACATCGGAGCCGCGATCGCGATAGCCGGGAACGTGGTCACCGACAGGATGAGCGTCAGGATCGTCGCCTTGCGGCGCATCTTGAGCCGGGCCAGCGCATAGGCGGCGAAGGATGCGAAGACCAGCGCCACGGTTGTAGTTACGACGGCGATAATCACCGAATTGCGCAAGGCGAGGAGAAATTCGGGGTTCTGGAAGACCACGAAATAGTTTTCGAGGGTCGGCTGGCTCGGGAAGAGCTCGCCCTTGGACAGGCTCGCGCCCTTCTTAAGAGAGGTGTTGACCAGCCAGTAGAACGGGATGAGCGAAAAGCCCATGACGGCCACCACGAACACCCATACCAAGGGATGGAGTTTCGCTTCCCCACGCAAGCGGCGCTTCGGTGCCTTCTGCCCGGTGGCGGGTGCCGCCGTCGGGCGTTCTGCTGTCAGTGTGCTCATTGTTCCTCCTTCGCGACGTCGCGGATGTTGCCGCCGCCGAAGCGGATGTAGATGACCGAGACCACCATGACGGTGAGGAAGGTCAGGATGGAGAGGGCCGAGCCTTCGCCCACCAGCCGGTTTTCGCGGAGTTCGCCGTATGCCAGCATGGACATGGATTCCGTGCCGTTGGCGCCGCGGGTGAGGACGAACGGCAGGTCGAAGACGCGGAGGGCGTCCATGGTGCGGAAGATTGCCGCGAGGACTATTGCCGGGCGGAGCAGCGGCAGCGTGATGTGGAGGAAGGTTTGCCACTTGCTGGCGCCGTCGAGTTCGGCGGCCTCGTACGTTTCGGCGGAGATGACCTGCAGGCCGGCCAGGATGATGAGCGCCGCGAACGGGGTGGTTTTCCAGACGTCGGCCATGACGATCACGGCCATCGCGTAGCCGTGCTCGCCGAGCCAGACGACGTCACCACCCGGCAGTCCGAGTGCGGAGAGGACGTTGGTGACCAAGCCGAGGTTGGGCTGGAACATCGTTTGCCAGGTGATGGCGCTGACCACGGTGATGATCGCGTACGGCAGCAGAACCACGGTGCGCAGGACCGCGCGGCCCTTGAACGCGAGGTTGAGCAGCAACGCCATCGCCGTGCCGAGGATCAGTTCCAGGGTGACCGAGAGGCCTGCGAAGAGGAAGGTCTGGCCGAACGCGGCCCACCACTCTTGGCTTGCGAGGGCGTTGATGTAGTTTTCCAGGCCGACAAAGCGGGAGAGCCCTGCCGTGCGGACGCTGTACTGGTTCAACGAGAGCCAGAGTGCGTAGCCGATCGGGACCGCTGCCACGAGTGCCATGAGGACCAGCGACGGTGCGGTCATACGGAAGGCGAGGCGGCGTTCGGCGCGGTCGCGGGTGTTTGTTTTGGGTGGGGCGCCGCGGCCTGGTTGGAGGGTTTTGGTTGCCATGCTTAGAAGCTCGCCTTGGCGGTGGTGATTTCGTCGGCCATCTTCTTCACGGCGTCCTCGGTGGTGGCGGTGCCGGAGAGCACGGCGTAGACGTTCTTGTAGATGGCCTGCGAGATCTGCGGGTAGACCGGCGAGATCGGGCGCGGCTTGGCACCCTTCACCGAGGCGAGGAGTTCGGGAGCGAATGGCATCTTGGCGAGCACGGCGGGGTCCGAGTAGGCGGCCTCATTCACCGGAGCCTGCGAGTAGTCCATGGCCACGTGCTTCTGCCAATCCGGCGTCGTGGCGAAGTCGATGAAGGCAACCGCCCCGGCCTGGTTGGTGGAGTGTGCCGAGATTGCGAGGTTCCACCCGCCGAGCACGCCCGAGGCCTTGCCGCCTTCCCATGCGGGGAGCGGCGCGACGCCGAAGGTGGACGCCAGCGGGGTCGCGTTCAGCAGGCGGTACACGTGCGGCCAGTTGCGCTGGTATCCGAAGTTGCCGGACTCATAGGCCAGGCGGGCCGGGTCCTCGTTGTAGGTGAGGACGGCGCGGTCGGCTGAACCCTTCTTGAGGCCGTCGGTCATGAAGTTGAGGACGTCGCGGGTTTCCTGGGAGTCGATCTTGACGTTGCCCTGGTCATCCAGGACTTCGCCGCCCGCGCTGTAAAGCATCTCGAGGAAGTTCACGGTGAGGCCCTCGTACTGCTTGCCCTGGTAGACGAACCCGTTGCCCGGTGCCTTGGCGGCCTCAGCGTAGAGCTGCTGCCAGGTTTCGGGCTTGGCTACCTTGTCCTTCTGGTAGTAGATCAGGCCGGCGTTGGTGAAGAACGGCGAGGCCCAGTACTTGTCCTGGTACTTGGTGGTTTCCACAGTGGAGGGGATGAGCCGGTCCTTATTGGCTTCCACCAGCTTGGTCTGGTCCAGCAACCACCCCTGGGACGCGAACTCCGAGGTCCAGATGACGTCCGAGAGGAAGATGTCGCACTCGGTGGACTTGCCTTCGAGTCGCTGCACAATCTGCGTGCGGGCTTCGTCCGTCGTCGCGCCGATCTCGGTGTACTTGGCCGTGACCTTGCCGTTCGCCTTGGTGAACGCTTCCGCCGTGCCCTTGTAGATACCGCTCGCGTCCTTCACACCGCAGATGTTCACGGCACCGCTGGCATTAGCGCCCGACGACGGATCGGCGGCTGCCGCTTGTTCCGCGCCTTGGGGTGCTGCTCCCCCGCCGCAGGCGCTGAGGAGGAGGGCGGCGGCTATGGCGGTGGCGGCGAGGGCTGTTTTGTTGGGGCGTGTGGCGGCTTTGTTCTGGAGCGGAAGAGCAGGTCGGTTCAAGTCCACAAGTGGCTCCTTTGGTGACTGTGGGGATGGGTGGCTCGGGGCGGGCTTTGGCTGTTGCTGGTCCTGAGCCTGGCTTCATTGCCGGTGCCTTGGTTGAGTTGTGGAATCGATTCCAAATGTTTCTTTTAAAAAAGGCCTTTCGGCCCGTGGAATCGATTCCAAAGTAGTTTTGCAGTGGTTGCTCCGGGCTGTCAAGCCTTTTATTTGGTGGAGTCCCTGATGACGAGTTGGTGTGGGAAGAAGGTCCGCCCCTTACGGTGCGCGCCCTCGACGGTCATCCGTTCCAGGAGTTCAGCGAAGGCCGCTCGGCCCATCTCATAGGCGGGTTGGCGGACCGTGGTCAGCTCCGGCACGCACATTTCCGCCTGGGCCGAGTCATCGAAACCAGCCACGGCGACGTCTTGTGGAACCCTCAGGCCGGCGTCGGTGAGCTCGCGGACGCACCCGGCGGCGACCACGTCGGTCCCACAGAAGACGGCGTCCGGGAGGTCCTTGGATTCCAGGAGTTTCTTGGTGAGTGCCCTGCCCGCGTGAAAGCCGAAGTTGCCTTCGCCGAGGAGGACCTGGTCCGGGTTCAGGCCTTGCTCCTTGAGCGCCTGGCGGAATCCTTCTTCCCTGAGCCGACCCGAACGGGCACCCCTGTGGGCGAGCATGGCCAGCTTCTTGGCTCCTGTGTCGATCAGGTGTTTGGTGATGTCGTAGGCTGCCTGGCGGTCGTCGATGGATACGCCGAACGCTGCCTCGGCGTCTACGATTTCACAGACCTGGATGACACTCAGTTGTTCGGCGACGGTGTTGACGTCCTCGTCCGGCATAGTTGGCGAGAAGATTACAAGGCCGTCGACTGAGCCATTTCGCAGCATGTCTACGAGTTGCTGTTCGCGGTCGCGGTCTCCGTCGGTGGCTGCAATGAGGCTGACGTAGCCGGAATCTGCGGCTGCGTCTCCTACTCCCCGGAAAACTTCGCTGATCACGAGGGAGTCGAGATTCTTGGCGAGAGCCAGGACGCGCATGGTGTGGTCTCTTCTTAGGTCTCGCGCAGAGGCGAGAGGACGATAGCTCAGCTCCCTGATGGCAGCGTTGACCTTCTCCTTGGCCGACGTGCTAACGGCCGAGCTCCCGTTCAAGACGCGCGACACCGTCCCCACGGACACACCCGCAGTCCTGGCGACGTCCTGAACTGTCGGCCGAGCCATTGCTATCCTTCCGCGTGCAGTCTCATTGCGCCTACCCGGCGCCCCTGCGGACCCACAGGCGCTTCCCAGCTTAGCTGGCTACGAAACCAACGCCCGAGCATCATGCAACACTCACGCTTGTCGAGCGGAATGAACGATCATGCTCTGCGGCTGCCCGGCCGCTACTACCAGCCTTCTCGCGCCGATAGCGAATACGATGTAAACCTAGGTTGCCTATCACTTAGCTCTTGGCAATTATTGTTGTCATCGGGCAGACTGGTGACTATACCAAGCGGAGGCAGAGGAAGGGAACCACGATGGTCTGGTTCACCGAGGGCAGCGAACATGAAGGCTACGTCGTCTGCGTCTTCGCCGACGGCATGTATGGCTCCTGCGGGAAGCATAATCAGATCAGCCTTCTGACACCCGACGGCAAGACCATCTGGGAAAACGAGAACGACCCTGACAGCGTGGCGTGGCGGCCGCCGTCCCAGGTCGTCGGCTGGAAAGTCGCTTGCAGCTGCGAACCGAACCGGAAGCACGTCATCATGGACCAGTTGTGGATACGCGTCTGGGATGCGGCGGACGAGGATCCCGCCAGTGGGCGTATCTATGCCGGGCCGCTAGCCAGTGCCGACGCCGCCACCATTGGCGACCGGGAAGACCTGGAATCACTATTCCTGGACCTGTGGCACCGCCATGTCGCGCCTGACCTGCACCTCTACACCATCAGCACCCTCGCCGAGCAACTCAAAGGGCTCGAGAAACAGCTCGATGAGGCCGTGACCGAAGCAAGGTCCGACGGCCTCTCCTGGGGCATGATTGGAAGGGCCTACGGGATCACCCGGCAAGGAGCCAGAAAGCGCTGGGATTCCGCTGCGACATCAGCGGAGTCAGATGTGGTCATGCCGATGGCGAAGGCTTGAAGCGTGGAAAATCAAGGGCTCATTCGCAAGCAGCATGTCGTCTCCAAATTCTATTTGAAAGGCTTCGCTGATTCTTCGAATCGGCTCCGACGCATAGTGCTTCCAGGACAGAAAAGCCATCTCATCTCGGCTGAGAAGGCTTCGGTCATCAGTGATTTTTACACCATCACACTCGAGGATGGCCAACAGACTGACTACTTTGAGCGCGCCTTCTCACGTGTCGAGGGGCCAGCCGCGGCTGTGCACAAATCAATCGTGGAGAACGACCATTGGCCACTAAGAGTTGGGGAGAAGTGCGACTTAGCACTTTGGATAGCCCTCCAGCATCTTCGCTCCCAGGGCATGAGAACCCAGGGCGGCAATCTGAAAGCCCTCATCATTCAGCTTATGGTCGGAACCTCCGGGAAAGACGCACTTCGCAGGCACATCGAAGAGGCTGAGGGTCAGTCGATTAGCAACGAGCGCTTGGAGTTTGAATGGGCCGAACTAACTCGTCCTGGAGGCCCTCGAATTAAGGCCGATCCTAAAGAACACCTCCGTGTGATTAGGGAACTTCTTGAGCCGACTGCCACCATGCTTGGAAGCATGCAGTGGTCACTCAACGTCTACCGACGCAAGCGGTTGGTCACGGGGGACCACCCAGTCAGGCTTTTGAAGAACCCTGGGCACCCACCGTATTTCGGCGTTGGTTTGGCCAACGCAGGAGGCTTCGCAGTACCACTGTCGCGTCGGCACGGACTGGTCATTGGCGCTTCACCCGACTTGCCTGACCTGAAGGTAGAGGGGAACGCGTTGTCAGCCGCAAGCATTAATCAGGCAACCGTCATGAACTCGCGCACAGTCATCTACTCGCATCCTGACGATGAGGATGTCGTCAACGCCCTGCATGTACCGAGCCCCAGAGAAGATGAGATTGCCCCAACTTCAATAGCCGGATGGGTCAATGAGAAAGGTGCCTTTGGCCATCTCAGTGATGAGGAACGCGACGGACTGCCCGCACCCATCGCCAGCGACGATGATGGGCAAAGTTTCGGTCTTCATGATATGGCCTGGCCAATCCCCGATCGCCTCCATACGTGGACGGAACCTGAAGGGAAGCCCGACGTGGAGTAGGGCAGCCCGGTTGCAACTGCCGGCTCCCGACAATGGCAAATCCAAGCGTGCTCAACGATCTGTCGCCACTGGCGCGACCAGCTATCAGTTTGTAGTTGGCACGGCTGTTGCGCTGCACTCTAACAGCTGCAGCCATGCACGAGTGCTTGAACAGGTCGTTATCGGCAGAGGTTGCCGGAATTCGCCCCCTCGGCCTTAGCTTACCTGCGACGCTTTCGATTGCCCTTGTCTTGATTAGTGCCGTCAACTGCGAGGAATACACGACACGTTTGTTTGAGTTGCCTTGCTGACAACAGGTTTGCCTTGGTCGTTTGGGTATGTGGATGCTCCGAGCCTAAGAGTGACTCTTGAATACAAAGAGTCTCCTCCAAAAGATCGATCGCTTGGTCCAGGTTCCCCATTGCCACATACGTGATTGCCAAGTTGTGCCGTGAACTCAGAGTGCTTGGATGAGCCTTTCCCAAAACCCGCTCCCGAGCCACCAAGGCCTGCTTGTGGAGTTTGAGCGCTAGCGCTAACTGGCCGACTGCCTTATAGACGGACGCGAGATTGTTGAGCGAGGTCAGGGTTTGAGGATGGTCCTGCCCCAAGAGCCGGGTTCGGTCAGTCAAAGTTTGCTTGTATAACGAGGCCGCGCGGTATAAATTCCCTACTTTGTGGTGAGCACCCGCAAGATTGTTACGGACGCTAAGTGTTTCGGGATGCTCCGGCCCTAGAACTCGCATGAAGTTTTCGAGACTCCGCTCAAATAATACGACCGCTTGGTCTGCTTTCCCGACCGCTTGATACGCGCCTGCGAGATTGTTAAGGGCGCCTAGCGTATCGGGGTGATCGGGCCCGGACACCCGCTCACGATCCGCCACAGCCCGCTCAAACAGAGGGAGTGCAAGGTGGAATTTACCAGCCTCGTGATACGCGCCTGCGAGATTGTTAAGGGCGCCTAGCGTATCGGGATGATCGGGCCCGGACACCCGCTCACGATCCGCCACAGCCCGCTCAAACAGAGGGATAGCCCGATTTATATGTCCGCTTGCTTGATAAGCTCCCGCGAGATTACTGCGAGAACTGAGAATGTCAGGATGGTCCTTTTCCAGGACCCGCTCACGGTCTGCGAGGGTTCGTTTCAGCAGCGTGATTGCGTGATCCAATTGCCCGACCAACACATACGCGGTGGCGAGATTATTCCGAGAGGTCAGAACATCCGGGTGGTCCTTGCCCAAGGCCCGAGTGCGGTCCCTCAGCGTCTGTTCATAAAGCGTGATCGCTTGGTCGAGTCTCCCGGCTGCTTTGTAAGCAGAAGCAAGGTTGTTCCTGAAAGCAAGCGTATCGATGTGTTCTGGTCCGAGATACTTGGTTGAGTCGTCCAGCATCTGGCGGTGATACTCAATAGCAAGCCCGATGAGACCACCATTGACGAGCGAAACGCCAGTGCGCGACAGGACTGAATGCGAGCCAAAGCTCGCTTTGTCCCACAGTCCGGCCTGAGCAGAGCGGATGATAGAAGTGGCGTTGGACCGCAGAGACTCGGTTAGCAGAGTATCTTGATCGATCTCCGGCCACACTGCCATCAATGCGTCAGCAGCAACATAACCGAGAGCAGCGATCTCCTCTGCAGGCAGAGTATGCCGAATGCTGCGGCCGGTCAGGTTGTGCATTCGCACCGCTCGCGGATTACCCAGTTCGGGATCGTGATCGATCAATGACAAGCGGTGCAAAGCGCGCAGAGCACCCCGAGCCGAGCTGGCCGTTATTTCTTTTCCGGAAATTCGTGAAAGGTGAGAGCAGACAGCCGGGCTAGTTAGCGCCGATTCGGGAGTTCCCGCCGGATCGAGTATGGAAACCAAAGCCGCCATTGGACGGGCCAGCCCAACAGGGCTGATTTCATTAGCGGAAAGCACCGACAGCTCCCACGTCGTTGCAACGGTGCGGGAGTATCCGTCCGCATCCGCATCACGGGGAAACAACTCTTCTAAAGCTGTGGCTCGATCTGCAAACATTGTCCGATAATCAGCACACTTGATTCCTTGGTCGATGATCACTGCGGCCGCTTGCGCCAGAGCCAACGGCAACCGGCCCAAATCTTGGGCCAAATCGGCGGCCTCGGCCAACACATCGTCGGGAAGACCGTTCTTCTGAGGACCAATGCGTTCCCGAAGATAGAATTCGGCCTCCTGCCTCGCGAAAACCCCGACTGGGATGACCGTCCGGCCCGATCCGGAAAAAGCAGCATCCCGCCGCCGGGTCGTTATGATCACGCTTCCCCTTGCCGGTGGCCACAGACCATCTAAATCGGCGACGGCGCGAACATCGTCCAAAACGACAAGCCATTGCCGACCCGTACTACCTAGAAAACCGATGAGTATCTTGGCCAATTGCTCGGACCCCAGATCCACATCGGCGAGATCCAATTTGATAGCAGCTTCAGCAAACCCCATCACAACCGATTCCCGGGACTCAGCGTTGATCCACACCCGCAAATCTGCCGAACTGGATGAAAATACGCCAACAGCAATTTGTGTCTTGCCTACTCCCCCTGCCCCTGCAAGTACCTGCCCTGCGAGTGGCTGCAGGACGACAGTGCCAGCGGCCAGCGAAATTTGCTCAACGACTCCTTCCCTCGACTGATATGCCGAAGCTTGGAGTGGGACGGTGCCCACAACCACCGGCCATGCCGGAGACCGGCGTGGCATCACCACCTGGTTGTAGTCGCCGATCGCACCTACAGCACCACCTGTGATGTTCACGGTAGAACCAGCAGACGGAAGTGATTTGTCGTTATTCACGCGCATCCTCCAACCAAGGAATGGCTTCTAGTTCATCGTGACGTGTCCATGGTCGCCGACAATGCCGACCTTGCCACCCGAAACCAAGACTTGGTATTTCGTCGCTACCCCCGCTTCGTCCGCTGCCCTCAGAACTGCTCCTGCGGCCTCCAGGATTTCCTCATTTTGATCAGCTCGGGATTCCCGTAGATGCCTAACGAGCGGCTTCTCGTAGGTCTCGGGATCGTCTTCATGATCATCCAGAGTCTGAAGCGCCCTCTCGTCCCCGGCAAATCTGGCGGAAAGCAGATTCTTCAGCCCTGAGTAGCCGTCTTTTATGGCTTGCGACACGGTATCCGTCGTCCCTGACGCAGCGCCAGCCACCAATGCCGCGACAATCAATGTCACCGGGTCCACTACATTGCTCCTCTGTCCGTGTTGCGGCCTTAAACGGCCATAACTGCCACATCAGCCTAGCCGGGTTGCGTGCCGATCCAGCGCATTCTGGCACCTGCAACACTCCGAGTGGCTCAGCGTCTAGTGCTAACCCATTGGCGCAGGACACACCTGCGAGGCGGGTATAGAAAGACCCTTTTGCAGAGAGTGCCGTGGTGGATCTCTCGGGCTGGCCGGCTCCCGGCTACATTTGTCTCGGTAAGTTTTTTTGGTTGGGGGTGGGATTTTGTCTGACGTAAGCGGGGGCGTTCCTGGTGTTTCTTCTACGTCTTTAGACCCTGTCGCCCTTTCTGCTTTCGCAGGTCTCCCTTCCGATCCCACTGGGACCGTAACGTTTCAGCGCTTCGTATGGCAGGCCAAAATTTCTGTGCGGAACTGGCTCGTGACCCTTGCTCCGAATGGCCCAATAGCTATTGTCTGTGAGCACGTGGAGGACTTAGTGGTTGTCGAAAGGAATATGCTCCGTTTCGCTCAGCTTAAAACTCGAGACAGGGGATCTTGGACAGCGTCGAGGATCTGCAAACCCGGACATGCCGTGAATACTCTCGTGAAGTCGTATCTGGCGGCAACAGCAGCGGGGATTGTCTCCATATCGAAATTTGAAGTGTGGCTCGAGGGGCCTCAATCTGAGGACGCGGACACGGTCGTATTCTTTGGGGACCCGCGTAAGGCCCCTGAACGAATCAAGCAGAAGATCCGTGCAATGGGCCTGGCAGGTGCCAAGCTTAAAGACTTCCTCAGTAGGCTGGAAATCCGGTGCCAACAGCCTTCTCGAGAATCTGTAGACGCCGTCATAATGAAGGCGATCGGCGCCGCTTGGCCGCAACTATCGTATTCACAGGTAGAGACCCTGTATGAGAGACTCCTCAGTGCGGCAACCGCTGCGCAATCCTCATCGGTGCAGCAGCCTACGGTTCGTGCCGCCGTAGAAGCCGCGCGGCTAAACCCAGAGGAGGACAACCACTGGGAACCAATCCGTGCCCAATCCCTCACGAAGGAACAGCTTCGTGCGCTTTGCCCCCCACTTAATTCGGATAGTAATGAACAACTACTGAGGCGGGCCGCCTCGGGGGAAGCCTCGTTACTCGAATTGAAATTGGTCCGTGCAGGCGCGCAGCAAGGAACAATCGCCGCTGCGAAGCTTGCCCGGGCCGACGCAGAAGTCGCAGCCACTAGCTTTCTCGCCGCGGGCGATGCCGGTCAGGCCGGGTTCCACGCTCTGGACCAAAGGATCCTGTCCATGGCTGATTCACTTCTAGCCTTGAGCGCTCTGAACGGAACGAGTCTCACTCGTCCTGCTGAGTTCATCTATCACAGCCTTATGAGTCGGCCTACTGACGTCAATGCAACTGACGCCGCGCAGGTTTACGGCGGCGACCACCGCCTGGTTGTGGGGCATCTTTGCAACGTCTCTGATCAGTGCCGCTTTAGTTGGGGCCTCTCATGACGCCTTCAGATCCGATGGCATCAACGACGAGCTGGCGAGATACTTACCGCTATAGGAGCAGCCGCGAAGCAGAGTCCCGCATTCTCCTGCTAATCAACGGATTCAGTACGGAAACTTCTGGACCGCGGAGCCTGGAGGGGAGGGTAAAGCTCGCCAAACTCGATTTCCTCCTCCGTTATCCGAAGCATTTGGCAACGATACTGGCAAGCCGTGGTCTCCGGGACACAGCCCGTATTGAGCTAGAACGGCAGGATAGTCCCCTTGAATCACGCATGGTGCGTTACCGATACGGGCCTTGGGATCCCAGCCAATTCGCTGTTCTTGGTTCCCTTATTGGACGGGGGCTGGTCGAAGTTGTCCCCGCGGTAGGCACCAATGCACTCGGATATCGGACCACGATGGAAGGGCAGCGACTTGCGACCGCTCTTGAAGAGGATGGGGCTTTTGATGATCTTGTCGGCCGCATCAAACTACTACGTCGGCATCTGGACCTCTCAGGCGAAGGTCTCAAAAAGATCATTTACCAACTCCCTGAGGTAGCGGGTGCAGCATGGAACAAGGAACTGGTATGACTGAGCCTTCAATTGAGGAAAACGAAACGGACTCGAGTCCGCACACACTCCGAATCAACTGGATTGAATTGGTGGGAGGCAACAGGACAGTCGACCTTAAGCCAGGTTTGAACCTCATCCGGGGGGACATCACAACAGGCAAGACCACACTCGTCCGCTTGCTCCGAGGCTTCTTGGGGAACATTCCTAAGCACATGCCACCGGAAGTGGAGCAAGTGCGGGCACTAACGGGCGAAGTCCTGCTCGGCGACAGACCGTGGAAGCTTTACCGTCCTATGGTCACCACTAAGGATGTCCCAGTTGAAGTGGCAGAGGCGGATTCGTCCGAAGAGGTGGAAGGTATAGCTCTGCGCCTGCCGGCCGCTGGCGCAGGGGGTTATGGAGACTTCGTACTGCAACAACTGGGTTTGCCGGTGGTCTCTGTTCCCCGCGCTAGAAAAGAACCCACCCTTGACCAAACGCCGGTAACTATCAACGACTGGCTGCACTATTGCATCGTCACCGGCGATGAGTTGGACGTTCAGGTCTTTGGACACCGTGAGACGTTCCGTGATCACAAACGGCGTTGGGTGTTTGAGATCGCTTATGGCCTATACGACGAGGAACTTGCACGACTTTCTGCCCAGGTCCGTCAGGTGGATCTGTCCATCCGCGCAGCGGAGGCTGAGCATGAAGTCGTGGCATCTTTTCTGGCCGAGGCAGAGTTCGGGAACAAGGAGGAATTAGAGGATACTTTGGAGGCCGAGCAGGAGACGCTTGTCGCTCTTCAGCAAAGCCAGCATGACACCCATAGTGCCTTCGAACATGAGCCGGCTGAGGAGATCGCTGCCTTGCGGGCTGGCGTGCTAGACCTACGCAAGCAGATTGACGCCGATAGAGCTGCGCTCCGGCAACACGAAGCGCAGCTTCGTGACCTCTTAGACCTGGAACGTCAGCTGGTGAGCCTTTCCAAGCGCCTTACACGCTCGATAGTGGCAGACGAATGGATGGTTGACTTTGATTTCATGGTTTGCCCGCGCTGCGGCCACGATCTGGACCGACATCGTGTAGAAACTTCCATCTGTTACTTATGCGAGCAACCTGAGCCAGACGTCGCTCCAAATAGGGAGTCCCTCCTTCGCGAACAGGACCGTGTTACTTTTCAAATCGCCGAAACAAGACAGCTGATTGAAGAACGGCGAGAAAGTCTCGAACGGCTGCGCAACGCCAGTAAAGAGGGAGACGAACGACTGATCAAGCTGTCGGTTCAGCTTGATCACGCAACCGAGCAATTTGTGTCGAGCCATGCATCCGAACTAAAAGCTCTAGCAGCACAAGTCGCTACGGTCGAGGCAAATGTTGCTTGGCTCCAGCGCTCGTTGAAACTGTTCTCGCACCAATCGAATCAGCAGGAGCGCCTTGATATACTCCGCGACCGGAAGGCCGAGCTTGAGGCGGACCTTGAATCCCACGACGTTGCAGTCTCTCAGGCAGAGGAAAACATCGCCGCTCTTGAAGCACGGATGCTCGACTACCTCCAGCGCCTGAATGCCCCTACCTTGGGTGATTTGTTGACCGTCCGGATCAACAGAACAAGCTATCTGCCTGAGGTCAGTGGACGGACCTTCGACGAGTTGTCGAGCCAAGGGCTCAAGACTATTGTCAACGTGGCGCACACATTGGCTCATCACACGGTCGCAATCGACAGAGGGCTCGCGCTACCAGGATTTGTCGTTCTGGATGGAGTATCGGCCAATTCAGGGAAGGAGGGCCTGGACGGTGAACGTGTTCTTGACATGTACCGGCTTTTCGCTGAGGTCTCCGACTCCTACAGTGACCTACTTCAGATTCTAGTAGTTGATAACGAGCTACCTCCCGAGATTGTGGCGGACTTGAGCGATCGGATTGTGCTAACACTTTCACAGAACGATCGGCTAATTGTTGGTCCAGCCGAGCTAACGGCCACAACCGACCAATAAAGCAACTGGTCCGCCTTTTGTCGCAGTAACCGGTGAGGTTCGCCTTGTACGTGACCTTTGACCCTGCGGACGTCGCGAACGGTCGTGGGCGGACTGCCACAAGCTTCGCAGGACCCGGACGTCGTTCGATGTCTCGTAAAAGACGAAGTCACGGTCTGGGCCGCCTCAGTCTCCCAGCTCGGGCGCCGCAAGCTTTTGGGTTTGGTCGGGATTCCTGTACCAGTCCTAGGACTCGTATTGATGCTGACGTGCAGCAATGGCTGGCCTGGAGATTGCCCATAGCGTCCCGCGATGCAAAAAGCGGGTCGGACAGGGCAGGGTTCGACGCGCCATTTGCAAGGTTGGCGATGACACGGCTTACCGGGCTCAAGCCGAGCAGCGCAATTCGCGAGGCTGCGCACCGGACGCTGAAACAGCTTTGGCCTGGCGGGTGACAGTTTTGGTGTTCGCGATGTCGATCAGCATCGGGTATCTGGCAACGTCGTTGATCGTTGCCATCGCCGCCTGGACGTCTGCGGCCGCCAGAACAGTCCCTGGGCCCCAAACGAGATGGAACACTCCACTTCAAGATAAGCCTGCCGGAAAACGCACCCCACCTCACAAGATGAACGCCGAGGTCTTCGCAAAGCGGATGCAGCAGCTCGCAAAGCATGGATTTGAAACAGCAGCAATACGATTGGACGTCCAGGCTGCTCTTGAGCTTGATCACGAATTGTGTCGGTGACGGTCGAAAAGTGAGCCATTGTGACGGTTGAAAACTGAGCCACTCGTTCCAAACGATTGGGTGGGTGATCACTGTGGAGGATTGGGCGCTTATTCGGCGGTTGCATCTTGCCGAGGGTGAGTCGATGAGGTCGATAGCAGCGCGGCTGGGTATCTCAAGAAACACGGTTGCGAAGGCTGTCAGTGCCGAGGGACCGCCGGTGTATGTGCGCGCGCCGCAGGATTCCGGGATCAAAGCCGTCGAGCCGGCTATCCGGGCGTTGCTGAAAGAGAATCCGCGGATGCCGGCCACGGTAGTGGCGGAGCGGGTGGGGTGGACCGGTTCTCCGGCTTGGTTCAGGGAAAACGTGGCCCGGATCCGGCCGGAGTACGCACCGCCGGATCCCGCGGATCGGATCAGTTACGAACCGGGCGAGCAGGCCCAGTGCGATCTGTGGTTCCCGGAGGTGCGGATCCCGGTCGGGTCCGGGAAGCCGCGGATCCTGCCGGTGTTGGTGATGGTGTCCTCGCATTCGCGGTTCATCATGGCGCGGATGATTCCGTCGCGCATGACCGGGGATCTGCTCGCTGGCATGTGGGAGCTCCTTGGTGGTTTGGGCGCTGTTCCGCGGCGGCTGGTCTGGGATAACGAAACCGGCATCGGTCGCCGGAACAGTTTCGCGGCCGGGGTGTCAGCGTTTGCCGGGGGTCCTCGCGACGAAGATTGTGCAGGTCAAGCCCTACGACCCGGAGTCCAAGGGTGTGGTGGAACGGGCCAACGGGTTTTTCGAAACATCCTTCCTGCCGGGTCGGTCTTTCGTTTCCCCGGAGGATTTCAACACCCAGCTCGGCCAGTGGCTGCCCAGAGCCAACGCCCGGCTGGTCCGACGGACCGGGGCCCGGCCCACGGAACTGCTTGACCAGGACAAGGCGGGGATGCTGGCACTGCCTCCGGTTCCGCCCGTGACAGGGTTCGCGGCGAGGATCAGGCTTCCACGGGATTACTACGTCCGGGTGGGATCGAATGACTACTCCGTCCACCCGCAGGCCATCGGCAGGTTCGTCGAGATCACCGCAGACCTGGACACGGTCCGCATCAGCCTGGACGGCAGAAGCGTCGGCGATCATGCCCGGTCCTGGGGCACGGGCTTGACGATCACCGACCCGGACCACGTCGAGGCTGCCCGGACCCTGCGGAAAGCCTTCCAAAACCCCGCCCCCGCTGCGGACACTGCAGGGCTGCGGGACTTGGCTGACTATGATCGCGCGTTCGGGATCGTCATTGATGACGGGCAGGTCGCCTGATGTCCGGGACCAAGGAAACCGTCGGCCAAATCGAGTACTACTCCCGGGCCATGAAAGCACCTCGCATCAGGGAAGCGGCCACCCGCCTCGCCGAGCAGGCACGAGAGGCCGGCTGGACCCATGAGGAATACCTCGCCGCGGTCCTTTCCCGGGAAGTCGCCGCCCGCGAAGCCTCCGGAGCCGAAGCCCGTACCAGGGCCGCGGGGTTCCCGGCCCGTAAATCGTTGGAAGACTTCAGCTTCGACCACCAGCCAGGCCTCAAACGGGACACGATCGCCCACCTGGCGACCGGGGCGTTCCTGACCGAGGCATCCAACATCGTCCTGCTCGGCCCGCCCGGCACCGGGAAAACCCACCTCGCGACCGGGCTCGGACTGCGCGCCGCGCAACTGGGTCACCGGGTCTTGTTCGCTACCGCTATCGACTGGGTCGCCCGGCTCCAAACCGCGCACCAGAACGGGCGGTTGCCGCAGGAGTTGGTCAGGCTGCGTCGCTACGGGCTGATCATCGTGGACGAGGTTGGCTACATCCCGTTCGAGCAAGACGCCGCGAACCTGTTCTTCCAGCTCGTTTCCTCACGCTACGAACACGCTTCCCTGATCCTGACCTCGAACCTGCCCTTCGCCCGATGGGGTGATGTGTTCGGAGACCAGGTCGTGGCCTCAGCAATGATCGACAGGATCGTTCACCACGCCGAAGTCATCACGCTCAAAGGCTCCAGCTACCGGCTCAAACACACACAAACGGACTCGCTGCCCTCGACAAGACCGGAAAATACGGGAGAATATCCACGTCAACGTGGCTCAGTTTTCAACCCACGAAACGGCTCACTTTTCGACCAGCGCTGACAAATTGAATCCATTTGGTTGCCTGGAGCATTTCAGACGTATCAGGAACCTGCCCATACACCAGAGGACCGCGGCCCGCCACAACGATTTATCAGACAGCACCACAGTTATCGTGGGTCTACCAGTTGATGACCAACCACGTGACCCGGTTGAATATCTTCGAGAAATGCGCAGCAGGTCACCGACCTATCCCACCCCATCCTCGACATCTGCGATCTCATCGCCCCCACGGGTTTCCGACCCAACTACGGTGTTCAGTCTCAATTCAGATGAATGAAGGCCGCCAAACTTGCCTTGCCTTTCGGTGGCCGGCAGCTTTCCCCTCTCGTCCACCTTCGAGGGGGACGCATCTCGTATCCCAAACCCCCACTTCCCAACCCATCCCCTTGACTCGCATCCCCACCTTCTCTAAACTTTTCATAAAGCAGAATCTAAATTCCACAAAGCGGAAACTGAGGCCAAGCACCAAGGCCAAGCCGAAGCACAACGGAAGATAGATCAAAGCCCCTCCTCGGAAGGACCTACGATGACGTACACAGTGAACTGCTCCATCCTCCTGACGGAACTGCCCTTGCTCGAGCGCCCCGCCGCCGCGAAGGCAGCCGGTTTTGACGCCGTCGAGTTCTGGTGGCCCTTCGAAACCTCTGTCCCCACCGACGTACAAATCAACGAGTTCGAAACCGCCATCAAAGACGCCGGCGTTCAGCTCACGGGCCTGAACTTCAACGCCGGCAACATGCCTGGCGGCGACCGCGGCCTGGTTTCCTGGCCCGCACGCTCCACCGAATTCCAGGACAACATCGACGTTGTCGCCGGCATCGGTGAGCGCCTGGGCTGCAAGGCCTTCAACGCCCTTTACGGCAACCGCGTCGACGGCGAATCGGCCGAGAAGCAGGACGCCATCGGTGCCGAGAACCTCGCAACCGCAGCGGCCGGCGTCGCACGCATCGGCGGCACCGTCCTCCTCGAACCAGTCAGCGGCGCACCCAAGTACCCGCTCCTCACGGCCGAAGACGCACTGAAGGTCATCGCCCGCGTTAAGGCAGAGTCCGGTGCCCAGAACGTCAAGCTCCTCGCCGACTTCTACCACCTTGCAGTCAACGGCGACGACGTCGAATCCGTCATCGAGAACCACGCCAAGGACTTCGGCCACATCCAGATCGCCGACAACCCGGGCCGCGGCGCCCCCGGCACCGGCAACCTCCCCCTCGGCGAATGGATCGCCCGCAGCCGCGAACTCGGCTACGAAGGCTACATCGGCCTCGAGTACAAGGAACCGCAGGAATCGGCTTTCAGCTGGGCCATCCGCCAGCGCGCCAACGCCAACTAAGCACCGCGAACACAACTAAGTAGCAGCAGAGCGCGTTTTGGACGCTCAAAACGCGCACAAATGCGACCTAGTTGGGTAAGCACACCTGAGTTAAAACACGGGGCTTCCCGCAAAACACACAGACTTCCCCAGAAAGAGAACCACAATGAGCAACGTTGCAGTCATCGGACTCGGAATCATGGGCTTGCCCATGGCCATCAACCTCGTCAAGGCCGGCCACACGGTCACCGGTTTCAACCGCAGCCAGGACAAGATCGACAAGCTCGTCTCCGAAGGCGGCCAGGGCGCCAGCTCCATCGCGGATGCAGTCAAGGACGCCGACGTCGTCATCACCATGGTGCCGGACTCCCCCGATGTTGAGGGTGTAGTCAGCGGCAAGGATGGCGTCTTCGCCAACGCCAAGCAGGGCACCTTGTGGATCGACGCTTCCAGCATCCGCCCGGACGTCGCCAAGCGCCTGGCAGACGAGGCAAAGACAGCCGGCCTCCGCCCGCTCGACGCTCCCGTGTCCGGTGGCGAACAGGGCGCCATCGACGCCGTCCTGTCCATCATGGTCGGTGGCGAAGCGGCAGACTTCGAGGCAGCACAGGAAGTCCTCAACGCAGTGGGCAAGACCATCGTCCACGTCGGCCCCTCCGGCTCCGGCCAGACCGTCAAGGCAGCCAACCAGCTGATCGTCGCGGTCAACATCCAGGTCCTCGGCGAGGCCATCGCCTTCCTTGAGGCCTACGGCGTCGACACCGACGCAGCACTCAAGGTTCTCGGCGGCGGCTTGGCCGGCTCCAAGGTCCTGGACCAGAAGGGTCAGAAGATGCTCGACCGCAACTTCGACCCCGGCTTCCGCCTCGCCCTCCACCACAAGGACCTGGGCATCGTCACCTCCGCAGCCCGCGAAGCCAACGTCTCCGTCCCGCTCGGCGCCGTCGTCGCCCAGCTCGTCGCCGCAACCGTCAACCAGGGCGACGGCGGACTGGACCACTCGGGCCTCTTCAAGCAGGTCCTCCAGCTCAGCGGCCGCAACTAACCCAGCGGCCCCAAAGGGCACTTAGACAACACAGCAAGGGAACCCGCCGTCGTACCTAAATAACGACGGCGGCTCCCTCACCACACCCTTTTTCCGCCCCCAACGCGGGGCGAACCCAAGATTTCAAGGAGTACACCATGGCTAAGATGCGCACCGTTGACGCGGCAGTCGCCATCCTGGAAAAGGAAGGCGCCACCGAGGCGTTCGGCCTGCCAGGCGCAGCAATCAACCCCTTCTACTCGGCAATGCGTGCCCACGGCGGCATCCGCCACACGCTGGCCCGCCACGTTGAAGGCGCCAGCCACATGGCCGACGGCTACAGCCGCGCAGCTGATGGCAACATCGGCATCTGCATCGGCACCTCGGGCCCCGCCGGCACGGACATGATCACCGGCCTGTACGCAGCCCAGGCCGACTCGATCCCCATGCTCTGCATCACCGGCCAGGCACCTGTTGCCAAGCTGCACAAGGAAGACTTCCAGGCTGTGGACATCGAGTCCATCGCCAAGCCGGTCACCAAGTTCGCCATGACCATCCTGGAACCGGGCCAGGTTCCCGGTGCTTTCCAGAAGGCCTTCCAGGTAATGCGTTCGGGTCGTCCGGGCCCGGTTCTGCTGGACCTGCCCATCGATGTTCAGATGGCCGAGATCGAGTTCGACATCGACGCCTACGAGCCCCTGCCCGTAGAGAAGCCCAAGGCTTCCCGCAAGCAGTTGGAAAAGGCCCTGGACATGCTGACCGCAGCCCAGCACCCGCTGATCGTTGCTGGTGGCGGCATCATCAACGCCGGTGCTTCGGCTCAGCTGGTTGAACTGGCCGAGATCCTGAACGTTCCGGTGATCCCCACGCTGATGGGCTGGGGCGCCATCCCGGACGACCACCAGCTGATGGCCGGCATGGTTGGCCTGCAGACCTCGCACCGCTACGGCAACGAGACGTTCCTGCAGAGCGACTTCGTGATCGGCATCGGCAACCGTTGGGCCAACCGCCACACCGGTGGCCTGGAAACCTACACGGCCGGCCGCAAGTTCGTTCACATCGACATCGAGCCGACGCAGATCGGTCGCGTTTTCTCGCCGGACTTGGGCATTGCGTCCGACGCCGGTGCGGCGCTGGACGGTCTGCTGGAGCTGGCCCGCGAACGCCAGGCAGCAAAGACCCTGCCGGACTACTCGGGCTGGGTTGCCGAGTGCCAGGAGCGCAAGGGCTCCCTGCACCGCAAGACCAACTTCGACAACGTGCCCATCAAGCCGCAGCGCGTGTACCAGGAGATGAACAAGGCTTTCGGCCGCGACACCACCTACGTGTCCACCATCGGTCTGTCGCAGATCGCCGGCGCGCAGATGCTGCACGTGTTCGGTGCCCGCAAGTGGATCAACGCAGGCCAGGCCGGCCCGCTGGGCTGGACCGCTCCGGCAGCACTCGGCGTGGTTCGTGGCACCCCGGACGCCACCGTTGTGGCCCTGTCCGGTGACTACGATTTCCAGTTCATGATCGAGGAACTGGCCGTGGGCGCACAGTTCAACCTGCCCTACATCCACGTTGTGGTGAACAACAGCTATCTGGGCCTGATCCGTCAGAGCCAGCGCGGCTTCAACATGGAGCAGAACGTTTCCCTGGCCTTCGAGAACATCAACAGCCCGGAGACCAACGGCTACGGCGTTGACCACATCAAGGTTGCCGAGGGCTTGGGCTGCAAGGCCATCCGCGTTGAGAACCCGAACGACATGCCTGCCGCATTCGACAAGGCCAAGGCACTTATGGGCGAGTTCAAGGTTCCCGTGGTTGTTGAAGTGATCCTGGAAAAGATCACCAACATCTCCATGGGCGTTGAGATCAACGGCGTGAACGAGTTCGAAGAGCTGGCCGAGACGGCTGCGGACGCCCCCACGGCGATCCTGGCCAAGGCCTAACAGCCGCACACGGCCGCAAACGGCCCAAAGGCCGCCACGGCCAAACGAAACACACTAAAGGAGGCACCGGAATGCGTGTGGTCATCGCCCCGGACAAATTCAAGGGCTCGCTGTCCGCGCCCGAGGTCGCCGAGCACCTGGCAACAGGTCTGCTCGCCGGCTTCGGCACCAGCGGCATCGAGACAACACGCATTCCGGTGGCCGACGGCGGCGAAGGAACCATCGACGCCGCCATCGGCTCCGGCTTCACCCGCCGGACCACCACGGTCACCGGCCCGCTCGGCCAAGCTGTCAAAGCGGACTTCGCAGTCAAAAACACGGAAGCCGTGATCGAAATGGCAGCCGCTTCCGGTTTGGCCCTCCTCCCGGAAGGCCCCACGAGCGAAACCGCGAAGACGGCCACCAGCATCGGCACGGGCGAACTCATCCGCGCCGCCCTGGACCTCGGCTGCCGCAAGATCATCCTTGGCGTTGGAGGCAGCGCCAACACCGATGCCGGCGCCGGAGTCCTGCAGGGCCTCGGTGCCGTCTTCCTCGATGGGAACGGCAACGAGCTCCCCGGCGGCGGTGCCGCCCTCGCCCAGCTGAAGAGCATCGACTTCGCCAACTTCGATGTCCGCATCGAGGCAACAGAGTTCGTGTTGGCGTCCGACGTCGACAATCCCCTTTTGGGGGCCAGCGGAGCCCCAGCCATCTTCGGCCCGCAAAAAGGCGCGACGCCGGACGACGTCGCCGAACTGGACAGGGCACTACAAAACTTCGTCGACGTCCTCGCAGCAGCCACCGGACCGGACGCCAAATATGCAGCCAAGGCACCGGGCGCAGGCGCTGCCGGCGGCGTTGGCTACATTGCCATCGCGGCACTGAAGGCAGAGCGGCGGCCGGGTATCGACGTCGTACTTGAATTCACTGAACTCGAACAAAAACTGAAGGGCGCCGACCTGGTGATCACCGGCGAGGGCAGCCTGGACGAACAGAGCCTCCTGGGCAAGACGCCGATGGGCGTCAGCCGGGCGGCATCAATAGCCGGGGTACCCGTGATCGCAGTGTGCGGCCGGAGTACCCTGAGCCGGGAACAACTCACGGATGCCGGATTCCACACGGTCCACGCTTTGACGGACCTGGAAGAAGATGTCCAGAAATGTATCGCTGAAGCAGGTCCGTTGCTTGAACAATTAGGAAAGCACATAGGCGTGTACCTGGCAGAACGGACCGAAAACAAGGAGTACCTCAATGTCTGAAGCATTCGGCGCCTATGACCTCGTTATCCGGGGCCAGCGCATCCTCACCACGGCCGGCATCGCACCCCGCGAGGTTGGCATCCGCGACGGCGTCATCGTCGCCATTGAGCCCCTGGGCAACGGCCTGACGGGTACAGAGGTCATCCACCTCGCCGACGACGAGACCCTGATCCCCGGCCTCGTGGACACCCACGTCCACGTCAACGAGCCCGGCCGCACCGAATGGGAAGGCTTCGCATCGGCCACCCGTTCAGCCGCAGCCGGCGGTGTCACCACCATCATCGACATGCCACTCAACAGCATCCCGCCCACCACCAGCGTGGACGGCCTGGAGCAGAAGCGCGTCGTAGCCAAGGACCAGGCGTTCGTTGACGTCGGATTCTGGGGCGGTGCCATCCCCGGCAACAAGTCCGACCTCCGCCCGCTGCACGACGAGGGCGTCTTCGGCTTCAAGTGCTTCCTCCTCCACTCCGGCGTGGACGAGTTCCCGCACCTGGACGCGGACGAGATGGAAGAGGACATGAAGGAACTGAAGTCCTTCGACTCCCTCATGATCGTCCACGCCGAGGACTCCCATGCAATCGACCGCGCCCCGCACCCCGGTGGCGACCACTACGAGACCTTCCTCGCCTCCCGCCCGCGTGGCGCCGAGAACAAGGCCATCGCCGAGGTGATCGAACGTGCCCGCTGGACCGGCGCCCGCGCCCACATCCTGCACCTCTCCTCCTCGGACGCGCTGCCCATGATCGCTTCGGCAAAGCGCGACGGCGTCAACCTCACCGTTGAGACGTGCCCGCACTACCTGACGCTCATGGCCGAGGAAATCCCGGACGGCGCCACGGCCTACAAGTGCTGCCCGCCCATCCGCGAAGCCTCCAACCGCGAGCTCCTGTGGAAGGGCCTGCAGGACGGCACCATCGACTGCATCGTCTCGGACCACTCCCCCTCCACACTGGATCTGAAGGATCTGGAAAACGGTGACTTCGCTGTTGCCTGGGGCGGCGTTTCCTCCCTCCAGCTGGGCCTGTCCCTGATCTGGACCGAAGCACGCCACCGCGGCATCTCCCTGGAGCAGGTTGTTGCCTGGATGTCGGAGAAGCCCGCCGCCCTGGCCCGCCTGCACAACAAGGGCCAGCTAGCTTTGGGATACGACGCCGACTTCTCGATCTTCGCCCACGACGACGCCTATGTGGTGGACGTCAAGAAGCTCAAGCATAAGAACCCGATCACCCCCTACGACGGCCGCCCGCTCTCCGGCGTCGTCCGCAAGACCTACCTGCGGGGCTCGGAAATCGACTTCCAGAACCCCGGCGGCAAGCTGATCCGCCGCGGTAACGTTTAGGACCCACCGCCATGGCAGTCAATGCCTACGGTCCACCGCCGGCACGGTTCCCGGGACGCCAAGCACGTCCCGGGGCCGCGCGGCGGCAGGGCCCCACACCACAGGGACTCACCTCCCCGGCTCTCACCGCCCACGGCCTGGCCCTTTGGGTCAACCCGGCCGAGGGCGACCCCGTGGACCCCGAAATCTGGGAACGGGCAGCACGCCTTGTGCTTGCCCGGGCCATGAAACTTGCTCCGGAGGCGGAAGTCCGCATCTGGCCCGCCCCCGGAGCAGAGCACTCCGGCGTCGGCGGCACTTCCTGGGGCGGCACTCCGCAGGAAACCGCCGACGCCGGTAACCACCTTTCCGGATCACGTTCCGTCTCGCTCGCGGACGCCCTCGCCGACGATTCGGAAGCAAGCGAAGCCAGCGGCAGCACCGCCGTCGAGCCCGTAACGTTGGCCGCCCGGCGCAGCCAGCTTGCAATCGACCTCGCCGCTGAAGTAGTCCTGCTGGACGGTGAGCCGGTTGCCTTTACCGGCATGGAATACAAGCTGTTGCGCTACCTCGTGGTGAACTGCTCCCGGGCTATTTCACGTGAAGAATTGCAACGCTTCCTGGAGTCATTTGACCTCCCGGGCGCGGCTTTCCGCTCGATCGACGTTTATGTTGGAAGAGTGCGGCGCAAGCTTGGCAATGCCCGCTACACCGTCTCCACCGTTCGTGGTGGTGGCTACCAGTTCGTGCCCGGCCCTTATGCCACGGTGCGCGGACCCGCGGAATACAGCATCTGATTTTGCTGTTCTACATCTCGATTCCGCTTTTTTGTATGACCAAACGCCGGTGCACACCGGTTGAACGTAAAGGATCGCCATGACCCAGAAACTCCTCGTCGGAACGCAAGCACCTGATTTCGCGCTTCTCGACGCCGACGGCACCAAGGTCTCGCTGTCCGACTACCGCGGACGCAACGTGATTGTGTACTTCTACCCGCAGGCCGCCACCCCCGGCTGCACCACGGAAGCCTGCGACTTCCGTGACAACCTGGCCTCCCTCCAGGGCAAGGGCTACGAAGTCCTGGGCATCTCCCCGGACGCTCCCGAGGCACTGGCCTCCTTCACTGGCGACTTCGCCCTGACGTTTCCGCTGCTCTCGGACGAGGACCACGCTGTGGCCCTTGCCTACGGTGCCTGGGGCGAAAAGCTGGTCAACGGCGAGATCGTCGAGGGCCTGGTCCGCTCCACCGTCGTCCTGGACGGCGAAGGCAAGGTCAAGCTCACCCAGTACCAGGTCAGCGCCCAGGGCCACGTCCAGGCGCTCCGCGAAGAACTCGGCGTCTAACCCTCTCTCACGGAACCGCCCTCCCTGGGGAACCCTCTCTCACCGAACCGCCCTCCCTGGGGAACCCTCTCTCACGGAACCGCCCTCCCTGGAGATCCCTCTCTCACCTAACTGAACAACATTTGTAACGCCCGCTCGCGCAATGTGAGCGGGCGTTCATGTTGGTTGACTAAACGTGACAAAACCCCTTGGACATTAGTTAATGGAGCCATGGTCTCAACCTCGCCCCAACGCCATGCCGTTGTCGTCGAAGATGACGAAGACATCCGTGGCCTCCTCGTGGTGGTCCTCGAACAACTCGACTTCATTGTCACCGAAGCCCCGGACGGATTGACCGGCGTCGAGGCCGTGAAAAACACCAACGCCGAGCTGATCACGCTGGACATCAACCTCCCGGACATCGACGGCATGGAAGTGTGCCGCAGGGTCCGTGAATTCTCCGATGCCTACGTCCTGATGCTCACCGCCCGCGCCGACGAACTGGACCGCCTCACAGGCCTGGACACCGGCGCCGACGACTACCTCACCAAGCCCTTCAGCCCCAAGGAACTCCAGGCCCGCATCAGGGCCCTTTTCCGCCGCGCACGCACGCCCGCCCAGCCTACGGAAGACCCGCGCCAAAGCGACGAACTCGCGCGCGCCGCCGTCGTACAAAAGAGCCTCCTGCCGCAAGAGAAGGTGCGGCTGGACGATTACGACGTCGCCGGGTCCTTCCGCCCGTCGCGCAGCGTGGGTGGGGACTTCTACGACTGGTACCAAACCGCCGACGGCATGCATCTCACGTTCGCCGACGCCATGGGCAAAGGCATGGGCGCTGCGCTCATCGCCGCTACGGTACGGGCAGTGATGCGCTCCGTGGCCGACAACCCAGCGATCGACGCGGCTTTCGCCTCCGCGGGGGCCACCATCGCCTCGGACCTGGACCAGTCGGGCTCGTTCGTGACCATGTTCCACGCGCGGCTGGACAGCGCTTCCGGTCGGCTCAGCTATATCGACGCCGGTCATGGGCTTGGGCTGCACATCCCCGCCGAGGGTGCCGCCCGCCGGCTGGTTTCAGCGGGTCCGCCCGTGGGAATCCTCGAAGACGAGGTCTGGCCCGCAGCCCAACTCACCCTGGAGCCAGGCGACTCGCTGGTGATCGTCAGCGACGGAATCCTGGACGCCCACGCTTCGCTGGAGGACTTCATCCGGAACGTGGAGAAGTCAGCCCGCAACGCGGGAAGCTCGGAGGAAATCTGTGCCACCCTTCTGGAACTGGCACCGGCCGCCACGGCGGAAGACGACGTGACCGCCGTCGTGGTTCGACGGAAACCAACCGGTCAGTAAGCCACCAAAGGGGGATCGTGACTCGTTTCTGGACTCGTTTGATCGTTGTCCTCACCGTTATCCTCGGCGTGAACTACGTCGCTTGGCGGTGGCTGGCCTCGCTGAACTGGGAGGCGTGGTGGATCGCCGTTCCGCTGGTCATCGCCGAGACGTACAGCCTCATTGACGTGATGCTGTTCGGGTTGACCGTGTGGAACCTCAAGATCCGCAAGCCGCCTCCCCCTGCCCCGGCTGATGCCACCGTGGACGTCTTCATCACCACATACAACGAGCCGTTCGACCTGGTGATGACCACGGCATTGGCGGCCAAGGAGATCCGCTGGCCGCACAGCACCTGGATTCTCGACGACGGCAACCGGCCAGAGATGCGCGAACTCGCCGAAGCCAACGGGATCGGTTACGTCACGCGCACCGCCGACTGGACACCGGACATGCCGCGCCACGCCAAAGCCGGGAACCTGAACAACGCGCTCATGCTCACCTCGGGCGAGTACCTGCTGATTCTCGACGCCGACCAGATCCCCGAGCCGGACATCCTGGACAAGACGCTGGGGTACTTCAACGACGATCGCGTTGCCTTGGTCCAGACACCCCAGTACTTCATCAACGTCCCTGCCGACGATCCGCTGGGCAGCCAGGCTCCCCTGTTCTACGGACCCATCCAGCAAGGCAAGGACGGCTGGAACGCCGCGTTCTTCTGCGGCTCCAACGCCATCCTGCGCCGCGAAGCCCTCATGCAGCTGGGCCTGGTGGGCTACGTGAAAGCCACCGAGCAAAGCATCAAGCGTGCACTCGCGGCCTCCAAGCAGGCCATCAAGAAGGCCCGCCGCTCCCCCGAGGCCGGGAACCCGCTGGTGGAGCAGATGCTGAACGAGGTGGAGGCCGCAACCAACACCGCCCAACAGGAACTCGAAGCCCGCGTATCCCTCAGCGAGATCACGTACCGCGTGCGCCGCAAGGTGGATGAGGCCGTTCGGACGCTCGTGGCCGCGGACTTCTCCGCGCTGCAGGCCGACCTTGAGGAAATCGCCGCGATGGAACTCGCGCACGTCGGCGAAGGCGGCGTGACCACCGTGGCGAGTGACGCCGTCGACCGTATGTCCGGGCGCGACTGGTCACCGCTGGGTGCGCTGGAATCCGTCCACGCGGTCCTCGACGCCATCTCCGTTGAACGCACCGACGAAGCACAGCCCATCATGCCGCTGGCCACCATCTCCGTCACGGAAGACATGGCCACCGCAATGCGCCTGCATGGACTGGGCTGGAAGAGCGTGTACCACCACGAGATCCTCGCCAACGGGCTGGCCCCGGAAGACCTCAAGACCATGCTCACCCAGCGCCTGCGTTGGGCCCAGGGCACCATGCAGGTCCTCCTCCGGGAAAACCCGCTGGTGCAACGCAACCTCACATGGGGCCAGCGGCTCATGTACTTCTCCACCATGTGGAGCTACCTGAGCGGCTTCGCAGCCGTGGTCTACTTCGCCGCGCCCATCATCTACCTGACACTCGGCATCCTGCCTGTAAGCAGCCTCAGCTTCGACTTCTTCGTCCGCTTCATCCCGTTCATGGTGGTGAACCAACTGCTCTTCCTGGTGGCCGGACACGGCATCCCCACCTGGCGCGGCCAGCAGTACAGCCTCGCGCTGTTCCCCACCTGGATCAAGTCATGTACGACGGCGGCACGCAACGTCTGGTTCGGGCGTCCCCTTGGGTTTGCGGTCACCCCGAAGGCACGCCAGAGCGGCGGACCGAGTTGGAGCCTCATCCGGCCGCAGATCATTGTGGCCGTGCTGCTGGCAGTGGCGCTGGTGGTTGGCGTTGCCCGGCTCCTGACCGGACTCTCGGAGCCGCTGGGAACACTGGTCAACGTGGCCTGGGTGGCCTTCGACCTGGTGGTCCTGAGCGTGCTGTTGAAGGCAGTTTTGTACAAGGGATTCGTCCCCGAAGATGTTGGGTCCGTTGGGCCCGGAAGCCCCGAGGAGAGGAATGGCGATGCAGTTCAGCTATGAGGTCAAAAACAACTACGCGGAAGTGAAGGGTGTTGGCCGCCTGAACATGGTGGCCGCGCCGAAGCTCCGCGAAGTGGTCAACGAGGTTGTCGCAGCCGGATCAAGCCGTGTGGTGGTCAACCTGGCCGAGACCGATTTCATGGATTCGTCGGGCCTCGGAGCCTTGATCGGTTGCCTCAAGGCCGCACGCCAGGCCGGCGGGGACCTGCGCATCGCCGCCGTCCAGCCCCAGGTGAAGATGGTGCTGGAGCTGACCAACATGGACCGGGTCCTCACGGCCTACCCCACCGCCGAGGAAGCGTTCGGCGATGAGTGACGTCATTGCCCGCCGGGGGTACCACGGTCCGTCCAACGACGAAGCAATCGAGGCCATCCACAACGAACTCGATGCCCTGTGGGACGATGCGTCCTTCGTGCCGGACATGGACCGGATGACGTTCGCTACCGCCGTGATCGAATCGGCTGCGAACATCGTGCAACATGCCGAGCCCGTTGCCGAGGAGCCCGTGGAAATCGACGTGGAGATCGGCGTGTGGCCGGCCCGGCTGGTTGCCCGGGTCAGCGCCCATCATGCCCGGGAGCCGTTCGCCGACGATATGCAGGCCTCCATGCCCGATTCGGAGGCGGAATCGGGACGTGGGCTCGCGCTCATCGAGGCCTTGGTGACCACGGTGACGTTCGAACGCCAGGACGGCACCAACACCTGGATCCTGACCCGCAACACCTGACCCCCTCCACCAGCCCTCTCTCACCGAATCGCCCCTTCCCCCCAACCCTCTCTCACCGAATCGCCCCTTCCCACCAACCCTCTCTCACCGAATCGCCCCTTCCCACCAGCCCTCTCTCACGGAATCGCCCCCCTCCCCCAACCCTCTCTCACCGAATCGCCCCTTCCCACCAGCCCTCTCTCACCGAATCGCCCCCTTCCCACCAGTCCTCTCTCACCGAATCGCCCCCTTCCCTGCGGTCGTATGGTTTTCTGAGACAGGTTGATGGGAGATCGACTTCAGATGACCGGGCCCAGAAGAAAATATGATGCTGCTTTCCGTGAGGAAG
>NZ_JBIVGX010000013.1:0-109160 GCF_044748905.1 Paenarthrobacter sp. NPDC089714
CGATCGCAGGAGCGACCCTTGAGGCCGGAGCGGCGGCCACGGTAACCTGCGCGGCCGCGTGGCACAACAGCCGTTGACAACAATAGGAGCATCAATGTCCACACTTTCCGCCCCGGACTGGCCTGTACAGCCGTCAGACTGGCCCGGATTTCGCAGGTTTCCGCGGGATCCCAGCAATGACAAGGCCAGGAATCGCGTTCGAGTCCCACCTCGGGCACGGCATCACCCCTCGTCAGAGAGGTCTTTGCTTTCCGGCCCCTCGTTCAGGTTTCAACCCGAGCGAAGTGGCTGGGCTCGTGGCGGCACTGAAAGAGGCTGGCCGGAAAATCAGCCTCGCTATGGGCTCGGGACTGCACCGGTGAGCGGCCAGTAAGCGTACGGCCCCAATATTGCCTCGATGGATAAACGTGGGTGCTTTCCATTTTGTTGGCTTCGGAAATCCTCGGGTCGACGGCCTGGAAGAGTTTCCTGACCGCTGAGACCAAGTCGGCTTGCGGATAGTCCGCTCAGTTATCCGCGCTCCGCGCCTGCTCCAGATCGGCTGCGTTCGCCAGCACTTCACTTAGGCTCATGCGCTGCTCGCCGGTGAGTTCGGCGGTTGCGACCTCCTCAAGCAGTGCGCCGGCCTGTGGGCTGTCGCCGAGCCGCAGTGCGAGCTCGGCGCGGTAGACCAGCGCCTCGACCAAGTCGGTGACCGGGGCCGTCGCGCGGTGCCTGGTCAGCGTGCTGTCCAGGATTCGGGCGGCCTGCCGCGTGTCACCCTTGGAGTCGCCCAGTACGACCGCATTCTGCGTGGCCTTCGCAAGTTGGCTGGACGGTTCGTTGACGCTGTCGTCAGCGGCTTCAGTGTTGTGGAAGAACCGGATCCAGTTGCCGCCGGGGTCGACGACCGAGAAGCCGGAGGCGTTGCCGGTGTTCTTCCGCTTGCGTGGCCTGGTCATCCGCGGGATGCCGGAGACCAGCACCTTGCCGTGCGTACGGCGCATGCTGGCGGCGAAGGCCTCGTAGAGCGCCATGGTGTCCTCGACCAGGACTACGCATGATCCGTACGACGTCTCCGGGTCGAAGCCGTCCAGTCCGAAGAACTGCAGCTGGAGGTCTTCGCGCCGGAGACCGACGCAAGGGTAGGGCTTGGTCTGCCAGTAAGTGCGTTCGAACCCGAGCATCTGGTAGAAGTCAGCGATCTCATCGATGGATCGGCAGGGCAGAAGGGGGACCGCGATCTCGCCTGACATGGCCTCATCCTCACACGTAGGGCAGTGCGTAGGGCTGACGCGACCGTGACCCGGTACACCGAGGCGGGCACTCCCTAAGTCTAATAGAGTGCCCGCATTGAACGGAGTTATGTGGGGTTACGCGTGCTCGGCCGGACTGCCTTCTCGGTGAAATAGGTCACTTCACCGCTAGGGTCCTCCACGCCGATGATGAATTTACCTGCAGGAGTTGCCCGGACGTCCACAACCGTTCCGCGTCCACGGGTAGCAGTGGTGACTTCGGCTCCGGGTGTGAAGATACTTTCGGTCATGTTCCCTATTGTGCAGCAGAGCCAGGCGGAAAGCCTTCCCACTGCGTCGTCTGGACGCGGGCGTCAGTGCCCGTGTGCGAGCCTGTTGATGATGGTGCCCACGACGCCGGGTTCCTGGTTGGATTTCTCCCCGCGCTTCCAGTAGCCGTCGACGTCGGACGAGTGCTTGCCCAGCCCTGCGGCCTTGATCCATTTCCGGAGAGGTTTCAGGGAGCCTGCTTCGCCTGCGGCCCAAACGTAACTGTGACCATCTTGGGGGATCTCAATCGTTTCGGCGGCTTCTGCGAGCAGCCTCGTGGTGCCGGGCTCGGCTCCGTTGCGGTGCAGCCACCGGATTTCCATGCCGGGCGGGGCCACCAGCGGGAGTTCGTCATCGGCTGAGCCCACCTCGATCACCGCGTACCCAATGATCGCTGAAGGGAGCTCTTCCAAGCGGCGTGCTATCGCAGGAAGTGCTGTCTCGTCTCCAAAGTAGGCTTGCCACCGGAAATCGTCCGGGATGACGACTCCTCGGGGCGGACCCGCGACCCAGATGGGTGCGCCCAACGGCGTTGTGCGCGCCCAGTCGGAGGCCGTTCCATGGTCATGGACAACGAAGTCCAGGTCGAATTCGCCGGCAGCGGCATCGTATCTGCGAACGGTGTAATCGCGGGTGACGGGCATCGGCCTGGGCCAATGAAGGTGGTCATCGTCCTGCTTGGGAACGCGAAGTTCGCCAGTGTCCGGATCGGGGAAGATGAGCTTGACGTGCTCATCGGCAATGTGGCTTTCGAAGCGGTCCATGTTCTGGCCGCCCAGCGTCAGCCGGATCATGCGCGGTGTCAACTGCACGCGACGCAGCACCAGCACTTCGCGGATCCTGATGGGGAAGCCCCGCAAATAGGCCTGAGGGAGTCCGCCGACCGGGGCTCCTGCATTGGTGGGTGCGGTGTTCTTGTGTTGCATGTGGGTCGCTGGTTTCCTTCGTGCGTCCAGAGGGGCCGTCAAGACGGGGGACCATCCTGCAAAGCCAGCGGCCGTCCCGAGCGAATCCATGCTCGCCGTACCACCTCAATTAGTGTTTCCAGTTAGCTTAGCCTAAGCTAACTTCGCTTCCGGGTTGAAGGGTTGGTTGTCGCATGGCATGGGATACGGAACGAACAAAGAGACAATTGCTCCACGCGGCCATGGGTGAATTCTGCGCCCGGGGCCTTGCTGGGGCGAGGGTGGATCGGATTGCCGCAGAGGCGGGGGTCAACAAAGAGCGGATCTACCAGTACTTCGGCAGCAAGAACGCCCTTTTTGACGCTGTCATCGTGGCAGCTTTGAGTACCGTCATGGACGAGGTCCCCATCCAGGGCCGCGGTCCCGAAGCCATGGCTGACTACGCCGGCCGATTGTTTGATCACCATCAGAACGACGCGACCGTTCCCAGGCTGTTGTTCTGGGAGGGGCTCGAGCGGGGACACGATGTTGTGGGCCTCCCTGCACGCCTGGCCAACTGCGCCGCGAAGGTCGACAGCACACTCACCGCACTTCCTGGCATTTCGCGAGAAGCCGCCGGCGATCTGCTGATCACTATCGTGACCCTCTGTGATGCCGCGCCGGTCCTTCCGGCCCTTGATGGACTGATGGCCGGCGTCGTCCCCGGTCGTGCAGGGCAGCGCCGGGCCGCAGTTGTGCGCACCGTGCTGCTCACCGCCGAAGCCTTGTCGTCTGAGCAAAGCCAACGGCGACCAGCCCTTGCAGAGTGATGAAAGTCACCTGTTTCCGAGCGGCATCACGTGCGCAGCGGAAGCCCGCCGCGACTGCTCCGGGATAAATACGTCACGAAACTGTTCTCTTTTTATTTCTTAGGTAAGCCTATGCTAAGTTCCTTCGAGGTTGGACTGATTCCTCCCCGGTATGTCCGGGTGCGCAGGTTGCGTTCCAGCTCTCCATTCGCATCTTCCAAGAGAGAACACCATGAAATTCCGCAACAGACTCATCCCGGCAGCCGCTGCTTTGGCGGCTGCTGCAATCGCCCTCACGGGGTGCTCGGGCGCATCCACCGCTGCCCAGGAGCCGAAGTCCTCGGAGAGCGCGGCAGCCAGCTCCTGGCCCCGGACGGTCAAACACGAGAACGGTGAAACGGTCATCTCCGCCAAGCCGGAGAACATCGTCTCGACCTCCATTACCGCTACCGGCTCATTGCTCGCGATCAACGCACCGGTGAAGAAGACCGCGGCAACGAACCCGGGCGACATCACCGACAGCAAGGGATTCTTCTCCCAGTGGGCTTCGGTCGCTGATGAGCGAGGCGTCGGTGTGCTGTACCCGAACCTTGAACTGGATCTCGAAGCTGTCATTGCAGCGGACCCGGACCTGATCGTCGTCTCCACCAGTGGCGCCGACAGCGCGGCCGACCACTACAAGGAACTGAGTGACATCGCTCCGACCATCGTGGTGAACTACGCGGACAAGACGTGGCAGGACCTGGCGACCGAACTCGGCGAAGCCACCGGCCACGAAGACGATGCAAAGAAGGCCATTTCTGAATTCGATGGCACCGTGAAGGAAGCGGCCGGGAAGATCAAGCATCCGGCCGGAACCTCCACCATCATGAACTTCAACGGCGCAGGAAATGACAGTGCCGTAGGCAAGCTCAGCGGCACCCACGCCAAGCTTCTGACGGCGCTGGGCTTCAACGTAGCTGAAGCCCCTGCGGGCTTGGATTCGAGCAAAACCCCGCGCTCGGACTTCGCGTTCGTGTCCCTGGAAAACCTTCCAAAGGCGGCAGCTGCGGACAACCTGTTCGTCCTCAGCGGTGAAGAAGCGGATGTCAAGGCCATTCTTGACGAGCCGGTACTGGCCAACCTGCCAGCCGTGAAGGCCAAGTCGGTCCACACGCTGGGTAAGACGTCGTTCCGGCTGGATTACTACAGCGGCAAGCAGTTGGTTGAGCTTCTCACCAAGACATTCAGCTAACCACAGCCGATGAGCCTGCTTTCCCGTGCCCAGCCCGGTGCGGGCACGAAGCCCGATACTCCGTTGCGCCGCCGTGCGCAGCGGAGTACCGGCGTGCTGACCGGGTTGGTTGTAGTTGCCGCGTTGTGCGTCGTCAGCTTGGCGGTGGGTTCCCGCCCGGTGCCCGTGGACACGACTCTTGACGCCCTGCTGAACTTCAACCCGGGCAATGACCTGCATCTGTTGGTAATCCAACTGCGTCTGCCGCGGACGATCCTTGCGGTCCTGGTTGGCGCTGCTTTGGGCCTCTCCGGTGCTCTGATGCAGGCGTTGACCCGCAACCCGTTGGCCGAGCCGGGCATCCTGGGCATCAACTCCGGTGCCGCGGCAGCGGTTGCCGTGGGGATTGCCAGCTTCGGCGTAAGCGCGGTGGCCGGATATGTCTGGTTTGGTTTCCTCGGAGCGGGGATCGCCAGCGTGATCGTCTACGTGCTGGGCAGCGCTCATGACGCCGGGACGAACCCGGTCCGTCTGGTCCTGGCCGGTGCCGGGCTTTCGGTAGTGCTGGGAGCCCTGACGTCGATCGTACTGATCAACAGCGATCCCGATACATACGATGACTTCCGCCAGTGGGCGACGGGTTCGCTGCAGGGCCGCGGTTTCGATGTTCTGCCCGTAGTTGCCCTCGTGTGCCTGGTGGGCTTCGTCCTGGCGTTCAGCATGTCCCGGTCCTTGGATTCCCTCGCCCTGGGCGGGGACCTGAGCCGGGCGTTGGGAATAGCGCCCCGACGAACCATGATCATCTCCGCTCTCGCCGTACTGCTGCTCTCTGGCGCTGCCACGGCAGCCGCGGGCCCCATCGCTTTCGTTGGCCTGGCCGCCCCGCACATGGCCCGCCTGTTGGTCGGGCCCGGCCACCAATGGCTGTTGCCCTATTCGATGGTGACCTCGGCCATCGTGTTGCTTGCCGCCGATATTTTGGGCCGGCTGGTACTCTTCCCAGGCGAAATCGGCGCTGGAATCATGACCGCCCTCATCGGCGGGCCCGTCTTCCTCGCCCTTGTTCGCCGCAGAAAGATGGCACGACTATGAACCCAGTCCAAAACACCAGCAACCCGTTGCCGGCGCAGGCCTCACGATCCCGGGTTCCGGTCGGTCGTCTGACAACGGTGGGGAGCTACTCGTTCCTGTGGCATCCGCGGACTGTCGTCGTGGTCATTGCCCTTGTACTTCTTGTTCTTCTCCTCGGCATCGTTTCCATGGGCACCGGGACCATCCGGCTCTCCTTTGGCGACGTCGTGGGTACCTTGCTGGGGCAGAACCAGAACGCCGGCATCACCAAGGTCGTGACCGGAATCCGGCTTCCGCGGCTGGTGACAGCCGTGTTCGTGGGAGCCTCCCTGGGCATGGCTGGTGCCGTGTTCCAATCGATTTCACGCAACGCCCTGGGATCACCGGACATCATCGGATTCACCACCGGCTCCGCTACCGGGGCTGTCCTGCAGATCATTGTGTTCAACGCCGGCGCTGCGGCCACCGCTGCCGCCGCCGTAGTCGGTGGACTGCTCACGGCCGGGATCGTCTACCTTCTCTCCATTAAGGGCGGCGTGACCGGTGGGTACCGGCTGGTCCTGATCGGAATCGGCGTCGGCTCGATTCTCGGCGCCCTCAACACCCTCCTGCTGGCCAAGGGCTCCCTGGAGCTCGCCCAATCCGCCTACCTGTGGCTCAACGGTTCCTTGAACGCCCGTACTTGGGAACAAGCGGCACCGGTGGCTGTCGGGTTCCTGGTGCTGTTGCCACTCATTGGCTGGTACGGCCGGAACCTGAACCTGATGGAACTCGGCGACGACTCCGCCCGCCAGCTTGGCGTCAGTGTGGAACGGACCCGGCTGGTCATGATGGGTGCCGCCGTCGCACTGACAGCATTGGCGACGGCGGCAGCCGGGCCGATTGCCTTCATCGCCTTGGCGGCGCCGCAGCTGGTGTTGCGGCTCACTCGCGGAACAAGGGTCCCGTTGCTGTCCAGCGCCGTGATGGGAGCCGCGCTGCTGGTGGGCTCGGACCTGCTGTCCCTCTACCTGCCCGTGAAGGCTGCCATCCCCATCGGGCTCATGACCGGGCTCGTGGGTGGGGTATACCTGCTCTGGCTTTTGACCCGCTCCCGCCAGCTCTGATTCCTGGAAAGACGAACATGACCATCGCACCACCTGCCACACCGGCAACGCTCTCCGCCGCCGGGCTGACCTTGGGCTATGACGGCCGGATCATTTCCGAAAACCTGGATGTGAGCATCCCGCCGCTTTCGTTCACCGCCATCATCGGCCCCAACGCTTGCGGCAAGTCCACCTTGTTGCGTGCCCTGTCGCGGCTGCTGACGCCAACCTCGGGGCGTGTGATGCTGGACGGAAAGCAGATTCAAAAGTATTCCACGCGCGAGGTGGCCAGGCAGCTTGGGCTGTTGCCGCAGACGTCGACGGCACCGGACGGCATCACCGTCATGGACTTGGTGGCCCGTGGACGTTTCCCGCATCAAAGCATGTTGAAGCAGTGGTCACCTGAGGACGAGGCCGCCGTGACCAAGGCCATGGACGCCACGGACATCACGCATTTGGCTGACCGGCACATCAACGAATTATCCGGCGGGCAACGGCAGCGGGTATGGCTGGCACTGGTCCTGGCCCAGGAGAGCCCCATCATGTTGCTGGACGAACCAACCACCTACCTGGACATCAGCCATCAGTTGGAGATCCTCAATTTGTGCCGGGAGCTGCACCGCAGCGGACGGTACACCCTGGTGGCCGTCCTGCACGATTTGAATCTGGCATTCCGCTACGCTGACCACTTGATCGCCATGAAGGACGGCGTGAAAGTGGCAGAGGGAAGCCCCTCGGACATTGTGACTGCGGATCTGGTCCGGGAAGTGTTCGGCCTGGAGTCGTTGGTGATACCTGACCCAGTGACGGGCAAACCTATGGTCGTTCCCTTGGAGGAAGGCTGAGGTCCACCGCCACGTGGCGTAGGTCGATGCATGAGGCGCCGGGAATACAGAGCGCGGCAGCGTATCCCCGTCCAAGCTCCAGCCGGACAATGCTTGAGGGCATGACAGGACCCGGGCTTTCGAAACAGATGGTGCGCGGATCCACTGAAAGGCCGGTGCCGGTTGCTTTGACCAATGCTTCCTTCCGGACCCAGTACCCGGCGCGGGTCCCCGGCCACCGTTCCCGGGGCAGGGCATGCAGGGCAGCTCGCTCCGCATCGCTAAGAGCCACCGCATCGAAATCGGGAAATGCGGTGGCTCCTTCGTGTTCAACGTCCACGCCAACGTCAATCCCCTCGGTCACGGCGACCATGACCACATCACCTGCATGGGAGATGTTGGCGCGCAGCCGCGACGGGGCGCCGCCAACGTGCAGCACGGGTTTGGCGGCCCTGGACGATGCCACCAACTCCACCCCTGCGGGGTCGATGCCGAACTGTCCCTTGAGTACTGCCTTGAGGATCAACCTCGCACTTGCGGACCGGACGCGGTCCTCATGGCGCCGTTTCGTTGCCACTTGTCCGCGTTCAGCGGTGCTGAGGTACGCGGATTCCGCTGCGTCCTCGAGCGGGGCCGCCCAGCTGATCCAGGCCTGGGCCGCCGTCCCCGACGTCACGCTCTGACCGGCTCCGGCCGGGGCGTACCGGTCGGAACGCTGGCTGTGTTCAGCAGGTCGATCGTGGAATCCACGAGTCCGCCGCGCCAGCACAACCAGTCGTGGCCGCCGTCGAACACTTCGAAGCTCGACTCGACCCCAGCGGCGATGAGGCGCTCATGGACGGTGCGGCTGTGCAGGACCATGTCACCTTCGTGCAGACCAGCCTGAAGCCGGACGACGGGCGGATGCTCAAACGTTGTGCGGGCGATCCGTTCGGCGATGTCACCGCCGGGGCTGCCTGGGACCGGGGACGTGTAGGGAACGGGCCACCAGAAAGACCCGGACTGGCTGGCCACCAGACCGAACCGTTCCGGGTGTTCCAGTGCGGCAAACATGGCGGCCAGTCCGCCGAAGCTTTGCCCGGCCACGACGGTCCGGCGCGGATCCTTCGTGAAGGCCGCGACGGTTTCTACGAGGGGGAGCAGTTCGGTCAGGATGGCGTCCCAGAACGTGCTGTTGCAGGGAAGTTCTTCGGAGCGGACAGCAGCTTTGAGCACATCGATGGCCACTATGACCGCTGCCGGCATTTCGCCCTCTGCAACAGCCGCGTCAAACACGCGCGCGGCCGGCATTTGGTGGACCCAGTGCTGGCCATCGAGCAGGATCACCAAGGGACGATCCGCCTTGTCAGTGTCGGCGTCGTGGGGGGTTTCGTGGACCCAGACGGTTCGTGTTCTGCCCAGCAGGCCGCTGTCCCATGACAGTTCATGGGTGGTGCCTGCGGTGACGGACGTCGGGGCAGGATCATCCCACCAACGCTGCAGGGGCGCCCCGGGCATCGCCAAGCCCGATTTCAGGCCTGCCCGTACGGGGTTGAAGGGGTCGTGCCGGGCGTGTTGGAGCAGTGCGATCCAACGTGCCCGGCGACTCGTGTCCAGCAACCCGGCCTCCGGCGGATCCACTTCCCGGACGAGGTCAGCCGTGGCAGGTATGTAGGAGTAACTTCCCCGCCACTCCCCGGAGACCTCGACAGCCCAGAACCAGATGCCGGTTCCTGGAAGCCTTTCCATGACCGGAAGCACCGCAGCGTGATGATTGGTAACGGAGTTGACGTCCATGTAAACCCGTTCAATGCCTCCCTCGGCGTCGGAGCCGGTCTCCCTCCACAGGAAGGTCACACGGCAGCGTCCCCCGGGGATCTCTTCGACGGTCGGGGTGCCGGTACGGCCCACGCGTGCCCAGAAGGCCTCCTCGGACCCGTCGTCGGCCAAGGCAGCCAAGAGTTGCGGCCGAACGTTTTCAAGCATGACTGCTTCTCCTTAGGTTCCGGGCGTGTGCGCGGGCTGGGCGGTGGTGGCCGCTGCAGCGGCCGATCCTTCATTCTCATCGGGTTCGATGGCGGGGCCAGTATTCACTAGCGCCCGGAACCCCAGCAAGCCGCCGAGTCCGGCAACAACTGCGGACGTGCCGAACACCGTCAGCGCAAGTGATGCCGGTACCAGCTTGCCCAGGCCGCCGAGGGCCAGGGCACCGCCGGAGTCAGCACCAACTTCCTGCGCCATCCACAAGGCGTTGACCCGGCCCAGCAACCGGTCGGGCGTGTTTTGTTGCACCAGGGCGTACTGCAGGATGCTGCTCAACGAGCTGAACGCGCCGAACAGGGCCATCGCGGCCAGCGCCGGGACCAGGTCACGGCAGAGACCCAGCGCAGCCAACGCAGCGAAAGACGCCGTGGCAAGCAGGATCATTGCCCTCCCCGGGCGCTGGAGGTGTCCTACCCAGCCGCTCAAGAGTGTCGCAGCCACGGCGCCGAGGGGTACCGCCGAGTACAGCAGGCCGGTTCCTTCGGGCCCGACGTTGAAAGTGGACACGGCCAGGGCCGGGATCAGGACGCGGACGCCTGAGGCGGCTGTTTCCAGGGTGCCAAGGAGCACCACGGATCGGACGATCGTGTTGCGGTAGACGAATGCTGCGCCCTCCAGGGCGCTCCTGAGCGGGTGCTGTGGTTCTCCGGTACGGTCAGGCAGCATGGGCGGCAATCCAAAGAGCAGGACCACTGTCACCAGGGTGGTTGCTGCTGCGCTGGCGTAGTTCCACCCGACGCCTCCGGCGGCGATGACCACACCGCCGATTGCCGGTGAGATCATGGTCCCGAGCCGCACGGAGAGCATGTTCAAGGCGCCGGCGGCCGGGAGTTTGTCGCGGGGGATCAGGGAGGGCGTGGCGGCCATCAAAGCCGTGACGGAGAATCCGCCGAAGAAGCCGTCAATCGCTCCCACGACGTAGACAGCCGTCAGGGACGATTCTGGCAGCCAGGCGTTCAGGGCCAAGGCGGCGAAACCAAGGCCCCCCAGAATGCGCGAGCCAATAATGATCTTCCGCCGGTCGAACCTGTCCGCGGCCTCGCCGCCAAACAACAGTCCCAGGAAGGCACAGATTCCCTCGATGCTGGCAGCCAAGCCCACATGCAGCGTGGAGTCGGTCAGGTCGAAGACCTGCACGGGGATGGCGACGGCCAGCATGCCCAACCCAAAAATGGAGATGGTCCGGGCGATGAAGATGCGGCGGAACGCGGGACTGACCCGTAAGGGGCTGGTATCCAGGACGAAGCGCGCCCTCACCTTTGCCGGTTCAGTCATCGTCGTCCGCTGCGTGATGGTCCAAGCCTTCAACGCCGTTCTTCCAGTAACCGTCAATGTCGGTGTGCCCCTTGGGCACGCCGAGGACATCGCGGACGTGGCGGCGGATGGTCTTCATGGCCGTTGCCTCGCCCGCTGCCCACACGAACAGGTCATCGCCCGCGGGGCGCCAGGACAGGACGGCGTCTTCGAGGGCCGTGACGCCAAGGACGCTGCGGTGCAGGTAACGGACTACGGCTCCGGGGTGGTGTGGCAGGTCGATTTCACCCGCTGCCGAGTCCACGCTGATGAACACGTCGCAGCTCAGGTCTGCCGGAAGTTCCTCCAGCCAGCGGGCGAGGGCGGGCAACCCTGTTTCATCCGCTGCCAGAAGGTAGTGGCCGAAGCCGGTCGGGTACAGGTGGGACCCTCGCGGCCCCAGGACACCCAGTTGCTGACCGGGTGAGGCCGCGATGGCCCACCTCCCGGCCACCCCATGGTCGTGGAGCACGAAATCAATGGAGACTTCCAGGGTGTCCGGATCGAACGCCCTGACTGTGTAGTCCCTGAACAACGGCCTGGGCCGCCCTTCGGGCATGATGAGCCGGTCGGGCCCAGCTTCGGGCAGGTGCAGTTCGCCGGTGGCAAGCTCCGGAAAGACCAGCTTGACGTGGTCCGAAACGGCCATGGGACGGAACGGAAAGACGGCTTTGGTCATGTCGTCCCCGCCGAAGATGACACGCCTCATTACCGGGCTCAGGTCAATGACCTTCAGCACTGTAAGCAGGCGGGGAGTGACCTCGTGGATGTGCAGTTCGATGGCCCGGGAGGGCTCCGCGGTGGCCGCCGGGGTTCCGGTGGTTGTGGAGGTCTCTGTCATGGGGTGGTCTCCTGGGTTGATGTGGCGGTGTGGCGCTCGATTCGGCGGCTGGCAGCAAGGGCAGCTGACAGTGCCGGTGCAAGCGATGGAAGCATCTCCGGGGACACGATGTCCTCGTGGGAGCAATCGAGCCGGTGGATCCGCAGCCCGTCGACCCGCTGCCCCCACGCCTCTTCCGGGTCGAAGCCGTCCGGGAGGGTCCGCTCGGCCACGAACAGTTCCGCTGCTCCGTGGAACACGGGGCTGGTAGCGGTTTTCAGCAACCGGACCGCATCGGCGTAGTTGGCGACGATGTCGGTAAACATGGCCTCACGTTCGGCGTCGGGTTCCTGGTCGGGTACCGCCTCGAGGAACCCGGCCCGTTCGCGGTCGGCTTCTGCTTCCGCCTCGGCTGCCGTGTCGGCGTCCCAGTCCTGGCCTTCTGGTGGATAGGTATCCAGCAGTCCAAGGAACGCGATGATTTCTCCTTCGGCCTGCAACCGCGCCGCGAGGGCGTGGGCGATGGTTCCGCCGAGTGAGTATCCCAGCAGACGGTAGGGCCCGTGGGGTTGGGCGGCTCGAAGGTTCCGGTAGTGGCTGTCCACCACATCGGTGAGGCCCGTGGCGTGGGCGAGGGGACCGTCCGGTCGTGGTGACTGCAACCCAATAACTCCGTGGCCGTCGTCGAGGTGGCTCGCCAGTGCCTTGTACTGCCAGGCGAAACCCGAGGCCGGGTGGATGCAGACCAAGGGTTCTGCGTTTCCAGGCCGGATCTGCAGGAGCTGGTCGAAGGCTGCGTTGGTGTCGGTTCCCGTGCCCAGCTGGGCAGCCAGGGCTTCGACGCTGGAGCTGGCCATGATGCTGCCAACGTGGACACGACGGTCCAGTGTCCGCCCCAACTCTGCTGCCAGGCGCATCGCCAACAGTGAGTGCCCGCCGAGTGCGAAGAAGTCGTCCGTGGCTTGGACGCCGTCCACACCCAGCACGGAGCCGAAGGCCTCGGCAACCGTGGTTTCGAGTCCGGCGGCCGGCGCGCGGCCGGTGCCGGAGGCCATATCCGGAGCGGGCAGCGCCCGGCGGTCCAGCTTGCCGTTGGAACTCAGGGGCAGTTCCGGGAGCACCACCATGGCGGCGGGCACCATGTGGGTCGGAAGGGAGGACAAAGCCGCAGCGTTCACGGCCCGTAGCAGCTCCGTGTGGTCCGTCCCGGGATCGTCGGGGACCAGGTAGCCGACCAGGATGCGGTGGTCCGCTCCCGTCAGGCCGGTGCCCGCGGTGGAGCTTCTGGCGATGACGACGGCGGTGCGGACGCCGGGCAGGGCGGCGAGCACGGTTTCAATTTCGCCGGGTTCGATGCGTTGTCCCCGGATCTTGACCTGGTCATCGGTTCTGCCCAGGTATTCGATGGAGCCGTCAGGAAGCCGACGGACCATGTCACCGGTGCGGTACATCCGTTGACCTTCGGCAAACGGGTCAGCCACGTAGCGTTCTGCGGTGAGGGCAGGCCTGCCCAGGTAGGCCGTGGCCAGTTGCGCCCCGGCAAGGTACAGCTCGCCGGCCACTCCCAACGGGGCGGGCCGCAGCAGCGGATCCAGCACATGCAGCTGGGTGTTCCAAACCGGCGATCCGATCGGGACACTGCCGGTGAGGGCTCCCGGGACCGGACCGGCCCAGCGGTGCGCCGTGACGTCCACGGCCGCCTCCGTGGGGCCGTAGAGGTTATGCAGTTCCGCGCCGACCACATCGCTGAAGGATGCGGCGAGCTCTGCGGAGAGCGCTTCGCCGCTGCAGAAAACGTGCCGGAGGCTGGGCAGAGCCGAACCATGGCCAGTTTGTGCCTGCAGCGAGGGTTCCTGGAGGAATGCTGCAAGCATGGAGGGAACAAAGTGAATGATGCTCACTCCACCGTCGCGGATCAGCTGGCACAGCGCCGACGGATCCCTGTGGGCCTGGGGCGGTGCGATGAGCTGCCCAGCGCCGACCATGAATGGCCAGAAGAACTCCCACACTGACACATCGAAACTGGACGGGGTCTTTTGCATGACGACATCCGCTGCCGTCAGCGGATACTCGTGCTGCATCCACAACAGCCGGTTCACGATGGCCCCATGCGGGACCTGGACGCCCTTGGGCCGTCCCGTTGACCCCGAAGTGTAGATGACATAGGCAGGGTGGCCGGGGGTGAGTTCAGCTTCCACATCCTCCCGCCAGCCCAGACTCGAGCCGCTGGACACGGGGTCGTCCTCGACGTCGGCTTCGGTACGGTCCACCACCAGAGACGGCACGTTGGCCGTGATGAGGTCCCCGGCCAAGGCCGAGGTCAGCAGCAGCCGCGGTTTGGCATCGTCCACCATGAACTGCAACCGTTCTGCCGGGTAGCTGGTATCGAGCGGCAGGTACGCGGCCCCCGCTTCGATGACGGCCAGGATGGAGACAGTCAGGTTGGTTGAACGGGGGAGCGCGACGGCGACGATGTCGCCAGTGCGGACACCTGCCTGCCGCAGCCGCCTTGCCAGCCGGACGACGCGCAGTCGCACCTGGGCGTAACTGAGATCTCCTTCATCACTGGTGATGGCCAGATTTCCGGGAGCCATACTGCCCTGGTCCTGGAGCAAGGAACGCAGCGTCGCTGCAGGCACGACGTGACTGGTCGTGTTGGCGGCTTCGACCAGGTCCCGTTCAGCGGGCAGCAGGACCCCAAGACGGGACGGGGCTTCCTGGGCGTCAGAGACCACCGAGGCCAGCGCGGCACGGAACCGCTCCAGCAAGAGCCCTCCATCCGCCTGATCCAGCCGGTGTTCGAGCACCAGCCGGTAGCCTGCCGGTTCGGGCAGCACCAACAACGTCACCGGGTAATGGGTGTAACCGCGGTTGTTCAAGGTGGTCAGACGCAGGCCGGAGGCACCGGCGTCATACAGGGAGGACTCGGCCGGGTAGTTCTCCATGACGAAGAGGGTGTCAAAGAGGGTGCCGGCACCGGCGAGCTGTTGGACTTCGGCCAATCCGATGTGGGAGTGCTCGCGCAGCTCCGACTGTGCCTGCTGCACATCGGTGAGTTGCAGGGCCAGCGGCTTGGCACGATCCACGGTGATCCGCACCGGGAGTGTGTTGGTGAACAAGCCGATGATGTCCTGGTCGTGCTGGTTGTCCCGGCCGGAGACCGTGCTGCCGAAGATGACGTCATGTCGTCCGGTGAGCTGGGCAAGGGTCTCGGCATATGCCATCTGGAAAACGGTGTTCGGCGTGGCACCCACGCGCCGGGCCACGGCCGCGATCTGCTGGGCCAGGCATTCCTCCAGGACGGTGGAGATCTCGAACAGGGGAGACTCACCGGCGGAGGAGTTGCCTGACGGGAACGTGGGGGCGAGCATCGTCGGAGTGCACCCGGCCATGGCCCGCGCCCAGACGGCGCGATCCTCGTCGGAAGTTTCCATTCTTCGCACGGCGTCCCGGTAGGCGGAGAGAGCAGTCGGCCCGGGCAGGATCCGGTCTTCGTATGCGGTGAGCAGGTCACGGATGATCAGCGGGGTGGACCATCCGTCCACCACCAAGTGGTGGGCGGAGAGGTAGAGGCGTGCGGAGGTGCCGCTGACCCGCAGGAGGTGGGCGGCCAGCAGTGGTCCCCTTGCCACATCGAAGTGCCGGTTGGCTTCGGCTTGTTCAATGTCTTTGGCGGTTGTTTCCACTGTCTCCGAGCTGGTGCCGGCGCAGCTTGTTTCTTCCCAGATGAACTCCCGCCGATGCGCAGCGTGGGGGATGACCTGCACCGGTCGGGAACCGGTGCCGCTGTCGAAGCCGGCCCCGAGCTGGGGGTGCTTGTCCAGTAGAAGGCCAACAGCCTGCCGCATCCGGTCGCTGTCGAGGGGACCCTCAAAGTCAAGGACGGTGACGGAGCTGTAGCTCGCGGACTCACCGAGCTGGGCATGGAACAACAAGCCTTCGTGCAGCGGCCCCAGGGGCAGGGCTGCCTCCAACGGTCCATGGACTTGTTCCAGGCGGTGGACCTCCGCGAGGGTCAGTCCGGTGCCGGGGACATCGGCGGGAACGGAGGTCGCCAACGCTTGCACGGGTGCGGCCTTTGCCTGCCGCAGCAGTGCCATGGCGGCGCGTTCCATCGCTTCGGTCAGGGCTTCGACATCGTGGAGGCGAAGCAGCCGTTGCGCCCAGGTCCAGCTCAGTGCGAGCTGCTTTCCGTCCAGGAACATGTTCAGTTCCAGGGGGTGGGACAACGGTATGGCCGGGTCGATGTCCACGGCGAAGGAGTCCGCGAAGACGCCGGTTCCGCTGATGGGGGTGAAGTGCCCTTCATCGTTGGCGAAGCGGCCGAGGTAGTTGACCAGCAACGACGGCGGGCAGGCCCGGAAGAGCCGGTCGAGTTCCGGGCCGGTTTGTTCGTCCAGGTAGCGGAGGATGCCAAAGCCCAGGCCATGGTCGGGGACCTCCCGCACGGCTTGTTTGATGCTGCGGACAACATCGAACAGCCCGGTGCCCCCGGCGAGGGCGTCTGCGGCGTCGATGGCACCGAGGTCAAGTCGCAACGGGTATTCGGCGGTCAGCCAGCCGACGGTCCGTTCCAGGTCAAGGTCGAGCCCGTCGCTTTCGCGTCCGTGGGTTTCGCGGGCGATGCCCAGCGACTGTGTGCCGACCTGCTCGGCTGCGGCCAGCATGACCGTGGCCAGCAGCACCTCGTCAATGGTGGCCCGGTACGCGTCAGGGAGTTGCTCCAGCAGGGCGGTGGTTGTCGCCTGGCCAAGGAGCAGCCGGGCGGTCCCGGCCGTGCCGTGGGTGTCCAGGGCGGGGTCCAGTCCGGCGGCGATCCTGCCGGTCCCCGCAGCGAGCTGCCCTGTCCAGTACGCAAGTTCGTCGCGTCGGGCAGGGATTTGCGCGTGAAGACTCTGGGTCCACTGCCGCAGTGAGGTCTCCTCCGCGGGCAGCTCGGGTGCGTGCCAGGTGAGGACTGCATCGACAACCTGGCCGAGTTCGGGGAGCAGCGTGCGCCACGATACGCCGTCGACGATCAGATGGTGCAGTACCAGCACCAGGCGGCGGGACTGCCCGGCCACGGCGATGATCGCAGCGTAGACCATGCTGCCGCCGACGGGGTCGAGGTCTGCGGCACCTTCACGGAAAGCGAGGTCTGCGGCGTCGTTCAGTGCTGATTCTGTGGCACCTGCGGGCAGATTGATTTCCCGGACGTCCGGCACCGGGCTGTCAGCGGCGGAGGGGATGTGCAGCTCCTGGCCGTTCAGCCGTGCCCGCAAGGCAGGGTGGGCTGCGGCCAGCGCACCCAGGGACCGGGCCAGGTCCTGGCGGGACAACGCGGCCGGTACGGTGACGCAGACACCCTGGGCGTAGCGTGCGCCGGCCCCGGAGGCTGATTCAGCGAACCATTTCATGATGGGTAGAGGCGGGACGGGCCCTTCAGGACTGGGCGGCGCAATGACCTGTGAGGTAGCGAGGGAGGTAAGGGCCGTGGCCATCGCAGCTGGGGTGCGAAGCGCGAAAACGTCGCGGGGACGGAGTTGGTAGCCGCCCCGGCGGGCGGCGCCGCAGACGGCCATGGCGGAGATGCTGTCGCCGCCGAGGGAGAAGAAGTCGTCGTCGACACTGACCACCGGCATGCCCACGACGGTAGCGATGGCTGAGCACAGCAGTTCTTCCTCAGCGGTGGTTGGTGTCCTTCCCGGGGCACTGGCGACTGCCGCCGGAGCCGGGAGCGCGGCGCGGTCCAGCTTTCCGTTGACGGTCAGCGGCAGTTCATCCAGGTGGATTAAAATGGCCGGTACCAGATAGTCGGGCAGGGTTGCGGAGAGAATCTCCCGGACCCGGGCTGGCGGATCCTGATCCCTCCGCAGGGCTGTGCCGGCTCCGGTCACGAAGTAGCCGATCAGACGGTTGGTATGGCCCAATGGTTCGGCGATGACAGCAGCGGCCACTACCGATTCAACGCCGGTCATGGCGTCCTCGACCTCGCCCAGTTCCACGCGGAAGCCTCGGACCTTGACCTGGTCATCAACCCTGGAGAGGTAATCGATGGTGCCGTCCGGGCGCCACTGCACCAGGTCCCCGGTGCGGTACATCCGTTCGCCATCACGGTGGGGATCCGCCACGAACCGTGCCGCGGTGAGATCCGGCCGGCCCAAATACCCGCGGGCCAGGCCCGGACCCGAGATATACAGTTCGCCGGGCACACCTGCGGGCAGCGGCCGCAGGGCAGCATCGAGGACATAGACGCTGGTGTTGCCGATGGGCCTTCCGACCACGGGGACCTCAGCGTCCAGGACGTTGGCGCCGAGGGTGTCGACGCTGTATTCGGTGGGGCCGTAGAAGTTGTGGCTGTGCGTTCCCGGAGTCTCCCGAAGCGTCTTCCACAAGGCCGGCGATGCTGCCTCGCCACCTATGAGGAAGAGCGCGGGATGATGTTCGGCCGGGGCGAGGAGACCGCTTTCGAGGAGCTGGGCGCCGAAGGACGGGGTGACATCGAGGGCATCGATGCGTGCAGCCCGGACTGCCTCGACCACAGCCTGCGGATCGCGGCGGGTGTCGTCGTCAAAGACGTGCAGTTCGTGGCCCAGGTAAAGCCAGATCAGCTGCTCCCAAGATGAATCAAAGGAGAAGGATGCCGTGTGTGCTGCCCGGACCCGGCGGGGCGCCAGGGTTGCGATAGTGGAACCGAAAACATCGGCTGCATGGTTTTCGAGAAGGTTGCGCAGGCCCTCGTGCGTGCTCTGCACGCCCTTGGGCCGGCCCGTGGATCCCGAGGTGTAGATCACGTAGGCCAGATCCTTCGGGTGCAGCTGACGGGTCCGGTCTGCGTCGGAGACCGGATTTCCCGGCAGTCGGCTGGCGGCGGAGACGATGTCCGGGTCATCGAGGCCGAGCACGCGGACATCGTCGCCTGCGAAGGTGGTGTCCACCTTGCTGTTCGTGAGCAGGATGACTGGGGCGGCGTCCTCCACCATGTAGGCGAGCCGGTCCTGGGGGTAGTCGAGGTCCAGCGGCAGGTACGCAGCTCCGGAAGCTACGACGGCGGCGATCGAAACCACGGATTCGAGCGAGCGGGGGAGGGCGATCGCGACGACGGTATCCGGGCCAACGCCCTGGGAGATCAGGTACCGTGCCAACGAGTTCGCCCGTCCGGTGAGTTCGGCAAAGGTCAGTGACAAGTGTCCACAGACAACCGCCGTTTCGGTGGGTGTTTCGGCCGCCCTGGCGTCGAGGAGTTCCCCGACCGGCGCGGCGCTGTGGGGGACAGTTGTACCGGCACCCCAGGAGTGAAGGATGAGGTCCTGTTCGTCGGCTGTCGCTATCGGAAGGCCGTCGACGGCGCCGGCGCCAGGGTCGGTCGTGGACAGTATCCAGGCCTGGAGGCGCCTGGCATGGTCGGCCAGGTCTTCGTCGCTGTATCGGCCCGGATGGGCTTCGATTTCGATGACGGTCTCTTCGCCGTCCCGGAGCACAGAGAATTCCAGATCGTCCACGGGCCCGGCCGAGAGGTGGCGGGTTGTGACCGATGCCCCGGCCAAATCGGTGGTGTAGTCGAAGATCTTGATGTTGACTACGTGCCCATACAGTCCCGTTTCCGCGCCAACCAAGTTGGCGTCGCGCATGATCTGCTCGGCACCGTAGCGGTAATGACGCCGCGCCTGCGCGATGTTGCGGGCGGTCAGGCGCGCCACCTCACCCAGCCCGGCGTTCCGAGCCAGCGGTACGGTGACGGGAAGTACGGTGACCACCGGGCCGGACGTTCGCAAGGCGCTCTTGGTCCGGCCCATGAACGGGACACCGAGAACCACGTTGCGGGCGGAGCCCATCCTGCCGATGTAGCTGCCTACCGCAGCAGTCAATACATCGGCCCAGGTGACGTGGTGGGTGCGGGACAGCTCGGTCACCGCGGCCATTTGCGCTCCATCAAGGCGCAGTTCGTGCCGGCGCACCGGTGCCCAGGTGGCCGGCGCGGTTTCCAGCGCCCGCGCCGCTCCGGCGAGCGACACCGGCGTCGGCAGTTCGCTGCAGTAGTCCCGCCAGAAGGCCGCGTCCTGCTCTTCGTCGGCCGAACCACGGTAGACAGACTCCTGGTCGACTACCAGGGAGAACGCCGTGAAGGGTGAGGCCGGGATTTCCGTACCCGAGACCAGTGCCCGGTAGATGGCGCTGATGTGCGCGGTGATGGCGGTGAAACTGTAGCCATCGAGCAGGATGTGGTGGAAACGCTGGTACCAGAACCACCGGTTCTCACCCACACGGAACAGCGTCTGACGGTACAGGGCTGAACCGTCCGTCAGTGAGACCGGTGTTGCAAGGTCCTGGTGCATCCGGGTCCGGGCCTCATCGGCGCCATCCGCCCGGAAATCCACGACCTCAAGCGGCGCCGACGCCGCGGCTCCGGGGTGCTGGCCCGGGGTGCCGTCGTCGTCGAACGTGCTGTGGATCGTATCTGCGTCCGCGAGCCCGAGTGCTACTGCCTCCGTGAACAAGGTCTCGTCCAGTGACCCTTGGATGTCCAGATAACGGGCCACGTTGAAGATGGCCGTGCTCTCGCCCTCCAAGTGATGGGCGTACCAGATGCCCGGTTGGGCAGCGGCAAGGGGTAGCCGGCCTTGGAAGGTGGGGGTGGCGGGGTTGTCCTGCAGCTCAACCGTGTTGCTGAGGTCAGGGGTGATGGTCATCGGAGGTCCTGTTCGGGAAGGCGCAGTTCTGTGGTGCTCTGGGCGCGGAGTCGTGGAGGGCTAGCTGATGTGGGCGCGGAGGCTCAGCGGCCGGAGGTCGGTCCAGCTGCGTTCGATGTGCTCGACGCAGCCTTGCCGGGAATCGGGGCCGTGAACGGTTGTCCACCCCGCGGGTACCGCCGCGAAGCCAGGCCACAGGCTGTGTTGTTCTTCGCTGTTGGTCAGGACCAGGAACGTTCCGGTTTCCTCGTCGAAGGGGTTCTGGATTTCGCTCATGGTTATTTCACTGCTCCTGCAAGCTCAAATGTTCCTGCCGTCGCGCCGGCGGTGGCTGCGTCGAGTGTGAACGCCCAATGTTTGATGGTGGGTTCTTCGGCGAGCTGTTCGTAGGCCACCTGATATCCCGCGGTGCGCAGGAATTCCACGAGTTCCATCATGCGGATGGAGTCCACGCCGAGGTCGCCCAGGTTCTCCGCCGGGTCGATTTCTTCGGGGTCAAGGTAGGCCAGTTCGGCAACTTTGCCCCGCAGCATGGCCGTAATCGCGGACAGGCCTGCTGTGTTTACTGCGGCGCCGGCGGTTGGCGCGGTTGCCCCCCACGCTTGGTGCAGGTCGGCGGTGGTGGTGACCACACCGCAGCGGCCGGCCACCCATTCCAGCGCCTGCTGGTGGTGGGCTTGGGAGAAATCGGCCACGGCATCGGCCACGAAGAACGGTTGGACGTCCTGCATGAAAGCATCGGTGGCCGTGACCTGGCAGCCGATATGCGCGTAAACGCCGGTGATCGCCAGTTGGGTCCGGCCGGCTGCGGCCAACTGCTCAGCGAAGTCGCTTCGCTGGTAGGCGGAGTAGCGCCATTTGGTCAGGACCGTATCGCCTTCTTCGGGTGTCAGCGCATCGATGATCCGTGCCCCGTCTTCGTTGGTTCCGATGCCTTGCCCCCACAAATCGGTCAGCAGGGCGCGGTCCTGCGGGTCCTGGTGGGAGGGCTGCGCCGTATAGAACACTGGGATGCCCAGTTCCCGGGCCTGGTTCCGCAACGCCTGGATGTTGGCGGTGACGGCGTTGATGGGTTCAGTGCCAGCATCGAAGGGCCGCAGGAAGTGGCGTTGCATGTCGTGGATCAACAAGGCTGAGCGGTCCGGTTCGGCCGCCCAGGCAAGGGACGGCGCGGGCAGTTCGCCCGGGGTGGGCAACGGATAGCTGATGCTGGCGGGAAGTCGCTGGCTCATGGCAAATCTCCTGGGTATATGGGCTTTCGTAGGTGGTCAGTGCTGGGGTTGTGTTGGCTGGGGTTGGAACTGACCGGCTAAAGTACGGCGCAGTTGGGCCCGGCTGTTTTTACCAACCCCTGTGGTGGGAAACTCGGTGACGAACTCGACGCGGTCCGGGATCTTGTGCGCCGCCACGCCCCTGGTGCGGATGAACTGCAGGATCTCTTTGCGGGTGGGTGGTTGCCCTGCGGGCACAATGACCGCGCAGCTTCGCTCTCCCAGGTACTGGTCCGGGATCGCGACGACGGCGGCGTCATGGACCAAGGGGTGGGCGAGCAGATGGTCTTCGACTTCCTCGGCGGAGATTTTCTCGCCACCACGGTTGATCTGGTCCTTGGACCGGCCTTCGACGCTCAGGTAGCCGCCGGGCAACCGGCGCACGATGTCACCAGTCCGGTAAAAACCATCTGCGGTGAACGCCGTCGCGTTATGCCCTTCGGCCTTGTAGTACCCCCGGATGGTGTACGGCCCCCGGGTGAGCAGGTGCCCTGGTGTGCCGTCGGCGACCGGGTGATCTTCGTCGTCGACGATCATGACCTCATCGGCCTCACTCATGGGGCGGCCCTGGCTGGTGCAGACGAGGTCTTCCGGGTCCTCCTGCCGGGTGTAGCACACCAGCCCCTCGGCCATGCCAAAAACCTGCTGCAGGCTCGCCCCCAGGTCGGCCCTGATGCGGCGTGCGGATTCGGGCAGGAACTTGGCTCCTCCAACCTGGATGGTGCGGAGGCTGCGAAGATCAGCGGATGTGGTGGCTGCGGCCCGCATCCAGGCCAAGGCCAGGGGCGGGACCAACGGAACGATGGTGACGGCTTCGCGTTCTATGACAGGGAAGGCTGCATCAGGTGCTGGTGATGATCCCAGGACGACGCGGCCACCGGCGAGCAGCACACCCAGGAACCCGGGAGAACTCATAGGGAAGTTGTGTGCCGCGGGCAGGACCAGCAACATGACGGCGCTGGCATCCAGACCGCAGACTTTGACGCTCTGGCGCACCGAGTAGTGGTAGTCGTCGTGGGTCCGGGGGATCAGTTTCGGTGTGCCGGTGGTTCCGCCTGAGAGTTGCAGGAAGGCGACATCCCCGGTGTCGGTGGGGACACCTTCCGAACATTCTTTGCCAAGCCCCGCTTCAAGGACTTCGTCCAGGCCTGTCTGTCCTTCAAATGTTTCTCCGTCAATGATGACCGTCAGCCGGTTCCGGTTGAGCGCGGCTGCCTGGGTGGCAGCGACTTCGGCTGCCATGGGCCGGTAGTCGAAGCTGTCGTGCACGGATGGGCCGATGTAGGCCACGGGGTCCGCTTGCGCGGCGATGGCCACGAGTTCGCTGTGCCGGTGTGCCGGGAGCAGGTACACCGGGATGGCGCCGACGCGCATCAGGGCCAGTGCCGTGACCAGGAAGGACGTGCGGTTGGGCAGCTGCAGCAGGACACGGTCCCGAGGGCGTATTCCCAAGGAGATAAATCCACCAGCCATTTGCGCGACCTTTTGTTCGAAGGCAGCGTAGGTGAGGCGTCCGGCGTCGTCGACGACGGCGATAGCGTCCGGGGTGCGTTCTGCGTGGGTCGCTGCGACCCGGTCGAGGCGTTCGCCGGTCCAGTAGCCTGCCGCGCGGTAGCGGGCAGCAGTTTCCGCGGGCCAGGAGATGGTCCCTTCGAGCGTCATTCGGTGAACCCCATTCCGCGCAGGATGGTGCGGAACTTCGCTTCGGTTTCGGCGAATTCGAGTTCAGGGTCGCTGCCGGGGACGATACCCGCACCGGCGTGCACACGGAGTTCGTCATCGCCTATTTCGGCGCACCGGATGCTGACCACCCATTCGCCGTCTCCGGAGGCATCCACCCAGCCGGCCGCGCCGGCGTAGAATCCGCGGTCTACGTCCTCGAGCTCCTGGATCAGATCGCACGCTGTGGTGGTGGGCCACCCGCAGACAGCGGGAGTCGGGTGCAGGGCGAAGGCCAAGTCCAGGGCGCTGGTGTCGGTATCGCGCAAGTGTCCTTGGATCTTCGTGGACAAATGCAGCATGGATCCTGTCCTGATCAGTTCAGGGACGGGTGGAACATCGAGGTCCTTGCAGTATCCGCTCATGACCTCGGCGACCATGTCCACCACGATGGCGTGTTCGCGGAGGTCCTTGGCCGAGCGGATCAGCTGTTCGGCGTTTTCACGGTCGATTCCTGCGTCACCTGTCAGTGGCACCGAACCGGCGAGGGGATTGCTCAAGGCGAGGGTCCCTGAACGGCGGATCAACAACTCAGGGCTGGCGCCCACAAGGGTGCGTCCGCCGGGAAGGGGGGCCGCGAACGTATAGGCGGTCGGATTCTGGCGGAGCAGTCGCACGAGCAGACCGGCGACGTCCACCGGTTGGGTGAGGGCTGCCTTCTGGGAGCGGGCCAACACCACTTTCCGGAGGCCTTCGGGAGTGAACCGCCGCAGGGCCTCTGCGACGGCTTCCTTGTAGTGCGTTGCAGGTGTCTCTCGTTCCAGAATTGCCGCTGCAGGCACAGGCGCTGCCGGTGAAGCGGTCCGGCCCGTGAGCTGTGGTCCCCGGAGCGTCGACTCCATCAGTAGGAACTCCCCGGGATGACCGGGGGTGAAGGGCAGTACGCCACCGAGCAGGGCGGTCCCTCCTTCAAGGACCTTGTGCAGCGTTGCAGCGTCTTGGAGACCGCCCTGGAAGCGTTGGGTGCCCCTGCCGAGGATGGTGCCTGAACGGCCGGTGATCAGAAAATCACCCGATCGGTATTCTTCCAGCGGGTCACGAACCCAACTGGATGTCTCGGGAATTTCGGGGGCAAGTTGAAGCGTCACGATAAACCTTTCGGTGGTGGGTGTAGCTCAGGCGCGAAGAGACGCGCCGCCGTCAACGTAAATGTCCTGCATGGTGATGTGGCCGGCGTCCTCGGAGAGCAGGAACGCCGCGGTGGCAGCGATGTCGTCCGGGGAAGCGATCTTTCCCAGGGGAATTCCCACCCGGAACTGGGCAAGGTCGCCCTGAAGTACCGATTCGAGCCCCCGCTCCGGGTCATCTCCCCAGAAAGCCCGCTGCATGCCGGTGTCGGTTGATCCCGGACACACGGTGTTGCAACGGATGCCGCGTGGCGCCAGCTCCAAGCCCAGGGAACGGGTCAACGCCGCGGCAGCGGCCTTGGACGCGGCATAGACCGGCATTGCGCTTCGTGGGACACCGGCCGCATTCGAACCGATGACCACAATCGCCCTGTTATCACTCTCGGTCTCCAGCATCTGCCTGGCAGCGGCAGTAACCACCAGGAACGTGCCGGTGGCGTTGACGGCGAGAACGCGGTTCCATTCATCAACACTTGTATCCAGTGCCGAGCCCACACTGTGGATTCCCGCCGCGTGGACCAGTTGGTTCAAGGCCGCGCCGGTATCGCGGATCGCGGCAAACAACGCCGCGACCTGACCGGCGTCGGAGACATCAGTGGGAACGGCCAGGACCTTAACGCCCGTCAACGCCTCGGTGGTGTCTTTCAGAGCTGCTTCGTCGCTGTCTGTCAGCACCAGAACATCCCGGGACGTGCTCCTGCTGGCAAGGCGATGGGCCACGGCCCTGCCAATGCCACCGCCGGCGCCCGTAACGAGCACCGCCCGTGATACGTTCCGCATCAAAATTCCTTCCATGAGTTAGCTAAGGCTTACCTAAGTTATTTACAACATGAAAGTGTTACCTAATTCGGCATACCTAGGTATGGCCCAGCTGGGAGGTCGGCGCCACGCACCCTGGTGGCGCATCCTTGACTGAGTCAGGGAGTGCGTTTTCTGCGGAGTGGCAAGGGTGAAACGCTTTCTGACGCATGCTCCGCCCGTGCCCCGGCGAGGCGGGGAAACCGCGGCTGTGATTTGCGGCACTAACAGAATGTGACGCCTGAAGAAGCCGATATGACAGACAGTTGACAGGTTGTGCGTAAGACTGTCGTTCCATAACTTGCGAACATCACACTGAAAAGGACGCCACCTTGGGGACTGCGTACAACCATCCGTCCGACCTGCGGGACATCGCCAGATACACCGCGCAGATGAGGGACTGCTCGATGCAGCGCGCCTTGCTCGCAGAGAAGCGCCGGCTTGCGATGGTCCAACACTTCGATGACGGGGTAACCATCGCTGCGATGGCCAGGGCGATGGGAATCACGGAAGCGGCGGTAGCCAAGGTCATCAAGAACGGTCCAACCGGAGTCGTCCGGGCACGGCAGAGCGCCGTTCAGGGCATCTGAAGGGTCAGCTGACAGATGCCGCGGCCCCCGCGAGGGCACACCAAGGTACCGCTGGATGCCAGAAGGATGATCTTGTGGCAGTTCGTCGTGGCCCGGCTCCCGGACAGCCGGCTCGCTCACGATCTCCGTACCCGTCCACTGACGGCACAACAGAAAAGTGGACGTGCCCTTTCCGGGAACTGCAGATGATCCGGCGGACGATCTACTTTGCTGGCTGGCTGTGCGCGACGCGGTTTCTGCCGAGTGCCTTGGCCTGATACATGGCTCGATCCGCGGCCTCGATGAGGTCCGCCAACTGGGACGTTCCTACGTGGTACTGGGCGATCCCGTAACTGACGGTCGGCATCAGGACGCCGTCCGGTGCGGGGACGGATGCCAGATGTTTGCTGATCTCGCGCGCGATCGCTTCGGCACGTTCCGGACCAGCGCCGGGAAGCAGGAGGACAAATTCTTCCCCGCCGTAGCGCGCCACCAGGTCGGTCGGGCGAACTGAAGCGGTGCAGGCATCGGCGAAGGACCGCAGGGCACTGTCGCCGGCGGCATGGCCATGGGTGTCATTGATGGCTTTGAAATGGTCCAAATCCGCCAGGATGAGTGCCCCCGTGTTGGGAGTGACGGTTCGGTCCGCCAGATGCTCCGCCGCGAGGTCCATGAAGGCCTTGCGGTTGAGCAGGTTCGTCAGGTCGTCCCGGGAAGCCACCACGCGCAGGGCACGGGTTTGCTGCTCGCTGCTCAGCGCGGACATGCTGAAGGACACCACAACCAGCAGGACCATGGTCACCATGGTGGTCACGGCTGATCCGAAAACCGTGACGAAGACCAGGCCCGTCTGGCCAACCGCAAGGAACGCGATCCAGCGCAGGCAGTAGAAAACGGCCAGCACTCCGGAAGCCACCGCCATGGGTATCCGGACCCGGGAATACCCTGGTTCAAGACGCCAGAGTTCGTACGATGACAGCCCTAGGCCAAGGCTCATGGACGCCAGGAACACCGGCCCACCGGACCACGCGTTGATCGCCGGGTTATCCAGCAGTGAACTGACCAGAGTCAGGACGGGCAGCGCCGCCGCAGCCCACGCGGAAAGCGTCAACGACCGCAGCGACCTGGCACCTGCCCAGACAGCCACTGCTCCATAGGCCAGCAGCGTGTTGCCCAAGGGATTGGCCCACACCTGGTGTGCGCTGCCATCCAAGAGGAAGCACCCCGCGCCGGTAAGGAAGGACAGCAGCGCAACGCACCACCAGCCGCTGTAAGCGGAGCGGGTGGGTCGGTAGGCGGAAAAGTAGAACAATGCCGCCAGGACCAGCGTGAGAAGGCCGAACGCGATCCGGAGGGTTGTCGTATCCAGGATCATCGCTTGAGTTGTTCCTTCCGGCCGGTGGGATCAGCCTCAGTATCGCACCGCGTCCCTCCAAAAACGGTCGTCGGCAAGGGCAGACTGATTCCGGGCGCGTCTGGCGGTGACCGGTCTACTGCCCTTCAAGCCTTTTCTCGAGGCGCTTCCGTGCGCTGGCCAGCGACAGCTTGGTGAGTCGGGTTGCTGCCTTCGCGTCACGGGACCGGGCAGCTTCGAGAAGGTCGGGTTGCGGGGTCCACAGACTTTGGTCGTTGTGGTCGATTGCTTCGGTTGCACCGATGACTTTGTAGGGGCGGCATTGCAGCCAAAGGTTCTCAATGACGTCCATCAAGACGGGGTTGCCCCCGGCCTTATACAGCGTCCTCAAAAGGTCTTCGTCATCATCCAAGGCATCCCAGACCCGTCGTTCGGCCACGGCCTTTTTCATGCGGGTGCAGGCGGCCGCCATGCGTTCGACGTCGGCATCGGTGACGTTGGCGGCTCCCCGACGGGCGGCTTCCGTTTCCAGCGTTGCGCGGACTTCGTAGATGTGGATGAGTTCCCCAACGGTGAATTCCTTGACCACGGCTCCGCGGTGGGCGGCCACGCGGGTCGCGAGCCCGCTCTCTTCAAGTCGACGGATGGCTTCCCGGACCGGCATGACGCTGGTGCCGACCATGTCGGCGACGTCGCGCACGCGGAGGGGAGACCCGCCGGCCAGTTCGCCGGTGAGGATGGCTGATCGCAAGGCTTCGTAGACCTGGTCCGCTACGAGCGTCGGAGTAACCGAAAGCACGGCAGCGTTGATCCGGGTTACGCCAGGGGCAGAGGGCGCAGCCTCGCCCGATTTCTTGTCAGCCATACTGCTGATCCTATGGCTGCCTGACGCCAGCGGCGACTCCACACGCGGGTCTGGCGAGTTTTGAAATCTGAGATTCAGGCTTTTCTGATGTGTGATCGCTTGAAGATGTACTCCCCTTGTGCTGGCACACCGTCGCGGACGCGGACCAGGGCGTCCGGCTGGACATGCGACGGCGGGACTCACCAAAGGACCAAATGGTGAGTCCCGCCGTCGTACTTCTAGCGGATCATCCCGGCACTGCGGCGAGGCTCAGTTCCGAGGCGGCCGCACAAGTCAAGCTTGTAAAGCGTTCCCGGCTGGGTCCGTCATCCGCGCGCTCCTGCGGCACCATGGTGGTGACCACACCGGCCAAGACCCCCGCGTCGTTGAAGACGGGAGCGCTGACTCCCCAAACACCGGGAGCCAACGCTCCGGAGCTCGTCGCGTACCCATGTTTCCTGATGCTGGCGAGGTCGGCCTCGAGGGCCTCGTGCTCGTCCCGGCTCAGGAAGCGCCCGGCAAGGGCCTCGGCGGCCTCATCTTCAGGCAGGAAAGCAAGAATGGTTCGTGCGCTCGCACCGTTCAACAGTGGCCTGGAACGTCCCGCGGCGTAGCTGCAGCTGAGTATGTGTTCGCTTTCCACCGACTCCACACACAGGGCTTCGTCACCGCTTTGGACCAGAAAGGCGGCCAGCTCGCCAGTGTCCCTTGAGAGTTGCTCCAGCCTGTTGCGGATGGTGCCTTGTGCCAGTGACTCCTGGCGGTAGTTGTCCGCCAGCCGGACAACTTCAGGCCCGGCTGAGTAGCGGCCGACGGCCATGGTCTCCACGACGAAACCCGCCTGAAGAAGGGTTTGCAGATGCCTGTAGACGGTGGATGTCGGTATCCGGAGGAGGCTGCCAATTTGCGCGCCACTCAGGCTGCGGTGCCGGGCGAAGAGCAGCAGTATGGACATGGCAGTGCCGCGTTCGTCGCGTTTCCTGGACTGCGCGGACTCACCGGGTGCCATTGGCTTATAGTTGAGGATTCGCTTCTTCATGGGAGTACTTCCGTAACGGTATGGAAGGCCAAAGAGAGGGCAACAGCCGCCGCCCGGAAGTACCGGGCGACGGCTGCGGTTACCGTGCGGGTCGTTGCGAGGGAGTCCGACGGCGGTTGGTTGGCTGGGTGGGCAGGTGCGCACCCAGCCGGCCGGTGGGTCCTGCTTACTGGGCCATGTACGGCTGGCGCCACTCGGAGGACGGGGAGAAGTTCTCGTGGATGAAGCGTCCGCTGAGCCAACGCTGCAGTGCCAGGCGGGATCCCGTCTTGTCGTTGGTGCCCGATGCACGGCCGCCACCGAACGAGACCTGGCCCATGAGGGCGCCTGTGGGCTTGTCGTTGATGTACGTCATGCCCGACGAGTTGCGGAGCCTGTCCAGGGCGTGCGAGACGGCGCGGCGGTCGTTGGCGAAGATGGACTGGGTGAGGGCGTAGTTGCTGGTCTGGTCCACCAGGTCAAGCACGGACTCCCATTCGCTGTCCTCGTAGACGTAGACAGTGAGGATCGGGCCGAAGAACTCCTCGCTCATGGTGAAGGCGTGGGGGTCGGTGGTCTCGAAGATGGTGGGTTCAACGAACCAGCCTTCTTCGCCGTGAACGTTGCCGCCGGCCAGCAGCGTGTGGCTCGGGAGGGCCTTCGCTTTGTCGATGGCCTCTCCGAGCTTTCGGAAGGAGACTTCATCGATGACGGCGCCGGTGAAGGTCTCGTGCTCGGCGGGGTCGCCAAGGCGCAGGGATTTGGTGGTTTCAACCAGTTCGTCCTTGATCTGTGCCCAGATGCTGTTCGGGATGTAGGCCCGCGAGGATGCGGAGCACTTCTGTCCGGAGTATTCGAAGGAGCTGCGGATCAGGGCTGCCCGGAGGGCGCCGGGGTCGGCTGAGGGGTGGGCAACTACTGCGTTCTTGCCGCCGGTCTCGCCTACGAGGCGGGGGAACGAGCGGTACTTTTCGATGTTGTCGCCGGCCTTCTTCCAAAGGCTGCGGAATACATCGGTTGACCCGGTGAAGTTCAGGCCGGCGAAGTCGGGGTGGGCCATGGCGTAGTCGGAGATAAGCCGTCCGGAGCCGTGGACCAGGTTGATGACACCAGGGGGAAGGCCGGCTTCTTCGAACATGCGCATCAGGACATCGTTGCTCAGTGCCGACTTCTCGGACGGCTTCCACACCACGGTGTTGCCCATGAGGGCAGGGGTGGTGGGCAGGTTGCTGCCGATCGCGGTGAAGTTGAACGGGGTAATGGCGAGGACGAAGCCTTCAAGACCCCGCTGGTCGAGCGTGTTGCCTTCACCCTGCAGCGATGCCGGCTGATCGGCGAAGATCTGCTGGGCGAGGTGGGCGTTGTAGCGGAAGAAGTCGGCCACTTCGCTCGCGGCGTCGATTTCAGCCTGGTGGAAGGTCTTGGACTGGCCGAGAATGGTGGTCGCTACCAGTTCATCCCGGTACTTTCCCGCGGCAAGCTCGCCGGCGCGGAGGAAGATGGCTGCGCGCTCCCACCACGGAGTGCGGGACCAGCCCTGCTGGGCTGCAAGGGCGGAATCGATGGCTGCCTGGATGACGGTTTCATCGGCGGTGGGGATGCGGCCCAGTACCTGTGAGTGGCGGTGGGGTGCGGTGATGTCGCGAAGTTCGCCGGTCATGGACCGTTCGCCGTTGATCACGTGGGGGATATCGCGGACGTTGGAGGTTACGTCCGCAATGACCTTTTTGACCGAGGCGGCTTCCGGTGATCCCGGACGGAATTCACGGGAGGGTTCGTTGTAGGGCGTGGGAACCTTGAAGTTGCCAGAAACGGCGATGGATTGAGATGACATTTTCTGGGTGTCTCCTTTTGAGTGTTTCCCGGACCGTGCAGTCGCGGGTTGGTTAGTGGGTTTCCAGCCGCAGCTCCAGCCTGCGCAGGGCGCTGGCGAGGGAGTCTGCGGTGATGGTGGTTGCTGCGGCGGTGTCTCCGTCGAGCAACGCCTGGACCAGCGCCGGTTGCGGTGTCCAGAGGGTGTTGTCGTTTTTAGCTACGGCCTCGGTTGCGCCAATCACCTTGTAGGGCCGGCACTGAAGCCACAATTGTTCGATCGTGCTGACCAGGACAGGATTTCCAGAGGCCTGGTAGAGGGTCCTGAGGACTTCTTCATCGAAATCCAGTGCATCCACGATGCGCCCTTCGGCAACCGCCTGCAGCATGTGACTGCAGGCCACTTCCATGGCCCGCACATCCCGCTCGGTGACATTGGGCGCACCCTGCGTAGCCGCTTGGACCTCAAGGATGGTGCGGACATCGTAGATGTGGATCAGTTCCGTGGCTGTAAAGGTCTTGACGACGGCTCCTTTGTGAGGGGTGCGCGTTGCAAGGCCCGCTTCTTCGAGGCGGCGGATCGCTTCGCGGACTGGCATGACGCTGGTGCCGACCATGCCCGCCAGGTCACGAACCCTCAGGGGAGACCCCGCTTCGAGCGAGCCGGTCAGGATGGCGTTTTCCAGAACCTCGTAAACCTGGTCCGCCACCAGGGTGGGGGTGACGGGACTGGTTGTTTGGACGCTCATGGTAACTCCTCTGACTGCCGCATCAAGATCGATGGTGATATTTGATCACATACCAGCTTACGCGAAAATGCTGTTTACCCTCCGATGAGGGAGCGGAGGAACAGGAGCAGGTTCGCGGGCTTCTCGGCCATGCGACGCATGAGGTAGGGGTACCATTGCGTGCCGTAGGGGAGGTAGACCCGGACCCTGTACCCCTCGCGGACCAGTTCGTCCTGGAGCTTGCGGCGAACGCCGTACAGCATCTGGAATTCGAAGTCCTGCTTTCCCAGGCCGAGTTCGGCCGCCCGTTCCTTAATGACGTCGATGCATTTGTCGTCGTGGGTTCCGAACGCCGGGTCCGGCAGGTGTTCCAGCGCCCACCGCGCCAGGTACTTGTACTGCTCGGTGACTTCTTCCGCGTTGTTCAGTGCTGCGGCCGACGTTTCATCGAAAGCACCCTTGACCAGTCGGATCCGTGGCTTGATGTCCGTGAAGGACAGCAGGTCTTCGGGAGTCTGTCGCATATTTGCCTGGATCGCTACCCGGGTGGTGGGGTGGTCCGGGAGGATGCTTTTGAAGATCGCGAGGGTGTCGCGGCCCACCGAACTGTGCTCCATGTCGACTTCGACCGTTGCTTCGTTGGTGGCTGCTGCATTCAGAAGTGCCTTCAGGTTATTGGCACACTCCTGGGGGTCGATCATGATCCCCAGTTGGGACAGTTTGACCGAGACGGTGGATCCAGGGGCCTGGTTCCGGATGTTCTCGATGGCGCCCTGGTATTCCTTGGTGGCCTGCTTGGACTGTTCCAGGTCATGGACCGATTCGCCCAAGAGGTCGAGGCTGACGTCAATGCCAGCCTTGTTGAGCGCCTTGGTGGCAGTCCAGGCCTCCTCAACGCCGCGTCCTGCGACGTAGCGGTCAACAATGGGGCGGGTGAAGCGGTTGCGCGTGGCAATGGCTTCGAGTTTCTTGTTTTCTGCGACCTGCAGAAGAAGTTTGTTCGGCATGAATCACTTCCTGGTTCGCCGCGGAGCCGCGGATGGGGACCGACCGTTCCTGGTTGCGGCGGCGTGTATTCGTTTCTACTGGCCCAACCTCTTTCGAGTGTTGTGCAAACCACATTAGCTTGTGATCACAAATCACACAAGAGTCTGATTTTCGAATGTCCGCTCCAGCAGCCACTGGCTTGAGGCTCGGATGGATTCATGCCGTGCTTTCTTTCGTCACATGCCTCGAGGGACAGGCTGCCTTTGACTGCTTCACTGCAGCGGGCCGCAGGCGGACTAATTCACACCCGCGGCATGGCGCAGGCGAACGCTGATGGCCCGGTCATGCTGTCCGCTGATTCCCTTTGTCGCGCTCCGAACCGTGACGATCGCCAGAAGGCAATTGCGCGCAAAGAGTTCCTCGGCGCCAGTATCCAGAATCAGCGTCGCCAGGGGATCGAGTCTGCGCCGGCTGCTCAGTGAGGCGGTGCCATCCAGTACTGTGACGGCTACGACTCCTGATCGGGGGTCGAGCAGGACCGGGCCGTCAAGTCTCTTGGTGGAGACGGAGCCCATGGCAGCGTTGCGATTCGTCATGAGGTTCAAACCCAGTTGGGGGCTTTGGTCCGCCATGCGGAGGTGGACGTCGGCTTCTCCTGGGAATTCTGCGGTCTTTCCAAGACCAAGTCGGTGCGCCTGTCCGTTGATGCTGAGCTCGACGTTTCCTGTGCTGGCAAGCGTAAAGATCCGGTCAATCCCAGGCAGGCAGGAAAAGGCTGAGTCCTCGTTGAGGTCGGCCAGGCTCAGGCGCCACATGAACCCATCGCCCAGTGCCGGGTTGCGTCTACTTCCGATTTGGCGCGTGTATCCGGCCCCGTTGATCCACGGAATGCGCGGGACGTTGTCGGGGCGGACGATCCGGGCTTTCGAAGACGAGCTTTGAGTCATGCGTTCCCTCATTTCCGACCCGATGATTGGGCCTTGGTCAAACCCAATTCAATGAAGCATTGACTGAGATGTGATCACAGATTACATTCTGAGTATGACACCAGCCACATGGTCTCAGACCGCGGACGGCCAGATGGCGCACCGCGGCAAGACAGGTGCTGACCCGGCGGCCTCAGGTCGACGGCTACCTGACATTGACGTCCCCGACGGGCACATGTGGCACAAACCCTGAAAGGACCCATCCTTGAACACCACTATTCCAAGCGAGGAACTCGCTGCCCTTTGCGAGCGGGCACTCCTGGCTCAGGGCGCAGGGGACCGGGCGGCCCGCGTCCTGGCCCGAGCCACGGTCGAGGCTGAACAAGTAGGCAACCGGGCGGTCGGTGTGGGTCACCTTTTCGACTACATCGACGGATATGGAACCGGTCGGATCGCTGCAACAGACGAGCCCGACATCCGACGGCTGGCCTCAGCCGTCATCGATGCGGATGCCCGCGGCGGACTGGCGCAGGTCGCCTTCGAGGAAGCGGTGCCGGCGTTTGACGTCGCCGCCCGGGAAGCGGGCCTCGCGGCAATGTGGATTCGCGGGTCCTACACCTGTGGTGAACTGGGCTACTACGCAAGGCACCTGGCGCAGCGGGGCTTCATCGCCGTTGCCACCGCCAACAGCCCTTCACTCATGTCGCTCGGCGGAGCCCCTAAGCCCATCCTGGGCACGAACCCCTTGGCCTACGGAATTCCGCGCGCCGGGAAGTTGCCTATAGTCATCGACCAGGCCTCATCGTCCACTGCCTTTGTCAATATTCGACGTGCCGCCGAGGCAGGCGACCCCATTCCTACGGGCTGGGCGCTGGACTCCCAGGGGCAACCCACGACCGTCGCCGATGAAGCCCTGCGCGGAACCCTCCTTCCCTTTGGCGGACATCGCGGCGGCAACATCGCCCTGCTGGTTGAGGTACTGGCCACGCTCTCCGGAGCCAAGTTCTCCATGGACGCCGCCCCCTTCGACCACGGCGATACATCCCCTGGTATTGGTGTCTTCCTGCTGGCCATCGACCCGGCGAGCTTCGTGGGATCGGTGGAGCGGCTCAACAAGCAACTGGAGCACCTGCAGAACGAGCACCAGGTCCGGCTTCCGGCTCTTGAAAACACGGAGCTTCCCGAGCAGGTCGGCATCGACCCTGCACTCCTCGACAGGCTCCGCAAAGCTGCCGAGCCGGCGGCCGAACAAGCGTCGTAGCCCGGTTCCACTGCCGGCTAACCTCCCCACACACCCCAACGAACAAGGCGAAACTGACATGTCTTTCAAACGAATGATCCACGCCGTGGAGACCCACTCCGGCGAACCCATGCGCGTAATCACCGGCGGCGTGCCGCACATTCCCGGCAACACGGTGTACGAGCAAATGAAGTGGCTCGAAGCGAACGATGACCAGATCCGTAAACTCATGCTCAGGGAGCCGCGCGGATACCCGCCGCTGTGCTGCAACCTCGTCGTGCCTCCCAAGCACCCTGATGCGGTGGCAGGTTTCATCATCATGGAGCAGGTTGAGTACCCGGTCATGAGCGGCGGCAACACCATTGCCGTCGCGACCGTCCTTCTGGAAACCGGCATGATTCCCATGGAGGAGCCCGTCACGAAATTCAATTTGGAGGCGCCTGCCGGCCTCATCGCCATCGAAGCCGAGTGCAGCAATGGCAAGGTCAAGCAGGTGAAGTTCAAGAACGTGCCCGCTTATGCGGTGTACCTCGACGCCGTCATTGACGTCCCCGAGCTGGGGAAGGTAACCGTTGACGTGGCATGGGGAGGCATGTTCTATGTCATCGCCGACGTCCGCCAGTTCGAGGGCCTGGACCTGGTCCCGGAACGCGGACGGGACATTACCCGTATCTCTTCCCTGATCCTCCGGGCGGCGCAGGACCAGCTGCCCGTGGCCCACCCGGACTATCCGGGCATCGGCATCACCATCTCGCAGCTGTCAGGTCTCACGGACAATCCCAATGCGGACCGTAAGAACGCCGTGACGGTTGCCAGCGGACCCGTCGAGTTCGACAATCCGGCAACCTGGACCGGTGGAGTGGATCGTTGCCCGTGTGGTACCGGAACGTGCGCAAAGATGGCCGCGCTCCACGCAAAGGGCGAGCTGGCATTGAACGAGCCATTCCGCCACGAGGGAATCCTGGGCAACGTGTACACGGGGGAGTTGGTTGAAGAAGTCACCATCAACGACCGTCAGGGCGTAGTACCCACCATCAGTGGGCAGGCGTGGATTACGGGTTTCAGCACCTGGGTTCTGGACCACGATGATCCCTTCCCCTATGGGTTCACTGTTGGGGATATCTGGGCACCCCAGGAGCAGGAGGAAAACACCAGTATGCGGCCGAGTGACGCAAAGGGTATTGCTGAGCTTCACGCGGCCAAGGCGGCCGCTCTGTCCTAGGGCCCATAACGGTGGTCCTGCGCTGAACTGTTGTCCTGCGCAACGGGGGAACATAACTGAACAAGTCGAGTCGACCCGAGGAGAAAGTTCTCCTCGGGTCCACTCGCTTTTTGGCGGAATGGTGACCTCGAATTTACCTGAGTGTTACACCCAACCATTGACGCGATATGTGATCACAGATTACATTAGTGTGTGATGATAGCCACACGCCCAGGCGCAGCCGGGCGGCTCCCACTGTGGCCGGGGCGCGGCAGCCCCTTACTGAGCACAATCCCTCAACGACGAAGGAGAAACAATGTCTTCCACTCTCAGCGCTAGGAGCGATGTGTGTCTGTAATCAACAAAACGGTCCTGCCTGACAGTCCGTCGACGGCCGCCTATAAGAAGCGTTTCCTCACCCGGCTCACGGCAGTCCTCGTGGGAGGCATGTTCCTCGATGGATACATCCTGGGAATCATCGGAACGGTGATCGGTTCCATTACCACTGAGCTGCACTTCACGCCTCTGTGGGAAGGCCTGATCGTCGCCTCCTCCCTCGTGGGGATTCTGGTGGGCTCGCCCATCGGCGGCTGGCTCGGGGACAAATTCGGCCGCAAGCCGTTGTTCATGATCGACATGGGCATCTTTGTGGTCGGCTCAGCGCTTCAATTCGTTGTCCACGAACCCTGGCAGTTGTTCCTGGTCCGGCTCTTGATGGGCGTTGCCGTGGGCGTTGAGTACTCTGTGGGCTGGCCCCTCATGTCCGAATTTGCCCCTGCACGGCTCCGTGGCCGGCTCATGGGACTGACGCTGGTGGCGTTCTATGTCGGCTTTATGGTCGCGTTCATTGTGGGGTACGCACTGACCACCACCACCTCCGTCGACTGGCGCATCATCCTCGGATCAAGCACGATCCCCGCGGTGATCCTCCTCCTTGCCCGGATTGGCCTCCCGGAATCTCCCCGATGGCTATGGAACAAAGGCCGAAGGGATGAGGCCCGTGCCGTTGCGCAGAAGTACATGGAGACAGGCGGCGGCGCAGACGACTTCGAACACGAGCAGGCGCGCCCTCAAGGCAGCTTCAAGATGCTCTTCTCCCGCCGCTATTGGCGTGCCACGCTGTTCTGCTCGATGTTCTGGCTATGCGCCGTCACGCCCTACTTCGCCATTGCCACCTTCGCTGAAGGCGTCCTGAAGGGTTACGGGCTGAGCCAGGGGCTGGCCGGAGGAGTCGGTCTGTCGGCGGTCGCTACGGCAGGGGTGATCCTGACGGTCATCCTGATCGACCGTGCCGGACGCCGGTTCCTCACGGTCCCGCCACAGTGGCTTTGCTTCGCGCTGCTCTTGGTCATTGGACTGTGGGCAGGTGCGCCGGCATGGGTGGTCCTGGTGTGCTTCCTGCTCTTTTCGTTCTTCAACGCCGGTTACAACACACTAACGGGCATCTACCCCGGTGAAGTCTTTCCGACGGAGATCCGTGGGATCGGCACCGGCTTTGCAACCGCGGTCAGCCGCATCGGTGCGGGAGCCGGCACCTTCCTGCTCCCGTGGTCTGTGGCGAACTACGGTCCTCAGGTCACCATGCTGGTGGCCGCGGGACTCACACTGCTCGGCGCCATCCTCTCGCAGTGGCTGGCACCTGAAACCAAGGGCAAGAACCTGAGCGAAACCGCGGCTGGCTTCTCCCACTAACGAGGCCCACAAGACCGAAGAAACGAACAGGGCGGCTGGATCCAAGAGGATTCAGCCGCCCTGTTCGTTTCCCTAGACCTGGCCTGTTGTGGCTTCCGGCAGTATCCGCAAGACGCGGTACCCGTGGTGTTTGTCGTAGCCGTGGATTTCTTTGGTGTCCAGGGCTGCCATGAAGTCGAGCACGTTGGTGTCGAGGAGCTGGCCCGGGACCAGGACGGGGAAACCCGGTGGGTAAGGAGTCACGAAAGCGGCGGAAATGACTTCCTCGCCCGCCGCCAGCCGCTTGCGGACCCCCGAATCGGTGAGGTACTCGCACGAGTCGGGCTTGTAGGTTTCAAAGTACGCCGTGCGGATGCAACCATCCGGCAGCGCTTTATCGGTGCGGAATCTGGAGGCGAAGCTGCTGAAGTCCGGCAGCGGCGGGGCACCTTTGGTAAGCCTGGTGACCATGCGGCTGTGGGCGGCACGGGACCTCGGGCTTCGCGAGGCAGCCTCTGATTCGAATGACTCGGCCAGTTTGACCAGGACTTCTATCAGGTACGCCACCGAGCTGCGGGACGTGCCGATGTTGGTCATGAACAACACACTGTTGCGTGAGGTCTTATTGACTTGGATGCCATGGCCGTCCATGAGGTACTCATGCCTGAAGGTGTCTCCATCGACCCCTGTGGCGCCGATATACATGGTGAGCCGGCTCGGGTCCACCACGAACTCATCGTCCTTCCAGGCCTGGGCCATCCTGGCGAGGCCGTCCACCAGGGGCATGGGCGATGTGCTGGTGCGGAACTCCTCGGGAATGAGATCCAACGTGCTGAGGATGCGGAAGTACTTTCTGAGCAGCGGGTGCTGTTCGATCGCGGTCGCCACGCTGGCAGCGAGGTCGGCCTGCTTCTGTACCAGTTCGCAACCTTCAAGTTCTGCCTGCCGGCGCCCGATATCCAGGGAGGCCAGGATCTGGTAGTTGGGTGAGGTGGACGTGTGGGTCATGTAGGCCTCCCGGAAGGCCTCCTCCGTCAGGTGCGCGAAGTCCTGGTCATGGACATGGATCATCGATCCCTGGCGCAGGGACGTGAGGGTTTTGTGCGTCGACTGGGTTGCGTAGACCCGGATCCGGGCTCTGTCCGGGTCCGGGACAAGGCGGGTGTTCAACCAGAGATCGTCGTTGTGGGGTTCCCCGGTCACGGGATCGAACAACTCGGCGGCCTGGGCGGCATACTTTTCGCGGGCCGCCGGAGCCTGGAAGCGTTGCTCGAGGGCTTGGCTGGCCGCCATGGCCGTGCGGCGGCGGTAGATGGGATGGAACCCGGCGAACGCGAACCAGGCTTCGTCCCAGAGGAAGACGAGGTCTGGTTTGATGGCCAGGCACTCCTCCATGACGCGCTCTACGTCATACACGATCCCATCGAAGGTGCAGTTGGTGAGGGCGACCATTTTCACTTCGTCCAGCCGGCCCGAGGCTCGGTAGTCCAGAAGCATCTTCTTGATGGAGGACGTGGGGACGCCCCCATACAGCGAGAACTCATCCATCGGGTATGCCTCAAGGTAGGCAACCTTGGCACCGGCCAGGACCATGGCGTAGTGGTGGGATTTGTGGCAATTCCGGTCAACGAGGACCACGTCACCCGGGGCCAGGATGGCTTGATGGACAATCTTGTTCGCCGTCGAAGTGCCGTTCGTGACGAAGAACGTTTGCCGGGCGCCAAAAGCGCGGGCGGCCAGGCGTTGCGCGTCCCTGATGGATCCGTGAGGGTCCAGCAACGAATCAAGGCCACCAGAGGTGGCCGATGTTTCGGCGAGCAGGAGGTTCAAGCCGTAGAACTCTTCCATGTCCTTGATCCATTTGGAGTTGGAGACTGAACCGCCCCTGGAGACGGGCAGTGCATGGAACACTCCACCGGGTCGGCGGCTGTGGTTCTGGATGGCTGTGAAGAAGGGGGTTTCGTAGCGTTCGCCCACTCCTTTAAGGATGGAGAGGTGGAGTTCGAGGCTGTCTGCGCGCAGGAAGATCCTGCTGAAACGGCTGGTGAGGGAACCACCGAGTTTTTCGATGGAAACCCCGGCCACCAGGTAAAGGTCCAGGCTAGGCCGGAGTTCTGCAGCCTTCTCGGCCAAGGCCAGGATCCTCTGGATGGGGCGGGCCGGGTCCAGATCGTTTGGACCGTTGGCAGCCACGAAGTCCTTGATGTCCTGCTCCAGCGGCCTTCGGGAACGTGTCTTGAAGCCAGGCCGGATAATGCACGCTTGGATGTCAGTGTTCAGCAGCAAAGCTGCAACGGCATCTTCGTAGCTTGGAACAATGTTGATCTCGTAGACAAACGGGTCCTGGGGCCGGCGTTGCGCGAGCATCTGGTGAACGAACCCGGCGCCGTCCTCGGGCGTGCAGTCATCCACGAGCAGCACTTCGAAACGGGGACGCCCGTCAGATACATCCTCACGGGCTGACGGGGATACGCGGGAGGACTCCGCACGTGCCTGCCGCCGTCGCCGGCCCTTGAGTCTCTCGATCGCTTCGCCCAAGGCGACGGGGTCGCCGTCGTTGATCAACAACCGCAGTTCCTCAATGGCGGCCAGCCCCGGCGTTGCCCAGTGGCCTTCCACCAGTTCCAACCTGTCCAGCACCTGAAGGATGTCCTCGCTGAGCCGGCGCCTCGTTTCGGCAGAATGCCCACCTCCCATCTTCTCCGCCGTGTAGGTCAGGTATTCCCAGAGATCCTCCCGGATCCGCCACACATTGTGTGTAGCGGTCTCACTGGTGCCATCAACGGTGTACAGGTCTGGTGCGACCGGATTCACGTGTTTCCTTCTCTCGAATGGAGCCTTGTCCTCTTTGACAAAGCAGTGTCCGGGCGGGGCCCGGAAAATCTTGGGTTCCTCTGGGGCCAGAGGAAAACACCCGCGCCGATTGGGTCGGCGCGGGTGCTGGTATTCAGTTAGTCAAGGAGGCTGGCGAGTGCGTCTGCCAGCGCCTGGGCTCCAATTTCGGCGTCTTCGTCCACCACGTGTTCTTCGGGGGAGTGGGAGATGCCGCTGGGGTTCCGGACGAACACCATGGCCGTTTGGACGTAGGGGGAGAGGACGCCTGCGTCGTGTCCGGCCCCCGTGTCCAGGATGGGCGCTTCCGGGAGGGCCAATTGGAGTTGCTTCTGCAGCCCGGGGTCGAAGTGGACGGTGGGGGATAGGGATTCTTCGCTGAGCGTGACAGTACAGCCTTCTTCGGCGGCAATCAGTTGTGCCTGGGCGTGGATGGCTTCAACCACTGCTGCGGTGATGGCGTCGTCGGGGTGGCGGACGTCGAGCCAGAAGTCCACGCGGGACGCGATCACGTTGGTGCCACCGGGGACGGGTTGAAGCCGGCCGACGGTCGCCCGGGCCTGTGGCTGCTTGCGAGCGGTATCGCGGATTGCGACAACGGTGCGGGAGGCGGCGACCATGGGGTCGTGCCGGTCGGCCATGAGGGTGGTGCCGGCGTGGTTGCCTTGGCCATTGATGCTCAGTTTCCAGCGGCCGTGGCCCAGGATGGATGAAGCGATCGCGATGGGCTGGTTGAGATCGATCAGTCCACGGCCTTGTTCGACGTGCAGCTCCACGAACGCGCCGATGTTGCCCAGCAGTTCCTCGTCGCGGCCCACATAACGCGGGTCCAGGCCGTTGGCCTTGGCGATATCGGCGAAGGTGTTGCCGTCGGGGTCGCGGAGGTTCCGCGCTTTGTCCGGGTCGATCGCACCGGTCATGAGCCGGGAGCCGAGGCACGCGACGCCGAAGCGGGAGCCTTCTTCTTCGGGGAAGACCACGACGGCGAGTGGCCGGGTTGGGTTGGTGCCGCGGGCTTTGAGGATGTCCACGGCGACCAGTGCGGAGGCGACGCCGAGGGGCCCGTCGAAGGGTCCGCCGCCGGGGACGGAGTCGAGGTGACTGCCGGTCACGAGGGCGTTGGCCCGGTCCTTCCCGGGGGTGTCCCACCAGGCCCAGATGGCGCCGTTGCGGTCGGTTTCGACGGCCAGGCCTCTCTGGGTGGCCTGGTCGATGAACCAGCTTCGCAAATCGAGTTCTGCGGTGGAGTAGACGGGGCGGGTGTAGCCGCCCCGGATCGGGTCGGTGCCCAGGTGGGCAATGTCGGACATGAGTCCGGTGACCGTTGCCGCCGTCGTGCCTGTCCGGTGAGTGGGGCTTGTATGGTTGGTGAGGCTGCCGGTGGGGTTGGTCATGCGTGTGCTCCTGCTGCTGTGGCCTGGACGGCGAGGCTGAACTGTTCGGGGACGGTGCCGGTGCCCGTGGCGAGGTCCGCGCCCAGTTGGCCGATCAGGGGTGCGAATTTGGCGCCGTGGCCCGAGCAGGGGGAGAGAATGGTGACGCCCTCGGCGCGGTCGATGATGAAGTCCTCGGTGGGGGTGTTGGTGAACAGGCAGGTGGTCTCGGCGTACGGTTCCGGGACGACGCCGGGCAGGTACTTTTCGACGTAGTCGATGACCCGGCTGCGGTTCTCGGCGCTGATCTGTCCGTCCTGGTCCGCGGCCGAGGGCAGGATCTTGCCGCCGTTGTATTCGGCGACTTTCTGGCCGTGGAAGCCGGCGTCGCGGCCGCCGGGAAGGCCGTAGGCCTGCCAGCCTTCGCGTTTGTGGATGAAGGTGGGCCAGGTAGCCGGGTCGGTCCCGTCGATGTAGGGGAAGTGGTAGGCCTGTTCCTGGCGGACCTCGAACGTAGGCATGGTCGCGAGGAACCCTGCGGGCAGGGAGAGGGACCCGAGGAGTTGGGGGAGCCAGCCGCCGGCGGCGACGATCACGTTCGCTGCCTTGACGCTGCGGGCGTCCTCGGAAGTCAGGGTGTAGTCGCCGGCGGTTCCGGTGATGGAGGCGAGGGCCCAGTTGGTGTGCAGGGCAGCGCCGTGGGCCACTGCCTGGTCCACCATGGCGGTGACGGACTCGTGGGCGTCGATCACACCGGCGCCGGGGTGCCAGAGGACGTCGGTGTCGAAGGCGATCTGCCCCCATCGGTCCTGGGCTTGCTTCGCGGTCAGGAGCTCGTGCTCGATGCCGCGTGCTTCAAGGACAGTCGCGAGGCGTTCCGGTTGGCGGATGGACCCGTAGTCCACGGCGCCGTGTGGGGTGATGAGCTGTTTGCCGGAGAGGCGGGCCAGTTCGTCCCAGCCCGTCTTGGCTTCCTGCACCAGGCCCGTGTAGAAAGCGTCCGGGTAGGCGTAGCGGAAAATCCGGGCAGAGCCGTGGGAGCTACCGGCGTCATTGGCCGGGGTGGACCGTTCGAGCAGGGCGACATCGTGGCCGCGGGAGGCAAGTTGCCAGGCCGTCGCCGCGCCGGAAAGGCCGGCTCCGACAACGACGTATTCGAACGATTCCATGGGGTTGCTCCTTCGGGTTTGCGTGGTGCGGTTTCTCGCTTCATCCAGTTACTCACCACCGGCGTCCTTGCGTCCAATATCTTTTTAGTTGCCATTGTTGCTGCAAGTCGAAAGAATCGACGTCATGGAACTTCGACAGCTTCGGTACTTCCTGGTCGTCGCCGATGAATTGCACTTCGGCCGCGCCGCCGAGCGCCTGCACATCACCCAACCGCCACTCACCGTAGCCATCAAACGGCTTGAACACGATCTTGGCGTCCAACTGTTCGACAGGACCACCCGCCGCGTCACCCTCACCACTGCAGGGGAGGCCTTCAGGGACAAAACGGCTTCTGCCCTCGCCGAGCTCGACGAAGCTGCCGGGGACGTTGCGGACGTAGCTGCCGGCAGAAGCGGAAAGTTGCGGTTGGGATTCGTCAGCTCGGCCAGTTACACCACCGTCCCGGAAGCCATCCGGGCGTTCCGGGCGTTCCGCCCGCGCGTCGAGCTTGTGTTGGCACCCTTGACCAGCGGCGAACAGGTCGAACAGTTACTCGACGGCGAGCTGGATCTCGGATTACTTCGGGATCCTGGACAGATCCCTGGGCTCACGCTCGAGTTGCTCAGTACCGAGGACCTGGTGGTCGTGCTCCCGGAAACCCACCCCTTGACCGCTTGCCCCGAAATTGCGGCGGAGCAACTCGAGGGGGAGCCGATGGTCCTGTTTCCCTATCGGCTGATGCCCGGTTTCGTCTCGCGGGTGCTCCGTCTCATCGAACACCTGCCCACACCGCCACTGGTCGCACAACAAGCCATCCACCAGGAAACAGTCCTCGGCCTCGTAGCCGCAGGGCTGGGAATCTCTGTCCTTCCCCAATCCATCCAGCGGTTCCACATGCCCGGGATCACCACACGCCCGATCGCCGGTCAGCCCCAAACCGAGCTCTACGTCGCGCGCGGCCCGCGGAGTTCACCCTCCGCTGAAGACTTCATCGCCTGCCTTCGGGACGGCCTCCCCGGGGCATAGGTCCTTGCATGGAGCGGGCGGGAAAAATTGATTCCGTAAAGTGTCGCTTGTGATCACATATCTCACATATACTGTGATTCAACCGACATGCGCTGATTTGCCATCCCGCGTTCGGCTACCAAATCTTGGAACCGCCTCGCTCCCGTCAGGGAGCCTGACGTGGCGGGACCCAACCAGTGACTCTTTCACTTGAGACGTGGACGTCTCTTATCGCAAGGGAGATACCGTGGCGAACGCCCGAATTGACACAGATACCCGGATCCTCATCATCGGGGCTGGTGTTGTTGGTGCCGCATTGGCCGATGACCTGACCCGTCAAGGGATGAAGGCGGTCACCGTCGTCGATCAGGGTCCGTTGTACCGGACAGGTGGATCGTCTTCGCACGCCCCAGGCTTCGCATTCCAAACCACCGGCTCGGCGGTCATGACCGAACTCGCGCGCAGGACGTTGGACAAGCTGGACGGCGCCACCCTGGATGGCCAGTGGATCCTCAAGCGTGTCGGTGGACTCGAACTCGCTTGCGACGAAGAGCGCATGCAGTACTTGCACCGTCGTCACAACCTGGCCGAATCCTGGAAGGTGCCAGCCAGCATCGTTTCTCCCGAAGAGTGCGCGGAATTGTTCCCTGCTTTGGATACGTCAAGTGTCCTCGGCGGCCTGCACACGCCGACCGATGGCGTGGTCAAGGCTGTCCGCGCCGTGGAATGGCAAGCACGCCGCGCCATTGAAAACGGTGCGCGATTCTTTGGCCACACCCAGGTCACAGGTTTCAGGATCGACGACGGCCGGGTCTCGGGTGTCAATGTCCGTACGACACCCGAGGTGCCCGGCAACCCCTGCAAGGGCGAACGGCTTCCCGAAGGCACGACGCATCTGGACGCCGACGTCGTCGTCGTGTGCGCCGGGTTGTGGGGGCCAGGTTTGGGCAAACTGCTCGGCCTGGAACTGCCGATGGTACCCATGGAGCACTGCTCTTCGTCCACCAGCGTCCTGCCCACCCTTGCCGGCATGAGCGATGAGCAGGAACTTGATCTCCCCATGATCCGGCACCAGGGCACGGGGTCGTACTTCCGGCAGTACGGAGAACGTTTGTTGTGGGGTAGCTACGAGCACCGCGTCATACCTGTTGAACAGGAAGACATTGCTGGTCCGGAAGAATTTTCCCGGACCCGCGTTGAGCCGGCAATCCACCCCTTGACGTGGGAAGACCTCAAGGGCGGCTGGGCTGAACTCCAACGGCTCTTCCCGGAGGCCGCGAACTGTGAGCCGGTTGACGGCTACAACGGCATCTTTTCCTTCACTCCTGACGGCAACCCGCTGTTGGGAGAGGTCCCGGGCGTGCGCGGGCTCTGGCTCGGTGAATCCGTGTGGCTGACACAGTCCGCTGGGGTTGCCGGCGTACTCGCCGACTGGATCGTCACAGGAGACCCCGGGATCGACACGACGACTCTCGACTTCCGCCGCTTCGACCAAACGCACCTCACACGTTCAGCCAGCATCGCCCGAGCCAGCGAAAACTATGACGAGGTCTACGACGTAGCCCACCCGCGCTGGCAGACCAAACAGTTGCGAAAGTTCGCAACGACTCCCTTCTACCTGCGGCAGGAGGCGCTTGGAGCCAAGTTCGGCAGTACCCCCGGCGGCTGGGAACGCCCCCTGTGGTACGAGAGCACGAACCCCGCCGGTTCGCTGGTGGACAGGGATTCCTGGTCTTCGTACGGATGGTCGCCCCGGATCTCCGTCGAAGCGCGCAACGCACGAACCGGTGTGGGCCTCGGTGACGCCGGTACAGTGTCCGCTTTCGAAGTTCGGGGTCCTGGTGCGAGGCGGCATCTGGAGGAACTCTTGTCCGGGGAGCCGTCCCTGGACGTCAACACCTCCACTACAGCCTTCATCATCAACTCCAACGGCGGCATCGTGGCGGACCTGACGATTATCCGTACTTCCAGCGAGTGCTATGTGGTCATCGGCAGCGTTCCCGAAGACATCTGGCACCTCCAGCACGAAACGGCCTTCCTGCAGGAGACCAGCATCCTGGACGTCTCTTCCGGAACCACCGCCTTGGTACTCGTGGGTCCCGACGCCGCATCAGTTCTCGAAGCAGTGACCCGAGGGGCACTGCCCGCAAATGCGTCATCGGAAGCGCCCGTCCTGGACGTGGGCGGTATTCCGGTCCGGGCTGTAGCCGAAACAACCACCGGGCTAGGCGGTTGGACACTGTATACAGCCACGGAACACGGCCTGTTCCTGTGGGATCTGCTACTGGAAGCCGGAGCAGACTGGCGGATCTCGGCCATGGGGACCGATGCCCTTGCGGCGCTGCGGATCGCGAACGGGACACCAGCCTTCGGCATCGAATACGGGCCCCAGGATAACCTTCATGAAACCGGTCTTGCGCGCCCGTCCAAGCGTGGAGCGCTCCGCCAGGGCCACCGCGTGCTTGTACGGTTGGCACTGGAAGACAAGCGCCACGCGGCCATCCCGGGGGCACCAGTCACGGACGGCCAGGCTGTGGTTGGATACGTCACCAGCGTCGCGGAAGACCCGGAAACGCTTCACTATCTGGCTTTCGCCTGGGTGGATGCGCACGCAGCGGAAACTGGCACGAACCTCGCAGTCTCCCACCTCAGCGAACGCTACCCAGCCGTCGTCGATCGATCTGCACTTCCCGAACGTGATGACCGCACAGAACATGTCGAGGTCTCTCCAGTTGCAGGTGCCCATACCGCAGGTTCAGTGGAACTAGCCAGCGCTCTGTGACCATCCAGCATTGACACAAGCCTGACCGCTTGCCGCTATACCGATTTCGAGTCGGATAGCGGCAGGCGGTCAGGCGTTTAAATCGCAGCATGGGCCGCGCACTGTGACTAACCACCGTGAAAGGATCGCATAACTTTGAGCGCCTCTGGATACTTGGCAGCTTCCATTCCACAAAGAACGGCAATGGCGGGTTCCCTTGTCGCGCTTCCCGTCCTGGCCATCGAACAGGCGGGCAATGTTGCGATGGGCGGTGTTCTTGTTGCTGCCTTCCTGGGACCCAGCGTCATTGCCGCTCCAGTGGCAGGGGCCGCTTTGGACATGGCACGCCGGCCAGCCGTCCCCGTCGCAGCCTCGGGGCTGCTGACTGCCACAGCGTTCGCTGTGGCAGCCATGTTCAGTCGTGAGCTGCCTTTGATGGTAGTCGTAGGCATGGCCATCGCTGGGGCGGTTTCGCCCTTCTATATGGGAGGGATGTCCAGCTTTGCCTGGGATGTCATTCCCGATAAGCGACGTGCCTTCGCCTATGACGCGCTTTCGTATAACGTCGCTGCAGTGGCTGGCCCAGCGCTGGTTGCCCTCCTCGCGGCGTTCCTCAGTGCACAGACGGCTCTCTTCACATTGGCTGCGATTGCTTTGGCCGGGACCATGTGCGTGGGCGTGCTCAAAGCGCGCCGCGGCAATCGTACGGCAACTCCGGCGATGGCGGTCATTAAGGCAGGGCTACAACGGACCTTCGCCCACCGCCCCTTGGCGGTGGTCACCCTTTCCTCGACGCTGACCCAGGTGGGGCAGGGAGGGTTGGCCATAGCCCTTGTTGCGCTGTCTGTTGACCGCAGCGGATCTCCGCAGGAGGGTGCTGGCCTCGTCACTGCCTTCACGCTTGGGAGCCTGGCAGGCGCGCTTGTGGAAACCATTCGGCCAAGCCGCGCGAAGCCGCACCGCACCATGGCCGCCGGCTTTGTCGCAACAGGGGTTTTCACGATACTGGCGGCCTTGGACATGGGCCAGGTCTGGGCAGTCGTCACCATCGCTCTTTCCGGAGTCTTCACGGCCTCAACAACAACAGCCATGCTTTTGTTGCGTGACCGGCACAGCGGACATGGCCTCAAGTCCCAAGTATTCTCGGTCAGCGCAGGCCTTCGTACCAGCGCGTCAGCGGGAGGCGCGATCCTTACCACCTCGGTCGGTGGATGGGGAAGCGCACTTTCGCTCGCATCACTCGGAATGATCTGGATTATCTCGGCGACTGTCCTCATCGCCTACCCCGCGTCAAAGGCTCCCTAGTAGAGAAGACGTGACCGCCGCATACTGAAGCCGCTCGGCGACGACCTTCGATGCCTGCAGACAACCGACCGCACGCGACCGGAGCCGGAATGCCCGGGAATTCCCCGTTGGCAGCTGGCCTTAAGTGGCGCCGAAAGCCACCTGGAACGGGAAAATCCAACGGACGCGAGAAAGGGCACTGGATGGAATCCAGTGCCCTTTCTCGCGTTGAGACTTTACGCGTCAGAGTTCGTTGGGAGCTCCGGGCTGTCCAACGGCGGGGTCCAGTCCGTACTTTTCGAGGATCTTTTTGATGGTGCCGTTTTCGCGTAGCTTGGTGATGTCCTCATCCAGTGCCTTGCCGAGTTCCTGGTTGTCCAGGCTCGAAGGCAGCATGACCTGGCCAACCGCAGCAAACTCGGGAACCTTGGGATTCGGGGTCACGTCCACCACAGTCGCTCCATCGATGGGGGCGTCCTTGAAGCGGCCCTTGGCGGAGGCCGCAGAAGCCACGATGCCGTCGATGCGGCCTGCCTTCAGATCGCCATAGATGGATTCGTCATCCTGGTAAACCTTGAACTTGTCGCCGAGCCACTGCTGCAGGCTGTTGTTGTAGAGGTTGCCGGCCACCGAGCCGATGATCTTTCCTTCCAGCTTGTCGCTGGTCAGACCGGTCTTGGAAATGATCGCTTGCGGGTCATTCCAGAGCGGGGTGCTCAAGTAGACGATCTTCTTGCGTTCCTTGGTGCGCAGCCAGCTACCGGATCCGATGTCCACGCGCTTGGACTGCACGGAGGGGATCACGGCTCCCGCGCCGCCCGAGGTGCTGACGGTGACCTTCAGGCATTCGAGCTTGGCGATCTCGCCAATGAGGTCACCCTCGAGACCGGTGACGGTGTCGCCCTCAACCTTCGTCGCGGGGTAGTAGTCGTAACTGGCAACGGTCAGTTCACCCTGCGTAACGGTCTTCAGGTCCTTGTGGGCCGGGGTGCAGTCGCCTGAGCCGGCGGAGGCGTCGCCGCTGCCTCCGCAGGCTGCGAGGGAGATGGCGACCAGGCCGGCGGCGGTGCCGGCCGAAAGTACGCGCACGAGGGAACGGGTTGTTCGCGACATGGTGACTCTTTCTTCTATCTCTTTGATGGGGTTGAACCCCGATTGATGGGAACGGAGGTGGTGGTTTTGGTGCGGTTTGGTTCTCGGTCTGTGGGAACCGATCCCTTGGAAGCGACCTTTACGGAGCAGGCCTGGTGTGTGTTGGTGGTGTTAGTTGCGTTGGAGGTGGCGGCCGAGGCGGTTTTCGAGGAGTTTGACGGCGCCGAGGAAGACGAGGGTCAGGGATCCGTAGATGATGGCGGTGAGGGTGTAGACGGAGAGGTATTCGAAGGTGATGGAGCCGATTTCGAAGGCTTTGGACATGAGTTCGGGGACGGCGATGACGAAGGCGAGGGCGGAGCCCTGGAAGACGAGGACGGCGAGGCCGGCCAGGGGTGGGGTGGAGATGCGGAGGGCTTGGGGGAGGATGATGAGCCGGAATCCGGTCCAGCCCCGCAGGCCGGTGGTGAGGGCTGCTTCTTTTTGGCCCAGGGGTACGGAGGCGATGCCTGCGCGGAAGTATTCGGAGGCGTAGGCGCCGGTGTTCCAGGTCAGGGCGATGATGGCGGTGGTCAGGGAGGTGAGGGTGATTCCGGCGTCGGGGAGGCTGAAGTAGAGCAGGTAGAGCAGGACCAGGGCGGGCAGGCCGCGGCCGACTTCGACGAAGAGGAAGCTGATCCATTGCAGGGGTTTGAGTTTGGCTTCGGCCATGACGGCGAGCAGGAGTCCGAAGGGGAAGCCGAAGAGCAGGGACAGGCCGGTGAGTTGGAGGCTGACTCCGAGTCCTGGGGTGAGGTTGGGTATCCAGGAGAGCCATTGGGTGATCAGGTCCATCACGCTACTCCGATCTTTCTGCGCAGTTTCAGGTCAACGCGGCGGGCGATGAGCGCGACGGCGAGGCTGATGATGATGTACAGGGCGCCGGCGACGACGAAGGAGAGCAGTCCTTCGTGGGTTTGCTTGGCTGATTGTTGGGCGTAATAGGTGATCTCGCGGACGCCGATGGTGGAGGCCAGGGCGGAGTCTTTGAGCAGGCCGATGCCGTAGGTCGCGATCGCGGGCAGGGCGACGCGGAACGCTTGGGGGGTGATGACGTGCGCGACGGTGGTGACGCTGCTCATGCCCAGGGCGTGGGCGGCTTCGCGCTGGCCGTCCGGGATGGACAGGAGCCCGGAGCGGTAGATTTCGGCCATGAACGCTGAGGCGATGATGGAGAACCCGATGATCGCGGCTTGGATGGTGGATAACCGGAGGGCGTATTGGGGGAGGCCGAAGTAGATCAGGAACAGCCATGTGATCGGGGGGATGACCCGGACGATGTTGATGTACAGGGATGCAATGGTGCGGATGATCCCGATGGGGGAGCGGGCCGCGCCGACCAGGACGAGGCCGATGAGTCCGCCGAAGAGGAGGGAAACGCCGGTGACGTAGAGGGTTTGGCCGACGCCTTGGGCGATGGAGGCCAGGAGTTGGGTGATCATGGTTACCGGTCCAGGACGGCTTTGAGGAATTGTCGGGTGCGTTCGTTCTGCGGGGCGGACATGACTTGTTCGCTGGGCCCGATTTCGAGGACCCCGCCGTTGCCCATGACCATGATCCGGTCCGAGACGTCGCGGGCGAAGTGCATTTCGTGGGTGACCACCAGCATGGTCATGCCTTCATCAGCCAGATCCCGCATGACGGCGAGGACTTCGAGGCCGATTTCGGGGTCAAGGGCCGAGGTCGGCTCGTCGAAGAGCATGACTTTTGGGGACAGGGCCAGGGCGCGGGCGATCGCGATGCGCTGCTGCTGCCCGCCCGAGAGCCGGGCCGGGTACGCGGAGGCCTTGTCCGGCAAACCCACACGCTTGAGGAGTTTGTTCGCGACTTCTTCGGCCTGGTCCTTGGAGGAACCCAACACCTTCCGTTGCGGGAGGGTGATGTTTTCCATCACGGTCAGGTGCGGGAAGAGGTTGAAGCTTTGGAACACCATGCCCGTGACCCGGCGCAAGTGATCCAGGCTGGCCTTGTCAGGCAGCCTCGCCCCGCCAGCGACCACCTTCGCGCCGCCGATCGCGATGGTGCCCTCGGACGGGGTCTCAAGGTAGTTCAAGCACCGCAGGAACGTGGACTTACCCGCACCGGAAGGCCCGATGATCGAAACCACCTCACCCTCGGCCATGGACAGGTCCACGTCCTTCAGCACCTGGATGACCCCGTACTTCTTACCCAGCCCGGCCACCTCGACCTCGCCAGTGAGAGCCGTAGGGGGAGCTTTCGTGCCAAAACTTAAGCCCATTTTTGGTTCCTTCAAATAGGCGGGACAGTTAGTCCCTGACGACGTTCGATTGAGAGTGTGGGCTCCGTCGGAGCTCCGAGAGATTGAAGAAGTGCAGCTGACTTGTAGCCCGCCCCACGTTCCTTGTGCTGTACGTCACTCTACTGAGAAGGGAGTGTGTTGTCTAGATATGTGATCACACATCACCAAAGAAATTTTCTGACGAAGAGGCTGGAGGCCTGTTGGGCGGCCAGTGCAGTCTGGACGGAGGCTACTCGAGGTGGCCGGTTCGACGCCGCCAGCCAACCTTTTCCGGGCAAGGCGCGGCAGGACACCTGCAAGCCGTGGAGGCGCACGACGCGGATCAAATTTGCCACGCGGCGGCTAAAGATCTTCAACTGGCTCGGGCGCGGATTCGTCATGCAATGCGGCAGGTGGCCAACCGCCTTGTCAGGACCGGCTTCTAGGATAACTATTGCTTGGCCTTGGAATGCAAGCGTGCCCCATGGGACGACAACGAGTTGGTTAGAACAAGCAGATCGGCAGTGCAAGAGGATTTCAAGGTGGGCTGCCACGCCACGGTCCATGATTGATTGTGGCTTACCCACGCGGTGAAGCACCCGGCCGCCCGCGCACCGGATAGGTCTGCCTCCACATGATCGCCGACCCTGCAGGGAGTCTCCTAACCCGGCCGGCCAGCGATTCGACCAGCCAGCAATGGGGTAGCAAGGACAGGAAAAGAGGAGGGCGGCACGGAAGTGTCGCCCTCTCCTCAGATTGTGCGGGACTGTCGGCGAAACCGGATCGGTGAGGCCACAGACTTGATCATTTGTCGCGTCCAAAGCGGATCGCGCCGTGTCGTGAACTAGAACACGATTCTTCCGTAGTAATCAGCACTGGTGCCACACAAGTTCCATGGGACAACCGGAAGTTGGTGCGCCTGGGCCGCCACAGTCGTCGTGGTGTCCCTTAGGCAACACCAAGACGCGAACATTTGAGTGCGGGAGGCTGGAGTATGAGAGTGGATCGACGGGCGTTGATCAGGGGTGGCGGACTTGCCTTGGCTGCCGGTGTGGTCGCGGCACAACCTGCTGCGGCAGCTACGGCCGTGACGAAGAGTGCCAAACGCACGTATTACGCATCGGACTTCGGCATTTTGCCCAAGGCCTACATGCCGACACACCAAGTAGGGGACAGGAAGTACAGCCGGGGTAAGCTCGGTGAGCCCAATGTGCAGGCGGTTGGTAGTGCTCCAGGCACGGCGGCCATAGATCAATCGGATGAGATCAACGCATTTCTGTCCCAAATTTCAAGTCTCGGTGGGGGCATTGCCATTTTTGAAGGTGATGCGAGCCAGCTCACTGGCTATGGCGTGAAAAAGCCGATTGTCATGCTCCCCGATGTAGCCATTTGGGGACTTGGTTGGAATAAGACAACCTTCTTTCTTCTGGACGGCGCCAATTGTTCGGTCTTTGTCAACAGTCCCGGGCAGTCAAGCAACTACCAGGCTCTCCGCGACCTAAGGATCAACGGAAACCGTTGGGGTCAGGACTTTGGCGTCCTGGATTACGCGACGCCGGGTGCCGCCATTGGTGATCTCACCAAGCACCCCGCAGATGCCAACAACTGGCAATTCAACTCCCACGGCATCCTCATGGTGCCTGACTACAAGAATCCGCTGGCCACCGCCGGTGGCGATACGTACGCCCACTTTGAAAATATCTATGTAGTCAACCCGTACGGCAGTGCAGCGATGACCAGCAAGATCGGCGGTGAGATCCGGTTTCGCAATATTGTGTCGCAGGGGGCAGGAGGAAACGGATTCCAGGCCGGTTTCGACACCTTTCTTAGTGATGTCACAGTAGCTGTCTCCGAGCATCATGGTTTCCTCCAGGCGAATGGCTCCACGCGGTTCAGCAACACCAAGGCGTTTTGGTGTGGTCAGGTGTTCGAGCGTTGGCAAGTTGGAGGTGGTTCGATAAACACCCGTCGGGCCTCGGCCGGGTACAAGATTGTGGGTGGCACCTGCGAGTTTGCGTCTTCGGAGGCGCAAAACTGCGGGGGAGAGGGATTCCTGTTCGTGGATGCAGAGAGCGTCAATGGACAAATCTCGGCTTTTGCCAATAACATGCTGGCCGACAGCGACACGAGGTCCAATCCGGCAAAACTTCCCGGAATTCCGTACGACTACGTCAACGATGCTGTCTGGACCAACAAAGCGTCCAAGCCAGCTCCTACGCCCGAGAATTATCCTGGCGTCCGTCTGAACGGTAAGAGCAGGTACAACAATCTGGTGATCACTTCGCGTACTGCCGGCTTGCAGGGAAGCGGTCCGCTGGGCCAGCAGGCGTATGCCCTGGGACTTGACGCAGCCAATGGCACGGTGAAGAACAATATCTCTGTCACACATTCGGATGGATATGACGGCAAGAGAATCAAAGGAATCCTCACATCCGTATTAAACGGTGATATAGGGGAAACCATCCAGGCCCGCGATGTTCATTCAGCGATTGTCAACAACTGGATTGTTGCCGACGGAAAAGCAATGAGCGACGCCGTTCGCCAAGCCCCGGACGACCTATTTACCATCGATGTACCGGGAACCTACATCGCCATGGGCTCAGGCGACATGCAAGGGACGGTTGCCAACACCAAATATAGGAACCATCCGTTCGCTGGTGGGATGGTCAGGATTATTTGCAGTGAATTCAACGGGCATCTTGCCATGGAAGCCATCAGGCTTGATGAGGCCGTGGCACCGTTCACCAGCATCAAGTTCGTTACGGACGCGAATTGGCAGGCGTGGACGAAGCGCAGCCGTGCGTGATTTTGGCTGAGCACTTAACTGCGGGGTGCAGGGCTATGCGCCTCAAAGGAGACGCATAGCCCTGTCTATGGACCGGCACCCTACTGCTGTGCGTCAGTGCCCGTTGCCCCCGGAGTGATTGCTATCTCGAACAGTGCTTGGCGTAGTTCGCGGTAGCGTTCGGCACCCAGTGCCTGTGCCCAGCGTTCTTCGGTGGCGGCGATGATGTGCAGTGAGACGTCAACGGCGGCATGGCCCTGCTGGGTCAGGGTCACTATTTTCGCGCGCTTGTCCGCCGGATCACCGGCGAAGCTGACGTAGCCCTCGCGTTCCAAGTAGTTCATGAATTGGCCAATTCCAGCCTTGGTGATGGTGGCGCGCTCGGCCAACTCGGTGAGGCGGATTCCTTCACCCGGGATCAACGACATCACCCGGTAGTGGGAGGGCCGCAGCCCGGGGATGGACCGGGCCTGGATCGCTGATCTCAAGTTCCCAAAGGCGCCACCCAGAAGCGCCGCAATGTGCGGCAAGGAATCCGCGGGGGCTGAACCATTGACGTCGGTCATAAACCAACTTTACCATCTAGTTAGTAAAGCTGGTTTACTGTTGCTGGTCGGCTCGACCACAGCCACTAGTCGGAGGGACGAACCCATGAAGGCCGCCGTACTCAACAACATGGACGCACTCGGCCCCGCAGCCCTCGACCCAGGTGCGCTGGCGGGCATCGCAGCCGCCGCCTTGGATGCGCCGTCGGTGGAATTGCTGTCGGCCAGCGCTTCGGAGATCACTTTCCCGATGTTCAACATGACCACCGGGGGCCTTTGGCGGGTTGATGGAACTGCCCGGATCGGATCCGCTGAAGACTCCGCCCCTTTCAGCGTGGTGGTGAAGCTTGTTCAATCCCCGCTGCTGTGGGGCGGCATCGAGCAGGTCCCACCGCAGATGCGCCGCGACATGGTGCGCCACTACCCATGGCGCACCGAGGCAGAGGTGTACGCCTCGGATCTGGCCGACGCCATGCCTGCAGGCGGCCGGCTCCCCAAGGTCTACAGCATCCAGGACACGGACGAACAGCGGACCGCGATGTGGATGGAGGACGTCACCGAAAGCCCGGGCGCGGTATGGGACGACGACAGATTCCGTGACGCGGCCACCCTGCTCGGCAGGCTCGCCGGAAGCACAGCAGTCAAGGACCGTGGCCCGGCCCTTCGCGTGGAAAAGGACGCGGACAGGATGCGCTTTTTCCTCAAAGGAGTCGGCGCGATGCTCCTCATACCCGGTATTCAAGGAGATGACCTTTGGAGGATCCCCGCCGTGGCCGAAGCCGCGGATCCGCACTTGATTGCCGGGCTTCGCTCGCTCACCCTCCGGGCGGCCGGGCTCATGGAGGAGATGATTGCGCTTCCGGCGCTGCCCGCACACGGAGACGCCAGCCCACAAAACCTCCTGATCGAGAGGACAGACGGCGCGTCCACAGAGTTCGCGGTCATCGACTGGGGCCTGTACGGAGGAGCCTGTGCCGGATTTGACCTTGGCCAGTTGCTGGCCGGTCTGGTCAACCAAGGCACCATGAGCGGGGAAGAGCTCTATCGACTGGAACCCTTGTGCCTTAAGGCCTACTGCGAGGGCCTGGCCGACGCCGGCGTCGAGACCCCCGAAGCCGAAGTGCGTCGAGGCCACGCGGCATCCATGGCCCTCTTCACAGGACTCACGGCAGTAGCTACCCAGCGCCTGGCCGAACCCGACTCCGACGAACTCCGCACCCTGGTCGCCGGACGCGTGCACATGGCCCGCTTCGTACTCGACCTGCTGGCGTCCACGGACTGAACCGGCAGAGGCCCTTCAGGGAAGTTGTTCCGATGTTAACGAGGACGACGGCGGGAGTTGCCCTCCCGCCGTCGTCCGCGTTATCGCTTCCCGCCTCGCATAAGCCCGGCGGCAATCAGCCTTCGAGCCTTGAATGCTCGCCCAGGCGGTGCCATGAACGGTTGTGGTAGACCAGGGCGTCGCCGGGTTCGCCCGCTTGGACGTCACGCAGCACGCGGGACTCCAGGGCGTGAACGGCCAGGATGGTGGAGGTCCCCACCTCCATGCGATCGATGACGGCGCAGCGCACCCAGGCGCGGACATCGTCATACACCGCTTCGCCGGTCGGAAGGGCCGACCAGCGGTGAGTCTGGTCAAAGCGATCGGCGCCGGGAGTGGCCCCAAACTTGGCCAGGTCGACGTCGTGCGCATCCAGCAGGTGCACGACGACGGTTTCGGCGCGCGAAAGCACCTTGGACGACGAGGACAGTGCCGAGACCGAGAAAATCAGCAACGGAGGTTCCGCACTCACTGACACCACCGACGATACCGTCAGCGCCACCGGCCCTTCGCCCGCATCCGCCGTGACGACGGCGACACCTCCCGGGTGGCCCCTGAACAGTGCCTTGAATTCGTCGGCCGAGAGGGAGGACGGGAAGCTTTGCTTCGGATCCGCAAGCCACGTGTCTGTGGGGTAGGCGTGAAACATCGTTACGACACCGTGGGGGCGGAACGGGCGAGTTCCTCGCGAATGATGTTAGTCCCGGCACTGAGAGCACTCAGCTTGGCCAGCGCGACGTCCCGGGGGAACGGTGCCATGCCGCAGTTGGAGCTGGGGATGAGCTTGTCCGCATCCACGAACTGCAGTGCCTTGCGGAGGGTGTCGGCCACCTCCTCCGGGGTCTCGACGGTCTCGCTTGCGACGTCGATTGCCCCGAGCATGACTTTCTTGCCCCGGAGGAGCTCGATGAGGTCCATGGGCACATGGGAGTTCTGGGATTCCAGCGAGATGATGTCGATGCTGGAACTCTGCAGCAACGGGAACGTTTCCTCGTACTGCCGCCACTGTGAGCCGAGCGTCGCCTTCCAGTCATTGTTCGCCTTGATCCCGTAGCCGTAACAGATATGTACAGCGGTCTCAGCGCGCAGTCCTTCTGCGGCTCTCTCAAGCGCAGCCACACCCCAGTCCTTGACCTCATCGAGGAAGACATTGAACGCGGGCTCGTCGAACTGGATGATGTCCACGCCGGCGGCCTCGAGTTCTTTAGCCTCCTGGTTCAGGATCGCGGCGAACTCCCAGGCCAGCTTCTCGCGGCTCTTGTAGTGGTCATCGAAGAGCGTGTCCACCATCGTCATTGGACCGGGAAGGGTCCATTTGATCGGCCGGTCGGTGGCTGCGCGGAGGAACTTTGCGTCTTCCACGAATACCGGGCGTTCGCGGCGCACCGGCCCGACGACGGTCGGCACGCTGGCGTCGTAGCGGTCGCGGATGCGCACGGTCTTGCGCTGTTCAAAGTCGACCCCGCTGAGATGCTCGATGAAGGTCGTCACGAAGTGCTGGCGGGTTTGCTCGCCGTCGCTGACAATGTTGATTCCGCGGCGGCTCTGCTCGTGGAGCGCGATGCGCAGCGCATCCTGCTTGCCCTCGAGCAGGGCATCTCCCTCCAGCTTCCACGGGGACCAAAGAGTCTCCGGCTGTGCGAGCCACGATGGTTTCGGCAGGCTTCCGACAACGGTGGTAGGCAAAAGTGTGTTCATGATTGACGATTCTCCGTGAGTCAGTTGACGAGAGCGGGGTAGTTGGCGGTCCACTGGTCCAGCAGGTCCTTGTGGGGCGTGATGAAGTGCTCCTCCGTGTACTTCGCCTGCTTGACCGCCAGCTGACTGCGCTCGACGCGGTCGTAGGCGATCTGCGTCCGCGAGTAGTCCTGCTCTCCCAGGCTGGGCTGATAGACGACGGCGGCGGCGGAGTTCGCGTTGTAAACCTCCGGGCGGTAGATCTTCTGGAATGTCTCCATGGTGCTGATCGTGCCGATCAGTTGCAGGTTGGAGTAGTCATTGAGCAGGTCGCCGCGGAAATAGAAGGCGAGGGGAGCCACGCTGCCGCGTGGCATAAAGTAGCGCACCTGCAGTCCCATTTTTGCGAAGTACGCGTCCGTGAGTGAGAACTCGTCCTGCTGGTACTCGACGCCCAGGACCGGGTGACGGTTCTCCGTTCGACGGTACGTCTTGCTCGTTGAGACGCTGATGCACACCACCGGGGGCTGCGGGAAGCGTTCCTGGCAGGCCGGGGAATCGAGGAATTGCTGGAACAGTTTGCCGTGAAGATCGCCGAAGTTCCCGGGAACGGTGGGCTTGCCCGCTTCTGCTGTTGCCGCCGGCAGTACCACGCTGAAGTCGAAGTCGCGGACGTAGGAGGAGAAGTTGTTCCCGACAATCCCTTGGTGACGGACACCGTTCAGCTGGTCGACGATCTGGATGTCGAGAACCTCGAACAGGGGGAACTGCTGATCCGTACCTTCCGCCGTGAACTGTATCTGCACGGAAACGATCTCAAGCTCGAGCGTGTAGCGGTCCCGGTCCGGGTTGTCCCAGTCTGCGAGATCGTTGAAGCGGCGGCGGATCATGGTCAAGGCGTTGCGGAGGTTCTCCTGGCGGTGCTCGCCCCGTGCGAGGTTGGCGAAGTTCGTCGTGATCCGGGAGCCTTCCGACGGGGTGTAGTCCTCGTCGAACCGGGTCGTGGTGATATTGAAGCTGAAATCGTCTGCCATTTGCTGCCAATCCGTTGATGATGGGCCGGAGACGGCCTTTCAGAAGGGGACGTATCCATGGTGCAGCCTTTCGAGGGGTATCAGGTAACTCGTGGTTGCTATGCATTCATATAGAATTTGCCTATGGCCCAGATTTCGAGCGGATTGACCCTGCAGCAACTCCGCTACTTCATAGAGGTTGCAGCGGAGGGGTCGATCTCTGCGGCTGCCGATCTGCTCTACGTAGCGCAGCCGACAATGTCCGCAGCGATGAAGGACCTCGAGACCCGGGTAGGCCGTGCTCTCCTTGTTCGTTCCGCCCGCGGGGTCACCCTCACCGAGGACGGGGCAGAGTTCCTCGGCTATGCAAGGCAGGTGGTCGAGCAGTTCGCCCTCCTCGAGCAGCGCTACCTCGGCAGGCCACCGACGCGACGTCTGCTCGGGGTGTCAACGCAGCACTACTCGTTCGCGGTGGACGCGTTCGTCCGGATGGTCAAGGCCTCTGAGGTGGCCGAATACGAGTTCTCGCTCCGTGAGTCCCGCACCTGGGACATCATCGAGGATGTCCGTACGCTCCGCAGCGAGGTAGGCATCCTCTACCGGAACGATTTCAACCGGAAGGTCATCGACAAGCTGCTCCGGGAATCCGGGCTCGCGTTCACACCGCTTTTCCTCGCAGATCCACACATTTTCATTTCACGGAAGAACCCGCTCGCCGCAAAAGAGCGAGCGACACTCGACGATCTCGCCGGCTTGCCGCGGCTGACCTTCGACCAAGGTGCGAACAACTCTTTTTATTTCGCCGAGGAGATTCTCTCCACCCTGTCCAGTAAACAGGAGATCCGGGTCTCTGACCGTGCCACGATCTTCAACCTCATGATCGGGCTGCACGGCTATACGATCTCGACGGGCATCATCAGCGGGCAGCTGGACCCGGAGATCGTCGCCATCCCGCTCGACGTTGACGAACGCATCGAGATCGGCTGGATCGGTCACGCCGCGATTCCGCTGACCGACCAAGCGCAGCGCTACCTTGGGGAATTGCGGGCCGTCGTAGCTGAGTTTGGCGTAGCGCTACTCGACTGACTGAAATCTCAGCGGACGGTGTCAGTTTGGCCGCCACCTGCGGAGGCCGCTGAGCAGTTGACCGAGGTTTCAGCCTGCCCCTCCGGGACCTGCCCATGAGCCGAAATCACCGTGGATCCCTTTGCCGCGTTCGTCGTCGTCCTTGCCGCATCGACGGCACCGCCGGTACACCGTTCCATCGTCGGCGTGTTCGACGTGCCATTCGTGCCGGATGTTCAGTTTGCAGAGCAAAGCCTGGATCATGGCCGCCTCCGGTTCACAGCATGGACTCCGTACATCCCATGATGGCCTCCCTGAAGATTCATGGAAAGTGATTGCTACTGTTCCGAAGCGCACGCGCGATCCGTGTTTAGGGGACCCGTGTCTGGAACCATCATCTGGCCGGTTTGGCTGCCGGGCAGGGACGATCGCGGTAGGGGGCGTGGCGTGGCAGACGGGGTGGAGTTACCCCGCCTTGCCAGGGCCGTCTACGACCACAGGTCCACGGTTTCACCGGATGAGGATCAGCGCAGCGTAGCGGCGATCCGACCGTCGACCAGGACTGCCGCTACTTCCGTCAGGTCAGGCGTCTCCGAGGCGGGGACGCCGACCGCGACGGTCCTGTAAGCAACAGCCGCCGAAGCAGCAGGAGCTGCGTCATCCACCGAGGACAACGACTCCAGGGTCACTACACCCACAACTTCGCGCGGGTGGACGGTTCCAAAGCTATCGCCACGGTCCAGCACCAGGAACGCCGGCTCGCTTGGCCCCAGCGACCGGGTGTGAAGTTCGACGGCGGCCTCCGCCGCTGTCAGGCCGTTCGCCAGGAGATGAACTCCGGCAGGCGCACCGGTGAGGAGCGAGCGGATGGTTCCGTCCGGCGTCGTCGGTTCCAGGAAGCCGAGCGAGGTGAGCCACGCGTCGTCGAAATAGGTGGAGAGGTAGTTCCTGCCCGAGTCGGGGATGACCGCAACGATGGTGTGGCTTTCATCCAAGGTGGCTGCAAGTTCCAGAGCCGCCGCCAAGGCTGTGCCTCCCGTGGCGCCAATGAGCAGCCCTTCCTCGAGTGCTGCACGGCGGGCGGTGAAGATGGCGTCGCGATCGCTGATGCTGAAGTACTTGTCCACCAAGGTGGTGTCGAACGCTTCAGGCCAGATGTCCTCCGCGGAGGCCGGGTGAAGGGGGTGACCGGCACCTTCGGTGTATTTGAGTGAGCCGTTGCCGCCACCGTAGCGGGAGTGCTCAGGGTCTGCCGCAATGACCTGGACCAGGCCGTCGCTGGCTTCCTTCAAGTAGCGGCCGGTGCCGCTGATGGTCCCTCCGGTTCCGACGCTCGCAACGAAATGCGTCACCGCACCCTCAGTGTCTTTCCATATTTCAGGTCCTGTGCCGGCAAAGTGCGCGTCGGGGTTGGCCGGGTTGTCGTACTGGAGTGCCAGCCAGGCACCCGGGGTTGAGGCTGCAAAGGCCGCCGCTCGGTTCGCCAGATGGTCCGGGTGTGAGCGCGGCACGAAGTCGGCCACCAGGTGCACTTCTGCCCCGAAAGCCCGGAGCAGCCGGACCTTTTCCGCTGCAGTGGCAGCGGGAGCGAAGATCACCGAACGGTAGCCCAGTTGTGCCGCCACCAGGCTCAGCCCGATCCCGGTATTACCGCTGGTTCCTTCAACCACCGTCCCGCCAGCCTTTAAGAGTCCGGCCTGTTCAGCTGCGCGGATCATGGACAGTGCAGCGCGGTCCTTGACGCTGCCACCAATGTTCTGGAACTCCAGCTTCGCGTAAATGCGTGGCCGGACGCCCGCGCCGAGCTTCTTCAAACGGAGCAGGGGAGTGCCACCGATGGCATCGAGGACTGATTCGTAGACGGTCATGCCGCCCACGCTAGGAGGCAGGAAAACCGCGCGCCAAAAAGCGTTGAGCAACACGTCAGGCGTCGCTACATGCGGCTCAACGCGACGCAACGCATCGTCACGCGGGGTACAGGCCGGAGTGGAAAATGACGAATTTGGCAGTCCGTTGACGCGGTGTTTCCCGCGTTGACGCCCCGCGTCAGGGCGTTTGTACATTCCTTGGAGGTGCTCCTAGATTCAGTTCCAGGTCAAGAGTCAGCGCGCCAAGGACCGGCTCGCGCTGCGGCAACCCTCAGGCATTAGGTGGCGGGGTGCTCCGGAAACAGACCTGGCCGCGTTTGCGGCAAGTGAATGTCGACCGGCCGCGCGGCGGCCTCTGAAAAGAGAGAACATGCCTACAAATTCTGTACCCGAATTCCGTTCACGCGTTGTTGGGCTGGAGCTCGACGGCGATGGAGCCCACCCGGCTGCGTGGCGAAAGGCGCTCCACGATCCGCAGGCGCTGTTGGGGGGCTTACGGATCCGTGAGACTGTCCAGGCCGCCGATATCGCGGGATTTCACCTTGCCACGTTCAAGGACACCCGGGCCGTGGATGCCGGCAGCACAGGAATCCCAACGCGTATCGACGCCATTCAGCGCGCCGCGTTCGCAGCGCCCCTCACGGGCTCCCTGGGCCTGGTTCCGGAAGCAGGAACGCTCTTCACTGAGCCATTCCACGTCGCAACCCAGCTCGCCAGCCTGGACTACTCCTCCCAGGGCAGGGCCGGTTGGTTGGTGAACGCCGCGAACCTGCTGGAGGAAGCCCGCTCCGTGGGCCGCACGCCGCTGGCAGAGAACGAGGTCGCGGCCGAGGCAGCCGATGTGGTCCAAGCCAGCCGCAGGCTCTGGGATTCCTGGGAAGATGACGCCGTGCTCCGGGACGTGTCCACGGGCCGCTACCTCGACCGGGACAAGATCCACTACGCCGACTTCGAAGGAGCGCGTTTCTCCGTGAAGGGACCGTCCATCATCCCCCGCCCCTTGCAGGGACAGTTGGTGGTATTTGCCCCCGCAGGTCTCATTCCGGCCGTCGAGGCAGACGTTGCCTTGGTATCCGCAGCGTCCGTTGAGGCCCTTCCGACGGCGGCCCACGCGGCAGCGGCGGCTGGTGCCCAGCGGACGCTCGTGGAGTTGGACGTCATCCTGGATGCCCGTGGACAGACGGCCGCCGAGCGCCTGGCCGAATTGGACTCCCACGAGGAATGGCAGGGCGGAGCCCGCTACGCCGGAAGCGCCGAAGGCCTGGTGGAAGTGCTCACCACACTGTTCGCAGCGGCAGACGGCGTTCGCCTCAAGCCTGCTGTCCTGGACATCGATCTTCCCGAACTGGCCTACAAGGTGCTCCCCGCGCTGCACAAGACCGGGTTGGTGACGCCACCCAAACCGGGCGCGACGCTGCGGGAAACGTTCCATCTTCCCCGCCCGGCCAACCGCTACGCCGCGGCCTGACCGACGCCCACGCATCACAGAAACCACAAGAGAGCTCACCCATGACCAAGCACCACCGCATCGCAGGCAACGGGCAGATCCAGTTCGGCGTCTTCTTCCAGGGCGTCAACCACACCACGGTCTGGAAGGACGCAGCCAGCGGCTCGCAGACCGATTTCGAATCCTTCCGCCGCGTGGCCCAGACCGCTGAACGCGGCCTGTTCACCGCGTTCTTCCTGGGCGAGGGCCTCCGCCTCCGCGAGCACCTCGGCAAGATCCACGACCTTGACGTCGCAGGGCGCCCGGACGCCCAGACCGCCCTCGCTGCCCTGGCAGCTGTCACCACCAACATCGGCCTGGTGGCTACCCAGAACACCACCTACAACGATCCCGCGGACCTCGCCCACCGGCTGGCCAGCCTGGACCTCCTGTCCGACGGCCGCGCCGCGTGGAACATCGTCACCACGGACAACGCATGGACCGGCGCCAACTTCCGGCGCGGCGGGTTCCTCAAGCACGAGGACCGCTATAACCGGGCCGAAGAGTTCGTCCAGACGGCCAAAGCGATCTGGGATTCCTGGGCCGACGGCGCAATCGCCGGGTCCCGGAACGACGCCCGCTGGCTCCGCGAAGGCAGCATCACTCCCGTGCACCGCAAGGATGCAAGCTTCGACGTCGAGATCACCGGCCGCCTCCCGCGCTCCACCCAGCACCACCCGGTGCTGTTCCAGGCCGGCGACTCACCCGATGGCCGGGACTTCGCCGTGCGGAACGCCGACGTGATCTTCTCGGCGCACCCCGAACTGGAGGACGCGAAGAAATTCCGCGAAGACATCGTCGCCCGTACCCTCAAAGCAGGCCGCCCGGCCGATGACGTGAAGATCTTCCCCGGACAGGAATTCATCCTCGGAGCCACGTCCGCCGAGGCGGAAGAGAAGCACCAATGGGTCCGCTCCCAACAGGTGGGTCCGGAAACGGCCATCGCCTACCTGGAACAGTTCTGGGGCCGCACCCTGGCCGGGTACGACCCCGACGGGCCCCTCCCGGACATCGACCCGGTGGTTGACGTCACCAACCCCACCCGCGGCAACGCCTTCCACGGCAAGAGCGCCAAGGAGCTCGCTGCCCAGTGGCGTGAGGAAGCCAAGGACAAGGGCTTGTCCATCCGGCAGTTCGTCGCCGCCAGGTCCCGCCTCAATGGCCGTGGCCTGGTGGGATCCTACGACGACGTCGCGGACAAGCTTGCCGAATACGCCCACACCGGGGCGGTGGACGGCTTCAACATCACCCCGTGGATCGTTCCGTCCGGTCTGGACGAGATCGTCAATGAACTTGTTCCCAGGCTGCAGGACCGCGGCGTGTACCGCACCGAATACGAAGGCAGCACCCTCCGCGAAAACCTCGGCCTCCGTGCGCCGCTCACCCAGCGCAGTTCACTCACCAGCACCCAACTCACAGAAAGCGAAGACGTCGCATGAGACTCCCCACACCGCCCGCAGCCCGCAACGGAAAGAAACCAGCCGCCGTCGCCGGCGTCCTGGGAGCCATTGCGCTCCTGGCCTCCGCTTGCGGTGGAGGGGCCGACGCCGGTGCGCAGCAAAGTGCCGCGTCCTCGCCCGTTCCGGGTGGGAACCTGAACTTCGCTGTTTCCGTTGACCGTGGCTGCATCGACCCGCAGCAGGTAGGCAACAACGACGCGATCGCGATTGCCCGCCAGACCGTGGCCTCCTTGACCTCGCAGGACCCGAAGACCGGCGAAATCGTGCCGTGGCTGGCCGAGAAGTTCGAGAACAACGCTGATGCCACCAGCTTCACTTTCACCCTGCGCACCGGCGCGAGCTACGCGGACGGGACTGCCATCGATGCCCAGTCAGTGAAAACCAACTTCGAAGCCATCAAGGCCCTCGGCGCCAAGGCAACTCTGGGCTCCACCTACCTGAGCGACGTCAGCGCCATCACCGTCAAGGATCCGCAGACCGTGGTGGTGGACTTCTCCAAGCCCAACGCCCAGTTCCTGCAGGCAACGTCCACGTTCACCCTGGGGCTCCTGTCTCCGGCTTCGGCCAAGCTCTCCGAAGCAGACCGTTGCGCCGGAAAGTTCTCCGGCTCGGGTCCGTTCAACGTCAAGAGCTACACCGTGGACAAGGAAGCCGTGCTCGAACGCCGTGCAGGCTACAACTGGCCGTCTTCCACCAACAGCAACAAGGGCGAGGCGTACCTGGACACAGTGACGTTCAAGATCATCCCGGAAGCAGGCAACCGCACGGGCAGCCTGCAGTCCGGGCAGATTGACGCGACGGCAGCGATCTCGGCCGCGGACATCGGACTGTTCAGTGGCAACGGCTTCTGGAACGAAACCCGGGCCAACCCGGGAGTCGTCTACAACCTGTACTCCAACGAGTCCAACCCCAAGTTGAAGGAGACCGCGGTCCGACAGGCCATCTCCAAGGCCATCAACCGCGAAGAAATCACCAAGACGCTGCTCACGGAGGCGGACCAGCCTGCCAAGGGCGTCCTGTCCCACACCACCCCCTACTTCAAGGACTACAGTTCGCTGCTGGCCCACGATCCGGACGGCGCCAAAAAGCTCCTGGACGACGCCGGATGGAAGCCCGGAGCGGACGGCATCCGCGAGAAGAACGGCGAGAAGCTCTCCTTCAAGGTCACCTACTGGCAGTCACCAAAGGAAGTCCTGGAACTCATCCAGCAGCAGCTCAAGGAAATCGGCGTTGACCTGCAGTTGAAGTTCACCACGATCGCCGATGTCACGGCTGCCCAGGCGGATAAGACCTATGACTTCTCCTACGGCAACCTGACCCGAAGCGACCCGGACGTCCTGCGCACGGTCTTTGCCTCCAACGCTGCCCGCGGTGGCAGCAACCTCCGCGATAAGCTCCCCGTTGATGACACCCTGGGCGAGCAGGCCGCGGCCCTGGACAAGGATGCCCGCCAAAAGCTGGTGGACCAGGCCCAGGAGGCCCTGATCAAGGATGCACACTCCATCCCGCTGTACGAGCTCTCCACCACGATCTCTGCCAGCGGGAAGGTCCACGACCTCAAGTTTGAGGCGTCCAGCCGCTTGGACTTCTACGACGCCTGGCTGAGCAAGTAGGCATCCCATGATCCGCTACATCGGCCGTCGGTTACTGCAGGGAGCGTTCGTTCTCTGGGCCGCTTACACCGTGTCCTTCCTGATCCTGTACTTGCTGCCCGGCGACGCCGTGAGCATCATGGCCAGCGGCGACGAACAGAACGCCGTGGACCCTGCGCTCGTGGCCAAGCTGCGCAGCGAGTACGGACTGGACAGGCCCATCCACGAGCAATACTTCATTGCCTTGGTGAAAGCCCTGCAGTTGGACTTCGGGGTCTCGATCAAGAACGGCGTGCCTGCCACGACCACGGTGGCCGAGGTGATGCCGGAAACCATCAAGCTGGCCATCGCCGGTTTCGCGTTGGCTGTGGTGCTCGGAAGCGTGTTGGCAGTGGTTGCGGCGTTCAGCCGCAACCGCTGGATCCGCACGGTATTCTCCTCGCTCCCACCGCTGGGAATCGCCGTGCCCACGTTCTGGATCGGCCTGCTGCTGCTTCAGTTCTTCTCCTTCCGGTTCCGTTTGTTCCCTGCGATCGGCAACGACGGCGCTGAGAGCCTGGTGTTGCCGGCGTTGACTCTGGCGATACCCACCTCAGCGGTGATCGCCCAGTTGCTCACGCGCAGCCTTCACCAGACACTCGGGGAGCCATACATCGAGCAAATCAGGGCCAAGGGAGCCAGCGAAGCACTGATCAACTTTGGCCATGCCCTGCGGAATGCGGCCATTCCCACGCTGACCATGTTGGGCATCCTGGTGGGCAACCTGCTGGCCGGAGCCGTGGTGAGTGAGACCGTGTTTTCCCGCGCAGGGATCGGCCGGCTTACTGTCACAGCGGTGAACAGCAGGGACATCCCCGTGGTGCAGACCCTGGTTGTCCTGGCCGCTGCCATTTTTGTGGTCACCAGTCTGATTGTCGATCTGATCTACCCACTCGTGGATCCGCGCATCAACACCGCGCGCGGAGCCAAGGCCTAGGAGGGCCAGCATGTCGCAGCAACTTGATACCCGGGTGGAAAGCCCTCCACCGGCTTCTCCTTCATTGCCACCTTCCGGCCTGAGGGAAGACGCAGCAGCCGTCCACCCGGCGTCGGGCGTGGCCGCGAAGTACCCCCGGGCGGGGCGACTGGCGAGGGCAGCCGCGGCACGTCCCGGCCTGGTGCTGTCCGTCCTGGTTGTCGCGTTGGTGATCCTTTGGGCCCTGGTCCCGACGGCCTTCACCTCCTGGCCGCCGGACACGGGCGTTCCTTCGGCACGGCTCAAGGCACCTTCGCCCGAGCATTGGTTCGGCACGGACAGCCTGGGCCGTGACTTGTTCTCCCGCGTGGTCCACGGTTCCGCCACATCCCTGGCGGCCACCGCGGTTGCCGTGGCCGTCGGGCTCGTTGCGGGTTCTGCGTTGGGATTGCTGGCCGGATCGCTGCGCGGCTGGATGGACGATGCGATCATGCGCGTCATGGACGTGCTCCTGGCCATCCCCAGCCTCCTTCTCTCGCTGGCTTTGATCACGGTCCTGGGGTTCGGGACCATCAACATTGCCGTCGCCGTAGGCGTGGCGAGTGTGGCCAACTTCGCCCGGATCATGCGTGCCGAGACGCTGCGCGTCAGTACGGCCGTGTACGTCGAGGCGGCGCGCTCGGCTGGCGTCCGCTGGCACCACATCTTGCTCCGGCACGTCCTTCCAAACGCCGCGGGACCGGTCCTGGCGCTGTCCGCCCTGGAATTCGGTATGGCCGTGCTCTCGATCTCGTCCCTGAGCTTCCTTGGCTTTGGCGCACCACCACCGTCAGCCGAATGGGGTTCCCTCGTGGCCGGAGGCCGCGACTACCTGGTGGCTGCGTGGTGGCTCGTAACACTGCCCGGAGTGGTGATTGCCGCCGTCGTGCTTTCCACCAACCGCATTTCACATGCGTTCCAGGACGCTGGAAGGAACCGCGCATGAGCCCGCTGCTCAGGGTCCAAGACCTCCACGTGGAATACCTGGTCAACGGCGAGGCGAAGACTGCCGTGTCCGGGGTGTCCTTTGACGTCAATGCCGGCGAAGTAGTGGCAATCGTGGGGGAGTCGGGCTCCGGCAAGACCACCACCGCGCATTCCATCATCAACCTGCTTCCCGGCAATGCCAGATTCTCCTCCGGCAGCATTGCGTTCGACGGCGTTGATCTCACCCAACTGACCCGCAAGGAATGGCAGGGTGTCCGGGGTAGGGAGATCGGGCTGATACCCCAGGATCCCACTGCGTCCCTGGACCCGCTCCAGAAGGTGGGCGATCAGGTGGCGGAAGCCTTGACGATCCACAGGATCCAGCCCAAGAAGGAGGCACGGCGGCGGGCCGTTGAGCTGTTGCGGGAGAGTGGCATCCGTGACGCTGAAACCCGCGCACGGCAGTACCCGCACCAGTTTTCCGGGGGTATGCGGCAACGTGTCCTGATCGCAACGGCACTCGCCGCGCAACCCAAACTCGTGATCGCCGACGAACCCACCAGCGCCCTGGATGTCACCGTCCAGCGACAGATCCTGGACAACATCGCCACCCTGACCACCGAGCGCGGCACGGCTGTCCTCCTGATCACGCATGACCTCGGCGTCGCCGCGGACCGGGCGGACAGGATCATCGTCATGAAGCAGGGCGTGATTGTGGAGGAAGGGTCCGCGGCCGAGGTCCTGGGAGACCCGCACCACGAGTACACCCGGCAACTCATCGAGGCCGCCCCCGGGCTGAGCCCACGGCGGTTACGTACAGTATCTGCTGTTGAACGTTCGACGGCGGGTGGTGCCGTTTTGGTGGAAGCAACCGCCCTGCGCAAGGTCTTCCCGCTGCCCCGGACAGCTGGCGGTGCCCGGAGCCTCACCGCCGTCGACGACGTCTCCCTTGATATCCGACGCGGCGAGACACTGGCATTGGTGGGCGAATCGGGGTCCGGAAAGAGCACCGTGGCGCGGCTGCTGCTGCGCCTCGAGAAGCCAACGTCCGGTTCGGTAGTGTTCGACGGCGTCGATCTCGCCTCCGTGCGTGGCGAACGGCTGCGGCAGCTCCGGCGCCGTTTCCAGGTGGTGTTCCAAAGTCCCTATGCCTCGGTGGATCCCCGCTTCTCGGTGGAGGACATCATTGCTGAACCGCTCAGGGCATTTTCCGAGGGCACTCCAGGCGGGAGGCGGGAACGGGTGCGCTCCTTGCTGGAGGAAGTGCATCTGCCCTCCGACTTCGCCTCGCGGCGCCCGGCTGAACTCTCAGGAGGGCAAAGGCAGCGCGTAGCGATCGCCCGGGCGTTGGCGTTGAAGCCCGAACTTGTGGTGCTGGACGAGGCGGTCTCGGCCCTGGATGTGTCAGTCCAGGCCCAGATCCTGTCGCTGCTGGTGGAACTGCAGGAACAGGAGTCGTTGAGCTACCTGTTCATCTCGCATGACCTCGCCGTGGTGCAGCAAATCTCGGACCGCGTCGCAGTGATGCAATCCGGGAAGCTCGTGGAAATCGGCGACGCCACGGACGTCCTCGTGAACCCTGCGGAGGAATACACGAAGGCGCTTATCAGTGCGATCCCCGGCCGTCGGCTGACTCTGAACAAATGTGGCAACGGTATTTGACAATGGCCACTGGGCAACGGCTCTTCGATGATGCGATGCGTTTGACAGGCTGTTTTAGGGCTGGAAGAGTGGGCAGCTCGCTGATGCAACCGGCGGCCCTTTCCCAGAGGCCGGAGGCCTTCGCAATGACCGACATCCACATCAGCCCTTTCCTGGACGAGCGCGTAGTCCAAGACCCAACCCTTGATGACAGCCTCGACCTCGGCACACTTTACGGGTTGTACGTGAGCTGGTGCCTGACCGCTGGCCAGCACCCCGCACCTCAGGACGTGTTCTGCACGGCACTGCGACACCATGGCGTGGCCCACGACGACGAACAAGGCCTGGTCCGCGTCTATCCGGGTCTGCGGATCCTCGATCCCCTCACGGACAGTGATGCCATCGCCGGGGCAGCTGCCTCTCCGTAGAACCCGGGCCGCGCTGCTGGTTTGCCTGTTTCACGTCCTGGCGGCAGTGGGGTTTTGAAGCCGGCGGCGGCTGGGGGGAGAGTCTCGGTCTCAGAAGACTCTGTCGCCGCCGGCTTCGTTCTGGGCCGGACCGCCTTTCGACGGCCGGAGCACCGGTTGGAGGAGACCACCGATGCGATGCGGTGGAAGTTCGGCGATGCTTGGGGCTAACCGTCCTTCCATGAACCAGTCAACAGTTCAGCGGGGTGAGGAACACGAGTAGTTTGTACTCGACTTACGGCAACGTGCCGGGGCGTTCTGGGGACTTGTACTCACAAACAACGTCCCGACTACTTGGAATCCGAGCCACAGATGCCGGCTTCAATGACGAAATTGGACGCTGCGTAACGCCACATTGCGGTCCATGAAGGTGCACGACTCCCAGTGACCGAAGGTGTCTTTTTTCATTGTCTGGGGTCACACGGCAACCGTAATCTCAATGCAGCCAAGGCCGCAGGGCAGTAATTCCTGCAGCCGCCGCCTCCCGACCCGGACCGTACGTTCACGGACCTGTCCCGGGTTGCAGGCTACCCCGCATCTGCATCACCATCTCCGTTCCAGGCTTGGATCCAGCAAGCCTGCCCTCTCCCCGAAGGAACACGTCCCGTGTCGTCACCCCAAGACAACTCCTCCACCCGCATCGTTGCCGGTGAATCCGCCAAGCCCAAACACCGCGCCCTTAAGATCGGCATTGCAGCAGGCGTGGCCCTGCTGATCGGTGCCGGCGCAGCTGTAGCTTCCGTTGTGTCGAACAACAACCAGGCAGCCCCGGCTGTGACTACGTCGCCGGCGGCTGAGCTGAAGCTTGGTTACTTCAGCAACGTCACCCACGGCCCTGCGTTGGTGGGTACCAGCAAGGGCTTCATCGCCAAGGAGCTCGGCAGCACCAAGCTCAGCACGCAGGTGTTCAACGCCGGCCCGGCCGCGATCGAGGCGCTGAACGCCGGCGCGATCGACGCCACCTACATTGGCCCGAACCCGGCGATCAACTCGTTCGTCAAGAGCAACGGGGAGTCCATCAGCATCATCGCCGGTGCGGCAGCCGGTGGTGCCCAGTTGGTGGTCAAGCCGGAGATCACCTCCGCAGCGGATCTGAAAGGCAAGGTCGTGGCCTCGCCGCAGCTTGGTGGCACCCAGGATGTGGCGCTGCGGGCCTGGTTGGGGGACCAGGGGTACAAGACCAACCCTGATGGCAGTGGTGATGTGACCATCAACCCGACCGAGAACGCGCAGACGTTGAAGTTGTTCCAGGACGGAAAGCTCGACGGCGCGTGGTTGCCGGAGCCGTGGGCCTCGCGTTTGGTGCTGGAGGCCGGGGCGAAGGTCCTGGTGGATGAGAAGGACCTGTGGGAGAAGGGTGATTTCACCACCACCATCCTGATCGTGAACAAGAAGTTCGCCGCTGAGCACCCGGAGACGGTCAAGGCGTTGTTGAAGGGCCATGTTGAGTCCGTGAACTGGTTGAACTCGGCCTCGGCCGAGGAGAAGGCCACCACCATCAACGCCGTGTTGAAGGACACCGCGGGCAAGCCACTCCCGGCTAACGTGATCGACCGGGCGTTACAGAACATCAAGTTCACCACCGACCCGCTGGCCGGGACCTACAAGAAGCTCCTCCAGGACGGCGTGGACGCAGGCACCACCAAGACGGCCGACATCAACGGCATCTTCGACCTCCGCACCCTGAACGAGGTAGAAGGCAAGAAAACCTCCGCCGCCGGACTCGGCCAGGAATAGCAAGGCACGCAACGAGGAAGGTGCCCGGGCCTATCAGCCCGGGCACCTTCCGCTTTTAAGATCCGGCTAAGATCCGGCTCGCCCGGGGACAAGTACTCTGGGCCGCCCGGTGATCTTCTAGTCGTGGTCGGTGCTGTCGAATTCGAGGCCGAGCAAGGCGTTTTCCGTCACCTCGGGCAGTGCGGGGTGTATCCAGTATTGCTTGGTGGCGAAGTCGCGGACGTCCAGGTCAAAGGCCAGCACGGTGATCATTTGCTGTATCAGGGTAGATGCCTGCGGGCCCATGTAGTGGGCACCGAGGAGTTTTCCAGTCTCATGGTCCGCGATGAGCTTACAGATCCCGGTGGTGTCTTCCAGGGCCCAGCCGTAGGCGACGTCTCCGTAGTCCTGCACTTTCACGGTGACCTTGTGGCCGTGTTCGCGGGCCTGGTCCTCGGTCATGCCCACGGTGGCTATCTGGGGGTGGGTGAAAATGGCCGCAGGGACGTGGCGGTGCGGCATTCGCTGCAGGTCGTGGGGGTTCAGCAGGTTGTGGCGTACAGCGCGCATTTCGGCATTGGCGACGTGCTTGAGCATGTAGGGCGACGACACGTCTCCGAAGGCCCAGACGCCAGGGGCGGTGGTCGACCTGCCGTATTCATCAACCTCGATGCGCCCTGCCTCCGTCATCGCGATCCCGGCGGATGGCAGGTCCAGCCGGTCGCCGTTGGGTATCCGCCCGGTGGCCACCAGCAGTACTTCCCCGGTCACGGAGGTCCCGTCGTCGAGCCTGACCGTAACCCCCTGGGCAGTCTGCTCGGCGTCCACCGCGGTGCGGCCTGACCGGATGTCGAAGCGTTGTGCCGCCAGGGCGTTGAACCGGTCGTGGAGGTCGTGGTCGAGGTGGCGCAGGAGCGTCGAGCGGGGGATGATCGTGACGACGGTTCCGAGAGCGTCGAAGACGTGGGCGAACTCCGTGGCGATGTAACCTCCGCCGATGATCACCACGGACTTGGGCTGCTCGGGCAGCCGCATGATGTCCTCATTGGTGTAGTACCGCACGCCCGAGGAGGCGATGGCCTCAGGGATGGAGGGGCGGGAACCGGCGGCGATGACGATCTGATCACCTGAGATGGTCTTTTGGTGCTTGCCTTGGCCGGTGCGGACCGTGCGTTGTCCGACGAAAACAGCATGCTGGTCGTAGACGTCGATGTTCGGGGTCTGCGGGCCTCGGCGGTACTCCTCACCTGAGGCGGCGATGGGGTCGACGCGGTTCCCGAAGATACGGTTAACCAGACCCGGCCAATCGACAGAGCTCACTGTGGCTTCCAATCCCAGTCGTCCCGACTCAGCAATTTCACGTGCCGTGTCTGCGGTATGGACGTACATCTTGGACGGGATGCAGCCGGCATTGAGGCAGGTGCCGCCGAAGGAGCCTTCCTCGATGATCGCGATCGACTGGTCGTCGAACCCGGGTCCGGGGATGGAATTCCCGGACCCCGTGCCGATGATGATCAGGTCGTAGTGTCGATCCACGGCGATGCCGCTGGCAACAGTGTGCATAGGGGTCCTCACTCTCTCCAGTGTTGTTCACCCACAGGATTCCAAAGTCCGACGCCGTTACAGCAGCTGGCTGCCCGGTCCAGATTGGCTGTCGTTCCAAGGGGCCAGGCAATTGCGAGAATAGCAGGATGGGTGCAGGTAAAGAGATTCTTGAACACCTTCTGTCGTGCCTGGAAGATGCCACGAAGGGGCGCACCGGGTTCACGTTGGGCTTTCTTGGAACTGTTGGTCTGGATGGCGGACCACGAGTCCGGGCTGTCATCCTCCGCGCCTTCGATCGGGAGGCCAGGCGGATCATGATCGCAACCAACTCATCGTCTGGGAAGGTCTTCGAGATGGATCGGGTTCCCCAGGTCGCGTTGACGATGTACGACGACCACCGTGGGGTCCAGTTGCGGGTCACAGGCACGGCGAGGATCATCGAGGACTCGGATGAGCGTGCCCGTGCTTGGCGCCACTTCGCCCCTCACAGCCGGCACCTGTACGCTTCGCCACTAATCCCGGGGGGTCCTCTGATGGACGTCGAAGATCTGGCAGGGGAGACGTCCGATGAGGCGGCGGCATTCGACAGATTCGCCTGGGTGGGTCTGGAAATGGACCATCTGGACTGGCTCGATCTCTCTGGGAGCGGGCAGGTTCGATGGGAGTTCGACCTGGTCAACGGAGCTTGGCATGGCCAGGAGGTTGTACCCTGACGGCCGGGTGCTTGACGGCGAGGATGGTTGCTGCGGGGTGCAAAGCCGCAGGGCCTTGACGCTGTACTTGCATTTTGCAAGTATGGCCGCATGAGCCTATTCATCACCTGCCCAGTTGAGAACGTCGAGCGCTCCACCGCCTTTTACACCGCCCTCGGATGGACCCTGAACGCCGAGATGTCCGATCACAATGTGTCCTGCTTCGCGATCGCTCCCGAGCAATTCGTCATGCTCGGCAGCCGCGAGATGTATGCGAGCGTCGGTGGCTCCGAAGAGCTGATCGGCGGGCCCGACACCCCGTCGAAAGTCACAGTCTCGTTCGACCTCGGCAGCCGCGAGGCGGTTGACGAACTCACCGAACGCGCCGGCGCTGCCGGCGGGCGGATCGGTGACACCGACGATTACCCCTTCATGTACCAGCGCCAATTCGACGATCCCGATGGTTACCACTATTCGCCGTTTTGGATGAAGCCGGACGCCGATCCTACCGCGTGAGCAACCTCGCCACTGCCCTCGACATTGTCGGAGCACGGTGGGCCCTGCTGATCGTGGAACGGCTGCTCGACGGGCCACAGCGGTACGGCGACCTGCAGCGTGACCTCGGGATTCCCACCAACATACTCGCCACCCGGCTCCGCGAGCTCGAGACCGCGGGCGTGCTGTCGCGACTGCCCCTGCGGCACAACACCCGGGCCTACGCGTTGACCGATCGCGGGCTCGCTTTGAGCGAGGCCATCGCCGCCCTGGCACGCTGGGGCAGCGGGGAATGACATGACCTGGATTGCTTCGTCAGTGGGATCATGGACCCATGGTTTCCGCTCAACGATTTTTAGCCGGCAGGCCCCGCCCGCGACCCATCAAGCCCGGTCCCGGCCAGGAATCCGTGTGGGACTACCCCCGGCCGCCCAGGGTAGAGAACCGGAAGGAACGGATTGAGGTCCATCTGGGCGGGCAGGTCATCGTAGACACCACCGATGCAGTGCGCGTCTTGGAAACCAGCCATCCGCCGGTCTACTACGTGCCGTTGGATGCGTTCCCGGCCGGTGTCCTGGTCCCCGTTGATGGCGCGAGTTTCTGTGAGTTCAAGGGGCGGGCGGACTACTTCGACGTGATGGCCGGCGGTAGCTGCGTCCCGCGGGGCGGCTGGACCTATCGGGAACCAAAGCCTGGCTACGAGGGGCTCCAGGGCCGCGTCGCACTCTACCCGGACCACATGGAACAGTGCCGGGTGAACGGCGAACAGGTGGGGTTCCAGGAAGGCGGCTTCTACGGCGGCTGGATTACCCGTGCGATCGTTGGCCCGTTCAAGGGCGGTCCGGGCACTTCAGGATGGTGAAACCCCGGCGTCCAGGATGATCTGCCTGATGGTCTCGATGACTACCTCGGCGGCTGCCGATTGTGGACCGTCGTCGGACGTCGCCAGGGCGAAGGCAGCCGACAGTCCCGGGTCGGTAATGCGCCGGATCGTGAACTGATCATCGGAAAACATGGCGACGGCGGCCGGCTCAGGCAGCACGGTAACGCCAAGGCCCAACTGGACGGCTTCCCGCAACGAGTGGCCGTGATCCATCTCAATGGCAACTGTCAGTTCCATGCCCAGGCTGCCGAAGGCCTGTTCAACCAGGCCGCGGAGGGTGTGCGTGGGGCTGGGAAGCATGAAGTCCAGGTTGCCGAGGGCGCTCACAGAGACCGAAGTGTCGGTGCTGTCCGGCAGCTCAAAGTCAGCGGGAGTGACGAGTACCAGGGCGTCAGTGGAGATGCGTTCGAACCTGACGCCTTTGACGGGTCCGGGATCGTAGATCAGCGCCGCGTCCACCAAGCCCATCCTGATGGCCTGGCTGTGGATGACCGTGAGGGTTTCGACAACCCGGATGACGATGCGGGGAAACCGGGATCGGATGGCCTCCAGTGTGGGAATGGTCAGGCTCGAAGACAGTGTGTAAGTGCCCAGGCCGATCGTCACGGTGCCCGTGGGGCTGGAACTCTCGGTGTTGATTTCCCGCCGCGCTTCATCTTCGAGCCTCAGGATGCCTTGGGCGTACCGGTACAGCGATTTCCCGGCCGCCGTCGGAATGACGCCGTTGCGGCTGCGCACCAGCAGACGCTGCTTGAACTCGGCTTCAAGGGCGTTGAGGTGCTGGCTGAGAGCGGGCTGCGCCAAATGAAGCGTTTCGGCGGCACGGGTAATCGTGCCGCTGTCCACGATCTTCACGAAATAGCGCAAGCGCCGCGTGTCCATTCGTTATTCCATCTCCGTGGTCTTGGAAGGGTCAGCGGCGGTCGAAGGTGAGTCCGCCGGGGACCTGGAAGGTGGGCATGAGTTCGAGCATACCCACGTTGACGTGGCGCGGGGTTTCGATCGCGTAGTCCAGGGCGTTGACGATGTCGTCGGTGGTGAGGGATTCGTAGCCTTCGTAGTAGGTCTTCCACGCCTCTTCCATGGCCTCCGGGGAGCCGCCCATGTTCCGGCCGAAGATCTCCGTCTCCACCCGGCCCGGGCAGATCTCCGTGACGCGGATGCGTTTGCCCACGGTGTCGTTGCGCAGTTGGCGGGAGATCTGGTGCACGGCGGCCTTGGTGGCGTGGTAGACCGTGTGGCCGTAGAAGTTGTACAGCCCGGCGATGGAGCTGATGTTGACCACGTGGCCCAGGTCCCGTTCCACCATGCCCGGCAGGACCAGGCGGGTGAGCTGGAGCAGGCCGCGCAGGTTCACGTCCACCAGTTCGTCGATGTCTTGTTCGGAGGAATCCAGGATGTTTCCGGGCCGGGAGACCCCGGCGCAGTTGACCAGCACGTCGACTTTGAGGTCCCCGACGGCGGCGGCCAGCGCGGCGGTGTCGGTCAGGTCCACCACGTGCGGGACCGCACCGGTGCGCTCGGCCAGTTCGGCCAGGCGTTCCTCGTTCCGGGCCACGGCGTGGACCGTGAGGCCGCGCTTGGCCAGGCGCTCAGCGATCGCGGCGCCCATACCGGTGGACGCACCCGTGACCAGGGCGGTGGTGTAATCGGAAAAAGACATGGGATCCTCCAAAAACGTGGGAAAAGGGGCGGGCACCATCGCTTAGCGACAGCACCCGCCCTTCGACGTGACCGCTACTTCTCTGCGCCGGACTGGGCGGCGAGGTTGCGTGCGTCGCCGGCGGGCGTTGCCGCTGCGGCGGCTACGACAGCCTTTTCCTGCTCGCTCTGATGCAGGTCGTCGAGCTGTTCCAGCGTGTACTTGGTGGTTTCTTTGGCGGTAAGCGCCGATGCGCCAGCGATGATCATGAATCCAAGGGCGATGATGGACGGGCCAACCCAGCCCTTGAGATCCGGGCCCGCGAGGGCCGTCGAAAGAACCGGGCCGATGACGCCCGAGACAGCGAAGCCGATCTGGGTGCCAAGGGCGAGACCGGAGACGCGCAGTCGGCTGGGGAACATCTCGGAGAAGAAGGACGGCCAGGAGGCGTTCACCATCGAGTAGAAGAGCGAGTAGTTGATGATGCCGAAAATGAAGATCAGCGCCCAGTTGCCGGTAGTGATTGCCCAGAGGTAGGGCATCATCGTGATGCCTACGCCAACCGTTCCCAGGAGGAACATGGTCTTGCGGCCGATCTTGTCGACCAGGAAGCCGGCCAAGGGAGTGATGGCGAGGGCGACCACGGCCGAGACGGTGGTGGTCAGGAGCATGGTCGGTTTGTCCAGCCCGTATCCGGTGGTTCCGAAGGCAACCGAGAAGGTCTGCATCATGTAGCTGGTGCCGGCGATGATCGCGCAGAAGACGATCCGGAGAACGGCGCGCCAGTGGAAGCGCAGGAGGTGCTTGAGCGGAGACGAGTTCACGTTGCGCGACTGGTTCTTGACGAACTCCGGCGGCTCCTGGACATGGCGGCGGATCAGGAAGGCCACCACTACCACCAGCGCGGAGAGCCAGAACGGGATGCGCCAGCCCCAGGTCAGCAGCTGCTCTTTGGGCATGGCGGCGATCGGGATGAAGACCAGCAACGTCAAGAGCGTGCCGGTGGAGGCTCCCAGCGTGGTGAAGCTGGTGATGAACCCGCGACGGCGCTCGGAAGAGTGTTCCAGGCTCATGCTGATGGCGCTGGCCTGCTCACCGGAAAGGCAGAGACCTTGGATGACGCGGATGAGTACCAGCAGGATCGGTGCGAGGGCTCCGACCTGCGCGAACGTCGGCAGGCAGCCGATCAGGAAGGTGCAACCACCGATCCCGAACAGGGTGATCATCATGACGAACTTACGGCCGAAGCGGTCACCCATCGGACCCAGGATGAGTGAACCGAGGGGACGTACGGCGTAGCCGACAGCGAAGGTGACCATCGCAAGCAGCACGCTGATGCCCTGCGGCAGCTCAGGGGAGAAGAAGAGGACGTTGAAGATCAGCGCCGATGAGGTGCCGTACACGGCGAAGTCGTAGTACTCCAGCGTGGTTCCGATCCAGGCGGCGATTGCCGCCCTGGCCGGTGTCTTCTGAGGAAGAGTGGTATTTGTCATTTCGTCTCCATGGCGATGGGTGAGAAGCGGTCTTCCGGTTCTGTGCGAGCTGGGAAAGGGATCTCGAGTTATACGACCGGCAGGACCTGCTTGAGCTGTTATGCACGGGCGTTGTCTGTTCGTGCAGCTCTGCCGACTGGCCTCTGAGATCAAACTAATCCGTGAGGTGTGGGTCACACAAAGACAGCTTTTATGTCGCTACATAGCAATACGTTATGGATGTAGCCCGCCCGGGATCAGCGCCATCATCCATAAGCAAGCGCTATCGGGGCATCCTGATTTCGTCTTACGTGGCGATCGCTTGCGGTGCCTAGCATTGAGCTGCCGGCCGATGTTCCCAGGCTGCCGGACACGCCAATTCTTCGGCCGGGGGAGTCTGATATGGACAACATCAACAGGAACCACCAGGAACCCGGCGGATGCCGGGATTCGCTGGTGGCCTGTACTGGATCTCCGTGCCCTGCGAACGGCTGGTGGCAGCCTCGTGAACCGCTGGCCGAGGCTACGTTCGTCTTCGAAGGCACCATCATGCCCTCGCACCACGATGCAAGCACCGAGTGGACCCTGGTGGAAGACGCGGACCGACTCTGAGCAGGAATAGCTCTGCTACTTCGGCAACGGCACGAACGCCGTCTCGCGGATCCGCAGTGCGGTGATGCAGGCGATCGCCGAGGTCAGGACCAAGTATGCCGCAGGAACCCAGATGCTGCCTGTGACTCCGATGAGGAAGGCAATGAGTGCCGGGGCAGCCCCACCGAAGATGGCTGTACCGCAGTTGTAGCCAAAGCCGTACGCCGCCGTACGGATGCGGGTGGGAAACAGTTCCGTCATGGCAGTCTGAACCACACCGAACGTGCCGGAGAAGATGATGGACATGATGATGGCACCGAGCAGCGCGAACACCACGGACCCCTGCGTGAGCAACAGGTAGCAGGGGAAGCCGCACAAAACCATCAGACCGGATGAACCTGCGAGCAGGGGCTTGCGGCCAAACCTGTCCGAGAGGCGGCCTGCCAGCAACGAGGTGCCGGCGCCCACCAGAAGCGCGGCTCCGGTGACCATCAAGCCCTCCACTGAGGAGAACTTCAGCTGCGAGGACATGAAGCTCGGCATGTAGATGAAGAGGACAAAGTAGCCGGAGCTGTTGAAGAGCGGCAGGACGATGGTCAGGAGCATCCCACGGCGGGCGTCACGGCTGGCGAAAGCCTCGCGGAGCGGGTTCCGCACTACCAGGCCGTCATCCTTGACCTTGTCGAATTCCGGGGATTCGCCTGCGCTAAGCCGCAGGAAGAGGGCTGCGATACCCAAGGGGAAGGCAATGAGGAACGGCACGCGCCAGCCCCACTCCGTCATGGCCTGGGTGCCCAGCCCCGCGGTCAGGGCGGCCGCCAGGAGCGTTCCGCACATCATGGCAATGAACGTTGCCCCATTGGCGTAGCTCACCACTTGTCCGCGCTTGTTCTGCGGAGCGTTTTCGGCCAGGTAGGAGTTGCCGTTTCCTGTTTCGGCGCCCATCGAGAAGCCCTGGATGAAGCGCAGCAGCACCAGGAAGACGGGGGCTGCGAGGCCGATGGTGGCGGCACTGGGGAGAACGCCGATCAATCCGGTGGCCACGCTCATCATGGTCACCAGGACGATGAGGACCCGGCGCCGGCCGATCTTGTCACCCCAATAGCCGCCGATGGCTGCGCCGAGTGGACGTATGAAGAACGGGATGCCGAAAGCGACCAGGGCCAGGAGGGTTCCCGTGGCCGGGTCCGCCTGTGGAAAGAAGACCGGCGCAAGGATGCCTGCCAGGAATCCGTAGATGGCGTTGTCATAGAGTTCGACGAAGATTCCTGCCAGCCCTGCGAAGACGGACTTTTTGTTGATCGCCGATTGGTGGGTTGTGCTCAGGTCGTTGACCTGTGCTGCTGTCTGGGACATCAAGCCTCCTGAAGAGTTGGGCCACAGTCCGGAGGCAGAATCTATTTTCTATATTTTCTGCGGGGACTTGGGGTCAATTCTGCGACGCAGGTCACAGGGGCCACCAGATGTTCGTAGATACCGGATTCCGATGCAAGCCAAGCAATCCTTTATGCAATTCACAGGGCACGCCGAAGGCACCCCAGTGCCCTGCGGCATGCCGGGGTGCCTTGTCAGCGCCCGCTACTGGTCGGGATCGGCGCCAATCTTCAGGAGGACCTTGGAAGAGCGCGAAGAGTCTGCCGCGCACGCGAAGGCTTCCACCGCCTCGGAAAGCTCGAACACCTGCGATACGATGGCCGCCGCCCGCGGCTCAGCCGCCAAAAGGGACACGGCGGCATCCAGTTCCACGTCAAAACGTTGCGAGCCGAAGAATGTGAGCTCCTTGGCGATCAAACCTGCCAGGTGGACCGGCAGGGGACCCGCAGGCAGCATGCCCAACTGGAGCACAGCGCCGCCACGGCGGGCCGCGTCCAGGGCTGCCACAACGGATGGCACCACGCCCGCGCACTCCACAACGACGTCGAATCCTTCGTCCTGTGGCTTTTCGCCCGAACCCAGCCTGACGACGTCGTCCGCCCCTGCCTGCCGGGCAACCTCCAAGGGAAAGTCCTGGATATCCGAAGCGGTGATCTTCGCCGCACCCGCCGCGCGCAGCGCCAGGATGGCCAGGTTGCCGATGGGGCCGGCACCGCTCACCAGGACGTTCGCGCCCTTGACCTTGTCGCCGAGGCGGGACACGCCGTGGATCGCGACGGCGAGCGGTTCGGCAAGGGCGGCCGTCCGCAGGGGGAGTTCGTCCGGGAGCCCCCGCAATTGTTCGGGTGTGACTTCGATGAACCCTGCAAAGCCGCCTTGCGTGTGCGGACTCGTAGAGGCACTTCCCAAATAGCTGCCACCCTGAATGAGGTTGAAACCGGCGCCATGGACACCGCCGGGCAAGGGGGTGGGGCGGGCGGGGTGGATCGCCACCCTCCTCCCAACGGGCAGGGCGCTGACGACGGCGGCACCCACCTGGTGCACGACGCCCACCACTTCGTGGCCGAGGGTCAGCGGTTCGGCGATGGTGTAGGCGCCGTTCCGGCCATCCTTTGCATAATGGAGATCGGAGCCGCAAATGCCTCCGTACACCACCCGCACCAGCACTTTGTCGGTGGCCAGGGATGGCTCGGGAAGGTTCTCTATCCTGAGATCGCCCGGGCCGTGTGCAACTACTGCATGCATGGTCTTTCCTTTCGAAAGTACTCGCTTATCGCGAGAGGTAGCCGCCATCGACCGGAAGGACGACGCCGTGAAGGTAGCGCGAAGCGTCGGACGCCAGGAACAGTGCCGCCCCGGCAATGTCCGCGGGCCGGCCCCAGCGCCCGGCGGGGATCCGCTCGCGGATCTGGCGTTCGCGGGTCTCGTCTGCCAGCAGGGCGATGTTCATTTCCGTGGCGATGAACCCGGGAGCGATGGCATTGACGTTGACCCCGCGGGCAGCCCACTCATTGGCCACCGATTTGGTCAGTTGCCCAACGGCGCCCTTGGACGCCGCGTAGGCGGAAGCCGTGAAGCCTCCGAAGAAGGACAACATGGACGCCATGTTGATGATGGTTCCGGAGCCACGCTCGAGCATGGGCCGTCCAAAGAGCTGAATGAGTTCCGCCACTGTCCGGAGGTTCACCTGGAGTACCGTGTCCCAGTCGTCCAGGACGAATTCCTCGAAACCGTGGCGGATGTTGATTCCGGCATTATTCACCAGGATGTCCACGTGGTGGTGGCCAAGGATGTGGTTCGCTGCATGCGCCACACTCCCTGGGGAGGCCAGGTCCGCGGCCACGTGGGAGTAACGGGGATGGTCGATGCCACCGTCACGGCGCTGGATGCCTATGACCGTAGCCCCGTTGCCAAGGAACAGTTCGGCGATGGCCCTTCCAATACCCGAGCTGGCACCCGTGATCACTGCGGTCTTTCCGGTGAGGTTAGCCTGGAAATCCGCGGTGGCGGCAGCTTGGAGTTCGTTTTCGACGGCGGCTGGCTGCTCAGGCAATGTGGGATCCTCCGTTCACGTCGTAGGTGACGCCGGTGAGGTAGCCGGATTCCTCGCGCAACAGGAACTCGATGACGTGGGCAACGTCATCTACGGTGCCGATCCTGCCCACAGGCAGTTCCTGCAGGAGCACGGACTTGCGGTCATCACTGAGTCGGCCGCCCATGATGTCCGTGTCGATGGAGCCGGGGGAAACCGAGTTCGCCGTGATGCCGTGCTGTCCCAGTTCCCTGGCGAGGGTGCGTGCCATGCCGAGAAGGCCGGCCTTGGAAGCGGAGTAGGCGGCCCGCCCATAGACACCGCCGCCTCGTTGGGCGGACGCCGAAGAGATGTTCACGATGCGTCCTACGCTGTGGCGGGCCATGACTTTCGCGGCCTCCTGGGTGATGTGGAAGGTGCCGGTGAGGTTCACGTCGATGACGCGGCGCCATTCCTCGTCCGAAACTTCCAGGAACGGGACCGGTGAGCTGATGCCGGCGTTGTTGACCAGTCCCACCAATTGCGGCAGCCCGGCGTCGACTCTTGCGACTGCATCCGCAACCGCGCTGCGGTCGCTGATATCGGCGCCGATACCGAGGGCAGGCACGCCGTAGGTCCCGGCGATCTCTTCCGCCACTGCCTGGCTTGCGGAGTGTTCGCGGTCCAGGACCGCAACGGCCCAGCCGTGACGGGCAAGGTGATGGGCCGTGGCCCGTCCGATGCCACGTTCGGACGCGGCGCCGGTGACGATTGCGGTGCGTTCCTTCGGAAACGCTGAGGCGGGGTAGGGGGCTAGTGACACGGTGGTCTCCTGTCTAGGAAAGGGTTGCGTGGGTGGGCAGAAGCGTGCGCAGGTAGCGGGCGTTCGTCGCTCCAACGCTGAGGCCGTCGCCGCCGTAGTGCTCCACGACGAAGGCGCCGGTGAAGCCGTGGGCGATCGCGTACTGGACGGCCTGGCGGTAGTTGACGATTCCCAATTCGAGGGAAGTGGGATGCGTGAGGACAAGGTCCTTTGCCGGGTCCTCGAGCCGCGCGTAATTCTTCACGTGCCAGTAGTTGGCGTAGGGAAGAGTCCTGTCCAGGATGTACTCCCAAGGCTCAACCGGACCTTGCTGCCGGATGAGGTTTCCCACATCCGGGTTCAGGCCGACGGATGCGTGGCCGATGTCCTCAAGGAACGTGACGGCTTCGTCGGCGGAGCCCAGGTACGTATCCTCATAGAGCTCCAGGGATAGCCGGACGCCCGAGGACTCAGCGTGGGCAGCGAGTTCACGGTAGCGGCGGATGGCCAGGTCCCGAACCTCAGGGTCCTCCGGGCGTTGTGGTCCGGGAACGGTCCAGAACCAGGTTGCCGACTTTTGGGCCGGCAGCAATTCGTCGTGCAGGCCCAGGCACACGACGTCGATCCCCAGTTGGGCGGCCGCGTCGATGGTCCTGCGGGCGAACTCAAGGTTCTCCTTCCCGCGCTCCGGATGGATCACGCTCTGCCTGACCACGGAGATGCCTGGCACGGAAAGCCCGGCATCGGCCAGGACGTTCCGGAAATCGGTGAGGCGGGCGTTGGACAAGTCTCCGAGGCGGAGCCATGAGGTGGAAACCTCGACGGCGGTGAAGCCGGCTTCCACTACTGGCTGAAGATGCTGACTCCATACCTCGGGGGTGGATTCCGAGACGGGCTCTCCGGCTGGGCCAACGCTTGGGAATTGCAGCATGGCAGCTGCGATGGTGTGGTCAGCCAATGCGGAGGCCTCCGTTGATGTTGTACGTGGATCCCGTGATGTAGCCGGCGTCCTCGCCAATGAGGAATTCGATGAGGGCAGCGACTTCAGTAGTGGTGCCAAGGCGTCCAACGGGAAGTTGGGCGAGGAACGCCGGTTTGCGCTCGTCCGTGATGGGGCCGCCCATAATGTCCGTGTCGATGATGGCCGGTGCGATGACGTTGACCGTCACCCCGTACTGTGCGGTTTCGAGGGCAATCGCCCGGCTGAAGGCTTCCACAGCGCCCTTCGAAGCTGCGTAGGATGACTTACTGAACGTCCCGCCTCCGTTTTGCATGGCCGTTGAACCCAGGTTGACCACGCGCCCGTAGCCGCGTTCGATCATGCCGGCCATGGCGCGCTGGGTGATGAGGAACGTGCCCGTGGCATTGACCCGCAGCACGCGTTCCCAGGTGGCAAGATCCAACTCCAGGAACGTCTTGGGCGAACTGATGCCGGCGATGTTGACCACGGCCTGGACTGGCGGCAGCTCTTCCTCGAAGATCCTGAAGGCCGAGTCGACGTCGGCTTCGTCCGAAATGTCGCACCCGGTGCCCGCGGCCTGCACGCCAAAGTCGGCTGACAGCTGTCCGGCGAGCTCCTTCACGGCGGGGCCGTCCACGTCGATGAGGCCAAGATTCCATCCGGCCGCTGCGAGGCGCGCAGCTGTCCGGGCTCCGATGCCCCGGCGTGAGCCGGCGCCGGTGATGACGGCAGTTCCACGCTGTGGGGACGTGGCCTTCGTTGGTGACGGTTCTGTCATGGTGTCTCGTTTCCCTTCATCAAGAATTAGATAATCTATATAATTTTGGACCTCGCGCGCCGCCGTGGGGGAGGGGTGGAATGACTACCCTGCCTGTTCGACGGACAGGGACAGGACGCGGTGGAGATGCCTGGTGATTGCCTTCTCCGCTGCGTCCGGATCGCCGGCAGCGATCGCCTCGGCAACGGCGTGGTGTTCGGCGAGCACGTCTTGCGCGTCCGGAATGCCGTTCAGGAACGACTGGCGGACGCGCTGCGCCTGGGCATCAAGGCTGGCGGCCATGCGGAAAAGGAACTTGTTGCCGCACCCCTGCATGATTCCGTCATGGAATTGGTGGTCGAGCTTGAGGTAATCCCGCAAGGCAGACTTCTGCCGTTCGCCCTTGAGTTCGGCAACGCGCGCGGCTGCTTTCGCCTGGCCCTCCAGGAGTTTACGCAGGTGGCGTGCCAGAGCCGGGTCGGCGAGTTCCGCGGCCCGGCGGACCGCTGCGATTTCCAGTACCAGCCGGGCGTCCATCATGGACGCCATGTCCGCGGCGGACAATTGTGGCGCCACGCTGTAGCCCTTGTTGGACACGTACGTGACCAGTCCCGTGGCCTCCAGTTGGACCAGGGCTTCGCGGACGGGAGTGGGCGAAACCTCCAGGAGCTGGGCCAGAGCTTCCACCCGGAGCGGTGCGCCCTCGGCGAACTCGTTTTCCACGAGCATCTCCAGAATGGACTCATAGACGCTTTCGCGCAGCCCTGACCTTTGGACGCGGCGGGGGCTGGCATGCTCTTTCAGTGTCTGCATGGCACCATTATCCGGCCAGCGCCGGTTTGCCTGCGTTCGCCCAGGCTTCCGGGTTCACGGTGTTCGCCGGGGTTTTCCCACGGCTTGCATCAATGATCGAGCTCATGACGCTTCCCGAAACGGCCTTGGTGAAGCTTTCGGTCCAGCACAGCGAATGCGGCGCGAGAATCACGTTGTCCATCGCCACCAGGGGGCTCTCCCGCGGAAGCGGTTCACGCTCGAAAACGTCCAGTCCGGCTCCGGCGAGTCGCCCGTCGGCAAGCCTGGCGATCATGGCCTCCTCGTCGATGACGCTTCCGCGCGCCAGGTTGATCAAACGCGCACCGGGCTTCATCATCTCCAGTTCGGCGTGGCCAATGAGGTGGCGTGTTCCGGTGTTGCCGGCAACGGTGACAATGACAAAGTCGCTCGTAGCGAGGACGTTCTCCAAAGACATGAGTTCCACGCCGGTACCGGCGGCCTCGGCGGACCTGTCCGATCGGTTCCAGGCAACGGTGCGGAGCCCCAGCGCTTTGACCCGGCGGGCTGTTTCCTGGCCTATGCCGCCGAAGCCGACGATGCCGACGGTTGCGCCGTCCAGCCCGGAGCCGTGCCAGTCTTCGCGCTCGTTCCACCGGCCCTCGCGGACCAGCCGGTCCTTCACCACCAGATTGTGGGCCAGCGCGAACAAGAGGGCGACGGCGGCATCGGCAACCGGCCGCCGGACGGCGTCGGGAGTGTTCGTCAGTACCACGCCGTGGCGAGTGCAGGCGGCAACATCGATCGCATCGTATCCGGCACCGAAACGTGCCACGTGGCGCAAGCGGGCCGGTGCCTGCAGCGAGGCATCCGTAATGCGCTCCGGCCCCATGACGAGGACGGCATCGAAGTCTTCGAGCTCAGCGGCCCGCAGCGAATCGACGGGTTCTGGCAGGACCTGCCATTCGAGGCCGGCGTCGGTCAGGGCTGACAGGCCAATGTCGCCAAAGATCGTGCTGCCGTCAAGGGCCGCGTAACCGTTGGTGATTGCTACTCGATATGCCATGGTTCCTCATTCGAAGTGGGGCAGGAAGCGCAGTTCGATGGCTGCGAAGAATTCTATATTTTATTGTTTCCTGCACGTTCCCGGCTTTGTCAAGTGTTCCATCAACACATTCGATGCGCGCTTGTTTTCCATAAGCGGGCTATATACGTGTATGCGAAATGGGTATTAGCGCTCACGGCGGATGGCTCATACGTTTTTCTCAACACAAAGCCAAACCCTCCACGGGGAACCGGCCCACGAAGAACAGCGGAGATGGATGCCAGATGACCACCACAGTTGACTTGATCGCCGATCTTGGCGAAGGCTTCGGTGCCTACACCATGGGAGATGACAACGCCCTGCTTGATCTGGTGACCTCGGCCAACATCGCTTGCGGATTCCACGCCGGTGATCCCCGGGTCATGGACCGCACGGTTGCAGAATGCGTGCGCCGCGGCATTGGGATAGGCGCGCACCCCAGCTTTCCGGACCTGGTGGGCTTCGGCAGGCGTTCCATGGACCTGACTGCCGAAGAAGTCCGTACCGACGTGCTGTACCAGCTCGGTGCCCTCTCTGCGTTCGCCGCCGCGCACGGAACCTCGGTAACGCATCTTTGCCCGCATGGACGGCTTGGCAACCTGGTGATCACCCGGGCCGACTATGCCGATGCGATGGTGCGGGCCGTGGCCCAGTTCGATCCCTCCATCCTTGTGCTCACCCAGGCCGGCGCCGTGGTGGACGCCGCAGCGAATCACGGCATCCGGGTTGGCATGGTGGGCGTGATCGACCGCAATTATGAGGACGACGGAACCCTCACTCCACGAACCCATCCCGAAGCCCTCATCCACAACCTGGACGCCGTGGTGGAGCGGACAGTGCGTATGGCCAGGGAAGGCACGGTGCTGAGCCGCGAAGGCAAGCTGCTCGACGTCGACGTCGACACCATCCTTTTGCACGGCGACGGCCCGCATGCCGTAGAACTGGCCACGCGGGTCCGCGATGCCCTGCTGGACGCCGGAGTGACCATCGCCCCGCTCGCTGCAACACTCCGTCAGAACTCCCTGGCCCGCCCATGAAGACCAGGCTTGTCCCATCCGGCGAAGCGGCCTTCCGGCTGCTGGTCGAGGATGCCACTTTCGAAGAGCAATGGGAAGCCGTGCACAAGATTGCCTCGTGGGTGGCCAACAACCCGCTTCCAGGCGTCTACGGAACCGTGCCCACCTACGATTCGCTGCTCGTCGAGTTCGACCCGGAGCTGCAATCCTTCCTCACTCTTTCCGCGGGCTTCGAATCGTTGGTACAACAGGCACTGGCCACCCCCGGCGCAGCCGCACGGAAGCCACGCCACTTCACGCTGCCCGTCGTATACGGCGGAGAACACGGCCCGGACCTCGGCTTCGTTGCCGGCCACCTCGGCATCAGCGAAAAAGAAGTCGTCGCCCTCCACACTGCCAGGGACCATGTGGTGAGGTGCCTTGGCGGTCCGGCGGCCTCCTGCATGATCGATGGTCCGGCGTTCACGCGGCCGATTCCCCGCCTCCCTGATCCACGGCTGGAAGTTCCCGCCAATGCGGTGTCCGTGGCCGGGAAGCAGGGCGTGGTGGGACCCGTGCGGGCGCCGAGCGGATGGCGGCTCATTGGCCTCTCTCCGGTCAGTGTCCTGGACTGGGCCAGTCCCACCCTGGTTCCGTACCGTCCGGGCGACACGATCCGCTTCAGGGCAATTGAGGCCGCCGAATGGGACGACTATTCCGGGCTCCGTTTGAGTGGGATGGCGTTGTGATGTTGATTCTCTCCGCAGCCATGACGGTAGTCACCGACCTTGGCCGGTTCAATGGGCCCGCACTTGGATTCTCGGTCAACGGCGCGCTGGACCAATACGCGGCGCGTGTGGCCAACATCCTGGTGGGAAACCATGACAACGCCCCGCTTTTGGAGGTGACGGCAAGCAGGTTGTCCTTCGCTGCCGAAGCGGACATGCTCCTGGCAGTAGCCGGCGCAGCGTCCACGATACGTGTGGACGACTATTCGGTTCCGCACCATACCCCGTTCTCCGTTCGCGCCGGGCAGGTAGTCACGGTTGACCCTGCCGCGATCGGGCTGCGCAGCTATCTGGCAGTCCACGGCTCGTTCGCGGTCCCCATGCTGCTGGGCAGCTGTGCCCCGGACAGCATGCTCGGATTCGGCCTGCGGCTGGAAAAGAACCAGCGGCTCGCGTGCAACGCGCGGCCGGCGCCCCTGAAGCACCCCCTCTTCGACCTGCCCCTGTTCCAGTTGGGCCAGGTGCAGCGCAGGATGGACCGTTCACCGGTCATCGATGTGACGGATGGTCCGGACATCGACGAATTCGGCGCCAGTGCTGGACTGTTGTTCAGCAACGAGTATGTGGTGAGTCCGCGGAGCAACCATGTGGGCCTGCGGCTGGCCGGCGTGCTTCCCAGCAGGATTTCCTCGGACGAGGTACTTTCCCGCGGTGTCCCGGTGGGAGCCATCGAAGTACCGTCCACCACGGAACTCCTGGTCCTGCACCGCGGCCGAGGCGTCACAGCAGGATACCCGGTGCTCGGCGTCCTGACCGGACCAGCGCTGGACGCGATGGCCCAAGTGCGTCCCGGGCACCGCGTCCGGTTCCGACACGTGACCCTCGAAGAAGCTTCACTTTCCCAGCGGGAGCGGCAACTGTCCATTGCGCGGCTCCGTCAAAGAACCTGGGAGGCGCTGCACGCCCACGGCGTCGGAAATTTCGACGCCGGCCTCCCGCCACAGCCGGAAACGGCACCCGAAACCATAAACCACCCCGAAATATCGCTTGAAAGCAGGTTGTCATGATCCACGTCCGCACTACAGTAGACCGCCCGTCCGCCGACGTCGTAGCCCGGCTCAACGAATTCTCCTCCGCCACCATCCACGAAGCGCAGGGACGCAAGGGCGCCTTGTCCCACCGCATCAAGCCGCTCCACCCGGGCATGTCCTTCTGCGGCCCGGCCTTCACCGTCAAGGCCCAGCCCGGGGACAACATCATGGTCCAGGTGGGCATCTCCTACGCCCAACCCGGCGATGTGGTGATCGTGGACGCCGGCGAGCTGGAACAGTCCGGATCGTTCGGTGAAGTGCTCGCCACGGCCTGCCAGTCCAAGAGACTCGCTGCCTTCGTCACCGACTCCGGCGTGCGAGACAGCGCCGAAATCATCGAACTCGGCTTTCCGGTGTTCTCCGGATCTGTCTGCATTGAGGGAACCGTGAAGGAGACCCTCGGACCCGTCAATTACCCCATCACCGTGGGCGGCCAGATCGTGAACCCAGGGGACATCCTCAAGGGGGACGCCGACGGAATCGTCCTCATCAAGCCCGAAGACGCCGAAGAGGTCATCCGAAGCTGCAAGGCACGCGAGGACAACGAGGCGACCATCATGGCCCAGCACCGTGCCGGCGGTAAGACGGTGATCGAACTCCACGGCCTGGCCGAAAAACTCAAGGCCAAGGGCCTCCTCGTGGAGCACTGACCTGAAAGCCCTCCTGTCCGCCAAAGTCACCAAACGAGAGGCCTCTCCATGGCACCTTTGACCATCAATCCAGTACAACAGCGTGCCGAACGCGTGGCACGGCACCTGCAGGAAGCGCGCGCAGACGTGCTCATCGCCGGCAGTGCGACAGCCATCGCCTACGTGGCCGGCGTCAACATCCGGCCCTTTACGGCGCCGGGAACCCTGTTGGTCCTCGAAGCCAGCGGGACACTGAGGCTCCTCGCCTCCGAAGCCGACCGGACCGCCGTCGAACATTCCGGATACCAAGGCAACGCGGACTACTGGCCGATCGGTGACGTTGGCGGCAGCGGACGGCAGGCCGTGCTGGCCATGTACCTCGGTACGTTCGGCGCAGGTTCGAGGGTTGCGCTGGAGGGTGAGGCGACACAGGTACATGGACCGGCGCTTGCTGCCATTCTTTCGCAAGCGGAGTCGGTCAACGCGGCACCCATCCTGGACGCCGCTGCCCGCATCAAGGACGACGAGGAACTCCGCCTCCTCAGGGAAGCCGCCAACCTCGCAGATATCGCCTACACCGCTGTGGTTGACCGGATGACACCGGAACTGCGGGCCTACGAAATCGTCCGCAACGTGGACCGCTCGCTCCGCAGTGCCGGTGGCGGCGATGCCTGGTCGCCATTGGAGCACAGTGCAGGAGTTACACGGGCCTCACACTTCCCCAAGAACAGCCTCGTCACGCTCCTTGGCCGGGTACCGGAGACGGGTGTGCTTGACCCGGGACAACCGCTTCCCTTCGCGCTCTACCCACTCAGCCGCCTTTACACCGGAGCAGCCGGAGCCACCATCGTCTTCGAACAGCCGTCCGCGTCCCTGAAAAGTGCCGCCGATGCATTGTCCGCCGCAACCGAAGCCGCCATTGCGGCCGTAGCGCCGGGCGTCCGGGCCGATGAGGTGTACGCAGCCTACAAGCGGGGCTTGCAGGGAGCTGTCGCACCCGAACGGCTGGATCCGGTGATCGGCTATTCGGTGGGAACCGGCGTCGGGAGGCCCCTGCTCTCGGCCGGCTCCAGCGACGTAATTGAACCGGGCATGGCCTTGTCCATCCGCACGGCGGCAAGCCTGGACGGCGGACCGGGCATCGCCTTCCAGTCCACGGTGCTGGTAACGGGCTCCGGACACGAACGGCTCAACATCGTTCCCCAGCGACTGATCCATCTCTACTGACCCGCATCTGGTCCTGACGACACCAAGGAAAACCATGACACAGCAGACACTCACCGCAGCACCCACTGTGCAGCTCACAGCGGGCACGCACATGCCGCTCATCGGTTTCGGTACCCACCCGCTTCGAGGAGCCGAAGCTACCGAGGCCGTGCTCCACGCGCTGCAAACCGGCTACCGCAGCGTGGACACCGCCACGCGTTACCAGAACCAGGACGCGGTCGGAGAAGCGCTTCGCCGCACGGACGTTCCCCGCGAAGAGGTCTTCGTGACCACCAAGCTTCCGCCGGACTCCGTGGGCTACGAGTTCCAAACCCTGCATGCCAGCCTCAAAGCCCTCGGCACCGATTACGTTGATCTCTGGCTCATGCACTGGCCCCCCGGTGGGAGTGCAGGTGTATCGGCCTGGAAGCAGCTGGTTCGCGCCCGCGAGGAGGGCCTGGTCCGCGCCATCGGCGTCAGCAACTACCAGTTGCGCCTGTTGGACCAGTTGCACGCCGAAACCGGCGTCTATCCGGAGGTTGCACAACTGCAGTGGAGTCCCGTCCACTTCAGCGCCCGCTACCTGTCCGGTTGCACCGAACGCGGAGTGGTGGTGGGAGCCCACAGCCCGTTCAGAAGTGCCCGACTGGACGACCAAAGCCTGGCTGCAATCGCCCAAGCCCATGGCGCATCGGTCACCCAGGTGATCGTCCGCTGGAACGTACAGCACGGCGTCGCGGTAGTGCCCAAGTCCGCCCATCAGGACCGCATGGCCACGAACCTGGACGTGATGTGGTTCGAGTTGAGCGAAACCGAAATGAAGACCATTGATGACCTCAGCGAACTGGAGTGAGCCCGCCGGGGGCGGCCCGGCAGACACGGTAGGGCTCATCGGTTTGGGGCCGATGGGCGCTCCCATCGCCGGCCGCATCGCCGACGCCGGTTATCGCCTCCGCGTCTGGAACCGCACCAGGGAAACGGCCGAGCAACTCCGGCCCCACGCTGAAGTGGCCGACGGAGTGGAACGCTTGTCGTCCCGGGTCATCCTCTCGGCGCTACCGGACATTGACCATCTGGACCGGCTGACGCCGTCGTCTGTCCTGGAACAGTGGCAACACGACGGCACTGCCCGGCTCATTGTCCTGAGCACCACCTCTCCTGACAAGGTACGGGCGCTCGCCGCCCGGGTGGCACCCTTCGATATCGAGGTGGTGGACGCCGCGATGAGCGGCGGCGATGCCGGTGCCACGGCGGGAACGCTCAGCCTCATGGTCGGGGCAGATCCGGAGACTTTCGGTGACCTCCTTCCGCTGCTGCGGACCTTTGCCACCACCATCGAGAACATGGGTCCCCTCGGAACCGGCGCCGCTGCCAAACTGTGCAACCAGTTGGTAGTGGCCGGGACCTTGGTTTCCCTGTCCGAAGCCCTCCACCTTGCACGCAAATCCGGCCTCTCAGACAGTCAACTCGCACGAGTCCTCAAAGGCGGCCTGGCATCCAGTGCTGTGCTCGACCTCAAAGCAGACAAGCTGCTGGGGCGCACTTATGAGCTGGGCGGGAGCGCGGTCAACCAGCTCAAGGACCTGCGGTATGCCGTTGCCTTGGGGGATGACGTGGGTGCGCGCCTTCCGCTGGCCCGGGAATCCGCAGCCCTCTTTGAGGAAGCGGTCAATCAGGGTCTTGGGGGCCATGACCACGCCGTCATCCAGGAAGTGCTGGAGGCCCCGCAACTGCACCACACCAACCAGAACAGGATCAGCTCCCCATGACTCCAGCCGTCCAAACCACCACCGCTGTCCCGGCTTCCCACGCTGTGCAACGCATCCTGAGCACCTCCATGCGGGTCCAGCAGCCCCAATCCACGGGCGACCTCGTGTCACTGGCCATGGGCGAGCCTGACTTCGACACGCCGCTCCAGATCAGGGAAGCGGCCAACCGGGCCCTGGCCGAGGGCCACACGCACTATGCGCCCCTGCTCGGTGAACCAGTCCTTCGCGAGGCCCTGGCCGGGAAGCTTTCCGTGCTGGCCGGCCACGCTGTCCAGTCGGCAGATGTCCTGGTGACCCAAGGCGGGACTGCCGCCTTGTCGGCCGCCATCCTGGGTTTGGTCAACCCGGGGGACAAGGTGGTCATTCCGGACCCGACGTACTCTCTTTATTCCGATCTGATCAGCATGGCCGGCGGCGTATGCGTTCCCATCCCCTTGGGCACAGACCTGCACTGGGACCTCGAAGCCTTGGGCCGTGCCCTCGTGGGCGCCAAGCTTTTTGTGTTCTGCAACCCTTCCAATCCCACCGGAATAGTGCATACACAAGTGGAACTGGAAGCGCTGGGCGGGCTTCTGGCCGGAACCGACACGCTGGTTCTCTCCGACGAGGCCTACAGCGACCTCGTTTACACGCCCGAACCCTTCACTTCAGCGCTGCAAGTGGACAGCCTGCGGGGCCGGACCATCTATTGCCAGACGTTCTCCAAGTCCTACGCGATGACGGGCTGGCGTGTCGGTTACCTGTGGGGGCCGCCGGAGGTTATTGCTGCGGCTGCACGGGTGCACGGCACTTTCAATGGTTCCGTAAATACGGCAAGCCAGCTCGCGGCCCTGACGGCCCTGCGAACCGCGGATCCGGATGTTCGCCGTATGCATGCTGCGTACACACGCCGCCGCGAGCTCATGATTGACGGGCTTGCGGACATCGAGGGTCTGCACGCCAGCTCGCCGGAGGGTGCGTTCTACCTCTTCCCCCGGTACGACGCCGGCCTGACCGCCGTCGAGCTGTGCGCGCACCTGCGCGGAGCAGGTGTTGCGGTGCGGCCGGGAAGCGAGTTCGGAAAACATGGTGAACACCATGTCCGGTTGTCTTACGCGGCCAGCGAGGAGCACATCCGCGAGGGTGTGCGGCGGTTGGGGGAGGCTTTCGCCCGGCTGTGACCCTGGACAGCGGTCAACCCACTGGAACAGCGGTCAACCCACTGGTACAGCGGTCGACCCACTAAAACAGCGGCCACGGCACCGCGGACATTTCGCCACTCGGGGCCGGGAATCTCCCTGCCCCGAGCAAGTGTTCGCAGCGCGCAGAGAGCGCTTCGATCTCTTCGGCGTGAAGCAGTTCCGCGAGGTCCTGGCCCAGACCGCCGTCAAGTCCTTTGTTGACTCGGCCAATGCCGTCCTGCTCCTCGGGGGTCAGGGAGTCACCCAACCATCCCCAAAGTACCGTGCGCAGCTTGTGCTCACTGTGAAAGGTGAGCCCGTGGTCCACGCCGTGCCTGTGTCCATCCGTCATGGCCAGGACGTGGTTGCCCTTGCGGTCAGCGTTGTTGACCACAATGTCGAACACGGCCATCCGCCTGAGCGCCGGCGTGTCCTCATGAACCAGTGCCACCATCTGTCCGGTCCCGTCCTGCCCTTCGAGGACCTGTTTCCAGCCGGTTTCGGGCACTTGGTCGGAAGCGACCAGGTCAACGGCGGGGTGGTCTGGGTCCTGCTCCTGCCATAGCTGGACCATGCCTTCACCCAAGGGGCCCTCGCGCAGCCACGTGTGCGGCACGATGTCCCAACCGAAGGCCTCCGAGACCAGGTACGCCGCCACCTCCCTGTAGGCGAGGGTGCCATGCGGGAAATCCCACAGCGGACTTTCGCCTGCAATGGGTTTGTAAACCACCTGGACGTCGCCGATGCTGCCCAGGAAGGTAGCGTTCGATGCGGTGGTGATGCGGCCTGTGAGCGTCAGCTCACCGGCCAGCAGGTCCTGATCCGGCATCAGGCCTCGGGAGGCGTGCAGGTGTGCCCCTCGGGGTCGATGGGGTAGCCGCACAGCTCGCACATCGGGCGTCCGGCGGCCACGATCTCGCGGGTGCGCTTGGCGAAGGCGCGCGCCGCACCGACCGGCATGCGCACCACCATCATCTCGGCGAACTCAGCGACCTCCGCCTCAAGAGGTTCCTCGTCGGGATCGACGTCGGCGATGGGGTAGGCCTCGATGACCACCTGGGCAGTGGATGGATCCCAGCCCAGGCTCATGGCGCCGGTTCGGAATTGCTCGTGCGGCTCCTCCAGCGGGTCGTTGTCCACGAGTTCAACGGGCGTTCCCTTGGGAACACTGAAGGGGTTGCCCTCCACGGTGATGAGTTGGTCGAGAATCTCGTCGATCTTTTCCGCGAGCAGGGAAGACTGCTGCTTCTCAAGGGCGATACTCACCATCTGTTTCCCGGCACGCACCTGAAGGTAGAACGTGCGTGCCCCGGGGAGGCCAACGGTGCCAATGACAACCCGGTCAGGCCAATCGAACTCGTGAACGCGCGTAGGCATGTGAGTATTTTTGCACACGGAGTTCAGGGAGTCTTCTGCCCGGCGCCACCGCCCACCGGAGCGTCGCCGCTCAGGATGCCTTTGGAGAGCCAGGACAGATCGCCCGCCTCTGTGTTGGTGGCATAAACGCTGGGCCTGGTGGCTCCGTAGTGGACAATCGACACGGACGCGGGGCCCACATTGATGCGCTGGAACAAATCAAGGTGCATGCCGAGCGCGTCCGCGAGGATGGACTTGATGATGTCCCCGTGGCTGACGGCCACCCATACGGCCCCGGCACCGTGCTCGGCCTCAAAGGCTGCATCGTGTCGGCGGATCGCTGCTACCGAGCGCGCCTGCATCGCGGCCATGGCTTCACCGCCGGGAAACACGACGGCGGACGGGTGCGATTGCACCACCGGCCACAATTCCTCGTTCGCAAGCTCACTGAGCGCGCGTCCCTGCCACTGGCCATAGTCGCATTCGGTGAGGTCTGGATCGATGGGTGCATGCGGCCTGCCGGGCTGGCGGTCGAGGATGTGTTGGGTGGTCTGCAGGCAGCGTTCCAAGGGACTGGAAACCACCCCCACCACCGGAACGGCCGCGAGCCGCTCTCCGGTCAGGACAGCCTGTTCGTGCCCGGTCTGGTCCAGGCTGATTCCCGGAGCCCTGCCTGCCAACTGTCCCGTGGCATTGGCTGTGGTGCGGCCGTGCCGCACGAGGATAACTGTCGCCATCCGTCCAGCCTAGCCACGTGGCCGACGACTTTCCTTCCGGACGTGATGGAAACGCACCCTGCCAGCCGGCGGAAACCGGTGCCTGAACAGGTAGACCGGGACGGCGAAGACGCCGGCCGTGAGGGTCGGCACCCCGTGCTCCGCTGCCGATGCGGCTTCCAACTGGAGGTGCCGGACTAGTCACTTGGTATCGAGGCACCGCTGTCCTTGGATATCCGCGGGCAGTCAGGTGCTTCAGCCGTGCAGCGTGGGCCGATAGATCAGTTCCTGGGTGTGGCCGTCGAGGGTCGTGTGGCCGATCAGTTCAAGGTCGAAGTCCTGAGCGTCCCTGAAGATCGGACCGAGTCCGGTTTGACCGGTGATGACGGGGAAGATGGTTACCTGCAGCCGGTCCACCAGTCCCGCTGCCATGAGTGAACGATTCATTGCGAGGCTTCCGTGGGAGCGGAGGGGAACATTGGATTCGCTCTTGAGGCGCGCGACAACGTCAACTGCGTCGCCGCTGACCAGGGTTGCATCGTTCCAGTCGAGCGGTTCCTCCACGGTGGTTGAAACAACCGTTGCGGGCAGGTTGATCATTGCCGTGACCCAGGGATCGTGGACCTCCGCTTCGGCGCCGTCGGCCGCGAGCATTTCCGTGAAGGCCCGGTAGGTGGTTGCTCCGAACACCATTCGCTGGTCCTGGCTGTACTGGGCAAGACGGTGCTCCAACAGTTCCGGGCCCTGTTTACCCCAGTAACCGGTCCAATTGCCTGTTGCGGCGCCAAAGCCATCCAGGCTGGAGAAGACATCGAACGTATACATCGCTGGCATGGGTCTCCTTGGCGAACGGGATCGTGTGCGAACGGGATCGTGTGGTGGGGGTGGAAACGTAGTGGCTACCGTGGCGGCCTTACCGTGTACTCGGCGATGATGACGCCCGTGGTGGTGACCAGGCTGCGCACGAGTTCAAGGTCGGCACGGGTCGAGTCGGAAAAGAGCCGGGTTCCTGATCCGAGGACAATCGGATGGATCAGCAGGCTGTAGCGATCCACAAGGCCCGCGGTGTGGAGTTGGCGCACCAGATCGCCGCTGCCCATGATCATGAGGTCGGCTGGGTACCGCTCCTTGAGCGACACCACACCCTGCACGGCGTCGCCCGCCAGGAGTTCGCTGTTCCCGTAGGGCAGCGTGGCTTCTTGATTCCGGGAGGCGACGAACTTGTCCGAACCAAGCAGCACGTCAACAAAGGGGTTGGGCCCCACGGAGGTCCAGTGCCCCAACACGTCGTCGTAAGTGCGGTGCCCAAAAAGGAGGCCCCCGCCGGCGCTCATGCCCTCGCCTGCGTAGCTCATGGACACCTCGTCCTGGAAACCGTTCGCCCAGCCACCATGGGTGAAGCCGTTCCTTGTGTCTTCATCGGCGCGGCCCGGACCCTGCATGACGCCGTCCAGGGTGACGCTTTCGAACACGGTGATCGTGGACATTGCTTCCTCCTGACCGCGATTTGCGGGCTTTCAGCAGGTGGCTGGGGGACAGGTTCACCAGTCTTTGCCAACGCAAGCAGCGAGTCAATGCCCTGCCGGCCTAAAACGGCAGTGGAAGCTTCGCCATCCGTCCTCCGTCCAGGACCAGCACCTCACCTGTCATGAATCCCGCGCGGTCGCTGGCCAGGAACACGGCCAGGTCCCCGACGTCCCCCGGTTGCCCGATGCGGCCGGCCGGGTGCAAGGCCCTAAGCCCCGCTCGGGCAGCGACCGGGTCGGCTTGGGCGTCGAGGTACTTTTCGCTGAGTTCGGAAGCGATCCATCCCGGGGCTATGGCATTGCAACGGATGCCGTCTGCGCCCAGATCGACGGCCAGCGCCTTCGTCATTCCGTGGATGCCGGCTTTCGAGGCTGAGTAGGCAGCGTGCCCGGGATTGGCAGCGAGTCCCTCGATCGAGCCGACGTTGATGATGCTTCCGCCGCCGCTGCGCCGGAGGTGGGGAAGTGCGGCTTGGATCAGGAAGAGCGGCGCCCGCAGATTCAGGGCCATCATGAGATCCCATTCGCCGGGCAGGATGTCCTCCACGCCACGCTCGAACATGATGCCGGCGTTGTTGACCAGGACGTCTATGGCAGCCAGGTGCCCGGCTGCTTGTTCGACGGCGGTGGGGATCGCCGCCAGGTCCGTCAGGTCCGCCTGGATCAAGTGCACGTTCGGGTGGCTGGCCAGGGGTTCCTCCAGCGGGCGGCGTTGGACGATGGCAATCCTTGCGCCTTCCTCGAGGAATCGCCGGGTGATTCCGCCGCCGATTCCCTGGCCGCCACCGGTTATGAGGGCAGCTTTTCCGTTGAGTTGCATGGGTGGTTCCTTCAGTCGCGCTGGCCAGCGTGCGCCGTCGAGCGTTGAACGGACTTAACGCGGTTGATGAGTTTACCGACGCCTTCGATTTCCACGGTGACAACGTCGCCGTCCTTCAGGCCGACGGGAGGGTTGCGGAAGACGCCCACGCCGGCGGGCGTGCCAGTCAGGATGAGGTCGCCAGGCTCCAACGTGGCTGTCTGCGAGACGAAGCTGACAATGTCGGCAACGCTGAAGATCATGTTGGCTGTGGTGGAGTCCTGCATGAGGATTCCGTTCAACCAGAGCTTGATCCCCAGGTTCTGGGGGTCCGGGACCTGGTCAGCCGGGACCATGGCCGGACCTATGGGGCAGAACGTGTCCAGGCTTTTGCCGCGAACCCACTGGCCGTCGTCGAACTGCAGTTCCCTTGCGGAAACATCGTTGGCGCAGAGGTAGCCGGCCACGTAGTCAAGGGCTTCTTCGCTTGGGATGTTCCGAGCCCGTCGGCCGATGACAACGGCCAGTTCTGCTTCGTAGTCGGTGCGCAGGCCCTCGGGCACCAGGATCTCACTGCCATTGCCAACAAGCGTATTCGGCCACTTGGCAAAGAGAAGGGGGCGGGTTGGCGCGCCGAGGCCTGCCTCGGTGGCGTGGTCGCGGTAGTTCAACCCAACGCAAATGATTTTCGACGGCGGCCCTATCGGCAGCCCGTCTGCGGCACCGGATGTGGCGGGAACGGTGGGGGACTGGGTGCAGGTGGTCATGTCAGGACTCCTTCCGGTGGGTGTTTGTACGAGCGGTTTTGCCCAGGAACGATTGGTCGTCCAGGGCGAGGGTGAGCGCGAGCATTCCACCGACATAGCCGTGATGCCGCAGGCCCTCCATGACTCCGGACGCCCCATGGCTGAAGATGGATTTCGCGTCCGGAGTGCCGGAGGTGCTGAACCACTGGGCGAGGTTGGCGAAGTGAACCTCAAGGTAGGGCCGTCCGGAATCCAGGAGCGCGTCACGGGTGGCCATGCCGAGCATCGTGAGTCCGGCGGGGTTGATCATGAACGCGTCAACGTCATCGCTGTAATGGATGAAGTTGAGGATTTCCCCCTCGATGTTTGACGAGAAATGTCGGAGTTCAACATCGATCTTCGCGGCAAAACCATCCAGCTGATCGTTCAGGTCTTCCAAGGACCTTACAGAGCCGAAGAGGCCAGGATCTCGTTTACCGAGAGCGGACATGTTAGGGCCCTGGATGACGGCAATCCGCCATTGTGGGGCGTTCGGGACCCGGAGTCCTTGCATCGTGGGATTCCTTTCGCAGTAGGTCGCGGCAACCTTGCCGCAACACAACTGACAATATGCATATTTTCCGAAGTGGTCAATGTCGAATATGCATATTGTCTCAAGTCGTGGTTGCCTGCGATACTTGGCCCATGTCCACAGTCACGGGTCAGCTCCGCTCAACCACCATTGCGGGGGCGATCGCGGCCGAACTCCGCGTCGAGATCGCCGCTGGGCGCATCGCGCCGGGGGAGAAGCTGCGCCAGAACGAACTGGCCGCCCGTTTTGGCGTGAGTACCACTCCGGTGCGCGAAGCCATTGCCATCCTTCGGCATGAGGGATTGGTGCGCCATTCACCGCAGCGGGGCGCTACGGTCTTCGCCCCCTCGGTTGCGGAGTTGCGCGAGCAGTACGCCATTCGCACGGAGTTGGAAGCACTCGCAGTCAGGCATGCTGCCGGCAATTTCCATGAGAACGATGCCGCACCCCTCCAGGCGATCATCGATGAAATGACCCAGTGCACGGATCCCGACCGGTATGTGGAATTGAACCACCAGTTCCACATGGGTCTATACAGGCTCTCCGGCATGGAGCAGCTGGTGGAATTGATCGACAACCTGCGAGGATCCTCATCGGCATACCTGCAGATCTATGCGACGACCAGCAGCCCTTCGCCCCAGTTGGATGACGAGCACAGCCGTATTTTGGAGGCCTGCAAAGCGGGTGACGCAGCCGCGGCCGACAAGGCTATTAGGGAACACTTGCAGACCAGCGTCCAGAGCATTCTCAGCACGCTCCCGGAAGACGCGGCCAAATAACCCGCTGGTCATTGACTTGGACCGGGACCGGGCAGATCGCGAACCCTAGCGCCGCCTGACAACGAGGTCGGCGAAATTCCTCGTTGTCTCGATGAACCGCGCGTTGGCTTCGTCCGGACCATTCGCCCAGGCTTCAGCATCGGCCGGTGCCATTCCGGAGGTTACGTGCCGTTGGATGAGCTGGGCCACACGGATCTCCTGTGATGTCTCAACGAACCAGACTTCGTCCAGGTAACCGCGGACTTCGCTCCAGCGGCCCTGCCGGGCCAGGAGGTAATTGCCTTCCGTCAAGACGAAAGTGGTCGCCTTGGGAACAGCGATGGATGCCGCTACGGGCTCTTCAAGGCCGCGGCGGTAGGCAGGCGCGTAAATGACATCCTCATCGTTGCGTCGCAGCCGTTGAAGCAGGGAGAGATACCCGCCGATGTCGAACGTGTCGATCGCGCCCTTCCGTTCCCGCAGCGGCGTCCCGTCGATGATGGAGTTCGCCAAGTGGAATCCATCCATGGGAACGACGGCGCCGTCTGGGCCAAACTGCTCGGCCAGGCGTTCGGCAAGAGTGGATTTGCCCGCGCCCGGAGCCCCCACCAACCCGACGATCATCCGCTCGCCCGGACTGGCTGCGCCACGAAGGCGCCGCTCAAGGTCGGAAATATCGTAGAAGACAGCAGGCACTGATTGTTCGGCGCGGGAGGAATTCAATCTTTGAGCGCTCCATCCAGAAGGGTGCGCAGCTCTTGGAAGTACCGCTCGGTGGCCTCGTGATGGTGGGCAGGCGTGTCCGCCTCGGCGTCGCCGCCGGAGGCGGGGAAGTGCATGACCATGGTGATTACCCTATACCTGGAACAGTACCTTTAAACCTAATTCACTCTTGAACTGTGACATTAAATGTTCATATACTAGACACATCAGAGGGGCTGAGAGGGGGCCGGTTCCGCGGACAACCAGGGAATCGAGGGTCATCGTGGACCACGAAGATACAGTCACCATTTGGCGGCGGGCCGGCAACCAAACGCCGTCCCGTCAGCTGAGTCTTTACGCCCAGGCACTTGTGAGGGAGTGCCCCGTAGGCACCTACCGGGCCCTGAATGACGCCCAGGAAGACCATGCGCTGCTGGCCCTGTTCCGCGTGGACAGGCCGCAAGCGACGTTGGCTTCCTTGCATCAGCTTCCGGCCTTGGCACTCTCCAGCTACCACCAACTGCTCCACGACCTTGCGCGTGAAGGACTGGGGCCTGGGGGTTTCGACGGCGAAGTCCCCACCTGTCCGTCCCTGACGGCACGGTCCAACCCGCCGGACCATCCCTGGAGGAGCCATGTGTGACAACTGCCGCAGGGCCCTGTACGAGTTGAACCTCCAGTGGGGCAATCAATCGTTGGACATTGCCAGGATCCGTCGCATTCTCGACAGCGAGGAAGATGAGGCAGCGTAGCTTCATCGACCGTTGGGCCTGCGGCTATCCTTTCCATACTGCCCGTTGACCTGCAATCCGCCCCAAGGAGGCCGCGACACCATGTTTACGAAGAAAGGCGATGCAGCAGTCCTCGCCAAACTCGGCGAGGCTCCGGCACCCTACCGGGAGATCGGCGAACGCCTGCACCGGATCATCAGGGACAACGCGCCGTCCCTGGAGCCTATCGTCCGCTGGGGACTGCCGTTCTACGTGAAGGACGGCAAGGATGTTTGCTACATCAAACCGGACAAGGAATATATCGTCTTCGGCTTTGGGGAAGTGGTGAATCCTGCCCATGAGGAGGGAGCCCACATGCACCCCGTCGCTTGGAACATCACCTCGCTGGACGATGCCACCGAGGCCAGGATCAAGGCCCTGGTGGTCAAGGCGGCCAGCTGACGTCCGCCACTGGCGGACCCAGGAATGAGTGAACGACGGCGGCAGGCCGGTTTCGGTTCCCCGGGAACCAAAGCGGCCTGCCGCCGTCGTGCTTTGTTGCCTTTAAGGGGTTTGCGCTCTTTCGCAAAGTCATGGGTCTTTCATGACGATTGCGTTAAGTTGTGCTGGTCACATCCGTTTGCTTCTTCGCAGGTGATCCGCCCACTCTTGCATCACCCTATATTTCAGCGCTTGTCAGCGCGTGCCCAACGAAGGACACCATTTATGACTGACGTTCTCTGGTTTTCCGATCTTGGCCTGTCCGACCTTGACCAGGTTGGCGGCAAGAACGCTTCTCTTGGCGAGATGGTTCAAAGCCTCGCCTCTGCAGGGGTGAAGGTTCCGGACGGTTTTGCTACCACGGCCGATGCTTATCGGCGGTTCTTGAGTGGATCCGGGCTGGATGCCCGGATCGAGGATATTCTGGAAGGCCTGGACAGCGGCGATGTGGCCGCTTTGGCCAGCGTCGGCCAGCAGATCCGGGATCTGATCCGTGATACACCGTTCCCTGCGGGTTTCGAAGATGAAATCCGGTCCGCGTATGCACGCCTGACCCAGGAGCACGGCGATGACGTGTCGTGGGCTGTGCGTTCGTCTGCCACGGCTGAGGATTTGCCGGATGCTTCCTTCGCCGGCCAGCAGGAAACGTTCCTGAACATCCACGGTATTGAGAACATCCTGGTGGCGATCAAGGACGTGTTTGCGTCCCTGTACAACGACCGGGCCATTGCCTACCGCGTCCATCACGGCTTCACGCACTCCGAGGTTGCTTTGTCGGCAGGTGTGCAGCGGATGGTCAGATCCGATGTCGGCGCGTCCGGAGTGATGTTCACCATGGACACTGAGACCGGTTTCCAGGACGCCGTGTTCATTACGTCCTCGTACGGCCTGGGTGAGGCCGTGGTCCAGGGTGCGGTGAACCCGGATGAGTTCTATGTCCACAAGCCTGCCTTGGTGGCCGGGCGTCCGGCGGTGCTGAAGCGCGGCCTGGGGGAGAAGGCCATCCAGATGGTCTACACCGAGTCCCGTGAGGTGGGCCGCACCGTGGACTTCATCCCGGTGGCCCCGGAGTTGCGGAAGCGTTTCAGCCTGTCCGATGCCGAGGTGGAGCAGTTGGGCCGGCACGCGCTGGCCATCGAGGCCCATTACGGCCGTCCGATGGATATTGAGTGGGGCAAGGACGGGGTGGACGGGGAACTGTACATCCTGCAGGCCCGCCCGGAAACGGTCGAGTCACGCAAGGCTGCGGGCTCGGTGTCTCGTTACCGGCTTGCCGAGCGTTCCACGGTGCTGGTGGAAGGCCGGGCCATTGGTCAGCGGATCGGCGCCGGGCAGGTGCGGGTGTTGTCCTCGATCGACCAGATGGCATCCTTCCAGGAGGGCGACGTGCTGGTGGCGAACATGACGGACCCGGACTGGGAACCGATCATGAAGAAAGCCGCGGCGATCGTCACGGACCGGGGTGGGCGGACCTGCCACGCTGCGATCATTGCCCGTGAACTGGGCATCCCCGCCGTCGTCGGCACCGGGTACGCGTCCCAGATCCTCAAGGACGGCACCCCCGTCACGGTGTCCTGCGCCGAAGGCGAAGCCGGGCTGGTCTACGAGGGCTTGTTGGAGTACACGCTTCAGGAAACGTCGTTGGAGACCATGCCCGAGGCTCCGGTGAAGATCATGATGAACGTCGGCACCCCGGAACAGGCGTTCAGCTTCGCCAAACTCCCAAACCACGGTGTTGGCCTGGCCCGGCTGGAATTCATCATCAACCGGCAGATCGGCATCCACCCCAACGCGCTGCTCGCCGTGGCCGGCGAAGTGGCCCGGCCTGCGACCCTGGATGACTTCACGGTGCGGCAGATCCGGGAGAAGACCGCGGCCTACGACGGCCCGCGGGACTTCTACGTCAAGCGTTTGGCCGAGGGTATCTCAACCATCGCCGCGGCGTTCGCCCCGGAACCGGTGATCATCCGGCTCTCGGACTTCAAGTCCAACGAGTACGCCAACCTGGTTGGTGGCCCGGCGTTCGAACCCGAGGAGGAGAACCCGATGATCGGCTACCGGGGCGCTTCCCGGTACCTATCAGAATCCTTCCGGCAGGCGTTCGAGCTCGAATGCGAAGCCCTGAAATACGTCCGCAACGAAATGGGCCTGAGCAACATCAAGCTCATGGTCCCGTTCGTCAGGACCCTGGACGAGGCCCGCGGCGTCATCGAGCTGCTCGCGGCCAACGGGCTGCGCCGCGGCGAGAACGGCCTGGAGATCGTGATGATGTGCGAACTTCCGGCCAACGCCCTCCTGGCAGATGAGTTCCTGGAGTACTTCGACGGGTTCTCCATCGGATCCAACGACCTCACCCAGCTCACCCTGGGCCTGGACCGCGACTCAGCCCTCGTGGCCGAAGGCTTCGATGAGCGCAACCCCGCCGTGACCAAGCTGCTGGAAATGGCGATCAGTGCCTGCCGCGCCAAAGGCCGGTACGTCGGTATCTGCGGCCAAGGCCCCAGTGACCACCCGGACTTCGCCGAATGGCTCCTGGCACAGGGCATCAGCTCCATCTCCCTGAACCCGGACGCCGTCACCGAAACCTGGCTCCGCCTGGCCCGCACCGGCACCCGCACCGCCGTCTAAATGGTCGACCACCATGCCGTGGGGGCTGGCACCCAGCCCGCCCCCACGGTGTTCTTCCTTTCCGACAGCACCGGAATCACCGCCGAGACCCTCGGCAACACGCTGCTGACCCAGTTCCCGGCACAACGCCTGGAACGACGCACCATTCCCTTCATCACCACGGTGGAACAGGCGTACGACGTCGTAGCTGTCATCGACCGGGTGGCTGCTGCCGGACCTCGGCCTTTGGTCTTCTCGACGACGGTGAATGCCGACGTCCGTGCCGTCCTGTCACAAAGCACAGGCCACTTCTTCGATTTGTTCGGCGCCCATATCGGGCAGCTGGAGCAAGCACTCGGCTCCTCGGCCAATGGCCTCCCAGGCCAAGCGCATGGCGTCGGTGACGCCGTCCGGTATCAGTCGCGGATGGCCGCCGTCGAATACGCCATAGAGCACGACGACGGCCAGTCGCTTCGGGCGCTGGAACGCGCGGAGTTGATCCTGATCGCCCCCTCCCGGTGCGGTAAGACTCCCACCACGATGTACCTGGCGCTGCAGCATGGGATCCTTGCCGCCAACTTCCCGTTGGTGGAAGAAGACTTCGACACCCTTTCGCTGCCCAGGCCGTTGCTGCCGTTCGCAACCAAATGTTTCGGCCTCACGTCGCAGCCGGTCCGGTTGAGCCAGATCCGGCAGGAACGGCGTCCCGGGAGCAACTATGCCTCGCTGCCGCAATGCACTTTTGAACTCCGCAACGCCGAGGACATGTACAGGGCCAACAACATTCCCTACGTGAACTCGGCTTCCATGTCCGTCGAAGAGATCTCCGCGACGGTGCTCCAGAAGATGCAACTGCACCACTGACAGCGTCGTGGATGCCCCTCATGCCGCAGTTGATGCCCGGCATGCGGACGCCGTCTTTGTTTCCTGCCACACCATCATGGTCGTCTTTACCACCCACAGAAGGCTCTCTGCTGTGTTTCCGCAATGTTTCCAGCGTGTTAACTGGGCTGAGAAAATACGCCATCTAATTTCTCACTTAATTCTTGATAAACGCCTCGCGAAATTGCTTTCAACGGCGTAGTTTTGATCCATCAATGAATGCAAGTGACCCGTATCACACTGGCTGTGTTCGAAGTTGAACCGGTCAAATCCGTTGGAGCAGAGTGTGCCGGGTTTGCCGGTGGTTTCCTTCCACCCCCACCGGGGTTGAGGCGATCTCCGGCCGGCACCGCCTGCAGATTCCGGGGCCGTTACCGCCGGCGAAGCGGTGACGTCCCGGCCTGTCTCAAAGCCTGGTTCCGGGTGCGCGACCGTTGTTTCACCGGCCCCGGGATCCCACCGATTGTGACCATTTCGCGCCTCCCTGCCTGGGATTCCCCTTCCCGCGGACTCTTTTGCGTGTCCGCGGATGCTTTCCACGCTTCCACCGGGCCGGGATCGATGCCGCGCGGCCACCTGCTGTCAGTACATCAAGGAGATGTTATGAGTGAAAATCGTGTAGATGGCGTCGACCATCTGAAGAGGTCGATCAACTGGAAGCAGGGCATGGCCATTGCCCTGGGCGTGCCCCTGCTGATCCTGCCCTCCCTGGGCTACCTGCCGATGTATGTGTCTGCCGCGGCCATCCTCATCTGGGCGATTTCGGTGCTTCAGGGCTTCCTGCAAAACGCTGCCTACGCCGAGATGGCCACCACTTTTCCCAAGGCCTCAGGACTGCCTGGATTCGCGCAGTTGGTCTTCCGCAATGAAAACTTCAAGGGCAAGTACGACAAGGGCAAGCTCATTGGCGGTTTCACTGCCTGGAGCTACTGGTTCGGATGGAATCCCATTCTCGCCATCTTCGCCATCCTGGTGGGCGGCTACCTGCACGGCCTGTTCCCGGTGCTGGGGGAGACCTTCAGCGAATACCAGCTGGCCCTGATCTCCGGCGTCGTGATTTTTGGTGGCCTGTATGTGGTGAACTGGTTCGGCCTGAAGGACGGCGCCATCCTCGGGTACATCCTGGCTGCCATCTCGTTGATTCCGCTGGTGGTCCTGGCTGTCGCACCGTTCGCCACGGGCCACGTTGACATGGCCAACATCACCGGAAACTGGTGGCCGTCCGATTGGGGCTGGGACTTGCACCACATCCTGATGCTCTTCGGCATCTTTGCCATCTCGCAGTGGAGCGCCTGCGCCTGGGAAACGGCGGCAATCTACGGACCGGAATACAAGAACCCGGCCAAGGACGTCCCCAAGGCGCTGCTGGCCTGCGGCCTGATTTGCCTGGTGCTTTACGTCCTCCTGCAAACCGCCGTCATTGGCGTCCTTGGTGTTGATGGCGTGCAGGCCCAAGCCGTATCTCCGCTGATCCCGGTAGCCCAGGCAGTCTTCGGCCAGGCCGGTTCGATCGTCACGATCATCATGCTGGTTGCGGCAATGGTCCTGATCATCCAAACGGCCTACCTGGGTTCATCCCGGGCCATGCACTCCATGTCAACCGAAGGAAACCTGCCGGCTTTCATTGGAAAGACCAACCGCCAGGGAACACCGTTCGTGGCCATGCTCATCATCGGTGCGTTCAACCTGGTCCTCATCTCCATGGGCAACGCGGCCGCCATCCTCGCAGCCTCGGCCATCGGCTACACACTCGCCAACGGAATCAGCCTGCTGGCTTACGTCCGGGCAAAGAAGCACCCGGCCTTTGCCAACCTGGAGCGTCCGTTCAAGGCGCCGAAGGGCTGGAAGCATGTGGCCTTGGTCTTTGGCCTGTTCAACGTGCCGTTCTGCGTGGTGGGCGTGGTCTACCTGAACAGCTTGGAGATCGGCTGGACATCAACCTGGGTAGGCTTCCTGGTCCTTGCCCTGTACTTGCCCATCTGGCTTTACTCCCAGCGGGAGAAGGGACGCCCCAACGGCGAACCCACCGAGGAAGCGGTGCAGACCATCGATGCAACCGAGCAGGAAAGGGTGCTGGATCCCACCCCGTAGGAAGCGGCGGGAACGGCGCGCGAAGGACCCTCCCCGGCTTCGTGCGCCGCTCCCGCTGAGGCCACGTGGCCCGACAAATGCAGCTGAAGGCCCTGACGGCACATGACCACCACGGAGTGGCATGGGACCGTCAGGGCCTTCAGCTGTCTTCGTGCGGTGGTGGGCCTTCATTGCGTTGCCCCGGCACGGCAGCATGTTTCGCTGATGTTTCCAACATGTTAACTACAATGGGAATTAATGTCGGATAATTTCTCAGGTAATTCTCAATAAATCGCTCGCATGAAAGAAATTCATGGCGTAGTTTTGCTGCATGAAAGGAATGCGGGTGACTGGCATCACAGCAGATGGGCTCATAGCAGAGCTTTTCTGAGTCCCTGGAAACCAGGGCATGCCAGGCAACGTGCGTCCGCCGCCGGCCCCACCGGGCCAACGGTGCTCGTTACGCTCCTTTCCATCGGCCTTGATGACCATTTCCGGACAATGTTGAACGGTTCCGGCGCATCAATGGCGCGTTATGTACGTGTCGCCCTGATGAGTAACACCGGGCCCTGCGGGATGTAGACACACCGCTTCCCAGGGCCTGCGGACCGTCAGCTGGCGTCCCTTCCCAGGAAACAAAGGAGTTAGTTGTGACTTTGAATGCTGATACTGAGGTTTTGGTGGGTGTTTCGCATCCGTTGGATCCGTTGTCGCGGGTGGAGATCGCG
>NZ_JBIVGX010000014.1:0-105144 GCF_044748905.1 Paenarthrobacter sp. NPDC089714
ACGAACTCAACGACAGACCCCGCCAACGATTCGACTTCTGCACCCCAAATGAGATGATCAGAACCTTCCTGTTGCGATAACCGCTAGAAACCGCCGGCTCAAAACGGCATTAACTGCGACCCAGTTGGGTGCCGGCGTCGTTGTTCTTTTCCTTTTGCCACGGCCAGCGGCCGGTGATTTCCAGTTCCAGGGAGAAACTCAGGAACGTCCGGATCAGCACGATGATCGCGAGGACGCCCACGCTTTCAAACGTGGGCGTCACTGCGACCGTACGGATGATGTCAGCGGCCACCAGGAGTTCGAGTCCCAAAAGGATGGACCGACCCAGCAATTGCCGGTAGGCGCGGTAGGGGGAGAACGGAGCCAGCCCGTCGGCGCGCTTGGGTTGGAACCCACGGAGGGCCAGCGGAAGGGAAACCACGGCGCCAACCACCATCACCGCCACACCGGCAAAATCCATGTAGCGGCCTACTACCTCGATGATGTGCTGGAAATCCATGGCCCTCCTGGCGGTTACGGTGCGGGAACGGGGAAGAACACCCGGGGATCCTGCAGCAGGGCCGGGTAGTCGAAAGCTGCGCGGTCAATCACGTCGGTGAGTTCGAAGTTGCGGGCAAAGCGTCCGTCAACGGTGATGGGCCGGCCCACTACCTTGCCCAGCGCGAAGATCCGGCCGCCGTCGAACGGAACCGCGATCTCTGTTTTGCCGGGAAGGACGTTGAACGCTTCCTCGGCGGCGGCGCGCTTGCGGGTGGGCTTCTTCTCGAGCTTGACCGGCCGCTTCTTGGGTGCGCCGAGGTTCCTGCGGGACTTTTCCTCCTGGTACACGAACTGGTACTCGTCAGGATCGGCTGCTGGCCGGGCCTTTCCGTGCGGTGGCAGGCTGACGGTGCGCAGGTCTTTAGGACGGAGGTCCTCGACGGCGGACCGGAGGATCCACAGGCGGTCGTCTTCCGGATCTTCGGGGTGGAATTCGTGGCGCGGTTCGGGCCAGATGTAGTCCAGCCGTTCTTCGGTGCCGGGGAACAGGTGCTTGTAATGCTTGGGGTCCTTGCCGATGAGCTTGGAACGGTGCGTCTCATGCAGGTCCTCGTCGCCCAACCACCACGGCATGACGATTTTGCCGGCATAGTCCGGGTGGGCCGCCTGTGGTGCAAATTCGGTGATGTTGTCCCGCGTGTTGTCAGGATGTCCGCGCTTGATCCATTCGTCGGCCATGGCCAGGCCGTACAGGGTCAGGGCGGGTACATGGCCCATCCACATGCGAACGGCGGGGTGGCTCTGCCATCCGTACTCGGGGATGACGAGGGCGCGGAGCACCTGGAGGGCTTCGACGCGCTGCTTGCCGAGCCTTGAGGTGTCCAGCGCGGCCGCGCTCTCACGGAAATCGGCGAAGGGGAGGAAAGTCTGCATCCCTTCAGTTTGGCGGTGCCGGGGCGCAGAACCAAGTTGAGTGCTCCGGGACACGCGCCGGACTTCGGCCTAGAGTTGTCGGGTGGAAACTTTTGGTGAGAAAACGACGACGACGGCACCCCCGGTTGCCGAACTGCACCTGCACATCGAAGGGACCCTGCAGCCCGAGCTGATCTTCTCCCTCGCTGAGCGTAACGGCATCGAGTTGCCCTATGAGGACATCGAAGAACTGCGCGAGAAGTACGAGTTCTCAGACCTCCAGTCTTTCCTGGACCTTTACTACGCCAACATGGCCGTGCTGCAGACCGAGCAGGACTTCACGGACATGACCCGCGACTACCTGAAGCGTGCCGCCGCCGGGGGAGTCCGCCACGCCGAGATCATGATGGACCCGCAAGCACACGTTTCGCGCGGGGTTTCCTTGGAGACGTGCGTGAACGGAGTGGCCAACGCACTGGCAACGTCGGAGGAGGACTTCGGCGTTTCAACTCTTCTTATCGCAGCATTCCTGCGCGACATGTCCGAGGATTCGGCCCTGGAGGTGTTCGACCAGCTCCTCGCCATGCACGCACCGATTGTTGGCATCGGCCTGGACTCCGCAGAGGTGGGCAATCCGCCGTCGAAGTTTGAACGCTTGTACCAGCGCGCGCTGGAGGCCGGGCTGCGGCGGATCGCGCACGCGGGCGAGGAAGGCCCCGCGGAGTACATCACCGAGGCACTGGATGTGTTGCACGCTGAGCGCATTGATCACGGCATCCGCTGCATGGAGGACACCAACGTGGTCCAGCGCCTGGTTGCTGAGCAGGTGCCGTTGACGGTGTGCCCGCTTTCCAACGTCCGGCTCCGCGCAGTGGACAAGCTCGAGGACCACCCGCTCCCGGAGATGCTGGCCATCGGACTCAACGTGTGCGTGAACTCCGACGATCCCGCGTACTTCGGCGGATACGTGGATGACAACTACCAGCAACTGGTGAAAGTCCACGGCTTCTCCGTGCCTGAGCAGGCCACTCTTGCCGCGAACTCCATCCGGTCTTCCTTCGCCAGCGACGAGCGGAAAAAGGTGTTGCTGGACGAAGTGACGGAGTGGGTCAAGGAGTCCGTTCCGCAGCAGTAGCAGGGCCTGAGCCGAGACCCTTCGCTCACTTGCGGCGTCACGAATGTCACACTCGGTCACGACACACGGTGTTTACCTTTTGCAGTCGCCGGAATTAACAAATCATTGGCAAACTGCTGGGTGAGTATCCACTTTTGAAGGAGAAGCATGGGCGCGAGCACCGCCGAGAACACCAACCTTCGTCTGAAGGCCGTACTGGACATCCTCGCCGAAAGCGTATGGTCCGGAGATACGCTGAACGCCGGTGAAGTGTTGGCCGAAGCAACCGTCCGCGTTCCCTTCGACGCCCACGAGGCAGAGCTGTTGAGCGGTGGCATTCCGCGCGGCCACAAGAACCTGACCTCGGCCTCAGCCAAGCTGGTCAAGGCCGGTTGGCTGGTCAAGGGCCGCTCGGGCTGGACCATTCCGGAAGACGGCTTGCGTGCAACGGTCGCGTTCCCGGATGTTTCGGCTTTCGCCGAAGCGCTCGACGCCGGCACTCCCATTCCGGACGACGTCGCTGTTCCGACGGCCCCGCCGGCCAAGCCCAAGGCCAAGAAGGCCACCGCGCCCAAGAAGACTGCTGCTCCAAAGAAAGCCGCTGCACCGAAGGCCGAGGCCGCCAAGAAGACCACGCGCAAGGCGCCGGCCAAAGCAGCCGCAGCCCCCGCCGTCGAGACTCTGCCGCAGCCGGAGGCCGTTGCCATTGCGGGCGACTTCAACAAGCTCCTGGGTGCGGCCGAGGATTGGGCTCCGCAGTATGACGAGGCACAGATGGAGTTCAACCCGCTGGTCCAGCTGTGGTCCCTGACCGCTGAGCTGCCTGCCGGTTTCTACACCTACAAGATCGCGTTGAACCGCTCGTGGGAGGAGAACTATGGCGCGTTCGGCGCCCGCGATGGTGCCAACCACGAGTTGAACCACGACGGCGGCCCGGTCACCATCACGTACAACCACGCCACCCGGGACATCGTGGTCAGCTAGCTACTTCCAACACAGAATCCCGCCCGTGTTCGCTGAACCCAACCTTTGAAGGTCGGGAGCAGCGAACAGGGGCGGGATTCGTTAAGGTGGGTCCATGGCGACAGACGGGGTGAGACTCACTGCCCGGATTTCCGGCGTGGTGCAGGGCGTTGGTTTCCGCTACTGGACGGCCCGAAAAGCGGACGAACTCCTGCTGAAAGGCACAGTCCGGAACCGCTCCGACGGCTCCGTTGAGATTGTGGCCGAGGGACCGGCTGCCGATGTTGACCGCATGCTGGCCTGGTTGGATTCATCCGATGCCCCGGGCCGTGTGGAGAGCGTCGAATCCGACGTTTCCGGAGCGACGGGAGACTTTAGGGACTTTCGGATCGTCGGCTAAGCGCCGGGGGAAGTCGTATCAAGGCCGGACTCTTTGGCCGCCAGTAGGAGCTCTAAATCGTAGGCCACCACGTTGTCCACCTGGAGCCGGATAGCTGTTGCCAAGTGGATTGCGTCTGCGCTCCGGAGTTGTCTGGGCAACGCTGACGCGAACATCAAATCTGATCGGGTTACATCTACCAGGTTGATCGCCGATAGAACGTCGTTGACGACATCGAAGGGCAGGTTCCGCCGGCGGGCCGCGCAATGGAGTTCCGTATAAAGGAGCATCGAAGCGACCAGGTGTCCTCCGGAAGCACGAATGTCGGCCAGGTGCCCGGCGAGGAACTGCGATTCACTTTCGTCCGCCACCAACTTCAACACCGCTGAAGTATCCGTATAAACAATCACCGATCACCGCGCAGGTCTGCGAGTATCTCTGCCGTGCCAAGCTCGACCTTTACGCGCGGTATGAGTCGGAAATCCACCGGCGAGCTTATGGCTGGCCGAACGCCGCCCGCTCGCAGGAGCTTTTCGAAGGGCGAAGAGGACGGTGGAATGAGTGTTGCTGCGACCTCACCGTTGTTGGTGACATCAATGACTTCGCCATTCTTTACACGCTCAAGGATCTTGCTGCTCTGATTGCGTAGTTCGCGGTGCGGGATTGTTGTCATTTTTACCTCCGTAGCAATCGTAGCAAATACCCAAAGCTAAATAATAGACCGGATGGTCTATTATTTGAACTATGGCAACTTCGCATCCCAAAGGGCTCGCAACGCGACATCGGTTGGCCGAGTCCATGCTTTCCCTGATCCAACGCCAGGGTTACCACGGCACTGGCCTCAACAGCGTCCTCGAAGAATCGGAGGTACCCAAGGGGTCTTTGTATTTTCATTTCCCGGAGGGCAAGGCGGAACTCGGTGTGGCGGCGGTCCAGCTGGCCGCAAGTCAATTCAACGACCTCCTCTCGCAGGCAGTGGCAACAGGGAAATCGGAAGCTGCGGTGGACGGGCTTGTCTCGGCGTTGCAGGACATCCTTGTCTCCAGTGACTACCAGGCCGGGTGCCCCGTTTCGGTGGTAGCCCTGGACGCCGGTGCTGAGAACTTCGAACTCAGGGACGCTTGCCGGGAAGCCTACAAAGGCTGGGTGACGGGCGTCGCCGGAGTCCTCGAAAGCCTCGACCTCGAGGAAAGCCAAGCCGGAGCACTGGCGACGTCAGTCGTTTCCATGATCGAGGGAGCCCTCATTCTCTGCCGCACCTATCAGTCCACCCAGCCCTTGGATGCGGCCGCGGCCACCATCAAGCTGTTGCTGAGCACGTCGCATGGCGCCAAAGAGACCCGATGACAGTCCAACGCCACGCCCTGGTCTTCGGAGGAACTGGCCACATCGGAAGGTGGCTTGTCCTTGAACTGCTGGACCAGGGCGTTCGTGTCCAGGTGGCCGTGCGTAGCCTGTCCTCGTTCGACAGCCTCTTGCTTTGGTTGCAGGAGCATGGGGCTGGCCACCATCCAAACTGCGTGGTCGCAGACTTCAGCGCCGAGAGCCTGGGCCTTGATCCGGCGTCGAGCGCTTTTCGCGGCGTGACTGAAGTCCACAACGTCGCCGGCGCCTATGCGTTCGGGATGACTCCCGACGACGCCTACCAAGCGAACGTGGTGAGCGCCAGGAATGTCACTGCGTTTGCCGGGATGCTTCCCTCCTTGGAGCGCTTGGTTCATTTGTCGGGATACCGGGTCGGCGGCCAGGACCCGGCGGACGTTCCTTGGAGTGCAGAGCGCCGTGCAGCTGAGTACAGGCGCCTCGGAGCTTACGAAGGTTCCAAAGTGGAATCCGACGCCGTGGTCCAAGCCGCCGCGATCGCCGCCGGAGTTCCTTTGACCGTGGCCAATCCGGCATCGGTCATTGGCCACTCGAAGTCGGGTGAATGCGGGCAGGTTCTCGGGCTGGGCACTTCCGTCCTCGACCTCTACCGCGGTCGGCTGCCTGCGCTTCCCGGGGGCAAGCGCACCTTCGTTCCGGTGGTTACCGCGGACTACCTGGCCTCCTTCATGGCCCTTCTACCCACAGTCCCGGCCGCGGAAGGCAAGTCATACTGGGTCCTCGACGACGCCACACCTCCCCTGCCGGAGCTGCTCACCATGCTGGGCGAGCACTTCGGCGTCAGGGTTCCGCGGTTAAGGATTCCTGTTGCGCTGCTGAAGAAGCTCCCCGCGAAGATCACCCGGGCCGATCCCGAGACGTTGTCTTTCCTTTCAGAGGAGCGGTATCCGACGGCGGAAGCGGTCGCCTTGGCAGAGGGCCACGGCCTGCATCACCCGCCCGTGGACGTCGCCTTGAAGCGCTGGGCAGATTACTTGGTGGGACGGCCAGCCACTGCCCGGGTTGCTTCGATGTAGTGCTCCAGCCGCTGCAAGGCCGGCTGTGAGGAGGGATCCCGAACGGCGTCGGCACCCACAGCGTTGGCCGCGGCAAGGGCGTGCCGGTAGTCCAGCCCGGACTGCAGTGACAACACCAGGGCGGCGCAGAACGCATCGCCGGCACCGATGGTGTTGGCAATATCTGTCACCGAAATGGCCGGGGCCTCCGCCACTTTCTCGCCGTGCACCAGGATCGCCGAGCCTTCGCCGCCGTAGGTCACGGCCACCAGGGGTGCGGAACGCAGCTCAGGGATCAGGGCGTACTCGGTTTCGTTCACGATCACCAGGTCGCAGCGCTCCAGGAGTTCCGGCAGCAAAGGCGCGGCAGGCGCGGCGTTCAGGGCAAAGAAGCCCTTGGCGGCCTGGGCGGCAGCCAGGACCACTTCCTGGTCCACCTCGAGCTGGCACAGCACGGGACCTTCACCGAAGGTAACGCCATCCACGGACACGTGCGCGTTGGCCCCCGGGCACACGACGATCTGGTTCTCGCCGTCGCTGTCCACCAGGACGAGTGCGGTGCCTGTCGGTTCCTCCACGTGCGCAATACCGCCGACGTCGACGCCGGCGTCTGCCATCGCGTTCAGAAGCGTGCGTCCGGCTTCGTCCTGGCCCACGGCCCCGACCATGCGGGAGGTTCCTGCGAGCCGGGCTGCGGCGACGGCCTGGTTGGCGCCTTTGCCGCCGGGTTGCTGGCGGAGAACGCCGTCGCCCACGGTTTCACCGGGGGAGGGGAGCCGGTGGGTGGTGGCGGTGATGTCGAGGTTGATGCTGCCCACAACAGTGAGTGCAGGGGAAGTGCTCATGGAGGGCCCTATCTTGGAACGGAACGTCAGGAGGATTGGATGACTGAGAGGTGCCCGGCGCGGGCGGCTACCAGGCATTTGGCCAGGTAGACCGGGGCGCCGTTGCGGCGGACGTACTGGGTCAGCACGAGCACCGGATCGGACGGACGGAGGTTCAGGAGCTTGGCGCGGCTGGGGCCCGCGGTGCTCAGGCTGATCTGGCATTCGCCGGGTCCCAGGGTGCTGCCGGAAAGGCTCGCGAGGATTTCCAGCAGAGTCTGCGCCGGCAGCCCTGGAGCTTCCGCGGCATCCAGCAAGGCTGCGGCTTCCGGAAGGTCCTGCGCCACGTTTTCCTGCAGGTGGGCCACGGGTTCACCATCGCGGATGAGGACACTTTCCCAGAACCAGACGTCTTCCTCGGGTTGGACGCCCAGACCCGGGGCCACGAATTCGGAGGCCGGCTGCTTGATCGCGGCCACGCGTTTGACCTGGATGTCGGAGTCCGGCCCGCCCAGCAGTTGGTCGAACGGACGGATGTGTTCGATCCCGATCCGGGGCAAGGTGTCTGCCACGAACCGGCCCACACCGCGTCGTGAACGTGTCAGGCCGTCTTCTTCCAGGAGCATGAGGGCCTCCCGGATCACGGTGCGGCTCACGTCCATCATGGTGCCCAGTTCTGTCTCCGTGGGCAGGAGTGAGCCCGGCGGCAGGAGCTTGGTCCTGATGGCCTCTGCGATGCGGGAGTAGGCCGCCACTCGCAGGGGCTGCCCTTGTTGGGCAGCGATGGGCCGGGACAGGAACTGGACAGCGTTGTCGGTCAAGGGAACCTCGCTTGGAATCGGTTAGGGACACTGTACCGGAGAAATGTGAGAGGTTGCACAAGCGAGTAATACATGCTTGTATAACAACTCACATCTCGCGGCGCTCGCCGGCGCCCTCGGACAAAGGAGTTTGATGTGAACATCCCCAACACCGCGGTGGAACCGCAGGAAACGGCACCCGCCGCCGTCGAAGAGGAAACCCGCTTCCAGGGCCGTGCCGCCGCCTTCCTGATCACCACGCTTGTCCTGGCCGTCCTCGCGTTCCAGCTCAACGCCAGCATGATCACCCCGGCGCTGCCGCACATCGGCTCGTTCTTTGGTGAGTCTCCTGAAGCCGTTGCCCAGGTACAGTCCATGTTCTTCCTGGCCGGCGCCATCTCAGGTCCCGTGATCGGACGCTGGAGCGACTTCATCGGCCGACGCACCGCGCTCCTGTTGGTCCTCGCCATCATGGGCGTGGGAACGGTGCTGTGCATCTTTGCTCCGAACCTTCCGTTGCTGGTGGCAGGCCGGTTCATGCAGGGCACCTCAAGTGCGATCTTCGCCTTGTCCTACATCGTCCTGAACGAATACCTGCCCGCACGGCTCTTCGGCACCTCCATCGGCATCATTGCCGCCATCAACGGCGGCGTGGGTGGCGTGGACGGCTACTTCGGCGGCCTGATGGCGGAGACCATGGGATTCCAGTCGATCTTCGTCGCCGTGCTGGTACTGGCCGCGATCGCCGTCGTGTGCGTCATCAAAGTGGTCCCCAAGGGGCGTTCAGCCGCCGCAAGCGGCCGCATGGACTGGTGGGGTGCGGGCTCGCTCTCGGTGTTCCTGGTGTTCATCACCTACTTCGTTTCCACCGGTTCCTCGGCCGGATGGACTTCGCCGGCAGCCCTGGGTCTCCTTGCCGGCAGCATCGCATCCTTCACCGCGTTCTGGCTCATCGAGAAGAAGCGCGAAACCCCCTTGGTGGCCGTCCATCACCTGCGCTCCCGCCAAGTGTGGCCCGTTATCGCCACCACGGTCCTGACGCTCGCCGGGATTTTCGCCATCATCAACTTCACCGTGGTGCTCCTGAGCCAGGACAAAACCAACGGCTTCGGGCTGTCAGCATCCGTCGCGGCCTTGCTCTTCCTGACTCCCGCGGCGTTGATCGGGGTCTTCGCAGCTCCGCTCGCCGGTTGGATCGCCGACCGCCGCGGCTGGATCAAGACCGTCCGCGTCGGCTCCGCAGCCAGCCTGGCCTGCGCGATCGTGGCTGCCCTGTTTGCCAACAACCAGATCGCCGTCCTGATCGCCATCGCAGCGCTCGGCATCTTCTACAACGGCTTCTTCCTCACTGCCATCAACGGCCTCTCCGTCCTCCTCTCGCCCAAGGAAGCGCCGGCCGCGCTGCCGGGCATCAACGGAGCGAGCTTCGGCATCGGGGCGAGTCTCGGAGTCGTGGTTGTTGCCCCGTTCGCGGGCCTGGGCACCGCCGCCGGGTACTCCACAGCGCTCTGGATTTCCGTGGGGATCACGGTCCTCGCGTTTGTGGTGAGCCTGTTCATCGCCGCCCCCAAGGGCGAAAAGATCTAAAGCACGACGGCGGCCCCCACCACTCGGGGGCACGGCCCCCCTTCATCAAGCCAATCCGAAATGAGAAACCATGAAACAGCCCGCACCCTTCTTCCTTGACTGCGATACCGGCATCGACGACGCCTTGGCCCTCGCCTACCTCTTGGCCACTCCGCGGGCGGAGCTCGTGGGCATCGGCACCGTGAGCGGCAACATCAGTGCGGCCGGCGGCGCCCGGAACACACTGGACTTGCTGAAGCTCGCCGGGCAGCCGGACATTCCTGTCGCTGTGGGCGCCCACGATCCGCAGGTGGGCACCTTCCACGGTGGCGCTCCGCACGTCCATGGCGACAACGGGATCGGGGGAGTGGACCTCTCGCCGTCTGACCGGTCACCCGTTCAGTCGACTGCCGCCGAGCTCCTGGTGGAGCTGGCACGCCAATACGCGGGTGAGCTGCGAGTCGTGGCGATCGGGCCGCTGACCAACATCGCCGAGGCCCTCCGACTGGAACCGAAGCTGCCGGAGTTGGTTGCAGAAATCACCATCATGGGCGGCGCAGCCTTGGCCCCGGGGAACATCACGCCCGTTGCCGAAGCGAACATCGCCAACGATCCCGAGGCCGCGGCCGAAGTCCTTGCCGCCGATTGGGACGTGACCTTGGTGCCACTGGATGTCACCATGACCAACGTGCTGGAGGAGTCCCACCGGCAGGAACTCCTGGCCTCGGACCACCCCGTCTCGCAGGCCCTCGGCGAGATGCTGGGCTACTACTTTGGCTTCTACGTTGACATCTTCGGCCGGGCCTGCTCTGCCATGCACGATCCCCTCGCCGCGGCCATTGCCGTCAGGGGAGTAGAGCTTGCAACCGCACCCAAGGTCCGCGTCCAGGTGGACACCACCAGCGGTCCGAGCCGCGGCCAGACGGTGTGCGACCTTCGCGGACAGTACGTCGGTTTCCCGGACCAGCGCGGAGCACGGTGCCGTGTGGTCCTGTCCATCGGCGAGGAATTCGCGCCGCACCTGCTGGGCACCCTGCAGGCGGCGTGGCTCACCGAGCGCGAGCCCGTAACACCCGTCGCCTAACCCAACTGGGTCGCATTAGTGCGCGTTATGACGGCTCATAACGCGCACTAATGCGACCCACTTGGGTGCGACTTACTTGGGTTAGGCGTACATGAGGGAGCCCGGCGTGGTCAGCGTTTCGCCCGTTTCGAGCCAGGTCTTCAGGCCCGAGAGGATCATGGGCCAGCCGCCGTACAGCTGGTCGTTGGCGCCTTCGCGGAGCTGGTCGTGGGTCACGGTGAGGTGGCAGGAGTCGCCCACCGGTTCGATCTCCCACGTGATCCGGGACGTACCCTCGGCTTTGACGTCCTCGCCCCACAGCGCGGTCATGGTCTGGACGAGCCGGCGCGGTGGGTCAACCTCAATGTTCTCGCCCTCGCCCAGCGGAGCATCTGCCTTGACGTTCCGCATCTCGAAGCGGCCACCCGGTGTCCAGTCCGACGTGAACGTGTTTCCGAACTGGTACTTGCTCCGGATCTCGCTGTTGGTAATGGCTTCCCACAGCCGTTCCGGAGTGGTCTTGATGTAAATCTCGAAGATCTTTTCCATGGGACTTTCCAATCTGGATTTGAGGTCGCTGAGGGCAGCGGCCCATGGTTCTGCGTATTTGCTCACCCAGCGGTCATGGATGAGCCTGATGGGGACCGGGTTCAGGAAGTGCAGCTTTTCACGCCCCCGACGGCGGGTGACCACCAGTCCTGCATCCTCCAACAGCTTGAGGTGCTTGGCGATGCCGAAACGTGTCATCTCGAACCGGGCTCCGAGGGCTGACAGGGTTTGCCCGTCCTCGCGGAACAACTCGTCGAGCAATTCCCGGCGGGTTGGGTCTGCGAGTGCCTTGAACACGGGGTCCATGGGAAAAGAATAGGTGACCATTTGGTCACGTGTCAACGGTTTCTGTGGCGCTGTCCGGCCCTGCCGCTGCCCGCACGCGAGTTCGCCGGAAAGCGGCGGAAACCCCCGATCACGAACAGCGAAAGCAACGTCTTCCCGCGTACCCGGCGAGACCTACCCCGCCTTGGTCTTTCCGATAGTTTCTGGATTCCAGCAGAAACTGGATTGTCCTTATGTGGGCCTCACGGCAAGCTCCGGATCTGCTTATCTGCCCCAGCGCACGAGAGCAGCACCCGATACTGGCCTCCATTGCAGCTTAAAAGTTACCCGCGACTTCGGAAACTCATCTGTTGTTATTGCGTAAACTTTACGATAGTTTCTCTCTGTGATGCGCGTCGCACTGAAGCTTCGGGGCGACGAAGGCCGAGTGAAGGACGAAGATGACCATCCACCCTGAGGACTTACTGAGCGCTGAAGAGCGTTTGAAACGCCTGCATGAACGCCTGGGCGGCATTGCTTACGGCGGCGATTACAACCCTGAACAATGGCCCCGCGAGGTGTGGCTCGAAGATGCCAGGCTCATGCAGCAAGCAGGCGTGAACCTGGTGACGCTGGCAGTATTTTCGTGGAGCCGGTTGGAGATCACGGACGGTGTCTTCGACTTCGGGTGGCTGGATGACGTCATGGATCTCATGCATGCCCACGGGATCGGCGTGGACCTCGCTACCCCGGATGCCGTACCGCCGGCGTGGCTCGTGGAGCAGCATCCGGACATCATGCCTGAGCGCGCGGATGGCAGCATTTTCGGTTTTGGCTCCCGCCAGCATTTTGATGTTTCCCATCCCGTCTACAGGGCAAAGTCCCTGGCCCTCACGGAGAAGATGGGGGAGCGGTACGCCCAGCACCCGGCGCTGCGGATGTGGCATGTGGGCAACGAATACGGACCCACGTCCTACGGCCCCTGGGCAGAGAAGGCGTTCCGGACATGGCTGCAACGGAAGTACGCCTCCCTGGACGAACTCAACCAGGCCTGGAGCACCACGGTGTGGGGACAGCACTACACCGACTGGAACCAGGTCCGTGTACCGGCGCAGCCACGCACGTGGTCCAACCCCTCCCGGCGCCTGGACTTCCACCGGTTCACCTCGGACAGCATGCTGGAACACTTCAAGGCGGAGCGGGACATCCTCCGACGGCACAGCCCGGACCTGCCGATCGTCACCAACTTCATGCGCTTCTACAAAACCAACGACTACTGGGCCTGGGCGGCGGAAGAAGACGCTGCGGCGCTGGATATCTACCCGGATCCACGGGAAGCGGACGCGCATGTTTCGGCAGCGCTGAACTTCGACCTGATGCGCTCGCTCCGCCAAGGCCAGCCATGGATGGTGATGGAGCAGGCCACCGGGGCGGTCAGCCAGTGGTCCGTCAACGTGTCCAAGCTTCCGGGGAAGATGCGCCTCGGGTCCTACCAGGCCATTGCCCAGGGTGCGGATTCCATCCTGTTCTTCCAATGGCGCCAGGCCAAGGGCGGAACCGAACGCTACCACTCGGCCATGGTCAACCATGCCGGTCCCAACACACGGATCTTCCGGGAAGTATGCGAGCTTGGTCAAGAGTTGAAGTCCCTTGGTGGACTCACCGGCACGCGGTCCACAGCCAAGGTGGCCATCGTGTTCGACTGGGATTGCTGGTGGGCACTTGAGCTGGGCAACTCACCGCGTTCTGACCTCAACTATGCGCAGGAAGTTCTGCGTTTCTATCGGCCGCTTTTCGAGGCCAACGTGACCGTGGACTTCGTCAACGCCAACAGCGACCTTTCCCCGTACAGCCTGGTGATCATGCCGGCGTCGTACCTCCTCACCGACGAGTCCGCGGCGAGGTTCGGGAAGTACGTGTCTGACGGCGGCCGCCTGGTGGTGTCCTACCTCTCGGGGGTCGTGGATGAGGACAACACCATCCGCCTGGGCGGCTACCCGGGTGCGCTGCGGAACGTCCTGGGAGCGTGGAGTGAGGAGATGCACCCGCTCGCGGGTGAGGACGAACAGGTCAAGCTTTCAACACCCGACGGCGGTACGTCGGCGGCGAGCTACTGGACAGAACATCTCCATGCCGGGACGGCAGAGGTCCTGGCCAGCTACGCGTCCGGCCGCCTCGCCGGCGTACCGGCAGTGACGCGGAACGCCTTTGGCCAAGGCACTGCTCTCTATCTCTCCGCGCGCCTCGATGACGACCTGCACCGGCTATTGCTCAGCGAAGAACTCCATGCTGCGGGGGTCGTCCCCGAACTGGACGTGCCCGCAGGAGTCCAGGTCCGCCGTCGTGCCGGCACCAAGGCTGACGGCACTGCCCGCAGCTTCCTGCTGGTGCTCAACCACAACGACGCTCCCGTCCAGGTAGACGTCCACGACGGCGGCACGGACCTTCTCAGCGACCGCCCGGTTCAGGGCACGGTTGAGGTAGAGGCAAATGGCGTTCTGATCCTGGAGGAAAAGGTGGCGTCGTGGCACTGGGACTGGACACGCCTCCGGCGTCAGTCGTCGGGGAGAAGCCGGACAAGAAGCGCCGCCACAAGCCTGGAAGCTGGAAGTTGGCGTTCAAACGGGATTGGCGCTTGTACACACTGTTAGCGCTACCACTGGCCTACTTCCTGGTGTTCCGTTACTTGCCCATGGCCGGCAACGTGATTGCTTTCCGCCAGTTCCAACCCGGCGGCAACATTTTCGGCGAGAAATGGGTGGGCTTCAAATACATCACCCTCTTCATCAACGATCCCAGTTTCTGGCAGGCCTTCCAGAACACGATTGTCCTGGGTGTCCTGACACTGGTGTTCTGCTTTCCGATGCCCATCATCTTCGCGCTGATGCTGAACGAACTGAGATCGCAGAAGTTCAAGAAGTTCGTCCAGACGGTGGCCTACCTGCCGCATTTCATGTCCGTGGTGATCATCGCCGGCATGATCCTGCAGAACTTTTCCATGACCGGAACCGTCAACCAGATCTCCGAGGCGCTGTTCGGCAACACCGTGAACTTCACGCAGGATCCCAGCTGGTTCCGGCCCATGTACATCAGCTCGGAAGTGTGGCAAACCATGGGGTGGGGCGCCATTCTCTACCTGGCCGCGCTGACGCGGGTTGATGAATCCCTCTACGAGGCAGCGAGGATCGATGGCGCCAACCGCTGGCAGCAGACGTGGCATGTGACGCTGCCTGCCATCAGGCCCACCATCATCACCCTGCTCATCCTGAACATCGGCACGTTCATGGCCGTCGGGTTCGAGAAGATCCTGCTGATCTATAACCCGCTCAACTATGCAGCTTCGGACGTCATCTCCACCTACCTGTACCGGGTGGGCCTGGAATCCAGCAATTTCAGCTACGCGGCCGCGATCGGGATGTTCGAATCCGTCATCGGCCTCACGTTGATCCTCTCAGCGAACGCCATTTCCAAGCGCGTCGCAGGAACGAGCCTCTGGTGAACAAGACTTCAACAGCCGACCGCGGCGTCCGGGTGACCGACATGAAAGTGTCCGGGGGCATGCGGGTGTTCCAGGCCTTCAACCTGGTGTTCTTGCTGCTGGTGGTGTTCCTGACGGCCTACCCGTTCCTGAACATCATTGCGCAGTCGTTTTCCAGCGAGGGGTTCATCAACTCCGGGCAGGTCAACCTGTTCCCCATGGGCTTCAACACGGAGACGTACAAGCTGATCCTGGCCGACTCGTCGTTCTGGACCAACTATGGAAACACGGTGCTGTACACCGTGGTGGCCACGGCCATTTCCATGGTGCTCACCACGTCCTTTGCCTACGCGATTGCCAAGAAGGAACTGAAGGGCCGCAGCGTCTTCATTGGTCTGGCCGTTTTCACCATGTTCTTCAACGGCGGGCTTATTCCCAACTACGTCCTGATCAGCTCCCTCGGCATGCGGGACACCATCTGGGCCGTGGTGCTGCCGAATGCCATCAGCGTCTTCAACCTGCTGATCATGAAGTCCTTCTTCGAAAACATGCCCAGGGAATTGGAAGAGGCGGCCTCCATTGACGGCCTGACGCAGTACGGAATCCTTTTCCGCGTGGTGCTGCCGCTGAGCAAGGCGATCGTCGCCACCATGGTGCTGTTCTACGCCGTGGCCAACTGGAACTCCTGGTTCCAGGCCTTCCTTTACCTGGACAACCCGGACCTGTTCCCGGTCACCATTTACCTCCGGAACATGATCGCCGGTGTCACTACCGCAGGATCTGCAGGCGGAACGGCAGAGAACGTCGGCCAGATCGCCGCCAACATCCAGTCGGTGACCATCGTCCTTACCGTCATCCCCATCCTTTGTGTCTATCCCTTCGTCCAGAAGTACTTCTTCTCGGGCGTGATGCTCGGTTCCGTCAAGGAATAACCCTCATGAAAGGAAACCCAATGATCCGCAGACGAGACTTCCTGGGGCTCGCGTCCGTTGTCACCATCGGTTTGGTCATGACAGCGTGCGACGCCGATACCAAAGAGAAGGTTGACACCTCCAAGAACCGCACGGGTGCCATGGACAGCTTCAAGGTGGGAGACACGTTCAAGGCGACGGCGCCCCTGACGTTCTCCTTTCTCTTCTCAGACCAGCCCACCTACCCCTACAAGAAGGACTGGCTGCTCTTTACCAAGATGGCCAGCGACAACAACATCACGCTGGAACCCACCATCGTTCCCAACAGTGACTACGAGCAAAAACGCAGTCTCCTCATCAGCTCAGGGAGTGCCCCGGAAATCATTGCCAAAACGTATCCCGGACAGGAATCGGCCTTCGTATCGGCCGGAGCCGTCTTGCCCGTCAGTGACTACGTGGATCTGATGCCGCACTACCAGGACAAGATCAAGAAGTGGAAGCTGGAGCCCGAGATCGAGGCGCTCACGCAGGAAGACGGCAAGTACTACGTCCTTCCTGGCCTCCATGAAGAACTGTGGCCGGACTACTCGCTGTGCTTCCGGAAGGACGTGCTGAAAAAGGAAGGGCTGTCCGAACCCAAGACCTGGGACGAGTTGCGTGAAGTGCTCCGCGCGCTCAAGAAGGCCTATCCCGACGTCGTTCCTTTCTCCGACCGCTTCAAGGGCGACAGTGTCCTGAACATCGCAGCTCCGGCGTTCGGCACCGTGGCTGGCTGGGGCCTTGTGGACGGTTTGCTGTTCGACCAGGACAAGAAGGAGTTTGCCTTCGCCTCAGGTTCGGACAAGTTCAAGGACCTGGCCACGTACTTCAACTCACTGGTTTCCGAGGGACTGATGGATCCGGAGAGCTTCACGCAGACGGACGACGCCGCCATCCAGAAGTTCGTTTCCGGCAAGTCGTTCGTGATCAGTGCCAACTCGCAGAACGTCATCACGTACCGCACCTCCATGGAACAGTCGCTCGGCAAGGGCGCCTTCGAGATCGGCAAGATCACTGTTCCGGGCGGTCCGGCCGGTGACATCATCGGCGGTACCCGCCTGGAAAACGGCATCATGCTGAACTCGTCCGTGAAGGAGAAGGACAGCTTCGTGGCACTCATCCAATACATCGATTGGCTGTTCTACAGCGACGCCGGCCAGGAGTTCAGCAAGTGGGGCGTCGAAGGGACCACCTATACCAAGCAGGGCGGCAAGCGGAAGCTCTCAGCTGATATCAACTATCAGGGACTCAACCCCGCCGGGACCAAGGATCTTCGGGTGGACTACGGATTCTCCGGCGGCAACTTCGCCTATGGCGGTACCACGGACCTGCTGCAGTCCACGTTCAACGAGGAAGAACTGGCGTTCCAGGAGGCCATGAAGTCCAAGAAGCCCCGTCCTGTCTCGCCGCCTGTCCCCTTCAGCGACGTGGATCGTGAACAAGCCACCCTGGCGCTCACGCCGCTGAAGGACCACGTCAAGCAGAACACCCTGAAGTTCATTACCGGACAGAGGGCCCTCGGCGAGTTCAATGCTTACGTGAAGGAACTCGACAGCAAAGGCATGGGCAAATACGTGGACCTCGCCAACAAGGCGTACAAGGCGTACGCGGACAAGAAGTAGGTTCGGTGGCAGCCACGAAAGCGGAATTCGGCTCAGGAACGCTCTTCAAGGCGGCCGGCACTGTCTATGGCGTGATGGTAGGGAGCGGCTTGCTGGTGCTGACCAACGTCCTTGTGCTGGCCATGCCGCTGCTGGGGCCGCTGGCCCCGCTTCCGCTGGTCCTGGTCGGTCCGGCTGTGGTGGCGGCGTGCTACGCCTTCAACCGGCTCATGGCTGGCGAGGACACGGGAGTATTCCGCGACTTCAGGAAGTCCTACCGTCTCAATTTCCTGCAGGCGTTGGTCGTATGGCTGCCTTACCTCGCTCTGCTTGCCGTCATCGCTGGCAACCTGATGAGCCTGCCGGGCAGCAACCCTGAAACAGTTGCTGCCCGGGTGGGGCTGATCGGCCTGGCTGTCCTTGTGAGCACCGCGGCCTTTCATGCGCTGGTGCTGCTGTCCCGGTTCTCGTTCAGGACCGTGGACATCTACAGGCTCTCGCTCTTCAGCCTCGGCTCGTTGAAGCGGGTGTCCTTGGGCAACGCAGGGATCCTGTTCATCGCCGGATTCCTGCTGACTACCACGTCGGTCTGGCTGCTGCCGTTCATTTCCGGCGCGGTGGTGTACCTCATCTGCGTGAACTCCCGAACGCTGCTGAAGCGCGTGGAGCAAAAGTTCACGCTGCCCGCCTAGAAGAAGTGACCGAGGGTTGCTCTTAGAGGTTCGTGCGGACCACGGCACCTTGGGCGATGACGGTGCTCACCTTTTCGAGGGCAGAACCGTCCGCCAGAGGGTCGGCGTCCACAATAACGACGTCGGCCATCGAGCCGCGTACCAGGCGACCCGCGGCGTCGCCACGGCCTAGCAAACGTGCCGCGTTGGTCGTGGCAGCCTGCAGCGCCTCGAGGGGAGTGAGGCCGGCTTCGGAGAGCAGGCGAACCTCGGTCCCGATCGGCGTCACGTCCGTGCCGAACGAGTCCGTACCGGCGATGATCGTCACACCCGCGTCCTTGGCAGACCGCACGGCTGCCTGCAGGATCGGGGTGTACTCCTTGCCGCGGGCAGCCAGGATCGGGTTGCTCGACCCGGCCATGCTGGTGATTGCATCCATGGTGGGCGTGAAATAAGTTCCTCGACGCGCCATCTCGTGGATGGTCGCCTCCGACATGAACACGCCATGCTCAATGCTGCGGACACCGGCCCGGACCGCGCCGTCGATGCCTTCTGCGCTGTACGCATGGCAAAGCACACCGGCACCCTTTGCGGCTTTCACGATCGCACCGATTTGATCCACGTTGTAGACCAATTCGCGGGGATCCTGCTCGGGGATGCCTGCCCGCGGGTTGGCCCGGGTCTTGATGACCTCGGCACCACGCTTGAGGTTGATGCGGGTGAGATAGGCCAAATCCTGGGCCTCCGTGACGCCGCCCTTGAGGGTGGCCAGCGGTGCCAGGTCCGGATCGGCCAGGAGGGAGTCTCCCTGGTCCGGGGAGATGAACAGTCCGGCCGGGGTCATGCGCGGAGTGACGCCCGGTGCCCAGGAAGGTACCGCGGCCATGGCGATGTCCTGGTAAAAAGTACTCGATCCGCTGCGGACACTCGTAGCTCCACCCTGGAGAAGCAAGTGGGCATCGGCCAGGGCGTTAGCGTGCACGTGGGCATCGACGAGGCCCGGGAGGACCCAGCGGCCGGACGCGTTCAGCACACGCGCCCGGCTTGCGACGGCGGCAACCGCCTTGCGCGTCTGGTCCCGGGTTCCGACGGCGGTCACTTTGCCGCCGTCGAGGACCACCACGCCATCCGCTACAGCGTCGCCGGTCTTGGGATCCACCACGGTGCCGCCCTCAATGATCACCGCTTGGGTAGTGAGAGGCTGGCCGGGATAGTTCGGCCCGGACTTCGGGTTGTCTGCCAAGGCCGGGGGAGCGGAGACCATTTGAGCGGCGATGCCCGCGACGGAAATTCCGGCAAGGGCTGCGGCGCCGGCGAGGATGCCACGACGCGGCAATTCACCGGTGGGCTTGGGCGCTGAAGTGTGGTCGTGAAGGCACATCGTTGTACTCCTGGGTGGAACTACCGGGGCCGCTACGATCTAGCGATCCGCTTTTGGTATTCCAGAATGCAGGATGTGGGCCAATGAGCGCAAGCTTCTAGGCCAGATTGTGCGTGAGATTTCGTTCTGGTATGCCAAATAACGGACGGTGTTAGGCGGGATCAGCTTGTCCATCCAGAATCTGTTCCCGCAGGATGTCCGCATGCCCGCAATGCTGTGCCAACTCCCGGAGCATGTGGAGATACACCCAGCGCAATGGCAGCGGGCCGCGGCGGTTCCCCAGAAGCAGGTCATCAAGTCCGAGGTCAGCGGCCGCGCGGCGAGATGCTTCGCACGCCTCGCGGTGGGCCTGCTGGATACCAGCGATCGTGTCCGTCTCCTCGAGGATGAACGACTCGTCCGGTGTGGATGGAATGCCGATCTCAGCACGGGAGCGGCAGGTGATCGCTTCGTCGAACCAGACCTTCTCCACGAACGTCACGTGCTTGACGAGGCCCAGAAGTGTCGTCCGCGAGGGGACCAGCCGGCGTCGTGCTTGTTCTTCGGTGAGTCCGTCCAGGCTGGCGTTCAGTGCGCGGCGGTGTTCGTCGATGAAGGTCTCGAACTGCACGTGGGCGTCCGCGGTGATGACGCTATCGGCCGAGCGTAGTGGGGCGCTCATCCGAAAACCACCGTGCCGTCGTCGTCGACCCTCCAGCCGGGGTTGTAGGCAATTTCCCACACAATACCGTTGGGGTCCTTGACATGGCCATGGTAGATGCCGCCGAACGCGCCTGCCTGGGCCGGCTTGATGACACTGGCGCCCGCTGAGGCCAGTTGCTCAATGGTGCGGGTCACTTCCGCCTCGCTGCCAACGTTATGGGACAAAGTGACGCCACTGACTCCCGCAGTTTTGGTGCCGCTGGCCAAGTCCTGGTCGAACTTGTCAGCGTCAAAGAGACCGAGAACCTGTCCGGGGGCAACCTGGAAGAAGATGATTTCGCCGGGAACGTCCATGAGGGGATCCCAACCGAGCCCGCCCTTGTAGAAGGCGCGGGCCCGGTCCAGATCAGGCGTGGCAAACGTGATGAAATGCAGTCGCTGTTCCATACGGCCATGCTAGCGAGGAGGAGCGACGATAACTCAGGCCAGGTGCTGGCGCGTCCCGTTCAGTCCGGAGGCCGGCGCGTCGAACAAGGCGGCCACGTGCTCGCCGAGTTCGTTGACGTGGGTGTAGCCCGGGAATTTGCGGTGGGGTGCGGCCTCCTTCATGGCGTCGTCAAGGAGTGCCTTCACCACGAAAACCACGGCGGCCGAGGTCTGCTCCTTCGGCTCGGTCTTGTGGCCTGACTGGGCCGCGTTGAAGCCGTCCGCCACGCCCAGGACCCAGGCTTCCGATGCAGCCTTGATGGCGGAGTAGCTGGCACCGCCCGCGGTCGGCTTGGCAGCCGCTACAGCCGAAACGATGGCCAGGCGGCCGCGCGGCGAGGCCTCGAGGTCGGCGTAGAAGGCGCGCGTGGTGTTCCGGAGCGTGGTCATAATGCTGGTGTGGAGGATGTCCCAGTCCTCGTCGCGCTGGCCGGTAATTCCTTCGCCGCCCCGCCAACCACCCACCAAATGGATGAGTCCTTCCACGCTGCCGAGATCGTTGCGGACTTCTGCGGCGAGTTTTTCCACGGCTTCCGGGTTGGAAAGGTTGCATACATAGGTCTTGGTGCCTGGGTACGTTTCGGCCAAGGCCTCCAGCCGGGTGGCGTCGAGGTCGACGGCGGCCACCCGCGCGCCCTTCGCGAGGAGTGCGGCGATGACAGCCTGCCCTGCGGCGCTGGTGGATCCTGCGACCACTACGTTGAGGGGCTGGGCGGCTTCCACGTCATTGTGGTCATTCGTGAGGGGCACGGCGAGTCCTTCCAAAACTGTGTTTGCGTTCTTAAGGAGCGTAGCGAGGCTCGGCACGGGCTAACGGATATTCCGGCTGAGCGTAAGAGATTCTCATGCTTGGATCGGGTTGTGCCGTGGTGAGCGGTATTGGAGTGCCGGTTTGGAGCTCCGGCGGAGGCAACGATCCGGGCACGGATTCCACGGGTAAGGCGCGTCCGCGCTCGGGCGAGCGACAATGACCTATGGCACTTACTGTTGGCATCAACTACCGCCGAACCGCCGCCGCGGTGGCCACGGCGTCCTTCGCTGCCATGTCCCTAAGCGGCTGCATCTCTTACTGGGGAGGCGCTCCGCCGTGCATGCCTCCGGATTACGCGGTCAGTCCGACTGCCGCCAGGCCTGGTGACTCCGTGACAATTACCGCGGAGGATGCCACCTGCGATCCGCGCTACGGCCACGACGCAAGGGTGCTGATCGTCGTTAAGGATTCCACCGGCGTCGAAGTTCTCACCACCACAGCTCCCATGGCCGACGCAGGCGGCTTCTCCTACACGTTCCAAGTGCCCGCAACCATGAAACCGGGTATAGCCAGCGTCGGCGCGTCCCCGGACGGTGTCGACTGGTGCGACGACACCGGCAGGAACAACCGGGTAGGCCGCGGGGAACCTGAACTTCAACGGGCGTCCTGCGCTGAACGGGTCAAACCGCTGAACATCAGCCGTTGAGGTGGCGCGGCCGTTGTTGAGGCAGGTCCACGGCGGTGGGAGGATGAGTCTGTGCAACCCTTCTTCGACTTCCTCGGACACTACTGGTGGCTCATCTTCCCGATCGGCGGCATGGCCGGCGGGTGGATCCGGCAATGGTCCCGTGCCAGCGAACGGCGCCACCGGCGCAAGGTTGAGTTGTACAAGCTGAAGAACCAGCAGGCCGTGACCGAACAAGCCAGCCAAGCCGAAGTTGCCGCCTTGATGGCGGCCCACGATGCCGTGAACCACAAGTGGCTCGACTACGAGTTGGACGTGGGAAAGCTTATTGATTACCCGCTGATGAGCGACGTCCGCGAGCCGCTCACGGTGGCCTTCCTTCGTGCCAAGAAGGAGGCCGACGGCATGCGGCCCGCTTCGCCTGCAGACATTACGACGGCGGCCCGGCTCGCCGAATACCGGGCGACGGTGCACAGCTATGAGATTGCCTTCGAGATTGCGGAACGCGAATCAAAGCGGATCAAGGACGGCAACTTCACCGGTCCCGAACGGGAACGCCTGGCCACGGCCCGCAAACTCCTGCGCATTGCGGAGGACGTCGCGGCCACTCCGGCCGAGCGTCAGACGGCCTACAAGCGCGCCCGGAAGGAACTGGACGGCCTGATCGTCTTGCCCGAAACCACGGTTGCCGCTCTGGAAAAGAAGGTCGCCGGGATGCTGGATACCCGCAAAGACCCCGACACAGACGCCCGGATCGCGTGAGCTGAGCCCCTTGCCGGGGCGGCACTGTACCTCCCCGACCCACTTCGAATCCCGCCAAGCCGAAAGGCAACCGGAAGGGGGTTCCTTCGGATCTGCGTGGGCGCAAAGTAGGTCGGGAGGGCACGTCTCATTCCCCTTCCGGCCGACGCACCCCACCTTGGTGAGAGCGGGTCCGGGGGATGGGGGTGTTTGGTGAGAGAGGGTCCGGGGGGTGGGGGTGTTTGGTGAGAGAGGGTCCGGGGGGTGGGGGTGTTTGGTGAGAGAGCGTCCGGGGGAAAGGGGTGTTTGGTGAGAGAGCGTCCGGGGGAAAGGGGTGTTTGGTGAGAGAGCGTCCGGGGGTAGGGGAGGCTTAGGCCGGGCGGACCTCAGCTGGCGTCAGCATCTCCCTGTCAAAGCCCACTATGCGGCGTTCGCCGTGCAGGATCACCTCGTGCGTCGCAGCGTCTGAAGTGCTTGAGGTCGAGACATGCAGCTTCACCAGCCCCGGCGTCACCACTCGTGCCAGGTCCAGCCCGGTGAATGACGTCCTATCGGCATGGACCGTGAACTCCACTTCGGCCGAGGACCCGGCGGCCAGTTCTACCCGGGCATAACCGATGAGTTCGCGGACAGGCCGGACCACTTCGCCCACGGGGTCTTCCAAGTAGAGCTGCACGATCTCAGCCCCGGAACGCGAACCCGTGTTGGTCACCGTGCAGGAGATGGTGACCGAGTCCGACGTCGACATGGTGGGCGCACCGCACCGGTGGTCCGCGAGGGAAAAGTCCGTATAGGACAGGCCGTGCCCAAATCCGAACAGTGGTGACGGGTCCAGTGCGCTGACCTGCGTAGCTCCGGCGAGGCGCGAGTGGAGGTACGTGCCGGGCTGGCCGCCGGGGGATCGGGGCACTGAGACGGGCAGCTTTCCGGACGGATTGACGACGCCGGTGAGCACGTCCCAGAGGGCGGCCGCACCGTCTTCGCCCGGGAAAAAGCCCTGGACGATCGCGTCGGCCCGGTCCGCGAAGTCGCCCAGCGCGTAGGGCCTGCCGCTGAGGACCACCACCACGGCACGTGTTCCGGAATCAGCACACGCCGTCAACACGCGGTCCAACATCCAGTGCTGATCGCCGGGAAGGCGGAGGTCGGCGGCGTCGTTCCCTTCGCCGGAGGTACCCCTGCCGAAGAGTCCGGCGTTGTCGCCAACCACCACCACGCAGGTGTCCACGGACGCCGCAACTGCGCATGCTTCGGCGATCTGGTGTTCGGAAGAGGCCTCGCAGTTGCCGGTCACGGACACCGCCACGGACGGGAACCGCTGCAAGGCCGCTGCGGCGACGGAAGGCACGGAGATACCCATCGGAACCTCGGGATGGGACGCGCCCACGTGGGCGTCGAAGGAGTAGCAGCCCAACATGGCGAAGGGATCATCGGCCAAGGGACCAAGAACCGCCAGGGAACCACGCTGGGGGAGGGGCAGCGCGGGTCCATCAGCGCGAGCCTGATTGCTCAGCAATACCAAGGACTGTGTTGCCACTTCGCGGGCCAACTCGCGGTCCTCAGCAGGATCAAGCTCAAATGGACCAGACAGCCAAGCCGGAACGGCGGAGAAGTCGGGGGACAGCAGACCCAGCTCCTGTTTCTGCCTCAAGACGCGCCGAAGCGCCGTGTCCACCACTTTGCCGTCCACCTTGCCGTCGCGCACGAGAGCGAGCAATGGCTCACCAAAGCAGTTCACGGTGGGGAGCTCCACGTCGACGCCGGCCGTCAACGCCAGTGCCGCGGCGTCGCCGGAGTCGGCGGCTACTCCATGGGTTACGTTGAGGAAGGCAACCCCGAAGTAGTCAGCCACCACCGTCCCACCGAAGCCCCATTCCTCACGAAGCAGCCCAGTCAAAAGGGCGCGGTTCCCGGCGGCCGGTACGCCGTCGACGTCGGTATAGGCGTGCATCACGGAACGGGCGCCACCGTGGCGGATCGCCATTTCAAACGGCGGCAGCATAACATCGGCGAGTTCGCGCGGACCCATGGAGACCGGCGCGTGGTTGCGGCCGGCCCCGGAGGCGGAGTAGCCCACGAAGTGTTTCAGCGTGGCGACGACGCCGGTGGATTCCAGGCCTTGGACGTAGGCCGTGGCGAGGGTGCCCACCAGATAGGGGTCCTCTCCGATGGTCTCTTCCACGCGGCCCCAGCGGAGGTCACGGACTACATCGAGCACGGGTGCCAGGCCCTGGTGGATCCCGAGGCCACGCATGGAGGTGCCGATCCTCTGTGCCATCTGACGCACCAGGCCAGGGTTGAACGTTGCGCCCCAAGCGAGGGGGACCGGGAAGGCTGTGGCCTTCCACGCGGCCAGTCCGGCCAGGCACTCCTCGTGGACCTGTGCGGGGATCCCGAACCGGGAGGCGGCCATGATTTGTTCCTGGGCAGCGGCGAGCCGACGGGCTCCTTCGGCGGGGTCCACTGGAACGGTCCCGTACATGCGGGTGATCTGGCCCAGCCCGTTGGCAATGACCTCTTCCCACGAGCGCGCGTCGCCAGCCATCTGGCTTTGCAGGGGAGCAACGGAGTCGCCATGCGTGGACGCGTTCACCCACACGCCCACCAGTTGGGCGAGCTTCTCTTCAAGGGTCATTTCACGGATGAGGTGTTCCACGACGTCCTCGGCGGGGACGCGGGCAAGTGATTGCTGTTCGGCGGCGCCGCTGGTCACTGGGTTCTCCTAGGGTTGGGATGGCGATTTTTAGAAACTATCAGAAAATTCTGTTTACTTTCTAGGTTCGAAAGTGTTGACTGTGTGCTGGGCAGCTACTTCAGAATCCGCTGTTTCTGCGCATAAGCGAGAACTTATTTGTGCGCCCGGGTGTGTGAAGCACCGCCTCTGTCAGTCCGAAACTTTCCGAACCAACCCGTAGGAAGAACTCCATGAACACGTACAGAGTGGCCATCGTTGGAACCGGCGGGATCGCCGCAGTTCACGCCGCCAACCTGGCCCGCACCGACAACCGCGCCCAACTGGTTGCGGCCTGCGACGTCGACGAGGCCCGGTTGCGTGTCTTCTGCGACGAGCACGGAATCTCCGGGCGATACGGCACCCTCACGGAACTGCTGGCCGAAGTGAAGCCGGACATCGTGCACCTCTGCACGCCGCCCATGATGCACATCGACCAAGCCATCGAGTGCCTGGAATCCGGCGCCCATGTGCTTTCCGAGAAACCGCCGGCGCTGAGCCTGGCCGACTTCGACCGGCTGGAAACGGCCCAGGCCAAGAGCGGCGCCGAGTTCTCCTGCGTCTTCCAACATCGTTTCGGTGATGCCTCTGCCGCCGCCCGCAAACTGATCGGCGGCGCAGGTTTCGGGCGTCCACTCGTAGCCCGCTGCGACACGCTCTGGTACCGGCCCGACGAGTATTTCGAGCTCCCGTGGCGTGGGACGTGGAAGGCCGAAGGCGGCGGACCGACCATGGGCCACGGCATCCACCAGTTCGACCTCCTCCTGCACCTGCTGGGCCCGTGGGAGGAAGTGGTGGCGATAGCCTCGCGCCAAGCCCGGGCAACCTCCACCGAGGACCTGTCTGCTGCCCTGGTCCGCTTCGAAAACGGTGCCACGGCCACGGTGATCAACTCCTTGCTCTCGCCGAGGGAGACCTCGGACATCCGCATCGACTGTGAGTTTGCCACCATCGAGCTCAGCCACCTCTACGGCTATGGCACCAAGGACTGGACCATTACTGCCGCCCCAGGCCACGAGCAGGATGTTATCGGTGCCTGGGAAGCGGAAGTCTTGGAACGCGGCAGCGGCCACTCGGCCCAGTTCCTTGCCATGTATGACGCGCTCGACGCCGGACTGCCCCTTCCAGCCGGAGCCGACTCAGCGCGGCAAACACTGGAGTTCGCTGCCGCGATTTACGCCTCGGCCTTCACCGGCCGGCCTGTCCGCCGAGGGGACATTGTTCCCGGCCACCCCTTCTACGACGGCATGGACGGCGATGGCCTCGGTACCCGCGTCCTGGCCGCCACCGCCACCGCCCACGCCTGAGCCCTGGAGAACCCATGACCACCACTGCCACCAACCACACAACCAGCGCCCTCAGCTACACGGACGATGGCCGCACACTCACCTTCACTGTCGGCGCCCAGCACATCGCGAGCTACACGTACCGTCCCACGGACCACCAGTACGAAAGCCCGCGGCCCTACTTCCACCCACTCACAACCCTGGGTGGCGACGAGGTCACGATCTCCCGGCCATGGGACCACGTGTGGCACAAGGGCCTGTCCTGGGCCCTGCCGAACGTGGGCGAGCACAACTTCTGGGGCGGCGCCACCTATACCCGCCAAACCGGCTACGCCAACCTGGATAACAACGGAGCCATGAACCACGAGGTGTTCACGAGCATCGAGGAATCCACGGACGGGATCGTAGCCTCGGAGTCACTGGTCTGGACCGCGCAGCCAACTCCCGGAAGGGAAGGGCAGGCGCTCATCAAGGAGGACCGGCGTTTTGCCCTCCAGCTCCTGCCCATCCCGGGCTCCTGGGTGCTGCTCTTCGAGACAACCATGGACAACACTTCGGACGCGGACATCACCATCGGCAGCCCCACCACCGAGGGCCGGGACAACGCGGGCTATGGCGGACTGTTCTGGAGGGGACCCCGGTCCTTCACCGGCGGGGAGTTTCGTTCCGAGGCCGGTACAGGTGCCGACGAGTTCATGGGTACCCGCTCGTCCTGGATTGCCTTCACCGGACAGCATGATGTCACGTGCCGCAAGTCCACCATCCTCTTCGTCGAGGACCAGGCCAACCCGGGTGCGTCCAACCAATGGTTCGCGCGCTCGTCGATGTTCGCGTGCCTCGGCTCGGCGCCGTTCTTCAGCGAAGTAGTCCCGCTCAAGGTGGGCGAACCGCTGACGTACCGGTACGCCGTCGTGATTTCCGACGGCAGCGTTGACGCCGGTTCGGCTGTCGCGCTCGCGGACGCAGCGACGGCGGCGCTGGAGGCCTGGGCTTAGTGTGCACGTCGTTCCCGGGCGCCACGGCGGTGTCTGAAGTCAGCATCTATTCGTGGCCCGGGGCCGACGGCGCAGCGGGAGGTTCGCCGCACCTGCACACAGCCTCCACCGAGGCGTACGTGGTCCAGCAGGGGAGCGGGCGTCTGGAAACCCTCGACTCACGCGGGTTCACGTCCACGCCCCTGGAGCCGGGAACGGTGGTGTGGTTCACGCCCGGCACCGTGCACCGCGCCATCAACGACTCCGGCGACCTGCGCGTGCTCGTGGTCATGCAGAATGCAGGGCTGCCCGAGAACGGCGATGCCGTCATGACCTTCCCGCCCGAGCACTTGGTGAGCGTCGACTCCTACGCGCGGGCAGCCCACCTTCCGTCCAAAGACGCCGACGGCGGTGAGGCGTTCGCGGAGGCGGCCGCGCGCCGTCGTCGTGATCTGGCGTTGGCGGGGTATCTGGAGCTGAAAGCCGCCGTCCAGGAGCTCGGGATGGCGGCGCTCGCGGACTTCCATGCCGCCGCCGCGACGTTGGTGCGGGAACGCACTGAGCTGTGGCGTGGATATCTGGCTGACGGAGCTGCCCGGCAGGCGGAACTGACGGCGGGCCACCTGGCTTCGCTGGAATCCATGGAAACTTTCTACCTGCAGGAAGCAAGGACTACGATGGGCGAACGGAAATCCCGCAGGATCTACGGCATGTGCGGCCGGATCCAGGCGTGGGAACTTTCCGAAACTGTTGGTGCCGGGACGGTGGCTTCCGGCTGAAAGGGGTAGCTTCATGGTGACCAAGCAGGACTCGGGACGGGCGACCATCAGCGAGATCGCCCGTGAAGCCGGGGTGTCCGTGCCCACGGTTTCCAAGGTCCTCAACGGCCACGCCCATGTAGCGGCCGCCACGCGCGCCAAAGTCGAAGAAATCATCGCCAAACGCGACTACGCCCGCCGGCCCGCCAAACGAAGCAAGAAGGCCGGACTTGTTGACCTGGTGTTCCCGGGCATGGGTTCGGAGTGGGCCTGCGAAATCATTGAGGGCGTGGAACGCGTGGCCCAGGAAGCAGGCTACGGCACCGTGGTCAGCAGCTTGTCCCTGGACGGTTCGCGCATCCGCCCCTGGTTGGCGAACCTCGCCGAGCGTAAGTCCGACGGCGTCCTGTTGGCGGTTTATGAACTGGACCCGAAGCAGATCCAGCGCATCAAGTCGCTGGGCATTCCCGTGATCCTGATCGATCCCGTTGGCCAACCCGGACCCGAACTCATGACCGTGGGCGCGGCTAACTGGGACGGCGCGTTCTCGGCCACCGAGCACTTGTTGAAGCTGGGCCACCGACGGATCGGCATGATCGGCGGCCGCGAGGATTTGCAGTGCAGCGGCGCCCGCGAGGACGGGTACTTGGCGGCACTCAGGCGTGGGGGTGTGGAAGCGAATTCGTCCCTGATGGTGCCGGGAGATTTCTCCATTGAGTCGGGGGAGCGGGGCACGGAGGCCTTGCTGTCCTTGAAGGAGCGGCCCACCGCGATCTTCACCGGCAACGATGCCCAGGCTTTGGGCGCCTATCGGGCTGCGCGATCTGCGGGGCTGCGGATACCGGAGGACCTGTCCATCATCGGATTTGATGACATCCCCGCGGCCGAATGGATCGAGCCTGGGCTCACCACCATCCGGCAGCCGGTGGTCCAGATGGCAGAAACGGCCATGCGGGCGCTGCTGCGGCACCTGGAGGGCGACGAGGAACTGCCGCAACGGATCGAACTGGGCACGGAGCTGGTGGTGCGGGGGTCGACAACGGCGCCCTCGTCTTCTTGATGTAGCAGATCATGAACTTTTGAGCTTTTTGTCGAAATGTTCATGATCTGCGACATTTGGACATTTCATTGATATGGTGAAGATGTGCAACATTCGGACGAGACCGCCTTCTTTCGGGCCTTCGACGCCAAGTCCTTCGGGGCTGCGTTGAGAAGCGCTCGCCAGGAACGTGGACTGACCCAGCAAGAACTCGGAGCCATGATTCGGGCCAGTCGTCACACCATCGTGCGACTCGAACGAGGAGAGAATGTCGCCTTGGAGACCGCGATGGCCGCTGCCAAGGCTCTCGAGCGGGACGTGGCCCTCATACCGCGTTTTTCCAGGTTGGATGTTAGGCGATAGTTGCCCGTGCAAGCGACCTACCCGCCGGAAAGACTGCCCGACGGGGGTAACCCCTCCCGACCTTCTTTGACGGAAGAACGGCCACTTCGCAACTGCAGCAGGTTGCAAAGTGGCCGTTCGCTTGTGGGAGTGGGTCAGGACGGCACGCCCACTAGCTTTAGCCCCGGCCCATGTTGCTCGACGGATCCTCACCGCTCTCTGAAGGGTCCGCCCGGAGTGCGTCCGGATCACCCTCCGGCAGGCCGGCCGGTCCGGGGACGTCTCCCGAAGCCGTGGGGATGTCCTGGTCGCCTTCGCGGTCCTGGTTGATGTCGCTGTCTGTCACGCCCGCGTCGTGGTGGGTGTGCTCTTCGTGCGCTTCTCCGTGTCCGTCCACGGCGAAGGAGCGGTCATCCTCCTGTTCGCCGGGTACGTCTGAGTCCATGGCGTTGGATCCCTCGCTGAGGGAGGAGTGCACGTGGATGTCGTCGGCCTTCTCGTTGGGATCGGGAACCTGGTCCTTGTCCACTGGATCGGATGTGCCCGCCAGGTCCTCCATTGCGTTCTCTGCTGCCTTGTGGATGCTGTCTTCGATGCCCATGGGATGACTCCTTTGCGATCGATGGTTTGTGTGGCGGGCTGGAACTATAATGGTAAGCATACTTAGTTATTGGTGGATGCGACAGCCGTAAGGAGTTGACAGAATGCCGTTTGATCTCTTCACAAAACCGCAGGTCAGCGCTTGCCGTGGCGCACTTTGTACCGGTGATCGTTGGAGGATAAGGTATCTTCAGACCGTTTTGCAGAGGGCGGCAATCTCCGCTCCTTTGCTGTAGGCCAGGGACGCTTTTCAGTCAGTAGGAACACGTCACATGGTCAACCCCCGCCCCGAGCAGGAAGCTCTCCAGAATGGTTACTTTCTGGATCTTGTCCTGGGTAGCGAAGATGTCGAGGCGTTTCTGACGGACTTGGCCGCTTTCTCGTCCGGAAGTCTCTCGCTCTCCGATGCTCCCGTTTTTTGCGGGATCACTGTCTTGCGCAAGAAGCGCGCCGCCACTGCCGCCAGCAGTGATGAACGAGCCCGAATCCTGGATGAACTCCAAAACACCCATGAAGGTCCCTGCCTGACCGCGATGGACAGCATGGGCTCTGTTTTGGTTCCGGATCTGGTCCGCGAAGTTCGCTGGCCGGAGTATGTGGAGGCCGCGGCCGGACAAGGCCTCCGCTCCGTCCTCAGCGTTCCGCTTGTGGTTGAAGGGGACACTCGGGCCGCGCTCAATCTTTACTCCGAACGGGCACATGCTTTCAGCGATGCCGACGTTGAGCGCGCCGAAGTCTTCGCCTCGCACGCCTCCAAGTCACTTCGCCTGGCCCTCAAGATCGCGCAGCTCAGCGATGCCCGCAACGATCTCGCCGCCGCCATGCAGTCCCGCACCATCATCGACCTCGCAGTCGGAGCGATCATGGCGCAGAACCACTGCAGCCAGGAGGAGGCGTTCACCATCCTCCGGACCGCCTCGAGTAACCGGAACATCAAGCTGCGGCACTTGGCGCAGTCGATCATCCAAGCAGTCTCGTCAGGCAAGGTCACGACGCACTTCGAGGAGTAAGAGTCGCGTCACCGCCCACCCTCTTACACGAGCTTCACGGCATTGCGGACACGCTCCCGTGTGGCCTCGACCGAGGAATCCGGATCTGGGGCATCCCGCCGGCGTCCCACCCAGCGGCCCCGTTTCGTGACCCGAGGCAACGATGTACCAGACTGGGGTAGGTGACCAACAGAAACTCCCGACCAGGCTTGGCCATCGCCGCGCTCAGCATCGGTACCGCGCTGAATCCGCTGAATTCGTCGATGATCGCGGTGGCCCTGGTGGTGTTGCGGGAGGATTTCGCGCTCGACGTCGCCACGGTCACCTGGGTGATCACGGCTTTCTACCTCGCGTCCGCTGCAGGCCAACCGCTCATGGGCCGGTTCGCTGATCGCTTTGGTCCACGCCGCTTGTTCACTTTCGGCATGGCACTCGTGGCGGTGACGTGCGCCATCGCGCCCTTCCTGCCGAACTTCGCGTTGGTCTGCGTTGCCCGGGCCCTGATGGCGGTGGGCACAGCCACGGCGTATCCGTCCGCCGTCGTGATGGTCACCGACCTCAGCCGCCTTGCCAACGTGCCGACCACCCGACCACTCGGGCGTATCCAGATGGCCAACACGTCCGCTGCCGCCGTGGGGCCCGTGGTGGGTGGCCTGCTGGTAAGCCTGTTCGATTGGCAGGCACTGTTCGTCATCAACGTGCCGCTGGCGCTGATCGCCTTGCTGGTGGTGCAACGGACCGCACCCGCCGACGCCGGACGCGAGACCGGTTCGCTGGGCAAACTCATTCGCGACTCGGACATCCCGGGCATCCTCGCGTTCGTGGTCTCCCTGATGCTGGCCATGATGGCCTTGCTCAACGTCATGCCGGACTTCCGCTGGTACCTGCTGGGCGCTGCCGTGGTGATCGGCGCGCTCTTCGCGTGGCGGGAACTCCGCTTCAACCCGCCGTTCCTGGACCTCCGCCTGCTGGGCAGGAACCGTCCGCTCCTGTTCATCTACCTCGTGTTTGTGGTGTTCAGCGGGGTCTACTACTTTGCGTTCTTCGGCCTTCCGCAGTTGCTCCAGGAAGCAGGGAATTACGACGCCGGACTGGTAGGCCTGCTGATGCTTCCCCTTGCGTCGATGTCCGTTTTGGTAACGCCGCTGACCGTTCGGCTGATCGAGCGGTTCGGCGTCCGGGCCGTGCTGATCACCGGGGTGCTGGTGCTCACGGTTGCGGCCGCGGCGCTTGGCCTGCTGACCTTGTCCCTCTGGCCACCGCTGGTGCTGGTGCTGACCGCCGTGATGGGCGTGCCCTACGGTGCCGTGAGCACAGCCTCCAACCAAGGACTGTACGTCTCCGCCCGGCCGGAGGAGCGCGGCGTCGCGGCCGGGATTTTCCAGACCTGCCGGTACTTGGGCGCCATCACGGCCACCGTGCTGATTGGCGTGTTCTACGGACCAGGTGTGAACCAAGCCAACTGGGGCCTGATGGTCCTGGTGATGCTGGCGTTGAACGCCGTGGTGATTGTGCTGTCCGTGATGTGGCGGAAACCGGCAGCCTAGTCCGAGATGATCCGGATGCTCACCTCGGGCAGTTTCTCGATGATGCGGCGCGGAATGTTCCCTTGGAAGGCCAGCCACAGGATGTGCCCGCTCGGCGTCACGGACTCCACTTTCCCGCGGTCCACGAACTGTCCGTGATCGTACACTTCCACGTTTCGGCCCCTGAGCCCGGTCCAGTCCGTAGCCACAACCCAGCCGATTCCCGGTTCAATGGCAGCCCGGGGTTCCTGCGTTCCAGTCATGAGTCATCCCTCTTTTGTGCGTGAGTCTTTTCAACTCAGTGGCGAGCCCCCGTAGTTCATGACGGCACAGTTTAAAAATGGGTGCCCGCAGGGGAAGCGCTGGGGAATGCCTGAATGTAGCATCTGGAATATGTCCAACGACTCCGGCATCAAGGCCAGCACCACCAGCAAGACGTTCAGCCGGACCACGCAAGTGTCCGCCACCATCAATGCGACCCCGGCCAAGGTGTGGAGCTTGCTGACCACGGCAAGTGACTACCCCACGTGGAACTCCACGGTGGTCTCCTTGGAGGGTGAGATCACGCCCGGCTCGACTATTCGGCTCGTTTCCACGCTGGATTCGAGCCGGACCTTCAAGCTCAAAGTCAAGGAGTTCGAACCCGCCCGGCGCCTCTCCTGGGGTGACGCGCTGGGCACGCGCGTCTATACCCTCACGGAAACCAACGGAGGCACGCGCTTCGAGATGAACGAACGCATCGGCGGCCCCATCTTTCCTTTGTTTGCCAGCAAGATCCCATCCTTCGACGCGAGCTTTGAGCAGTTCGCGGCCGACCTTAAGTCGGCAGCGGAGAAAGGCAGCTGAATTTACGACGCCGGCAGCGGGGTTACGCGGGCAGCGTCACCTCAGTATGACCAGCTGCTGGGTTGCCCTCGTCATGGCCACATAGCGGTCCACGGCACCCTCGACGCCATCACCGAATCCGTCCGGCTCCACGAGGACCACCAGATCGAACTCCAGCCCCTTCACCAGTTCCGGTGACAGCACACGGATGCGTGGCGACGCCGGGAGCGAGCCCAATCCGGCGTCGTGCGTTGCTATGACGCAAGCGACGCCATCGGCGTTGGCCGCGAGCCAATCGGTGAGCAGAGGCTCAAGATCATCCAAGGCGCCGTGCCGCACTGGCGGGCCGCTGCGGATGGATGTGGGCACGTTGGCGTCGGGGAGTGCAGCGCGGATCACGGGCTCGGCGGCCGCCATGACTTCCTCAGGCGTGCGGTAGTTGATGGTCAGGCTGGTCTGGTGGATAGTCCCCAACCCCACGCGTTCCAGCCGCTCCTGCCATGACTCGACGAATCCGTGCCGGGCCTGGGCGCGGTCGCCAACCACCGTGAAGCTCCGCGACGGGCAGCGCTGCAGCAGCATCTGCCACTCCGCGTCCGTGAGTTCCTGCGCCTCATCCACCACGATGTGCGCGAACGGACCGGCCAACACATCAGGGTCTGCGATGGCTACGTCCTCGACGAGCTTCTCCAGCATGTCCCCGCCGCGGAGCATGGACATGACCATGAGCTCGGAATCGTCGGCGGCGATGAGGTCCTCCACCACGCGGTCCATCAAGTCCTTCTCCGCCGCTGCCTCTGCACGTTGGCGTCGCCTGTTCCTCGAGGCCTCCGGGTCGCCGAGCCGTTGCCGGGCTGCGTCCAGGAGCGGGAGGTCCGGGAAGGTCCAGGCAGTGGGGTTGGTTCGTTGCACCGTCTTGACTTGTTGTTCAGTGAGCCATGGAGCGCACAGTTTGGTGAAGGCCGGGACGCGCCACAGATCGGCCACCAACTCCGCGTAGTCCAACAGGGGCCAGGCCTTGGTGAACGCTTGCGTCAGCTCGGCGTTCTGCGCGAAGGCCCTTCGGAGGAGGTCCTCGGGGATCTCGTTGGTGTCGAACTTGTCCAGCAGGATGGTCACCAGTTCATCCCAGACCTCTTCGCGGGCCTCGTTGTGCGGGGTGCCTGGGCTTGGCGCGTTGAACGCCTCAGCCCAGTCGTCCGCGCTGAGCCACACATCGGCCCACGGCGTCTCCACGTCCATGCCTTCAGCCGGTGGCTGTTCGTACAGCCGGACGGCTTTTTCAACGGCCTTGACCATGTCCGCTTGCGCTTTAAGGCGTACGACGGCGGCATCCGGCTCGGGTGCCGCGGTGGCTCCTTCGGGAACCAGATCCCGGATGGTGCACGTCTGCACGCCCTCTTCACCGAGGCTGGGAAGGACATCCGCCACGTAGTTCAGATACGGGCGGTGGGGTCCGATGAACAGGACTCCGCCACGGCGATGCCCCAGCCTGGGATCGGAGTAGAGCAGGTAGGCAGCACGGTGCAAGGCGACCACGGTCTTGCCGGTACCCGGACCGCCGTCGACCACCAAGGCACCACGGGACGAAGCCCGGATGATGGCGTCCTGGTCCGCCTGGATAGTGCCAAGCACATCCTGCATCTTGGCCGAGCGGCTGGAGCCCAGGCTGGCGATGAAGGCGGAGAGGTCCTCAAGCGCTGCCGTTTCCTCCGGGTTGTCCTGGGCGAATGATTCGTCCCAGTAATCCGTGATCCGGCCGCGGGTCCACCGGTAGCGGCGACGGCCGGCCAAGCCCATCGGGCTGGCGTGGGTGGCGCCGAAGAAGGGCTCGGCGGCGGGGGAGCGCCAGTCGATGAGGAGGCGTTGGCCGTCGCTGTCCGTGAGCCCGAGGCGGCCGATGTAGACGGGTTCTGCGTTCTTTGTTGTGGTGATGCGGCCCAGGCAGAGGTCCAGGCCGTACGATTTCAGGGCTTTGAGCCTGCCCGTGAGCCGGCGGGTTTCGACGTCCTTCTCCACGGCTTCCTGTCCGAAGCGGCTGGGGGCTCTCCGGATGGTTTCCAGTTGCTGTTCGAGGCTGGCAACGGTCTGTTCCATGCTGGCGGCGATGGCTGCGAAGTGCTCCTCGTCTTTGGCCACGAGGGCTGGATTGGCTTTGGGGGATAGGTGCTCGGGCAGGTTGAAGGCACTGGTTGCGAGTGGCATGGGAGCTCCTTGGTCCGGATTCGGCTCTCAATTGTGCAGGAACCCCTGGGCCTTGCGGCAAGGCCCCCTGTGCCGTATAGATTGAAAGTGAGGAGAGGTATTCTCCTCTTTTTTGTGTGCTTCTCTGGGGGTGCTTTGGGTGCCCCTCCGCCATTTCGATGCGTAGCTGCCCACAGTGCCGTGCGAACCATCGAATGGGCAGCGAGCCATCGAAATGGGCGTATCCGTCCTCGCTCCATTTAGACGCATGGCTGCGTGTTCGACGGCAGGAATCGTCTAATGCACAGGGAGCCATCGAACCGGGTGTCGCGACGCAGGCATGCGGGAGGGCCGCTCGGAATTGCGGGGCTTTTTTACAGCGACGCGATGGTTCCGAGCACCAGTGGGCCGATCACGAGGACGACCAGGAGAATGACCATGAGGGCACGTCCTTTGCGATTGCCCACGTTTACCGTCAGGCCGATGCCTGTGCCAGGTCGTTTCGGGACCAGAATGTGCGGGTCGTCAGGATTGTTGTAGAGGATGCCCGCGATCCAGAGCTTGTCTTGTTCCTCTTCGGCTGCTGTGGGGCGAATTCCTTCAGCCAGTGCTGTCCTGCGCGCCCAGCGTGAAGCCATGGTGTATGAAACCGGAATCACGCCAAGGACCAGTGCAATGAGCAAAAGGGCCGGCCACGAAGAAACATTATCCGGGTCAGACCATCCTGCCAAGGCAAAGAATGCGAACACGACGGCTATCAGGAACGAGGTGCCGCCCAAGGCAGCGATGGTGCCGCGGATCAGGCCTTCCCGGTGATGGAGCTCCCACGGGCTCGGTTCCTTATCCGGAAGTACCATCTTCGGCACCGCCGCTGCGACGATCGCCAGAAGCACGATGACTCCGGCGGCCGTCAGGAGAGGAAAGAAAACCGAGCCGAAGGTCTTCGGGGACCAGGCGTCGGGGCGTCCACCAGGTCCCCAGTGGGTTGCAACAACCTCGGGAAGCGACTCAAAGATGCGGATCCCGTAGGCGAAGCAGGCCAGCACGACAAGGCCTGCTATGAGATGCAGCAGCCAGAGTGGGCCGCGTCCATGCTTGATGTCAGTTTCAGTTGCGCCAGTCACGAGGGCCAGCCTAGACCCAGGTGGGATCAACGGATAACGGGGCTTTACTTCACTGTGGCTCCTGCACTTGTACTCTTGTGCAGGCTGATGCTTGTCAGCTCGTCACACACGTCAGGGCATCTGCAGGCCTGCGTAGGGGCCCTCATCCCGCGGATGTCACTGGAGAAGGACTGCTTTTTGAAAAAGCCGATGTTCGTATTTCTTGTCACGACGGTGGCAATACTCCTTGCCGCACCCGGCGCTTGGATCACTGCTTGGCTGGTGGGCGGAAAGACCCCCAGCCCGCTGGTACTCGGTATCGGCGTGGTGGCGGCCCTGATCGCCGGGACCATGGGTGGTTCACGGGTTTGGGATGACCGGCGTGCGATTCGTGAGCGGATCGCCGAGGAGAGAGAAGGCGGCGGGCTGTGAACAGAGGGGTCTATTCGCGAAGGTCTCGAAAGAACTCCACTACGTTGTAGTTTCCGATCAATTCGGCAAATCCCAAGGGAGTCTGCCCAGACGCATTGGCCTGGAGCGGGTCGGCCCCATGACTGCGCAGGAGCCGAATTAGTTCTCCTCTGCCTCGTGAATTGGCAACTGCTACAAACAGCGCCGTGTTGCCAAACGCGTTCTTCAGATCGACTTGGGCACCTGCGCGCAGTAGGTCTGACGCGGCGGCCACTGAATACTCCTGGGCCGCGAAGTGGAGCGGAGTGAAGCCTTGTTTGTCCTGGGCGCTCACCAATTCGCCCTGATCGATGAGCTCTTTGATGGTTGCCACGTCGTTGGTCATGGCTGCGTAATGCAGGGGCGTGCGGCCTGCTGGGTCCAAGGACTGCCTCCATACTGAACCAGTTGTGCTCAACGGCGCTAAGACCGGTAAGAAGTCGCTAAGTCTCTTACTGGCGCAGCAACAGCATATGCTCGACCATGAACCTGCCCAAGACTCGTATACCCGGTAAGTGCGTGTCCTGCCCGTAGTTTGGTGAGGGTGGTTGCCTGTTCGAGCCAGGCCAGGTCCGGGAGGTTCACTGTTCTACGGGAGCGATCGGGGCCTCCACCTCGGCGGGTGTTACTGCCGACGGGGATAAAGGGGCAAAGACTCGCCGCGTCTGGATCTAAGCTTCACTGGGCTAATGTATCGCACTTCAGACGAGCAGAACTCAAACCCGGCTGGGCTGTCGTTAGAGGTAGCGTGAAGCACCAGTCGACAACCCAAAGGCCCCCGTTCGATGCTTGGCTGCTTCTTAGACGATAGGAGTCGTCTAATGCGTGGCGAGCCATCGAAATGGGATGCTCTGGGTTCCCGGCCTTGCGATCTACGTCTGCTGCTCTGCCAGATAGTGCCTCCCTGGGGGTTGGGCGACATGAATCAGCCGGATGCGGTTCTGGTCCGGCCTCCAGAGGAGTGCCTGCAAGCGTCCATCGGCCAGTAGTGTCAACTCCACGGTGTCGCCTTTGCGCACAGATCCGATGGGGTTGAAGAAGCGGTACACGATGCTGAAGGATCGTGGCCTGCCGTCGACATCTTCAGCCTCCAAGTGGACCGCAAGGGCGCTTCGGTTGCCAGTCTTTCCAGTGACCGTGGCCTGGACAATCCTCCACTGAGCGCCTGAGGCAAGAAGTTTTCGAGCTCGGCCAAAATCCGTGAGGTCGCCCCAAAAACACAACAAGCAGGCCAAAGCGGCGAACGGCATTAGTGCGCCAAAGACAACGGGATCCGGGTGATTCGAGTCGTCAGCTCCGTCCACCCAGATGTCGAGTGGATCGGACGTTGAGACGTTCAAAGCCACAGGAAAGCCGACTCCTGGCAAGGTGCCACATCCGGCGTTGACTCCTGCGACGCCTTGCAACTGCTGATCACCCACTCTGTAGGAGACATGGAGGCGACACAAAGCCGAACGTCGGGATGAGTTGTCCTCCTGTTTGGTCACTCTCGCCTCAACAGTCGAGTATTCGTCCATGGCGTGCCTGACCCCCACAACGACGGACCAACCGAGCAGAGCCGTGACGGTTCCGATGACCAGGAGGGCAATTGCGCGCCTCACCAGAAGCGTCCGCCGAAGTCTGCTTCCTTCCCACGCAGGTAACCCCGGCTGGGTGGCCACGGTTGCCTTCAGAATGGTGTCTTGGGTGATCAGGATCCAAGCGCTCCCGACATCGTTACGCATACGCTCCTACCACGCGAAGTACGTGCACGGTTTGTGAGGCGCACGGGATTGGAGGGCAAAGCAGCGCTGCCCCGGAAAATGCTGGGGCAGCGCTGATTTCCAGCAGGGCCTTACCGCTTGAGGAACTCCTCGTGCTGCCGGTGTGCTTCCTTCACTTGCTCGCGGATCGTCTCCACGTCCTTGGCCTTGTTCCGGTACTTCAGCGGCATCTGCACAATCTGTGCTTCCTCCGCGGTCAGTGCCCGGTAGATGCGCTCGCGTTCGGCGGCGTCGGCGGTGTAGTCGAGGTCGAGGTAGTCGACGGCGTGGCGACGCGCGTTGTTGATCGCGGTCTGGGCCTTGCCGGCTGGGCTGAGCAGCGACAGGAGCACGGTGACAACCAAGGTTCCGCAGATCACGCTCAGCGAGAGGCCCGTGGAAATCTCAAGAACGTTGACGTGCTCGCCGCCATTGATGAACGGCAGGTTGTTCTCGTGCAGCGCGTGCAGGATCAGCTTCACGCCGATGAACGCGAGGATCGCGGCAAGGCCGTAGGACAGGTAGATGAGCCGGTCCAGCAGGCCGTCGATCAGGAAGTACAGCTGCCGCAGGCCCATGAGCGAGAACGCCGTGGCCGTGAACACGATGAACACGTTCTGTGTCAGGCCGAAGATCGCCGGAATGGAGTCGAGCGCGAAGAGGATGTCCGTGCCGCCGATCGCTACCATCACCAGGAGCATAGGGGTTAGCGCACGCTTGCCGTTGACCACCGTGAAGAGCTTGTCGCCGTCGTACTTATCGGTGGTGTGGAAGAGCCTCTTGGCGAGCCGGATGATGAAGTTGTTCGCCTGATCGTCCCCGTGGTCGCCGGGCTTGAGGAGGTTGCCGGCGGTCAGCAGGAGGATCAGGCCGAACAGGTAGAACACCCACGCGAACGAGTTGATCAGCGCGGCGCCCAGGAAGATGAAGCCGGTCCGGGCGATCAGCGAAAAGACGATACCGAACAGCAGCACCTTCTGCTGGTCCTCACGCGGCACCCGGAAGCTGGCCATGATGATCAGGAAGACGAAGAGGTTGTCGACGGACAGGGCCTTCTCCGTGATGTATCCGGCGAAGTATTCGGACCCCATTTGGGCTCCGCCGAAGACCAAAACCAGAATGCCGAAGACAACAGCCAGGCCCACATAAATGGACGACCAAATTGCTGCTTCCTTCAGCGACGGAACGTGGGCTTTGCGAATGTGGAAGAAATAGTCGAAGGCGAGAAGCGCCAAAATAACGACGATCGTGATGCCCCAAATGAGGGGAGAGACGGTCATGTGATCCTGCTTTCGTGAGGGGCGTGTAACTCAGCGAGGGTCAAAAACTCTTGCCATAAACCTACCGGGTTGGGTCGCCCGGCGTCGGTTCATGGCCGTGTGGGGGAGTACGACGGCGAGTGGCTGGGGTGGCTGCCTCCGGAAGTTGTGCGGGTGAAACGTCAGGGTGTCCTACGTAGCTTCCAACGATCCTGGTTGTGATCCCGGTTCCGAAATTGCCGGGTTTCCTCTGTTGCGCACATCACATGGGTGAGGCATCGCGTGGCCTCCCGGCTTCAGGTCCGGATGGTGTACTCTCATTATTATCAATTTGATAATAATGATTGGAGGGGCCATGGATGCCCTGCTCGACTGGATGAACTCCCCGGCTGTTCCGAACCTTCTCGGCAGCCCCGTGAGCTGGATCGAAGTCATCGGTTTCGTCACTGGCGCAGCTTGCGTCTATGGAGTCGCCCGACAGAAGCTGTGGAGCTGGCCGGTTGGCATCGTGAACAACATCGCGTTCATGATCCTGTTCCTGGGAGCTGGTCTCTACGGCGATACGGCGTTGCAGGTTATCTTCGGCGTGGTTGGGGTGTACGGCTGGTTCAACTGGATCCGCGGAAACCGGAGCACCGCAGTGAAGGACGACCTTCCCATCCGCGATGCAAGCCGCGCCGAGATCGCCTGGGGAGTAGGCATCACGGCGGTCGCCACGGCGCTGGTGGGATGGATGCTCGCCGTCGAAACCAATTCCACCGTTCCGTGGCCCGACGCGTTCATCCTTGCTGCATCCCTGGTGGCCACCTACGGCCAGGCCAAGAAGATCATGCAGCAGTGGTACGTCTGGATCATCGTGGACATCGTCTCGATACCGCTGTACTTCGTGAAGGGGCTGGCGCTCACCGGCATTCTCTACATCGGCTTCCTGGCGCTCTGCATTTACGGCCTGGTGGACTGGAACCGTGCACGCCGGCTGCAGGGCGTTGACGCCGCGCAGAGCGAAGGAGCGCTGGTATGAACCTCTACGGCAACGGACTTGTCATTGGTAAGTTCTACCCTCCACATGCAGGGCATCGGCACCTGATCGAGGCGGCAGCGGCTGAGTCGGACAACGTTTATGTCATCGTCCTGGGCACTCGCTTCGAATCAATAAGCAGGGCTGACCGAGCCAAGTGGCTTTCCGCCGAATTCGAAACTCACGCTAACGTGCGAATCCTTGTCCAAGCAGATGATTGCCCCGTGGATTACGGCTCGGACGAGATCTGGAAGGCCCACGTTGAAGTAATGCGCTCGGCTTTGCAGAACGCCGGGGTTGCGAAGGTTGATGCCGTTTTCACTTCGGAGATGTACGGGTACCAGCTGGCGGATGCCTTCAATGCGCAGCACGTCCTGGTGGACCCTGATAGGAGCGAGTTTCCCGTCAGCGGCACTCTCTGCAGGGACGACCTCAACGCAGCCTGGCCGCACATCATTGAGCCTGCCCGGCAGGGTTTGGCTACGCGGATCATCGTGGTCGGGGCAGAGTCCACGGGCACCACTACCTTGACGCGGGCGCTCATGGATCACTACCGAAGCCGGTACCCAACAATCGGGGACGTCCCCGAATACGGGCGCCTGCGCACCTACGAGAAGCTCGACGAACTCCGGAGCCTCAATCCCGGCGCGGGCGTTGAGGACCTGGTGTGGACCACCGAGGATTTCGACCTCATTGCGAAGCGACAGAACGCGTTGGAGAACGCCGCCGCATCCCAATGCCCTCTGGTTATCGCCGATACCGACTCGTTGGCGACCGTGCTGTGGGAGCGCCGCTACATGGGCGCGGACAGCTTCGGCGCTGCCGAGGCGGCCGCGAACCTCCCTTCGCGTGACATTTACCTGCTGACCGATCACGAGGGTGTCGACTTCGAAGACGACGGAATCCGCGACGGTGAGCACATCCGGGCAGACATGACGGAGTGGTTCAAGGAGGCCCTGACCGCAGCAGGTCACTCCTGGGTATTGGTGAGCGGCAGTCACGAACGACGGCTGGCTACGGCTACCACCATCATCGACCTCATACTGGAGCAACGGTCCACTTTCACTTCACCGCCGTGGGCCAAACGAACTACCCTGACAGGAGCCACCGCTTGAACAGCGAAAAGAAATTCTTGGCGTCGTACCGGCCCGAGGACTATCCCGCTACCGCTGTCACCGTGGACCTGGTTGTGTTGGCCGTCGCGCAGGGTGTGCTGCACGTTGCGTTGGTTCGCCGCGGTGAACACCCCTTCAAGGGTTCCCTCGCATTGCCCGGCGGCTTCCTTCACCCTGACGAGGACGCCCTGCATGCTGCGTGGCGTGAGCTCGCCGAGGAAACAGGCATGACGTTGCCGTCACCGGAGGCGCACGTGGAACAGCTCGCGACCTACAGTTCGCCTGACCGGGATCCCCGCATGCGGATCGTGTCGATAGCCCATCTGGTACTGCTCGCCACCGACGGATTAACCCTGCCTCCACTCGCAGCTGGGTCTGATGCGGCCGGGGCAGAGTGGTCGCCGGTTCACGAGACACTCAAGGGTGATCTCGCCTTCGACCACGCAGCCATCATGCGCGAAGGACTGGACAGACTCAGCGGAAAGATGGAGTACACACTGATTGCGGCACGGCTCCTGCCGGAGTCGTTCACAGTGACACAGCTCCGTACCGTTTACGACGCCGTGTGGAACACTTCCCTGCCCGCCGGCAACTTCACGCGCAAAATGGTCCCGCAACTGCACGACACCGGTCAAAAGGTACGGGCGGCCTCTGGTGGCGCCCCCGCTGCGTTGTTCAACGCGACGGACAAACACCTTCACCCGCCGCTGGCTCGGCCAGCTGACGCAAGGGATGCCAGCTAGGCACTTCCGAGCAGCATCCATTCGTCCCAGCTGTTCTCCCGGCGCCAGTGTTGGCGGGGTTCTTCGGTTTCCCTGAGCCTGTCCGTGAGCCACAGCGTTGTGTCTGGATTCCAGCCCGCGATGACGCTGGCTGTGCCCTGGCCGGGGTCTACCTCCAGTGCCCGTCCTGCCAAGTGGAGGTAGCCGTTCACTGTCAGGTGTACGGCGTCCCAACGTGTGGCTACCTGTTCCCAGTCCGGGATCACCCAATTCCCGGCCCGGCCCGTGGCGCGGTACCAGTCATGGCGACGGGAAGCCGTGACCTCGAGCGGGAAGTCCCGGCAGAGCGTGACCCAATCCGCGGCGACCTCGACTTCGAGAATCCGGCCGGAACCCGAGACAGGGATGACCGTTGCTTCTTCCCAACCCAGTGAGTCTTCTATGAGGTCGAGTCCTTCGGGTATCCGACTCATGGTTTGAATGAGGCGGTAGGGGATGGACCACCATTCTCCGCTCACTTGGGCTCTGAGGTCCGCCGGAAGTTGCCAAGCGCTGCGGAATTCCACATCAAGCGTGTGCTCCGTCCACTCGGAGAGCGTCTGGCGCGGATTTCTGGACAGTGGTGTGGGGTCAGCGGCCGATCTCCAGTCGACTGCCCACTGTGGTGTGCTGAACTGATTGCCCCAGGCCTTGGCTGCACGGGTAGCCAGGACACCGCTGGCGACATGTTCAAGCGCATCGGCCAGGCGTGCGTCGGCAGCCAAGACATCCTCACCGTCCGGCTGTTGCCAGTACCGTGCCGTGTCGACTGCCCGAAGCAGGGCCTTCTGCACGAGGGCGACATCGAGGTGGCTCAGATCCAAACGGGACATCAGGTCGGCCAGTTCGGCAACCGTTGGTTTTGGTGGCGGAGGCGGAACCTCGCCCGACTTTGCAAACGACGACATCATGAAACGGGACTTGCCCGCACCGGGATCGCGGTCGTAGGCCAAGTCGAAGACTGCTATGCGGACTTCGTCGTCAGCCTCCATCGCGAGTTCAAGGCACAAACGCCGACCCCGTGGTCCGGCCAACAACGATGCAACATCCAGTTCCATACATCCCCCAAATCAGTCGTGGTCTACGGCTTGTGGCCAGACACGAAGCCGAAGTCGTGCTCACCCGGTTCGGGTTCCGGCTCGCGCTCAAGCTTGAGGGCATACGTTGGTAGCACCAGACTGGTCCCGACCCCGCTCCTGGTTTCGAACGTGAAGGAGCCGAAGATCGTGGGATCCTCCCGGTGGCGGAGCAGCAGCGTGGTGTAGGTGCCACGATCCTCGGCCGCTACAGGATGATACTGATCCATATGCCGGCCCCAGATCGGCAGGGAGAGCGGGAACGCCAACTGAACGGACTCAGGGAACAAGCGTGGCACGCGGTCCAGCGTTAGGACCCTGTCATGACCATCAGCAGCCCGGATCGTCAGGGTGTTGGGATCGAAACTGTCCGTACCGCCGTCGGGCATTCTGGTGGCCGACCACGTGAAGGCGGCCGGACTTACGGCGATGGAGTACTGCTCAACGCGGCCATTGATCTGGCACAGCGAAACCGCTTCGTAGGGAACACCCCGGCCGCCGCCGATGACCTTGCCGATTGCGATTGCCAGAAGCTCGGAAGAAGTGTCCATCACTTCATCCTTGCATGGCGCTCGCCGGGTAGTCGCGTCTAGTCGACGCTGACCAGCACCTGGTCGATGCGCGCGATCAGGCCTGGCCAGCCGTTGCCCATGCCTTCGATAGCCGTGCGGCCCATCGGGGAGTCAAGGTTGAAGCCGGCGTGTTCGAAGTGCAGGATGGTGCCGTTTTCCGTGGCTTCCAGCGACCACGTGATGGTGGTGTCCAGGACGCCTTCTGCGAAGACGAACGTGATTGACTTACCGGGTTCGACGGCGGTGACTTCGCACTGCTGCTGGCCCCAACCACCCATGTCCATGGTGAACCGGTGCCCGACCACGGGTGCGATATCGCCCGGCGCCCACCATTTGGCGAGGAGTTCCGGCGTCGTCAGGGCAGCCCAGACGGTCTCGGGGGAGTGGGCGAAGGTGCGCTCAAGGCGGATGGCGTTCTCAGTCATGGGGATTCTCCTCATCCAGTAGTTGGGCCAGGGCGTCGAGCCGCTGGTTCCAATAGTGCTCGTAGTGCTTCAGCCAGCCGCTGACTTCCTGTAGGCCTGTGGCTTGCAGGTGGTAGATCCTGTGCCGGCCCTGCCGCTCCTCGCGGATCAGTCCGGCTTCCTTCAGGACGGACAGATGTTCCGACGCCGACGAGCGGCTGAGTGCCAAGCGTCCCGTTAGTTCGCCTGCCGACAAGGGGCCGCCGAGGAGACTGTCGAGGATGGTGCGCCGCGAGGGGTTCGCGAGGGCGCCGAAGACATCGGGAAGCACGCGATGATGATATGTCGGAAATTTCCGAAATGACAAGCGATCACGGCTTGATGGTGTTCGTGATCTTGACCCGTTCAGCGCTGGCGCCGGTTCGTGGTCGCCAGTACAGCCACGCGACAAGACCCCCGACTGGGAGGGAGAAGAGGCAGAGCAACCAGAGCGTTTTGGTGACGTGGTTCATGGACCCTTGTCGGAGGACGTCGAAGATAGCCCAGATGACGGAACCCGCGACGAAGAACGCAGCCACGGCTGCGAGCCCAATCATCATCCATTGCAACGATTCCATGTGTCCCGTCCCTAAACTCAGATTGCCGGTATCGGAAAGAACTGCATTCCGGGCGGGCTGCGATGCGTGCCCCTGCTGACTTCATCACAGAGGGAAGAACGGCGGCAGGCCGCGGGGCGCTGTGTAAGCGTCCTGAATCTCCGTCAGCGACATCTTGGCAATGTACGAGAACTTGATGAGATCTGTAAATTCTCCGCGGCAAATGAGACCTGTGGAGTCCTCACTTAGTTTCGCCAAGTGTCCCTCTCTCGTAAGAGTGAAACCCGGAGCAACGCTTTGTTCGGTAAGAGGCGGTCGTGCAACCACTAGAAATGAGTTTCCGTTTCGACCTCTGAGTATCATACAGAGCTCATTGACTATGAATCTTTCCATAGCCCCGACTGCGGATGTTTCGAAATACAGCTCTTCCTCTGCACCTCGTTCAGACTGGCCGAGAAGCAACATCGTGCCACGACGAAAAAGATGCAATCTGAGATCGTGGCCGGTACGCAAGAACCATGTCCCGTCGGGGGCGCTCCGCCAGGCAGCAGAACATGACCGGGTTGCGAGGTCGTCGATCCGATTTACTAACTGATCTAGAGATTCTTGCATGATCTACAAACCTCATCTTCCAACGGCTTCATTGCGAAGCTCGATACCCTTCTTACTGTTGGCCCTACTGAGAACCGCAGTGTGAGACGCAGCAACGAGATTGGCAGGTCTAGCCGTATGCCCGTCGAGGTGCACCCTTATTTCATGTCAACGGAAAGAACGGCGGTTTGCCCTCTGGCGCGGCGTAGGCTTCTCGAATCTCGCGCGGCGTCATTTTTGCGTAATGGGAAAAGACCACTAGATCCAAGTCATCGCCGCGATAAATCTTTCCCGTGGCGGTCTCGGTTAGGGTAGATACCGGGCCGTCGCTGGCAAGCACAAACCCCGGAGCTGTGTCTTTCAACGTTAGGGGAATGGGGACAACAAGCAGCATGGGGAGATCCGCGTCTCCGCGAATGTGCATGCATAGCAAGCGGGCAAGGAACAACTCAACCGCTTCAGCTTCAGTCGACTCAAATAGAAGAAACTCCTTCCCGCCTTTGTCGGATTCTGCTATCACGATCACGGAATCGCTCGTATATAAACGGAGAGTCGCCTCTGCCCCCATGGCTATATACCATGAGTCGTTCTCCTCCTCCTGCCATAGACCTGAATCGGATTCCTTGAGTAATTCAGTGAGATTGGAACAGATTTCGTTTAGCGATTCTAGAGATATTGTCATTTTTCTAAAATTCCTACTTGGATCAACCGTTCAACGCTGACATTTAGTCCGTTAGCATCCTTTATTACCATCTGTAGACCGCCCCCTTTGCGTCCGAAAGCTGGAGCGATACGGGCAACTTCAATGCTCCAGCCCTTCGCGTCCGGAGGCCAGGCATCAACCAACTTGTACTGATAGTATTTATCACCCAATTGTGCAACGGGTAACGAACGTTCTTCGAATGTAGCTGGGACCCCGTTCTCGATCACTCCAATAAATCGGCCACTTTGGGGGCCAACGCGATCCATTTGACTACCGAACTTCTGAACGAAGGCAGATAGATCATGAAACTTCTGAAGAGTCTCAAGTATCGCACCGTCGAACGGAGGATAAACGTGACGGGGCTGTCCGTTCTTTTCGGGACCGCTGTATCTAATCTCGTACTCATGCTTGGTGAAAGGACGGCCGTAACCGTTGTCGTCGCGTCCCCACCGGGCCTCGAAGTCGGTACGCAGAGCCATGACTTCGCGGTTCTTGTCGGTGAGTTCCGGGTAGGGCGGATGCTCTCCATGCACGGCCCGCGGTTCCCCATAGACCTCCGTAGCCTGCACCGGACCCTCAACGTGTGCAGGGTCTGATGTTGGCCTTCCGGATGCGTTGACATCAACGGACCTATCCTCGGTCTGCAGCAGCTCGTCGGCGCCGTGCTCAAGCGTCGCGGAAGGGCCAACATGGGTGCCCGGCCCTGGACTGTGCTCAGGAGCCTCAGGCGCGGCATGTGACGAACTTGCCGCCGGCTCGGGGTTTGCCGGATTGAGGCGTTGTCTTAGGCGTGCTTCGTCGATCCCGCTGGTTCTGGGTCCGGGTTCCGGGGGTGGGGTGGTCTTTGTGCGGTTGATATCGTCAGTCCAGATGCCTTTGGATTGGGCCGGCTGAACGTTGAGGTCTGGGGTAGACACCTCCTTGGACCATTTGGCCGTCTGCCCATCCGCGGGTGTCGGCTCCTCGGGGAGGCCGGGGGCCTCAGATGTGGCCCGCGGGATTTCGTAGTCGTCGACGGTTTTGCCGACAGCGGCTAGGTGAGACTCGATACGTGCTGTAGCCGCCTCAAGTCCTGCCGTCCCCGAACCGGCTTTCACGGACGCCGAGGCTGCTTCGCCGCCGAGCTCCGCAACCGCGGCTGCCTTGGTGGGCAGGCCACGGAGCCGGGCGGCCAGGGCCGTGATGCGGGCCTCGAGGGTGAGGCCGCCGCCGGCGCCTCCTGTTGCTGCGGTGGCCAGGTCGAAGGTGGTTTGCCCGCCGGCGCGCCAGTAATCGGTGGCCCATTCGTCGGCGTGCACGGTTTCCTTGATCGCGGCGGCGGCGGTCAGGAGCGCTTCGATGTCGCCGTCGTCCATGTCCGTGAAGCCCCGGTCGATCACGGCTTTGGACCGGAACACCGCAGCACCCAACGCCCCTACACCTTGCCAGGCCTGGGCTTGCTGGGTTTTGTCTTTCGTTCCGAACAGCGTGTACAGGCCCTGGACGGCCCCGACGGCGGCGGTCCCGAAACCCTGCATCGCGGACAGGCGGCCCTCGTGCCGGATCGATACCGCCGGCCCCCAGGGCAGGTCAGGGACCGGGGCGTCGGTACCCAATTGGTGCTGCAGCCAGCTGAACCCGTTGGCGACCTGGTCCGTGGAGGCGAACACGGTCCGCCGCGGGACCTCCACCGGGGTGTACCGGTGCCCGTGCGTCAGGGCGGAGAGTTCGTTGGCGCATTGGGTGTCGGAGTCAAGGATCTGCTGGGCCAGCCCGGACGCGGCGGACATGAGCCGTTCGTGGGTGTCCACGATCTGGGCCTTCGTGTGCCAGTCATCGTTGGCCAGGATCACCGCGTCCAGCGCCTGCACCTCGGCCCGTAAACCCGTGATGCGGCGCTTGAAGTCCCTTGCCCGGTCCGCGTACGCGTACAGGGCCCTCGCCGCCGCGCCGGTCAGGTCCTTCACCCGGGCCGCTTTGGCCAGGGCCGGGGTGAACGCGCCGAGTACTTGTTCGGCTTCCGGGGTCCGGTAGAAGGCCCGGAGCCCGGCCCAGTTCCGGGCCGCGTCCTGAACCCCGTTATGGAACCCGACCCCGGCAACGATCATCGACTGGACCTGGGCGTCCAACACCTCAGGATCAGGCAACGGCGGCAACGCCTCCAGGTTGATCCCCGACCCACCACCACCGGACGGGACACACACCTGCGTGAAATCCCCACTCATTCCCAAACTCCCGTCAAGCCAAAGACGACGTCACAGCTCATGGCAGCTTCCACCGCGGACCACCCCCGGTGCCGGGTTCGCTGACGCGGCCCGGGCCAGGGAACGGCGACCCGCCCCCAGCCGAACCACCCGACGAGTGCTGGGTGCCGGCGTCGGGTAACGGCCACCGCCCAATAGCGCCATCACCGGCACTGGCGGGTTCGGTGCCTGGTTCGATGCCTTGCGCGGCCCCCAGACCCGTGCCCAGGGCCGGGCCGGTACCTGCGGCGATTAGTGCGCTCTTTTCCGCGATGGTGGCCATGGCCTGGTCTCCGGCCACGTAATGCCCCACCGCCTCCGTCGTCCCGGACAGGGCGGCGCCGGCGGAGAGCACGGCCCCGGTGAGGTCAGGGCTCAGCCCGTTCTCGGCGAACCCGCCCAAGGCCTGGACCACTACCGTCGAGGGAACCGCACCGGCGACCCCCTCCAGCGCGGCACCGAGGCTCTTGACCGGGGTCTGCAACCCCGTCACGGCCTTCGAGGCCGCGGTCAGCACCCCGTGGGTGCCGGGCACGTCAATATCCCAGACAGCCATGCCAGAAACCGCGGACCCGGGGGTTAGCCGATGCCTTGCACGGCGTTCCGTGCAGCGCCCACCGCGGTGGTGGCCGTGTCGTCGGTTTGGGCGAGGGTGGAGCGGACCAGTGCGACGATGGCCCGTACGTCGGAGGCGGCGTTGGTCCAGCGGGCTTCGACTGCTTGGTATTCGGCGTCGACTCCGTCTGCGCGGAAGTCGGCCATGGCGTGGTTCACGTCCTGTTGCCGGGCGGTGATGAGGTTCTCCAACTGCGCAGCCAAAGCTTGGATGTCGGACTGGACCTGGGCGGAGACGTTCGTGTCGTAGGCAATGCGGCTCATGATGGCTAGGCCCTTCCCTGGAAGCGTGCGGCGTCGAAGTTCGCGGACCCCTCGGCCCGGCGGGCCGTGTCGGAGGCGGCCTGGTCGCCTTGGGTGAAGGCGGTGTCCATCCCGGACTGGCCCTGCACGATCGCACCCAGCGCGGTGTTCAACTCCGAAGCGACCACATCGGAGCGGTTCTTGAAGGAGTCGAACGCGGCCTTGCCTGCGCCGCTGAACTTTCCTTCCAGTGGGGTGACGGCGTCCACGAAGCGGCGCACCAACGCACCGAGGTCCTGATGCGAAGCATCCGTTTGCTTACCCAGGGTGGCGAGTGTCTGCGCGCCCAGATCAAAAACAGCCATACAAAAGGCCCCCAATAGCCCTCGAAACAAACCCACCAACCAGTGGGTGCCCGCGACCGGAAATGGCCGCGCAACCGGGGACATTGTGAACACACGAAAATGCCTCTAGGTGGCGAAAAAGGCTCTCCCTAGATCGAAACGAGGGAAATTAGGTGGTAAAAACCCAAAATTAGGTGCTGCGAAAAATCATCTAGGTGGTCGTACACGACCACAGCGACAGGCCTTGCCCTCGAAACGGCGGCTTGAGTCACGGAAAGGCAGGCAAAGCACCTCGGATGGCGGGCTGCCACTTACGGTTAGGGTCGGTTTCATGGCGATGTCGTTCAATGAGAAAAGAGACTCAGGGATTCTTGAGTCGGTGGCCACAGGACCGGACGGACCCGTTCGGCTCCGCTGGTACCGGCCAATACCCAGCCGGGCTCGTGTGCCAGCTCCCATACTTGTCTGGGCGCACGGAGGAGGTTTCTTCGCTGGCGGAATCGACCAACCTGAAGCGCACGATGTTGCCCGGGCTCTTTCTGATAGAGGGGTTACCGTGGTCACGGTCGACTACCGCCTCGCACCGCCCCTGGACTGAATTGGGCGTTCAAGGGACGAACTCGGTCAAGAGCACGCTTCCCGCTACCGATGGAAGACCTTCTGACCGCGCTTCAGCACGTCGGCAGCCAGACAGACGGAGGGTTGATCCTCGGCGGAGCAAGCGCCGGAGCCTGCTTGGCTGCCTCAACGGCGTTCCGTGCCGTCGAGATGGACCTGGACCTGAGAGGAGCCATCTTTACGTACGGATTCTTCCACGCCGAGCACCCGCGGGCGCCTGAGATCCAACGGCGAGTGCGCGGTCATCGCCGGCTAACGCACGCCCGGTGGGTTCTGAATGTGCTGAACCGAAACTACGCAGGATCTGAAGTGGCGCTTAGAGACCGTTTGGCTTTCCCAGGAGGGCACGATCTCTCCGGGTTCCCGTCCACCCTCATGATCAATGCAGACAATGACGTCATGCGCGCTTCAGGCGACCAGTTCGCGGCCGAACTCCGAGGCGCCCGGGTCGACGTCGAACACCACATTCTGACTGGATCCCGTCACGCTTTCCTGAACCAACCCCGCCTCGACGACTTTGCCAAGGCCATCGATTTGATGGCTTCGTGGTGCACGGACGCGATGGCAAACGAGGGTGCATCTCATCGGCCCGGATCTAGTGGGCGGCGTGGTCGGGCTCTCGGCTGACCTCGCCCACCAGCACACACGGCGGCACGCACTTGTCCGCGATGCGTCACCAGCGCCGATAGACTTCGTGGACTTCCTCCTGGTCGGACACGAGCTGGTTGGTGCGGAGGCCATCGACGACGCCGGTCACGGACGGGGCGTCCGGCGAGCCCTCCGCTTTGAACAGGGCATGCACTACGTCGACGCGGGGCCCGTTCACGCCCTTGTCGAACCAGAAGCGGAGTACTCCATCGAAGTAGTCGCCGACGGCGGGATTGCGCCGGTTCCAGTCGGGCTAGCCGGCGGAGAACAGGTGAAGGTACCAATCAGAATCAATAACAGACCCCGGCACGGCTCGACTCCACGCCTGCCCGCCGAAGACGCTCTGCCAGTTGTTCGGCGGCAGATTCACCGCCGTCGGGCACAAACTGGAACATCTCCCGCTCCGGCGATCCCGGCCCGGCAGCCAACGCTGCCTGGAACAGCGGGTGCTCGCTGGAGCAGCGGTTCGCCACGATATCCAAGAGAACCCGTAAACCCAGAGTATGCGCCCGGAACAACAAAGCATCAAACTCCGCCATGGTCCAAAGACAAGGGATCCACGCCGCAGTAATTACTCACGTCGTAGCCCTGGTCGGCGAGGGCTGGAAAGGGGGCATCCAGATCCCGTCGCCCCCCAGCGAGGCAATGTACGGGAGGCGTGCGCTGAGCCCGGCGAGGTCGCCCACGCCGCCGCCGTCCCGCGAAGGACCGCGGGTAGACCTGGTAGGTAACGACGGACTCCCACCAGGAACTCATTTACCGGCCCCCGAGGTCAGGCCTTCAACGATCCTGCGCTGGAACACGAGCACCATGATCACCAGCGGCACGGTGACGATCACGCCCGCGGCCTTCTGTTAACCGAACGGCGGCTGGAATTCCGTGGCACCCGTGAATTTGGAGTTCGCGACGGTGGCGGTTTGAATCCGAGGATCGTTGGTCATGGACACCGCGATGATGATCTCGTTCCAGCTGTGAATGAACGTGAGGATCGCCGTGGTGAAGACGCCCGGCGCGGCGATGCGTGGCGGAGGTCTTGCCCGCACACTGTCAGCAAAGGTATTGGCAGAGTCTCCTGAGAGCCCAGGGCTTGAAAGATCAAGAGGGGATCTGGCCGAGCGGAGGCGCCGTTCGTATTTCTCTGCCGTCGAGCCGAAGCTCGGTACGGGCCACGCTGGCCGCAAACTCTGCTTGACCGAGCGAACCCGTGACGCCGTTTGCCGTTTTCACGGCAAATGCGGCGGTGAGGTCGTCCAAGGCCACGTTGCGGAGCTTAACCGACTCACGGGCCAGACCGCGCAATTGACCAGCCAGGACGGCCGCCCCCGCGCGCGTGGTTGGGTCAGCGCCTGACTCCTGGACTGGCCAATCAAGGAGCTGCCCGAGGTCAGGTCGTAACAAGACCATCAGCAACGACTTCGCGGCAACGTACGGGGTCCCAGGATTGCGAAAAGGCTCAAAATCGCGTTCGACGTTGACAATCTGACCTACATGCTGGAGGTTCCAGTCGACTAGCTTCCGAACTCTCGAGCTGGGTTGCTTCGCTGCGATCTCGCCAGCGACTGCCTCGAGCACTTCGGAGGGTCTCCAGGAGACGGTCCGATCTCGCTGGCCCAGTATTCGGTACGCCCCGTGGAAGATGAGCCGGTCCGCTCGCTCGGCTTCGTTCTCTGTAGCAGGCACACGAACCGGAACGGAACCTGCCATGGCGTCCCAAGTCAGCCAAGGCGGCAGGACTGCTCCTGGAGGGATTAGTTGTGCTCCTAACACACCTGCGGCGACAGCAAGGCCCTCACCGCTGTCTCCGGCCGCTAGAAGGCCGTTCACGGCACCTCGTGCACGGTCGATTCGCAGCCAGTCGATTGACGATCCTCGCGGAGGTATTCCAATCGCAAACCCATCCTCCGAAGCCGCTTCGAATAGCTGCGGGCTGACTCTAAGCAGTTCATCGTGAGGCCTTACATTGCTGTATTCGCGAGCCTGGTGCTCGCGTAGCGACTTCTCCTCGCGGAAGTGGATGGCAACGACATCTAGGAACTTGGCAGCGCGAATGTAGGTCACCGGGCTGCCAAGTTCCCGGCCGTTCAGAACTGACGTGGAAAGTTCTAGGAGCACGGCAGCGCCGGAACCGTGTTCTCGCACGACTCTTTCTATTAATTGAGCGGGCGGTGGAATCGTCAGCAGAGGCACCCAACCAGGAGACAGTTCCAACAGATCGGCGTAGTACTTGTGGAAGGACTCACGTGGGGCCAGGATCCGCGAACTTAGAATTCCGTTGAGATTCATCTGGTTGGTAAGAAGGAACAGCCTCCGGTGCTCGGATATTTGAACGACCTCGGCGCCGACTTCAACCGATGGCCTTAGCGCCTTCTCTGGTAAATCGTCATTTCGAAGCAATGTATTCGTTATTGTCCGCGACTCGTCGCTCGCATCTGTCCAGGTTGCGATCCCATCGGCGGTCGGTCCGCCATAATAGGAGGCTGGCGCGGGAACGGCGTTGGCGCCTGCCATCTTGGCTGCCTCGCCCGTCGACACCGCAAGCGCAGGGGATAGTTTGGCAACCCCAGCTGACTTTTGCCCGAGCGATGAGTTCGCCTTGAGCGCCAGCCGATCGCCCGTGACCTCAAAACTGCTGCGTTGCCCTTCACCAGTCATGGTTGTCGCACCAAGCCTTGTAGATTCGCAACGATGTCTGGCTCCTCGGAGGAACCGCTCCACGATAAATAAAGTTCGTTGCGCGCTCTTGACATCACTACGTAGAACATCATGCGCGTTGCGGCGGACGTTGTATCAACCGTTATCTGCTGTAATTCAGGCACGAACACGGTGTCGAACTCCAACCCCTTCAGCGACTTATAGTGGATCAAGGTGATGGCGGGGGAGTCGAAGTCGAGCACACGGTGCTTTAGGTTGCTCGAAATGTACTGCTGCACCGGGATCGGCAGCCTTCGTTTCGTCAGCTCTCGAAAGAGTCTGTGCTGAGTATTTTGGTTTGGGCAGGCAATGCCGATGCTTAGGTTGGTGCGCGCCTTGACGTAACGAGCGACAAAGTCGATGAACTCGTCGGAGTTGGCGTACCGTCGCAGGCTCGGTTTGTCGCCGTGGCGCTGCGGTGGGTCGGGTACGCCCGTGGGCGAACCTACGTAGTACTTGGCCGCGACGGCGGCGATCTCTGCGGTGTTACGATGGTTGCCCCGCAAGACCAAATGGGCCTGCGCGCCGATGGAAGTCTCGATTTCTCGTAGCGTGGTGTTGTTGTCGAACAACTGCTGGTTCTCGTCAGCAAACACTGTGATGTTCTTGGCCACGAAGCTGGCGATGCGGAAGAAGCCTAATGCCAGATCTTGCCCCTCGTCTACGATGAGGTCAGAAAGGCTGGCAAGATCGGGAGGGTTAGTCATGAACTCCTGTGCGATTTGTGCCCAGTCGTGATGGTAGGAGTTGCCTGCCAACGACGGTGGGCTCGCGCCGTAGTTCTTATGCCAGAATTCCCAGAACCAACCGTGGAAAGTCTTGACATAGCCCGCCACGTCCGCCTCGGTCGCGGCCTGCTCGGTGTACTGCTTGAGGACCCTCGAGTACATGAGGACCGAAGGTTCGCGTTCATCGAAAGTCAACATTTGGGCGCGGTATAGCGCCATCACGGACTTTCCCGTCCCCGGTGGACCGCTGACGAGGTAGTTGCCGTCGAGCTCAAGACTGTAGATGAGATCCTGTTCCTTTGACAGGTCCTCGAACGCGGGAAGCTTCAACCGATTCCCTTGACTGCCTCGCCAGCCGCCATGACGGCGGCGTCGAGTACAGGTTCGAAGTACCCCTGTACTTGGTCGTTGCCGGTGACCATCGCCCGGTCGAGCAGGTAGTTACCACTCTCGCAGCTCGTTTCGGCAACAAGCGTGCACGCGTGGCAGGCAGCAAGGTTCAAACTGTCGAACGTCGAAGCTAAGTTCTCGCTGCACAACGGATCGGACGAGCACCACATGGCGTCTTGTAATGCTTCCAGCATGGTCGTTTGCAACACGGGGGGCTCGCCTTGGCGAACGAGGCCACCTAAGGTGCCTTCGGAATCACCGGCCGCAGTATATATGAGGATGCCCGCCTGCTTGGGCGTTCCGTCCACTTCAGGGCTGCTCCGGGCGTAAATGCGCTCACGCAGGCTGGTGGCGGCGTACCCTGATTCGAACGCTAGGCGGCGAATCAGCAAGTGGGCGAAAGTGTGCAACAGGACATAGCGAGGAGCGAGAACTGGGCCGCTTCGCTCCCGTAGTCGCGGAGCCATGAACGAGGCATCGAGGCGCCGGTCGAGCGCGTCCAGGCGGGCCCGAACGTCGTCCCGCTCTTCCCACACAGAGAGCCTGGTCTCGTCAAGCGATAGGAAAATACCCTCGCCGCGAACGTCGATGGCCGGCAACCAGTTAACGGGGTGTTTCAGGGCTGCCTTGACAAGCACGTCCTTACCGCCAGGCTTCACCCGGTGGAATCCCTCCAGCGCGCGAACCTCGCGCAACCGGTCGGCAAGCACAACCTTATCGATGCGGTCGGTGAGCAACGATGTAGTCTTGTCGGGATCGCCGGTGCCGACGGTCAAACTGACGTGGCGAGTGCGGAAGTGTGGGTCGTCGGAGTTTTCGGTGGGTGTTAGAAATGCCGCCCACTCTTCACCGAGCAGATCGCCAGGCGTCGCTACCACCGCCGTTGCCATGCCAGCCTCGCGTTGCTTCTCGTCTCGTGCTAGTGCCTTCACGAAGCCAGGATCGACTTCGTGCCCGTTGGCCAGCGTCTGCACCATCATGTCGAACATCGGAGCAGCTTCGTTGACGGTCAGGAGAGGGCGGAAGAAATCGTCGGCCTTGATCGCCAACGCCTTCTCGCTGTAGGCGTCCGAGCGGGATGGATTGGGGATCTCTATGGACGAGTGTACGAGTGGGAAGTACACATTGCTGGCACCACGCTGGACAGCAATTGGAATCTCATCGCAATCCACTTTCTCTTCGAAGCGCTGCCACGGCTGTCGACCGCCGCACGTGCTCCCGATGCCCTTGAGCGATCCCTTCGTCGTGATGCCCATTAGGTTTCGGCGGCTCTTGCAACTCCGACAGTGCACTTGGAGCGTATCCAGACCGCCGGCGCCCTTTCCAGGCAGTGTCTCGAAGAATAGGTTGTCCTTTTGGCACTGGCGCGCCTCCAGGCTTGTGCTCTTCGAATGGGCCCAGCGCCGCCAGTCGGCGTCGTCCATGTGACCCTTGGCGCAGATCTGAATCCAACGCATCGGCACGAGCGGCTTCTTACCCGGACAACTCCCGCAGGTCGGGGCTTTGCCCTCCTGCTCCAGTGAGCGGCGCCAACGGGTCATGCGGCGGCATTTCTGACAGAACAGCCAGGTTGGGAACCGCGCGTATGGCACGCCGGCGGCAGAGGGTGCTGAGGCGTTGCTGGCCACCGCCGGGGCCGCGCGGAACTGGGCGACGCCGAGCGCGGCTGCGAGCCGCTCGCTCCGGATGGACTCGCCGCGCGATCCCCAGCGAAAGGTATCGCACCCGACCAGTGACTCGCCTTTAAAGTCGAAGATTGCGCCGACACCGAACGGGACAATTGTCTGAGACTGTCGAATCTTACGCTGCATTAGTTACTCCTACCTCCCGAAGCACCGTGGGCGACCTCGATCAACGACTCCATGTCCACATTGCGCATAGAGCCGAGGGTTGGCCACGCGTCACCCCTGGCGTTGAACAGCCTAAGCAGGTTGACATGTCCCTTGCCGTTGGACCGATAGTACAGGGGCTTGCCAGCATCGTTGGCACGTTTGGCGCGGTCGAGCCAGTCGTCAATGAATCGGTCGAGGTAGTTTTGTGCGCCGACGCGTTCCCGGGGCTCTACTCGCTCCACGACTTCGACCAGGGCAGCCGCCAGGTCGCGCACCTCTGCGGCGCGGTTTCTGACTTCGCCTGCATGTCCGTCCGCTGTCAAGCCGAGTCGGTGGCGGACCAGGATCACGAGTGCGGCGTGCAGAGCACGGTCGCGGGACGGGGGCGAGTAAGGCGTCACGCTGGTCGGCTCGACGTTTCGGTACAGGGCCGAGTGGTATGTACGGAAGTTCTCGTAGTGTGATCGGTCTCGTGGCTTGGTCGACCGGAATAGTCCGAAAACCAGTCCCGGTGCCGAAGAGCGGCCAACGCGACTGGTGGCCTGAATGTACTCGGCGGTTGCTTTGGGCTGTCCGTTTACGAGCATCAAGCCCAGGCGGGGAACGTCGACGCCGACCGACAGCATGTTGGTCGTGGCCAGAAAGTCCACCGAGTATTCATCGGAGCACTCCAGGTTCAATCGCTCAAGAAGACGCGGCTGCTGGGCCCGCGGCACTGACGAAGACAGTTCATCGACCTCGTAGTCCCGCTTCGGTCGCCCGACCATCAGACCGTCTATTCGGGAGGGAATGTCATCACGAGCGATGGTGACGGTTCGGCCAAGCTCGCGTAACGAGCTGTGATACGCCACGACTGTCCAGTATGCGTCTCGCTCATCGCCGGTCAGGCCCAGGTCAACCGGCGCCTGCAGCAGGGCAGCACCGGTGTGCACCACTGCGGTGTCTGACGTGTGGCCTTGAGCCATCATGCCGACGTAGAGTCGGCCAGGCGCGTCCTTGTCCACGCTGGCGAAGTATGAGTTGTCGGCGTCGATGCCTGATGGCGGGAAGAGGTCAACAGATCGTCCGAACAAGCCGCTGATTTGGGCGGTGGCACGTCGGATCGTTGCCGTTGATGCGATAACTTTCGGCGAGCGTCCGTTTGACTCACAGAGCAGATTTATCGCCGATTCGTACAAGCCGACCGTTGTGCCGAGTGGACCCGTCAGCAGATGCAGCTCGTCCTGGATGATGAGCGACGGTGGCAGCTTCCCGGCGAAGCCAAACAGCCTCCCCGACTCCGGCACCCAGGCGAGCTGAGCGAACTTGTCCACAGTCCCAAGCAAGAACGTCGGGGGATTCTCGTAGAGCGCGTCATCAACCACCAGTACTGGCAGCACATCGTTGAACTCGCACTTGCTTGAGGTGCAGTGGAACCTGAATGAGCGATCCGTCGAGATGATGCCGTAGTCTGCGTCCTCGTCGCTATGCTCGCGCGGTACGATCTCGGTCCCACACCATGGGCATCGCTCGAGGAGAAAGCGATCGTCGGTTTCCCCCGCGTCGCGCAGCTCGTCGAAGAGTTCTCGTGCTTGCAGGTAGTGGTTCGGCGTCGTGGCGTCACCAACCCACAGGCCGACCGAGATCGGCTCGTCACCCAGCTTCGCCTCGTCTTTGCGCCGTAGGTGCTCGCAGGCGACGATGGTCGAAGCCGTACGCTGGAACTGTTGGGCGGTGAGCAGCGAGAGCGTGTACCGGCTAAGGACAGCCGTGCCTGCCCCCTTCGTACCGTCTAGAAGCCGTCTGCGGAAGATCTCGAAGGCGGCGACAAGCAAGTAAGCCTCGGTCTTACCACCACCAGTGGGGAACCAGATGAGGTCCACGACGTCGCGGTCCTCATGCTCGGGTTCAACTAAGCCGTGAAGGGTCGTTAGAAAGAAGCCCAACTGGAACGGACGCCACTCGGCGCCGCCCGCGTAACTGGTCGGCAGATCCGGAGAAGCGCTGCGTGGATGCCGCGTTCCGGCAAGGTCCTTCTGGCTGTGCCTCATCTGAATCAGCATCGCGCGGTTGGCCAGCCGAAAGGCTTCGAGGAGCTTGTCACGTTCAGGATGACTGACAAAAACTTGCACTCCACTGCGCATCCGATCGCGGGCACGCTCCAGCCGTTTCAATACTGGTTTAGCGGCTGCCACATATTTATTTTCAAGTGTCTCTGCCTCGGCGGCCATTTGCTCAATCCAGTCCGCATAGGGTTCGATGAAGGTGTCAAGCTCCCGGACCAGCTCGTCAGCTGGCACTGACTCGTCAGCAAGCCAAGCGATATCGAGAACCTGTGCTGCATTGCCCTCGGGGCTGACGCGCGGTACGACGTAAGATGGCATAACCTCGGATCGAACCCCATGGACCATCCCATTCGATTCATTCCACTCGGGTGAGCAGCCATGCCCAATGGCGAAAACACGGGCCCGACGGTAGAGAAGACGAAGTTCCTGCTCCTCTGGATCGTGCGAGGCCAGTGCCACCGACGGGTACTCAAGCACCTCGGCGTTGTCGACGGTTACGTCAAACTCGACTTGGAGAAGCATGTCATCCCAAGCTTGTTCGGGATGCTCGGTGTCGGTCGTGCGTGCGTTGACCAATGTCACCGTCACCAGGTTGCCATGGGGGTACTTGCGCCATCGGGCATGCACCTCGGCGCTGCCGCCCCAGATAGTCTTGGGAGCGTCGTCCTGTGCCGTGAGCGTGAGGGTCGCTTCTTCCAGCTGATTTCGCCGCCAGATGCGCGTGGAGCCGTGTTTCTTCTGACGAGGGTCCTCGTCCTGCTCTTCGGTGGGACCGCCGTCCTGAAGCTCCTCGGCGGAGAGTGCTTGCATAGCGGTCTCGCCGCTCAAGGTTTCGTATTCAGCCGCCCGTGCCCGGACTGTCAACGATGTAGCAGCGGTGAAGAAGGAGAGCCCTTGGGAGGCAGGAAGAAAGTCGTTGGCTGCCGATACGGGGTCGTCACTGAACTGGTTCTCGTCGCCTCCACCAGTCGCGGCCGACTCGTCTTGCTCCTCACCCTCCTGCTCAACGTCGGCGAAAGACGCCTTGCGCGGGAACAGGATGCCCATGAGGTACCGACGACTTGGCGGATCGAAGATGAGCTCATTCGGGCCAGAGAAGGGACCGACGAGCTGGCGTCGTACGTACGTCACGAAGTCCGCGCGCGCTTGGTCAAGCGCCATCATGCACCGGCTTTGTTCAGGGCGCCGAGGGCCGTGGCTGCGTGAGTTTGATATAGCTCCGCCAACCGTGAGGCGATAGCCGGATTGATTGCCAGCCAGAGTCCAGCTCGTGGACGGCTGAGTGCGACGTACAAAAGGTCGATGTCAGTCTCTGAATCTAAGGAGTCAATGTCGATGACACACACGAATCTGTTCTCCAAACCCTTGATGTTAATGGCAGATGCCCAGGTAAGGTCTTCACCCGGCCAACCGGATGCTGTGTCCCGGTCGAGAAGCCGCAGCCTGCCCTTACGCGCCTGGCGTAAGTTCCGGGCAGCACTTGTCTCCCAGTCACCCCGTAAGGACACGATTGTGACATGCCCCACCGAAACTTCTTGCTCGCGTAGGGACCGCAAGTAGGCCTCCAATGCCGCGGTTTCAGATTCGCGGTCGGTGACGTGCGCGAACTTGACTTCTGGCCCCGCGCCGGCAGCGGCGACTCCAGTGTCAGCTCCGGTCAAGGCTCGCGTCTGGAAGGCGATTTCACGGGTGTTGCGGCAATTGATTCGCAGCGTTGCAGGCACGGGATGGAATGACAGCACGAACTGCAAAGCGTCGAGATCGTAGTCGCCGTATAGGTGGGCTTGGCGGTTCTGGTCCATGAACATCACCCACTGGCCGTTGTTCCAACCGCCCGCAATTACTTCCTCGAGCCGGTCAAGGCTGGCGTAATTCATGAGATCCTGGGCCTCATCAATGACGACCACGTCGAACTCTTTGTGGACGGGAAGCTCCGATGTTGCATGGACAGCGACACTAGTTCCAGCCAATAGATCGCGAACGAACCCGGCCAGCACTTCGCTACGGCAGGTGAACAACACGGACTGCCCGGTGAGCGCCTTTCGGCGGGCTACTTCGGCGGCAAGAAAGGTTTTACCAGTGCCAGCCCCGCCATTGCAGATGACCCGTGGTGCCTCGCTGATGAGATCGAGACGCGAGAACTGCTCGTCGGTCAGTCGTACAAGCGCGGCATCGAGGGCGCTGGCCCGGGCGTCGAGCAGAGGCGAGCGGTCGAAGCTTGGGCGTAGCTCTTGGACCAGCTGGACGTGGATGCTCTTGTCGATGGGATGCTTGTCGGCCTGGCGTCCCCGCCAGTAGGTGGCCGCTCGGTTTACCGCCGTTGTGAAGTCGCGGTTGAACTGGCCGCGCCCGCAATATGTCTCGGCGTCCCACTCAAAACTGCTTAGCGCCAGATCGATATCTGGGGTGACTACCAGGAAGCCGAAGGCGATGTCATCGACCAATACACCTAAGCGTTCTCGCAGCCGATTGCGAAGGGCATACATTCCGCTTGTGACCTGCTTGAATGGTCCCTCCCTGTCCTGCCGGAAGTGTCCGCTACGATCGCTGTACGTCCACAAACCGTTGTTACAGGAGACTTGAGCCCCCTTGACCTCGACAACTAGCACGAGCTCCTCGAGCAGAAGCACAAAATCAAGCTCCGAGGTGAGCTTGTATCCGTGCGTCGGCAGGTTAAGAGAGTGCAGGGCTGTTCCCCGGCTGTCGCTGAGCGCCAACGCATCGAATACACGTCGCTCCGACGACGTGGTCAGGTCGGCGCCCAGCTCGGCAGGAATCATTTTCAAGGTTGCCCCCCAACGGGTGTCTTTGGGATGTGATCCTACCTGCAGATACATTCATCCGCGTGGATGTGAAAGCACGTTGCGGGGGCCCCGAGTTGAACATTGAGTACCTCGGCCGCATACTCGCTCGACTTCAGCCTTTCGTTCACGAACGAGTCATTCGCCGCACCCGAGTCGAACGAGTGCTGGGCACCCTGCAGTCTCCTTCGGAAGGACTTCACAGCGAGATAGAACGGCTGCTCGCCAAGGCGGGCATCGTGATCGAGGAAGACGTCGCGCGCGTTGTCGATGAGCCTGTACTGGTCGTGGAACCGCGAGGTGCGGTGGTCGAGAAACCTCAGGTCTCGGTGGACTCGCCAACAACCCATCCCCTGCTAACCCCTGATCCTGTAGCTTCCGCTCGTCGACGAATAGACCGCGATCGTCACATCGCTAACCTCGCCAGAATTCTGCTCAAGCCCGAAGAGGAGGTTGGATTGGCCATCCTGGTCCGTGGGGCTAGCGGCGAGCCGCTAGCCCAGGGAGACTTCGCTCGATTGGCCGGCGAACCACGGGCAGCGGCGGAGTGCCTGCTGCTGCACAACCAGGGACTTGTGCACTCGGTGGCGCAGCACTACGCTCCGCCCGGCATGACTTACGAAGATCTCTTTCAACACGGCGTAATCGGCTTGATCCGTGCCGTAGAGCTATTCGATCCATCGATGGGCAATAAGTTCTCGACCTACGCAATGAATTGGGTGCGCCAAGCGGTTACCCGGGCCATCGCTAACGAGGCACGTATGATTCGATTGCCCGTTCACATGTATGAGCGCGTGCAGAGGGTCTGGCATACCCGGACCCGTCTGACAGTGGATGGCGTGGAACCATCGGTTCACCAATTGGCCCTGGCCTGTGACCTAATCGATTCGCAGGTGGCAGAATGCCTCTTGCTCGGCCCACAGGACATCCTCTCACTGGACACCCCGGTTGGTCCTGAGGGAGAAACCACGTTGGGCGACCTCTGCGACGGAGCGGATCCCAATGCTGACCTGGAACGCGAAGTCGAAACCGTCCTCCTGCGAGAACAAATTCACGCCCTACTCGATAGTCTGAGTGAACGCGAAGCTGATGTGGTGGCTATGCGCTTCGGACTCTCAGACGGAGAGCCCAAGACACTGGACGAGATCGGTAAGGTCTACGGTGTAACGCGTGAGCGAATTCGCCAGATTGAGAAAAAAGCGATGGACTGGCTCCGGCATCCATCCCAAAGTGCGGTGCTCCGACCGTATTTGTTTGGCACCGACGACTCACCGAGGCGACATTTGGAGCCTGATAACGAGGAGATCACCCCAGTTTCAGAGTGAGCGCGGCCCAGGTGGCGGCTCGCAGGAACGCAGCCGCTGGACGGTGTCCTGTTGCGTTGAGTCAGGGCTCCTGCCAGAGACCCAAGTCCTTACTGGACCTTTGGAGGCGGATGAGCCGCTCTGGGCGTTCAGAGCGGCTCATCCGTTGCTATGCGACGCCTGCCACGCGCTGCGCCACAAGCGCGTGATGCAGGTGTCGAGCTATGGCCTGCGCTAGTGCTGTCGGTACGGCGTTGCCGATTTGGCGGGCTATCTCAATCTTGGAGCCTTCAAAAATGAAGCTATCAGGGAAGCCCTGAAGACGGGCCGCTTCTCGATGGGTGATGGGGCGATGAGCCTCCGGATGGAGATACCGGCCCTTCTCTGGTTTGAAGAACTCCGTGCGAATAGTTGGCGAGGGACGTTCCCACCAAAGTCGCCCCATCACATCGGTCGTTCCCGTTGGCTTCTCGGCCCAGCATCTGGGGAGGAGATCCGGTCGGTTGCGGGCGAGGTCGAACCGGTTTCCCCCCTCGGGAATGGCCTTGTATCGCTCCAGGCTCGTCGGGCGTGGATTACGTTTTAGATGAAGCTCCTGATGATCGCCATAAAGACCTGCAACAACCTCGGGCTCTGTCGCCGTTGGGTACTCCGGTAGATCGCCGATTGCATCCCGAACGGTCACGTAAGGAGTACCGTCGACAGAGTTGGGTCCGTGAGATGCGGGTGGAGGCCATTCGACTTCTTTGGCGTTGCGAACGGCCATGAAGATGCCGCGGATTCGTCGCTGCGGCGCGCCGTAGTCTGCAGCGTTGAGCGGTCCATACGCGAATGCGTATTCCTTCAGCACCGGATCTGATTCCATTGCTTCTAGAAGCGCCATGAACTGAGCCGATTTTTGAAATTCGGGCACGTTTTCTATGACGAACGCCGCGGGTTGAACCTGGCGAACGGCGCGCAGATACTGCTGCCACAGCTCGTTGAGTTCGGCACGTGAAGCATCGTCACGGTCCCGCCCCAGCGGCGAGAATCCCTGGCATGGTGGCCCGCCGATAATGACGTCAGCTTCAGGGAAAGACTCGATGTCCGTCACCGAGCCGGTCTCTACATGACCACCGAAGTGCCGTTCGTAGGTCCGTGCTGCAGCTGGGTCTATCTCGACGGCAAAGACTGGTTGGTAGCCTAACTCCGCCTGTTCAAAGCCGAGAGACAGTCCTCCGGCGCCTGCAAATAGGTCAATTGTTCGTGTGTCCATGATGCCTTCCCGGTAGTCATCCTATCGTTCCAGGAGGGTCCGACTTTATTGTGGCCTGGTGTGTCACATCGCACTCTTCATCGGGTTAATGAAAGAGTCGGCACTATGCCTGCACCCTTCGCTGCCTCGCTATGTGGTTTCAGACCCAAGAACGGGAACCCGAACACCTCCGATAACAACGACAAGGGTTCGATTGAACTTGGTCTGGCGCTCTTCGAGGAGATGGGAGTTCCAGAAGGGCAGGTCGTAGGGGACGATCCTGGCGCCAACATGGAAATTGCCATAGTCAATGACCTTCAGCCCCACCGGAGCGACCTGCTTATACGACGCGGCCCGTCAGCATTAGCATTCGAGCAATACGCACATTTACGGGTATTTCCGGAATTTCGGCGTGGCCATCAAGATGTAATGCCGCACGTGGAGCATCTGATGCGGCTGGCGTCTGCGCTGCCTTCGTCTGGGCCGGTGGACCAGTTGCGGACTGCGATAGCGGACGCGGAGGAGGTATTCCGTGGGCAAGACCGTATGAGTGAGCGGCTGAAGCTCTACATGCCGGAGGAGTCCCTGCTGAATCTGGACATAACATGCGCTTCCGAGCAGGAGGCGATGGAACCGATTCTCCATCTCGGGCTATCGTCGAAGTGGTCACTTAGGACGGACCGGGCGCAAGACTGTGTCTCGCAGGGCTCAAAGCTGGCTTCTCAACGCCGGGGGCCGATGCCCCATTACGCCGTCATCACGATGGAGCCTCGCCCGGCGATGCTGAAGATTCTTGCTGATGGCTCGGGCTCGGTTGACTATGTGTACCACCTCGACCTGCCCGCTCTTAAGAGAGCTATGAAAAAGGTCCGGGCGCAACGGCGTTCAAACAAATGGAGCCCTGGTGATACTTTCGATCGACTGCTAAACCAGGGCCGGATAAGGGACTATGACCAACTAGTAGACGCTGTGAAGAACATCCCCAAGGGTCTACGCCCCTCCGTGCCAGAGCACGCCGCTGAGCAAGTGCCCCCGCCGCACGATTCGGGGTCCGTCGGGCTTACCGCTCTGTCGTAGCTCTTTAGGTTACTCCGTCGCGTCCAGAGACATCGGTGCTCGGCTTTCGGAGAGGCTCTTTGGCGAATTGGGTTCATTTTCGGTGCCTCCCGGCAGCCCGACAGTCGGCACGCACAACGGTTGCAGGCCCTAAACTATCGACAAATACGTATTGCGACCGCTAATTAGAGTTGCGGCGCGCAACCGCTCCTGATGCGAACCACTGAACCAGCGTTGCTGCCGTAGTGACGGCTACCTCCGCTGCCTCCTGCGTAATTACGAGGTCGGGGTCGTGATTTCCACCGTGGCGGTCCGCCTGACCTGCCCAAAGCATCTTCATCATCCCCACGAGCGTGAAGCTCGTAGTGGCGTAAGCGTCTTCGCGTGCCAAGGGTAATGACCAATCTCCGGCATGACGGAGTTGTGCATTTATTTTTCCCAACGTGGCATTGAAATCATTCGGGCAAACGACTGGTACAGCGGCATCTTCGACAGCCTTCACCGCAAGCGAATAGGCAAGTGACGGGTTCGGGGAGACCCCGTAGGCAGCTTCCCAAGCCTCGGCAAGTCGGTTTCCCGCATGACCCGACGACTCCATGGTCCGGTCGAACGTGTCTTGGACCCCCCTAGTGACGCGCTGAACCAAGCCGAGCCGTCCATGACGGTCGCCTACACGCCATTTTGAACCCGATTCCTCAAGGATCAACTCGAGGTCTGTGGCAGCGCTTTCGGAAGCATGGTCTGCCAGCAAGTAATCTGCAACGACCAATTCTGCGTTCATTTGTTTAGTTCGGTTTCGAATAAAAGCCATTCCCTCGGTGACGTTTGAGGAGTTCGTATACTCAACCTTGATCCTGCAGATACGCTCCACCTGACGGAGTAGGCTCAGATTCATGGATCGAAGCGTTGAGTTGTAGCTTCCCTTGCGGGTGATGGTCAGACGTAGCCGCATCCAACTCCAGAAAGATTCCTCCATCCACGCAGGTATGCCGTCATGGAGTGCATCGTATCTCGGGACGTTGTTTTCGAAGCCGAGCGGGCGCCATAGTTCAGTAGTCACCAATTAATCTTCTCAGAAGGCGGTGACAATATAGGAGCCAAGTCCGGGCACCTCATAGTTCGTTGCGCTGCGACGTCGGGCTGCGCCCGCTTCGGGACTCTCAAGGGTATTGGCGCCCCCATGCAACGAGTCGGCCTGAGCGTCGAGCATTTGCTGCTAAGGGTAAGAACGTCAAGGGGCCATTCTTTTGTCTGGTGGCACGTCGCCCGTCGGCAGAACGGTGCGTGATCCAGCAGGGGGCGCGCCGACGCAGCCTGGCCAAATGGCCTCATGCGCTTCTACGCTCGCCCACTGAGACGGCGTCGACGTGTGACACGTATTGCATACGGCGGCGCTCCAGCCGAGTCAGTTGTCCGGGGCTTGGGGTGCGGGCGCCCTTTTGATCGGTTGCAATGACCGCACGCTGCAACGAAGTTTCTCAAAGACGTTGAACCCCCTTTGGACCAGGGATAGAAGTGGTCGCCGTATCGGCAGACTTGGAGCACCTTCGGCCACGATTCGCCTCAAGCTCGCATTGCCCAATGGCCCGCTTCATTCCCTCGCGTCTCTGGTGCGTGCTGAACCGACGTTGCGGGTCTCGACGACGAATGTCCGACGCGCGGATGGCAGCTGCGGTCAGGACCAACACAGTGATGAGTCCAGCGGCGGGGGCGACGACGGGCAGCAGCCTACCGAACACGCTTCCGAGAACGTCGCCGACCGACGTTCCTCTTATCCCGGATAAACTCTCCCGAGACTGAAGCGACAAGGCAACGGAGCTAAAGAGCCACACCGCGGCTAGGACGACGAGCCAGCGCAGTGCCTGGCGTGTCGAGCAAATACGTCGCAAAGCTGACTCAAACAGGGAATGATCTGTCATGAGGTGACGCTAGCAGCAGCCGGCTTCTCGTGGGAGAACTGCCAGAAATTGACTGCTGGCAGTTGCAAACAAAATGCAAATCATCGAGGCATTTAAACGGGCTGTTCAGTAATATCTCAAGATTGGATCAAGGTTTCTCCCGCACTTCTTCAGTTGAAAGAGAGGGATGCATCTTCCGGATGCTGCATGCCTAGGGGTTGCATTGGGTCGGGTGCTTTAGGACCAGCCTATTGGGCTGCATGTGCAAGGTATCGGGCCCTGGCGGATTCTCCTTGAGAAACCGCCTTTCCAAGCGGAATCCGTTGTGGACAGCAATAGCCGCTTATCCGCGCAGAGCCAGTCAAAAGCTAGTTGTACACCGGTGTAAGTCGGATAAAACTATCAAGTCGCTCGGGCGTAGCACCTGGGTTCCGTCAGATCGTAAAACTCGCATCTGGCTTGCGTACATATACACTCATCTCCGTCCGCGTAGCTCATTCCCCGTTGGTCATATCCAGCGAGCTATCGAATCTCTGTTACTCACAAATGGGCGCCGCAGGAACCCGCGTCCCAACTCTGAACTCGCACCCCAGGAGAAGAATGAACATCCCCGAAGTACCCCAACATCAGCCTGGTGATTTTCCGCCTGCCGGTGAGGGAATCCACCAGCCATCGCACTTGAGGCAGCACGGCCCTTTTGGTACTCCGAGCGTGGCGGTGCCACAGCGGCCGAGCAATTTCAAGCCATTCCTCTTCGGGGCGGTCGGACTGCTGGTTGGGCTCCTTCTGGGAATCCTTGGAACTGTAGCAGTCACCGGACTCGCGCAGGCCGCTGAGGCAGCGGCGGCAGCAGATGCGGAAGCCAAGAAGCCCCGACCTCTTCCAGCAGCAGTTAACACCTGCAAACTTTCGGGGAAATCCACCTACGCCAAGCTTGGCGACGAAGGACGCACGCTGTCGCTCGACGGAGAGGGCGAGGAGGACGTTGATGGTCTGGCATGGACGGACATTCAATGTGTCTTGAAGGCGGTCAACGTCCCTGACTATGTTCGGGACCAGATGGGATCTACTCGCGCTTTGGACGGGACCCAGCGTGAATCCTGGGATAACTTCGCTGTTTCATGGAGTTACCACCCCAATACCGGCGCGAGCGTGGTTCTTCGCGTGACGGGTGAGTAGGGACACCAGACAATCGGCAGCTCCACAGCCCACGACTCCGCCACTGAGCGACCTCACTAACGCGATAAGAAGAACAGGTTCCCCATGTCCCACAACGAAGACGTGCGTAACACGTCGGCTCTCCCGTCCCAGCCTCCGGCTGACCACCACAACGCAACTGCACAGGATGCGGAAGACGGTGGGCCAACGCAGCAGGACGTGTCGTCAAAGTCTCGATCAAGATTCAAGAAGCTGTTCAAAAGGTCGACAGCAGTTCAGGATGATGGAAAAACTCTCCTGGAAGATGGCACAATCACAGACGGTGGAGTCGCCCACTCGGGCGACATTGAAGCGACCCCCAAGTCCCCGCGTAGGCGGCGGTGGATCTGGGTTGCGGCCGCGATGGTTGTTCTCTTGGGCGGGGCTGTCTTCTTGGGTTCGCGACTTCCTGACCCCAAGGCGAGCGATGAGTACCAGAGCCTGTATGCGGACAACGCACGCGTAAACGGCGATTTGAACAAGGTCAAGACCGACCTGAAAACCCTTGAAGACGGAATGAAAGCGCGCGAGGTCAGGGTGGCTTCTTACGGCCAAGAACTCCAAAAGCGAGAAGAAGCGGTCAAGTCTGCCGAGGCTGCTGTGAAGAAGCGCGAAGATGCGGTAACTGTGGCTGAAAGGCAGAAGGCTGCAAACACAGTACGAGAGGGCACATGGACGGTGGGAGTCGACATCGAGCCCGGCACATACCGAACCGACGCCGAAGTTTCCTCTAGCTGCTATTGGGGCATCTACCGGACCGGCTCTAACGGATCGGACATTATCGACAACGACATAGTTAGCGGTGGACGTCCTACGGTTACGTTGTCCGCGGGGCAGGACTTCAAGACGACGCGCTGCGGAGCCTGGACGAAGCAATAGCCTCCGAGGGCGGCTTATGCGTGGCGAGACAGTTGACTGGCGACCAACTTCGCGTCCAGACCCACCCCGCCCAGGATCGATGAGTAGTGCCGTGTCAGCCAAGGAAGTCCCACGGCGTACAACCCGGCCTGCTCGGTGACGCCGCCGGTATGCCGCGGATACCCGCACTCGTCGAGCACCGGGATGTCGATGAACGACAGGTCCAGCCCGTACCCGGTCGCCCACAGCACGGATGTGATGCCAGCGTCAGCCAAGTTCAAAGTAGCAGGCTCGGAAGGTAGCCAGCCGTCGTCGGGCGCCGGTGCCTGTGAAGGCACATCCAGCCCAGCCGCTGCGATGTACGCGTCGATCGCTTTGCGCATGCGTTGGTTGAAGCCTTGCTCGACTGTTGTGAGGCGTTCGGGGAGGTCGTCGCTGAAGGTGATGTCGCCGTCGTCGATTGTTTCCAGGCGGCCGTGCAGGTGCATGCCGCGGCGGCCGAGTTCGCGGAGGTGGATGTCGTGGCCGCCGTCGGTGCCGGAGAGCAGCGGGTTGCACGCCATGCGGGCGGCGGGGGACGGGAGCGCCTCGCGGGTGAGGGCGTTGACGCCGAAGTCGGGGCCATGTTTGCCGGTTTCGAGGAGCCAGTAGAGGATGTCCTGGCCGCGGTATCGGCGGGGCGCCTCGGGGCAGGTGGAGACGGCCAGGTGGACTTCGCGACCGGCGTCGTGCAGTTCCTCGGCGATCTGCCCGCCCGACTGCCCCGTCCCAACGATCAGCACAGCACCATCGGGCAGTTGCTGCGGATTGCGGTAGTCGTGCGTGTGGAGCTGAGTGACTTCCTTGGGAAGCTTGCCGGCCGCGGCTGGCACCTTGGGAACCTGGTAGGCGCCGGTCGCGAGCACCACCTTCTTGGCTCCCAGCCTGCCCTGCGAGGTTTCGAGGCTGAAAGTGCCGTCCGTTCCGGCCGACAGCTTGGTGACGTCGACGCCGCTATGGATCGGAGCGCTGATCTTTTCGGCGTATCGCCTGAGCAGATTTACGATGGCGGTTCGGGGCAGGAAGCCTTCGGGGTCATCGCCGGTGTAGGGCATCCCAGGGAGGTCGAGCGTGTAGTTGGGGGTGTTCATGTAGAACCCGTCCCAGCGGTCCTGGAACGCGCCGCCGAGGGAGTCGCGTCGCTCGAGAAGCTGATGCTCGACGCCAGCCTGCGTGAGCCAGTAACTGGTGGCGAGACCGGCTTGGCCGGCGCCGATGATCACGGTATCTGGGGCAGATCCCATGGCGTGGATTGTACGCTTGGGGCTCCTGTTTGGGGATGGGTTTTGGCGGGGCCGTTCAGCTGTTTTGGGCCTCGAAGAATGCTGCGATCTCCGCGTCCGTCGGCTCCCTGAGTTCTACAGGGGTGGTGGCCGGCGTTGGGGCGATGTAGTCGTGGATGGAGGTCTGGCCTTCGAGTTCCGGGGCGGGCTCGGACGTAGCGTCGTCGGTCATTCACGGCTCCTGGGGTCAAGTGTTAGACCACCATATTCGGCAGGCCGCCTGATCCTTCGGAAGACATGCAGGGACGCCCGGTGGGTTGGAGGATCACTGATCCTCCAACCCACCCCTAAGCGAAGCTTATGCAGAGACGAGCGCTTTGGCGGGGGAGTCTTTGACGCCTACAGGCCTGAGCAGCGTGAGTGTGAGGGCAACACCGGTCAGGATGATCGCCGGGACGGCCATAGCCCACCAGAGGGCATGATGTTCGAGGAGAGCTCCGGCAATTGCACCCAAGAACATCGATATGACGGCCGCGAGCCGGCGAAGGGTCGCTGCCGTCTTAGCGCCACCCCAAAAACGTCCTGCTTCGCTGAAGAGCAGGGACAACGTAGAGGTGATGACTACCGTGGAAACGTCCGGTACCCCCACCCGGCGCGCTGCGATTGCCTGAAAGCCCATGAAGATGCCGATGGCCACCGTGGCGGCATGCATCAGGGATTCACTGAGGGGCAGCAGGGACATGAGGACTGTGACGGCAACCATGCCGACAGCGATGAACCAGAACACGGGGATGACGGCCGTATCCTTAGCGTTCTTGGGAGGAAACCTTCGCAGGATCAGCCCGAGGATCCACGAACCGAAGGCGAAGCCACCGAGCGCGGTGAGGGGTCCCCAGAGCGTTATGTGTTCTGATCCAGCGAGGGCCAGGCCTACCAGGATGACATTGCCGGTCATGTTCGCGCCGAAAATATGCTCCATGCCCAGATAAGTGGCAGCATCCAGCGCTCCGGTACCGAAACTCACGGCGATCATCAACCAGAACGTGATTCGTTGTGACGCCACCCGGCTACGTCCCGTCCGCCAACAACCCGTCGGAACGGGGATCGGACCCTACCGCGAAGGAGGCCGCATCCTCGGATAGCCGAACCACCTGCAGATGGCCGGCTGCGTCGTCGAAGGCTTCCAGTTCCTTGGAACGGAATCCTGCGGCGTGCAGGGCTTGGACCGCACGGCCGGAGACCCCTGATTCGATGGCGATAGTGGCGGCATCATCAGCCGCGGCCGCTCCGGCTTCCATCTGCCCGATGATCCATCGAGCACGGGCGGACGCCGCGTCGGGAGCCATGCCCAAGGCCAAGTTCAGTGCGAGGTGGGTATGGACCTGGGGTTGCGCCCGGCCGCCCATCGTGCCGTGCGCCCCGACCAGCTTTCCGCCTTTTCGAACCAGCACTGGCATGAGCGTGTGCGGAGGGCGCGTGGATGGCCGCAATTCGTTGGCCGCCCCCGGCGTGAGGCTGAAGGAGGCGGCCCTGTTGTGGAGGAGAATTCCAGTGCCTGGATCCAGGACGCAAGATCCAAAAGCGTGGAAGGCGCTCTGTATGAGCGAGACCCAATTTCCTTCTGAGTCAGCGGTGACGACGGCCACCGTATCGCCGGTTCGTCGGGCGTAGGTGCGTCCGGTGGTGCTGCCCGACAGACTGCGAGCGAGGGCGCGCTGTGCCGTCGCGGCGGCGGTTTCGCGTGACAGCAGGACGCCGACTGGAACCTCGCGATGTGAGGGATCGCCCAAGTACTGATCCCTGTCTCGAGCAGCTGAGGCGAGGATGCTGGCGATGACGCCGGCGTCTTCGCCATCCGGGTCGGGGATGCGCCCCAGCTCGTCAGCCACGACATCCAGCGCGGCCAGGCCTTGGAGGAAAAAGGTTCCCTGGCTGTTGCCTGCGGCGCTGAGGTATTCGGTCCCGGCAAACTTTACGGAAGCGGGGCGTTCAAGGGTGGCTTGGTGATCCTCAAGGTCCTTACGGGTGAGCTCGCTGCCCAAGCTACGGAGTGTTTCAAGAACGCTTTCGCCAATGGGTCCCCGGTAGAAGGCATTCACGCCATCTTCAGCCAGGCGGGTCAACGTCTCTGCAAGGCGGACTAGTTTGAGGGTTTCATCTTGCTTGAGGACAACCCCATCCTGAAAAAATACTTCACGGCATCCCGCATCCTGGGACAGGAGATGCTGTTCGCGCATCAGGTCGCGGGCTACACCAGGTGCTACGGTGACCCCGGCCTTTGCCACGGCTGCAGCCGGGAGCAGGGCTGCCGCCAGAGGCTGACGTCCCCACTTATCGGCAAGCACCTCCCAAGCGCTGAGAACGCCGGGCACGGTGACGCTCAGAGCTCCGGCCACAGGCACGAAGCCGTCCGGTCCTATGTATTTGTTGCGGTCAGTGATGCGGGCGGAGCGCCCGCTGCCATTGACCACTGTGACGTTTCCGTCGGGGGTACCAACCATGGCTATGGCATCGCCGCCGATGGTGCACTGATTGGGATAGACAACGGTGAGCATGGCTGCCGCAGCCAAGGCAGCGTCCACGGCGTTGCCACCTTCGGCGAATGCCCGATGGGCTGCGGCCGTCGCTCCGGAATGCGGAGTGGCCGCCGCCCCGGTGAGGGAGTTCTGATTCATTGCTTAGGGTGCTTTCTCGTTTGGTGTGTCAGGGTCCCAGGCGCCGACGCCGATGGCCTCGGCGACCTGGTGGATGTGCCCGGACATGGATGCGCGTGCTTCGTCGGCGTCGTGGGCGCGGATGGCCTCGTAGATCCTCCGATGCGCGGCCACGGATTGCTCTATTCGAGCCATGGTTTGGTGGGTTCTCTCCCGGGAAGGTGCCATCCATTCGTTGGCGACACCCAGGAGCTGAACCAGCATGGGATTGCGGGTTAGCTTCGCAACTGCAGCGTGGAACTCGACGTCGAGCCGAACGAGCAGTTGGAGGGATGGTTCCCGGCGGCGGAGTTCACTCTCAGCAAGCTCCAGTGGTTGGAGCAGAACTCCCAGTTCACTGGCTCTCGCGCGGAGAGCGGCACGCTCAGCCATCGGAGGTTCTACCACTGCGCGCAGGTCCATTACCTCGGCCAGCATCCTCTGTGAGGAATCCATGGCTCCGAGCATTCCTGCGTGGAGCTCGGGCCTGGTTTGTTCCTCGACAATCGTCCCGCGTCCTGGTTTGCGGCTTATGAGGCCTCGCAGCTCCAGCTCGCGCAGGGCTTCCCGGACAGAAGTGCGGGATATGCCGGCGGTCTGGGCCAATTCGCGTTCGTTGGGAAGTTTGTCGCCTGCCTTGAGTTCACCGTTGGTGATCATCCGGATCAGCTTTTCACTTAACCGTTCGGAAAGGGGGCCGCTGGCCACGGAAAGACTGCTCATGGACGACATACTTACCTCCGCTGAATTGGTTAGACAAACCTACCAGCCGCAGAACCCACGCCCGTCCGGCTAGTCGAGGATCTCCACGGTGACCCAGTTTTCGAAACAACTGCCGCCAGCAAGGCTCATAACGCCGATAGTTGCCCGCCCACCCAGCCCGACTTCGGGGCCGAACACCTCCACGAAGAGGTCTGTGGCGCCCGAGGAGACCTTGTGGACTTCAGTGAATTCCATCGTGGAGGTCACGAAGCACAGCGAACGAACGATACCTTTCACGCGGTCCAAGGAGCCGAGTGCTAAGCGGATTCCGCCGAGGCAGTTCAGCGCCGTCAGACGGGCGGCCTCATAACCTTCCTCGACGCTGAGGTTGGCCCCGAGGCGCCCTGGGTATCGGACCGTGCCGTCGCTTTTGTCCGGGGTATGACCGCTGAGGTACAGAACGTTCCCCACGATATGGTGCGGCTTCATGCTCCCGTAGGTGTCGGCTCCGTAGTAGCCGTCAACTTTGAAGTCCGGTATCTCCAGACCGAGTTCCCGGACGCGGTCTTCATAACTAGTGGTCAAGGTACTGCTCCTAAATATCCTGCCTCGCCAGTGGCAGATAGTCCAATGGTCCAACCAAGTACCTATGAGCGTAGTCACACGAGGGGGCCAGGTCAACAAGGCGACAAAAAATGAACGAGATTCATAAAAACTGTTGACTTAGGTCCAAAGGTCGGACAAACTCCAGATATGGGAGTCATCGCCGCCTCCCGTACAACCAAGTGATTCTCCCCCCAACACCAGCTCTGACTTGAGCTGGTACGTCACTTGCAAAGGAATTCCCATGTCCACTCCGGACCACCCCCTTCAGCCCTTACAGGTCAGTTACGTGGATGACCCTCGCGTCGTGAAAGAAGCCGCGACCGAGGACTACACCACCCACGTAGTCCCTCTCTCGTGGCGCAGTAACAAGAAGTCCCTGTCGATGTCGTGGTACTCGCTGGTCAGCGGAATGTTCTACCTCGTCACCGCGGCAACGCTGGCCGCAGTCGTTGGAACCGTCGACACCCTTATCGGAATAGTCCTGGCCTGCCTGGCTTTCGGAGGCTTGGGCTTTATCTTCTCCAGTTACGCGGCCAAGACAGGCCTGACAGTCGCACTCGTTTCCCAGCGGCTGTTCGGTGCCTCAGGTTCCATCGTGGCCCCGCTCATCCTCGCGGCCACCTCCATCTATTACGCCGTGTTTGAAAGCTCAATGATCGCCCATGCCTTCCATGCATATATCGGCGGCATTGATATCCGGATCTGGTACGCGATCGCAGTGGCCATGAACCTTCCACTGGTCATGGGCGGAATCAGGCGTTGGATGGACAAGTACAACGCTGCCTTGCTTCCGGTCTACTGGGGCGGACTCATCCTGGTGATCGTCTTGGCTGCCACCCACGCAGACACGTCGGCCTGGCTCGCACATACCCCCGAAGAAGCCACAAGCCTTGCTGCGCCTGGCTGGCTATACGCCTTCTTTATCTACCTGGGTGTCCTCGTCCTCATGATGTTCACCATGGACTTCGCCCGCTTCGGCAAACCACGCGACACCAAGGTCAACGGCGTCGTCACCTTCGGACCCGTCTTCTACGTCTTCGTCTACCTGGCTAACGGTCTCATCGGTATTTTCATCGCCTACTCCGCCGGCCTTGCGGGTGGCGTATCCTCCACGGCAATCGTCGAGTTCATTGTCACGCTGATGGGTGGATGGGGTCTCTTCCTGGTCTGGGTCACGCAAGCCCGCATTAACACTGCCAACTTCTACGTAGCCTCAACCAACATGGAAGCCCTCTGGACCAGGCTCTTCCGCGCTCGGCTTCCACGAGCATGGGCAGTGCTGATTTGTGGTGCCATCACCTACCTGATCATGCTCACCGACGTTCTCAACTACGTGCTTGTTGCCCTTGCCTGGCAGGGTGCGTTCATTGCATCGTGGGTTGGCATCATGCTCGTCCACATTCTTTTCAGCTCGCGAGGCGACAAGAATGGACTGCCGGAAGTCCGCCCAGGGCGATTGGCCCGCTTCACTTTGGGAAGCTGGATTTGGATTGGCAGTTCACTACTCGGTGCGTTGCTCTACCAGTTCGGCGGTCCATTCGGAGCAACCTGGTCGACGCCGCTTACGTTGACTCTTGCGTCAGTCCTGTACGCAGCGGCGTTCAAAGCCCAAACCCGTAGCGCCATCCTCCGCCGTCGCAACGATCCCCGAGACGAAGTGGATGACATTTGGGAAGCACGCATCCGCTGCCATGCGTGCGACCACAGCTACATTGCTGCCGAAATGGATCGTGATCCCAGCGTTCCTGGGCAGCCTCCCATCTGCTCAGCCTGCGCGGGGCTCAGCCGAAGGTATCTGAATGCTTGCAAGCATGAGGATGCGACCCTGTCCTTCAGCGCAACTGAGCACGATCACTTGCCCGTGTAAGTAACTGGTGATGGCTGCGCACCCCTTGGGTGCCGCAGCCATCGCCAGTATCCGTCCGGATTTCTGATTGAGTACTCGCAGCGACGGGTGCGGCTCAGGACCGAGTGTCCTATGCCTGTTTGAAGCCGTTCAAGACCGTGTACGTTCCGCCGATTTCTTGCGCCACCTTGTCCAGGTCCTTGCCGCTCCAGTTTTCCTCCAACGCGAGGGACAAGTCTGCGACGATCCAGTTCTCGCCTTCAACGATCGCCAACGGCTGCGAGGTATCCATATAGACCTGCGCGGCGTCGGCCCGAGCATCCGAGCTGCTGAACCACTCGATCTGGACCCTGCTGCCACAAACCGCATATTCGGCCGTGAACCCGGCCAGGTCCGGGTTCACGATCGGTCTCGCGGTTGGCTCGCTCTCGCAGCCGACGACGGCGGCAACGGCCTCTCGAGCTTCGGCAAGTGACGCGAAGGTCGGGCCTGGCACGGGTGGGATGCCGGCGTCGGGCTCTGTCGCCCGCTCAGACGTGCAGCTGGACAACATGCCGGCTATTGCGAATCCGGCCGCAATGCATACGAATCCACGCGAACTAATCACTGGACACCCCCATTTGTCAGTGGTGCCATCCTTGCACGACTGCGTGCCGTACGGGACAGGAGACGATACGCTTCTTGGACGACTTCGTAGGGGGACGATTTCCAGATGACTACTGCACGCAAGTTCCGCATACTGAGCTGGGCATCCACGGCTTTAGTTCCGGCCATTCTGATCTTGCAATTTACCCACGTGATCAGCGGGTTTTGGAGTATGACTCTGCTCGTGCTCATCGGTGTTCCGGCGACAATTGCCGGCGTGATTCTGGAGAGACGCCTGGGCGCCGAGAAGATGAGGGACGCGGCTTAGGCCGCCGATTCCGGCGCCGATGTTAAAAATGTCAGTGGTGGATGCCATGCTGCCCCGATGGATCAATTTCCGTTTACACAAAGGCTGCCACTGACCCTCCGAGCACGTCTTTGGTGGCACGACGGCGCCGGCGTTCGGGTCCGTGGGTGGTCAGCCCGACAGTGGCTTTCCGTGACGGTCTTTCTTGGGCTCACGGCCAGCCTTCTCTCAGGCCTGACATTCTTCTCATCCGATCTGCTCACCGTCGGCTGCCTGGTTGCTGGTTCCTTCAGCTTGATGGGACTGAGTTGGTACACCGGCTATTCGTCGCGCGAAGCCAGGGCTGCCACGGAGAAATGCAGCCGGTGACCCGGGTCCTACTTCAGTTGCCTGAGGTGCTAAACCGCGATGGTTCCACGCGTGGGAATGAACTCACAAGCGCCGCGTTTGCTCAGGGTTCCGACCTTTCCATTCATCCGAGGCAAAGAACTCCCGAAGAACCTCCTCCCCACCCTCTGAGACGTGGACTTCGCTGCCCGAACCCACAAAGAGCGGAAGATAGCCCTTTTGCTTGGCTACGTAGTTTGCGACATCCAAGGGTGGCATGTCCGGGGGACCTGCGACGTCGCCAAGCAGAAGGCGGGCAACGATGCCTTCGCACCCAGCCACCTGCATGATGACCCTCAGCTCGAAATCCCTAAGGACGTGCGGTTCCCAGATGCTTGTCAATGGCAGCGGACCGAACGTTGATTCACCAGCCCGGTATTCCCTGTGCATGTGTTCCCCCTGATTCCTGACATTCTCCCCAACCCTAGGTGAGCCGCACTGAAGGTTCGTGACGCACCCAACTGTCATGCCGCCGTCGTACGCACCACTCAGATGCCGGACTTGGCACGCGGATGCTTCATCCGCCAAAGTCGCCGATAGGCCCGCGCACGCGTGAAAACTCGCCGGAATCGTTTACGGAAATACCACGTCAGGGCGAGGCCAAGGATCACAACCGGGAGTAACTCGGGGGCCAACGCTAACGCGCCCGCGAGGATTTCGAATGCTTCCAATCCGATGAGGGAGATGGCCGCAAACCAGACCCAGCCACCGAACAGTGTGGCTTTGGTGGCAATTCGGAGTGCGAGGCGTCGGGTGAGCCTCCATCGCAGCCGCAAGTGACGGATCGGACGTGAGCGGAATCGGCCGGGCCTGGAACGAAATGAAGACAGAAGGGTGCTGAGGGACATTGCGATGAGCTCCTTGTGATGGCAGTGAGAGAACTGTCATGAGGTCGCTCAAAGAGCAGCAGCGCAAGCAGCGCGCAGGTCTGATCCAGCGGTGACGCGAAGGTGTCCGAGACGGATTTCAGGGGGCTGCTTGGAGGCTCCTGGGGCGACAGCGAGGCTGACCCGGAGCGCGTGGACCTGTCCCACCTTTGGGGACGGACCTGGCCAATGACAAGGAAATCGGTCGGGGGCTGTCATCGACTGCTGGCGCACTGGCGTGGACCGCCAGCCCAACCATGGTGCAAAGCAACGCCCGGAACGTGTGAGCCAGGAGGACAGTCACGGCCAAGACCAGGGCAAGAAGAGCGAAAACCGTCAGGGGAGGAGCGCCCGCGCTGATGGTCGTGCGGATTGCAACATCAGCCTGGACAAAGAGTTCCAACAGGCTCAATCCGAGCAATGACATGTCCCCCCCCAAATGCTCACGTCCTGTCAGCATACGGCGCTCTGCGGCACGACAAGCAAGGCCAGGCGGTGACAGCGCCGATGCGCACCAAACCGTCACGCCGCCGTCGTACCTGACACCCAACTAAAGGGCAGGCACCTGCCCCGTTGAAGCGACGGAAGGGTGATTATGGAATTCCTGGCTGACTTGGGGGAGTTCGTTGGTGCGATCGTGGGGATGGTGACGCTCGTCTATGTCATGAGAGCCACCAGGCTTTCGGGCCAGGCCGTGCGGGATGCGCAGCGCATGCTTGAGCTGGAGGGGGAACGGGACGAACGAACGATCGCCTTGCAGGAGCGGCGGCAAGCCACGCAGGTGGCCTTCTGGCCGGTGAGGGGAGAAGTCGATGGCGGATTCCAATGGGGGATCGAACTGGTGAACTCGAGCGATGCCCCTGTGTTCGGGATGGAGCTCAGCAGGTCGGAAGGCAAAGCCGGGAAGGGAACCGCAATCCCTGAGATCCAAGCATCGGCCAAGATCCTTCCGCCCGGCCGCTACTTTTTCAGTGAGCGGAAGCGGTGGCCCATCCATGTGGAGCCGGGCAAAGTCTTGGAGCCCATCCCCGGTAACACTGACTACATGCCGTCGGTGAGTTTCACGGATTGCGACGGCCGGGGATGGCACCGTGGAATGGACGGGCATCTGCAGCGCAAAACCGAGGATGACTTGGTATGAACGAGAAAACCACACCTGCTGGATTAATCCGTCCCAGTACTAGCCATACCGCCAGATGTCTGTAAACTTGACGGTGTTGTTGTGTTTGGCATTTGGTAGTTCAGGCAGTCCCCGCAGTCCTCTTTGGTCTGCGACCTTCTGAAGTAACGGTGGAGAACACCCCACACCGGAGACCCGAAAGTCGGGAACAATCTCCACCTTCAGTTAGGACTGAAATTATGGCTACAGGTACCGTCAAGTGGTTTAACGCTGAAAAGGGCTTCGGCTTCATCTCCCCGGAAGATGGCAGCCAGGACGTTTTCGCTCACTACTCCGCAATCAACTCCTCGGGCTACCGCTCCCTCGAAGAGAACCAGAAGGTCTCCTTCGACGTCGAGCAGGGCCCCAAGGGTCCCCAGGCAGTAAACATCCAGGCTATCTAGTCTTCGGATAACTCAAGAGCAGGGCCGGTCAATGACCGGCCCTGCTTTTTGTCGTGCCCATCGTATATATCTACTAGTGCAGATCTTGTCAGTCGAACACATATCCACATAGCGAATTACACCCATGTAATTCGCTTCCCGAAGCCCCTAGCGTGGACATCAAGACACCATCACGCAAGGGGTACCGATGATCTGCCCGAGCTTCCACCAGAGCCAACCCGAGCCTAAAAACCACCACCTAGACGATCCGCGCCACCACCTAATTTTGCGAAATCACCACCTAATTTCGTCCAAAAACGCCTGTGCAAGGCACTTTTGGACCCCTAGTGCCGATTTTCGGCCTTAGTCTCCGGGGTGAACCGCATGACAGTGGTCAACGGAAACAGAAGGTTGGGCAGGGTGTTCGATATTGAGGTGCAGCGCATCCTCGACTACGTGGGACGCGGCATTGGCGTACGCGTCATCGGCGCGCCCGGGAGCGGCAAGACCACAGTGATTTCCAGCGCGGTCTCCAGCGCAGAGAAGACCGGTTTCACTATCCACTCGGTGACCGGACTCCGGACACACCGCAACATCCCCTACGCCGCCGTCAAGGGCCTCGGCATGGAGATGCGCCCGGGCCGGAGCGGTGTCCTGGACCTTGCCGATGTGATGGTCAGCCAGCTCGCCAAGCCGGGCAAGCACCTGATGATGGTGGACGACATCCAGCTCCTGGACAACGAGTCGCTTGCGGTGCTGGAAGCCGTCCGCCAGCAGTCGTTCGCGCCGATGATCGCCACAGCGCCGGAGACCCACAACTTCACGCGCGGACAGCTGGCTGTCCTCAACCAGGGGCGTGAGGCTCTGGTGCAACTGGATCCGCTGCACTACGAGCAGGTGCACGCGCTGATCGCAAGGGTGCTCGGCGGCCCCGCGGACGTGGACACCACCGCACGAATCCTCACCAAATCCGCAGGCAATCCGCGCCTGATCGTTCGGATCACGGAGACTGCTTTGCTGAGCAACCTCCTGGTGCGGCGCGATGGCATGTGGCACATGTCCGCCGGCACCCTGTGGAACGACCACCTCAGCGGCAGCGTCGAGGCACTCCTCGCTGAGCTGCCCGAAGAAGACGTCAATGCACTGCACAGCATGGCTATCCTGGGCACCGCGCGCATCGACGTCCTGCAAAAAATCGTCTCGCCGGACGCCTTGGACAGCCTGGAACGCCGCGGTTTCCTCTCCGTCATGGACGACCACCACAACGGCACCATCGCCGCTATTAGCCCACCCGTGATCGTGGACTACTTCCGTGGCCGCCGAACGCTCCGGGACCGGCACCTGCTGCGGAGCAGGATCGCCGGGATCCTCGAATCCACGCCTCAGGTTGCGGGTGACGAAACCTCCACGGCCGACTGCCTTTCGCAGGTCCTCTCGGCCCTGCGCCTGGAACGCGGTAACGACGACGCCGTCACCGCACGGCACTTCCAGGACCACAGCGCTGTTCGCGAACGTGCCCGCTTCGAACGCTGGGAAGCCAACAAGACGGCCACCAACGCTGCCGCGCTGCTGCGCGTTTACTGGGGCGCGCCGGTGGATCCCGTTCGGACCGCGCGCGTCCTGACGGAAACGCCAACGGACGACGCCGACCCCAGCGAGCTGCTGTTCCTCACCATCACGAAGGCCCTCCTTGCGATACCCGCGGGCGGCGCGAGTGCCGCCGTCGAGGTTTTGCAGGCGTTCGGGGACGCCAACCCGGAGCTAATAGCCGACGCGGAAGCAGCCATGCTCTTCCTGGGTGCTTCGCACGGACGGGTGCCGGAGCAGTCGGCTGGCACGCCAGAAGTGGGCGCACGGACGTTCGAGGTCCTGACACAGGCTCTGCTTGAGCTGTACCGGTGCCGGCCCACAGCCGCGCTCAAACTCATCAACGACGTCGAAAACGACGAGCTCTTCCCGCATCTCCGCCCTTTCATCCACGGCTATGCCCTGTTCGCCGCCGGGCGTGTGGATGAGTCGCTGGTGTTCGCGCTGGACTGGCGCGCCGAAGCACGAAAGAACCTGGACCAGTTCGGCGTGGTCACCAGCAGCTACGTTGCCGTTCACGGACTGCTCTACAGCGGCTACTTCGACGAAGCGGAGTACCTCATGAGCAGCGTCTTCGCCATGGGCCGCCCGGGGTTTGTGGTGGACATCCTTTACGACGCCATGCTCCGGCTCGCCGGCCTTCGCCAAGCCACCACCTCCACCACGCCGACGCTCTCCATCGCGTCGCAGGCCCGCTCTGAAATGCCCGACGTCGGACCGTTGCCGGGGATTGGCAAAGGGACTTACGTCTTGGTCACCACCTCGGACATGCAGCCCGCGACTTTCGACAAGGACGCCAGCAAACTCATCAAACGGCAACTCAAGAGCGGCTACGTGCTCGAGGCGAAGATGACGGCCTTGCTGTGCACCTGTTTGGCTCCGGGACGCAGGGTCCTGGACCTGCTGCAGAAAGTGCTGAGGGATAGTGGAATACTGGTCCACGACCAGTTCGTGTCCATTGCTTCCGCCGTTGTGGAGACTGACCACCAGCTCCTCGGGTTGCTGCTGAAGCACTACGAGCCGGACCAGGATGTGTACCAGGTGGGCATGCTGCTCCGGAGCGCCCTCCGTGGCCACGTTCTTGAAGGGGATACGACATCGGCTGAAGCGTTGGCTACGGCATCATCGGCCTTCGCTGCCAGGTTCCCCTCAGAGAACGAGCAGCTGTCCTTCAACACCTTCGAGGCCAGTGCCCTGACCGAGCGGGAAATCGAGATCGCTGCGCTGGCCGGGTACCTCTCCAACGTCCAAATAGGGGAGCGTCTACGGATCAGCGCCAGAACGGTGGAAAACCACATTTCCAACGCCCTGAGAAAGACCGGCGCCACGTCACGTACAAGTCTCTTCATCTTGGTTGGGAATACATTTCCGCCACAGTGACTCTGGATAGGCTGGCTGGGTGAACACGCCACCCGCATTGGCCCGCCGGCTCGGTACCCTTGATGCGTCCTTGATCGGCCTCGGCTCCATGATCGGGGCGGGCGTGTTTGCGGCCTTCACTCCGGCGGCGGCTGCTGCCGGCTCGGGGCTGCTCGTGGGACTGGTGGTGGCTGCGTTCGTGGCATTCTGCAACGCGACCTCGTCAGCGCAGCTTGCCGCGGCCTACCCGACGTCGGGAGGCACCTACGTCTACGGGCGCGAGCGACTGGGCCCTTGGCCAGGGTTCCTCGCCGGCTGGGGATTTGTCATCGGCAAGACGGCCAGTGCTGCGGCCATGGCGATGACCTTCGCTGCCTATGCCGCACCGCCCGGGTGGGAGCGGCCGGTGGCGATTGCCGCCGTCGTACTTTTGACAGCCGTGAACTATCACGGGGTGACGCGGACAGCGGGGCTGACGCGCGTGCTGGTCATCGCGGTGCTGTTCGCCCTCGGGATCGCAGTTGCGGCTTGTTGGGGTGGTTCGCCGGACTTGGGCAACGTTGTTGGGAAAGGGCTGTTCTCGCACGGTTGGTACGGGATCCTGCAGTCGGCTGGGCTGCTGTTCTTTGCGTTCGCCGGGTACGCGCGGATCGCCACCATGGGTGAGGAGGTAATGAAGCCTCGCCGGACCATTCCGCGAGCCATCACCATTGCCTTGGGTATCACCATCCTCGTGTACGCGGTGATCACCGTGACGTTGCTGGCATCGCTCGGCCCCGACGGAGTGGCGGGTAATCCGACTCCGCTGGCTGCCGCCGTCGGGGGTGGCTGGGTCTCAGTGGTGGTGCGCGTAGGCGCCGCTGTTGCTTCGCTCGGGGCGTTGCTTGCCCTCGTAGCCGGGCTCGGACGGACGAGCCTGGCAATGGCACGAGAGCATGACCTGCCGCATGCGCTCGCAGCCGTCCATCCCCGGTATAAGGTTCCGAACCGGGCCGAAGTGACCATCGCCGTCGTGATCTGCGTGGTCATTGCGGTGGCCGACTTGCGTGGGGCAATCGGGTTCTCGTCGTTCGGTGTGCTGCTGTATTACTTGGTGGCCAACGTCGCGGCCTTCACCCAGCCTGCTGAGGACCGGCGTTATCCGAAGGTGCTTCAGGTGTTGGGTGCAGTGGCCTGTGTGGCTTTGGTGGCAACGCTGCCGCCGCTGTCCATTGGACTTGGTGTGCTCATGCTTGCCGTGGGCATCGTGTACCGAGTGGTGCGCTTGCGTGTCCGTGGCGGGCACGGCTCCGCTTTGGGGTAACCAACGGAACCGTGCCCTATGCTTCCTACGCCTGGAGCGGGTGGGGGTTCCCGCCGGACACCGGGTCTCCCGCCCCGGAAGCACACAGTGAGCCTACGGGCGATTTTTGCGTCTAGGTGTCGTTTTGATTTTTCTAGGTGGTGAAAACGGGTCGATTTCAACCTGTTCTGGTTGTCTTTGTGGCGTGTGTGGCAAAAGATAGGTGCTCCGCGCGCGTCTCTAGGTGGTGGGGTTGTCCCTACCTGCGTCTCCGGGCCGCCACTTGGTGGTGAACGCGATCCATGTAAACCAGCAGGCTGGCGACCGTCAGTATCAGACCGCATACCTCGGCGATGGTCGACGTCGTGTCCTGAAACCTGACTGCCACGTCGGGGCCGAGCGTCATGGCGTTGGTGAAGGCGGCCAGCGCGAAGATGGCAGCTTTCAGTAGCGGGAAATTCCTCGCCTTGGAAAAGATCATCGCCAGCGGCGCCGCGGCGCCCAAGATCGCCAGAAGGACGACGGCGGTTGTCTTCACGAGGTGGGGATCGAGCGAGCTGAATGCTGTGGGTGGAGGAGCGAGCCACAGCAGCGTGGCCGAGGCTGCCGAGCCAGCCGCCGTGATGAGGCCCAGAATTCGCAGGGCCCAGGGAAAGATGCGCGTCACCATGGTCAGATTCTGGACCCGGAATTTGCGACTAGGTGCTCGGAATTGGCCTCCCTAGATCCACTCGGCAGAAATTAGGTGGTGATCCGGGAAAATTAGGTGGCGCGCGGGATCGTCTAGGGGTGCCCTGGCGGACAGTTTTCCGCTGCTGGGACGCCAGCCTCCGCTGACGCCCCAGCCCACGTGGGTTAGCCCTTCTCGCAGGCAATCCCGTCGCCGTCGCTGTCCAGATCGCAGTTACTCTGTGCTGGCGGGGCTGCCTTGGGAGCCGCAGCCTGAGCGGCCTTCCGGTCGGCTTCCGCCTTCGCGGCAGCCGCTGCTTGGGCCGCGGCCTGGTCTGCCGCGGCTTTGTCCGCTGCGGCCTTGTCGGCAGCTGCTTTATCCGCGGCTGCCTTATCAGCCGCCGCCTTCTCTGCGGCAGCCTTTGCTGCGGCTTCAGCGGCACGCTCGTCTGACAGTTTCTTGGCGGTTGCTGAGTCCAACCACGTCAATTTTCCGGAACTATCCACGGCGCAAATGTAGGTGTCGCTGGCACCAACCTGAGTGGCCTTCTCCGTAGTACAAGCCGTTCCTGCAATTTTGGACGGCGTGGGCGTAGACGATGGCGTCGACGAAGGCGAAGCCTTTGTGCTGCTCACGGAGCTGGCGGTCGACGTGCCGCCGCATGCTGTGGCGAACGCCAACAACGACCCAATGGCCACCAACCCGAATGCTTTCGAGCCTCGAACCCACGAAGACCTGCGAATGAGATGCTGGTTTTTGGACGTGCGAATAGATCGCGTTTTCAAAATAGTGCCCCCTTTAGAATGCGCCGATGCGATGGCGCGTGATGCGACCATAACACCCGACGAATCAGGAAACGGAGGGGAAGTTTCCTATGACTTAGCGCGCCTCCAGGTTGACGTTTTTCTTGGACCGACTTGAGATGCCGATCCGGGCGTCAACTTCCTGTCGTTGGCGTCATGGCATCCTGTGGTCATGACTTCAAATGGGAGACAACGCTCGGAAGTCCTTGAACTTATTGCCTCAGAGCTGTTGGCCCTGGCACCTGGCCGTCGATTTGTTGCGATCGATGGCGTCGATGGTAGTGGCAAATCCACCTTCGCGTCAGAATTGGCGGAAGCACTGACGAGCCGACCCGTGATTGCCATTAGCGCTGACAACTTCCTGAATCTCCGCGAAGTGCGTTACCGCTTGGGGAGGACCTCTCCGGAAGGCTTCTGGCTCGACACTTACGACTACGACACCTTGCGGGAATTCGTCTTGGAACCGTTGGCGCCGGGTGGTACTGGAGAATACCGTGCGGCGGCGACCGATCATGTCAACAATCTGAGGCTTGAACCCGTGGCCGTGCAAGCACCCGCCGATTCACTTGTGATTGTCGAAGGGATGTTTCTCCATCGCGATGAATTGGCCGGGAGGTGGGATTACTCGGTTTTCCTGGACGTGCCTTTTGCTGAAACCGCACGGAGGATGCACCTGAGGGACGGCAGCAACCCCGACCCCGAACACCCAAGCATGAGGCGCTACGTGGGAGGCCAGAGACGGTATTTCCAGGAAGCAGAACCATGGTCACGGGCCACGAGGGTTATCGACAATGCTGATCCACATCGGCCAAGGCTGCTATCCCCGCGGGAAGCCAGGAATCGGCCTAGATGACTTACGCCCGCGCGTGCTTTCGTCGCGGCGCGGACTCACTTGAAGCCTGCGACCCCGCCCGCTCTTCCGCCGCAACCGCAGCGCCGGTGCCCAAGCCGCGGACCGTCCACCCGGCCGCCCGCCAGGCCTCGGCGTCAAGCACGTTGCGTGCGTCCAGCACCATCCGGCGTCGTACGAGTGCCCCAACCTCAACCGGCGAAAGCTGCATGTATTCGTTCCACTCCGTGAGCAGCAGCACCAGCTCGGCGCCTTCCAGGGCGCGCTTGGTGGAGGCTTCGAAGCGGATCTGCGGGTAGCGGATCCAGGCGTTGTTGATGGCCTTCGGGTCCGTGACGGTCACGTGCGCGCCGGCGGAGGCGAGCTTTGCAGCGACGTCCAGGGCGGGGGAGTCACGGATGTCGTCGGTGTCGGGCTTGAAGGCTGCGCCGAGGATGGTGACAGTGCGGCCGGAGAGGAATCCGCGGCACATTTCGCGGGCGACATCCACTGCCCGGGAGCGCTGGTTCAGGTTCACGCTGTCCACCAGGGCCATCCACTCATCCACGGACGGCACGTCGAGCTCGCGGGACTGCGCACGGAACGACCGGATGTCCTTGGGCAGGCAGCCGCCGCCGAAACCGAGGCCGGCGTGCAGGTATCGGTTGCCGATGCGCGGGTCCAGGCCCATGGCTTCGCTGAGTTCGCTGACGTCGGCGCCCGACGCGTCGCACAGCTCGGCCATCGCGTTGATGAAGCTGACCTTCGTGGCCAGGAACGCGTTCGACGCTGACTTGATCAGCTCCGCCGTCGCGAAGTTGCAAACCAACCGCGGGATGCCGGCGGTGATCAGCGGCTCGTAGACGGCATCCAACACGGCGGTCACAGGTGCGCCAGCAGCGGCTCCCTTGCCGCCGGGAACGCCGTAAACCAAGCGGTCGGGCACCAGTGAATCCTTCACAGCCGTGCCCTGCCGCAGGAACTCGGGGTTCCAGCCGAGGAGCACGTCGGACCGCCTCGCCAACACGGCACGGACGGTTTCGACGGTGCCCACGGGCACGGTCGATTTACCGACGACGGCGGCACCCTTGGCCAGGTGCGGCAGGAGGCTTCGGGTGGCGCTCATCAGGTAGGAGAGGTCCGCGGTGTCCGAGGTCTTGGACTGCGGGGTACCCACGCAGAGGAAATGGACCTGGGCATCCGCCGCGGCAGAGAAGTCCGTGGTGAACACCAGTCTGCCGGTGGTGCGTCCGTCGCCGAGGAGTTCGTCCAAACCGGGTTCATGGAAGGGAGCAAGCGCCTTGTTCAGCTGCTCAACCTTGTGCGAATCAACATCGATGCCCACCACGTTGTGGCCCATCGAAGCGAGGGTGGCGGCGTGCACTGCGCCGAGGTAACCGCAGCCGATCACGGAGATCTTCATGAGAAAGGTCCTTTGCTTGGTGTCAGTTCAGAATCAGGGCCGGACGGTACACCGGCGATCACTTCGTTGTAGTGCCGCACCAGGTCGGCGCAGAGCACCGGCCACGTCCGGCCCTGGACCGAAGCGGTAGCTGCCGTTGCGAACGCGCGGCGCTTGGCGTCGTCGCCCATCAGGTCCTGCACGTATCCGCGCAGCTGGGCAAGGTTGCCCGGCTCGTACAGCCAGCCGGTGCGGGAGTTTTCCACGAGGTCCAAGGGCCCGCCGCGGCCGGTCGCGACCACAGGAACGCCCGATGCCATGGCTTCCTGGATGGTCTGGCAGAAGGTCTCGAACTCGCCGGGATGGACGAAAAGATCAAAGGAGGCAACGGCTTCAGCCAGGGAATCGCCGCCTAGAAATCCTGTGAACACAGCGTCCGGCAGCTGCGCTTCTAGGGCGGCTCGCTGCGGTCCGTCACCCACGATCACGAGCTTCGTGTTCGGCAGACCGTTCAGGACGGCGAGGTCCTCAACCTGCTTCTCTACCGCGAGCCGGCCGACGTAGCCGATGATCCGCTGGCCGTCGGGTGCAACTGAGCTGCGCCACGCCGTCGAACGTTTTGCCGGGTTGAAGCGGGCGGTATCCACACCGCGGCGCCACATATCCACGCGGAGAATTCCGCGCCCGCGCAACTGGTTGAGCGCGAACGTCGAAGGCACAAGGGTGCGGGTGGCCAGGAGGTGGATGTTGTCCACGCGGTTCCAGGCCCAGTTCTCCAGGAACGGCACGCCGTATCGGGCGGCGTAGCTGGGAACCTCGGTTTGGTAGATCGCGACCGTCGGGATTCCGAGCTGGTCGGCGGCTTGCACGGCGCGCCAGCCGAGCACGAAGGGGGAGGCGAGATGAACGACGTCGGGGGAGAAATCGGCAAGGATTCGCTTGACCCGATTCACACCACCCAACGCAACCCGCACGTTCGTGTAACCGGCCAGCGGCACAGACGGAAGCCGGTGCACATACGCACCCTTCACGACGCTCGAAACATCAGTGTCCGACGTCGACGGCGCAATGACCATCACCTCATCCCCGCGTTCCTGCAGATGATCCAGCACCCGCAGTATCGAGTGCGTTACCCCGTTCATCAGCGGCAGGAATGATTCGGCGACGATTGCGATCCTCACGCATTCCACGGTGGTCGGGGCGGTTGGCGTTGCGGGTTCGATCGGGTGGCCTGTGGAGGAAGAGTTGGTTAACAGGAGGTTCGTGTTCTTTGTCGGAGCCCCCGCGTAGACTGCCAGCATCCGACGTGCTGGGCGTCGAAAGTTCTGGGGGTCTTGCCATGACTGCTGCTGGGGATCATTCGCGCGCGCTTGTTGCAGGTTCGGATCGCGTACGACGGCGGCGCTTGGGGGCGGTGCGGGTTGCTGCGGGCGGCCTGGGGCTGGCCATGTTGTTGGGAACCATGGCTTCGCCGGCGGTGGCGGACGACGTAACCAACGTTGTTCCTGTGGGAGCACAACCCTCTGCCGTTGCGGTGAATGCGGTGACCAACCGGGCGTACATTGCTACCGGTGATGGCGTGTCCGTCCTGGACGGGTCCACGTCCTCAGGCCTGCTCTACACCGGTGACCGGCCAGTGGACGTAGCCGTGAACTCGGTGACGAACAAGGTGTATGTCAGCGAAATTGGCGGCTCCGTGGCCGTGGTCGATGGCGCAACGCGAGCTGTCACGTCTGTGCCGGTTGGCGCTTCACCGAGTGTCGTTGCGGTGAACGAATCGAACAACAAGATCTACGTTGGCGTTCAATCCGGCCTTGCCATCATTGACGGGGCCACGAATGCCGTGAAGACCGTTGCCCTGGCCAACGGCGCACAGGACATAGTGGTGAACTCTGCTGCGAGCAAGGCTTACGTGCTCTCGGGCGGGACGCTGAGGGTCCTTGATGCGAGCGGCACCGTGAAGACCACCATCAACATCGGCGCCGGCGGCATCCTTGCTGTGGCAGTGAACGAGGCGAGCAACAAGGCCTACTTCACGACGCTCGGCCGCTACGGCGCCAGCGTACGTGTGGTTGATGGGATCACGGACGAAGTTACCGGCACTATTCCCTTTGACCAATTCGTGGGGAAAGTCGCCGTTGATCCGGCTACCAACAAGATCTACGTTGCCGCGGACAGCACGTCGCTCGAGGGATACGTCAAGGTGTTCGACGGGCAGACGCTGACGGAGATCGCATCCTATGTGACACCCACACGGATTACAGACCTCGCCGTGAACCCCGGCGCTGATAAGGCCTACGCCCTCATGGGTGGCAGGGGAGTGACCGTCCTGGACGGTCCTTCCGGCAAGGTCTCTGGAGTGTTCACCGGGCAGGATCCCGTTGACGCTGCTGTGAACTCCTCCACGGGGATGGTCTATGTGGCAAACAACGGGAGTGCTTCGGTGTCCGTTATCGCTGGCTCTGCCGCCGCTCCCCTCAAGAACGACTTCAATGGCGACTCCTTCTCAGATGTCCTGGCACGCGATACGTCCGGTGTTCTTTGGCTATACCCGGGCAACGGCTCGGGTGGCTGGCTGCCGAGGGTCCAGGTGGGGGTCGGTTGGAATGTGATGACTGCGCTGGTCTCGCCCGGTGACTTCAACAGCGACTCCTTTCCCGATGTCCTGGCTCGTGACACCTTCGGTGTTCTGTGGTTGTACCCCGGTAATGGTTCTGGTGGATGGTGGCCGCGGGTGGCGGTTGGCCAGGGATGGAATTCCATGACCGCGATCGTGGGAAGCGGACCGTTCTTCGCTGACGGCCATGTGGACGTCATGGCCCGGGACTCCAGCGGCACTCTGTGGCGGTACCGCGGGAACGGCCAGTTCGGTTGGTTGCCGCGGCAGTGGGTTGGCTCGGGCTGGAACGGGATGTCCGAAATCACCGGAGTGGCAGACTTCAACGGCGACGGCGTCTCCGACATAGCGGCCCGCGATTCCTCGGGCGCCCTCTGGCTCTACCCGCCGAACGGCATTGGCGGATGGCTGTCCCGTCAGAGCATCGGGCAGGGCTGGAACAGCATGAACTCGCTTGTTGGACCCGGCGATTTCGACGGCGACGGCCGCGCGGACATCCTGGCGCGGAATGCGGCGGGAGAGTTGTGGCTGTACTCCGGAGCCGGGGGCTCCGTGTGGCCGTCCGCCTCGCGCGTGGGCACGGGCTGGCAGGGGATGACGGCGATTCTTTAGAGTCCCTTCGCGAGGGGCGAGATCCCAGCCCTAACGAAGCGACTGAGGGCCGAGATCTCACCCCTCGCGGGCTTCAGACGTGACAGCCTCGGCCCCCTCATTCCCCACCCAGCACCCGATCAGGGTGGCTACGTCTTGAAGGCATAACAGCAGTCTTCTAGTCGGAGTCCATCAGTTATTCTCTTTTGTTACATGCACTTCGATAGCTACGTTGCTTTTCATGGGGCTGCTGATAACTTTTGATCTGCGAGCAATTCGGGAGTGAAGCAACCTAGGCCCTTCCGAACCACCGGTTCGCAACAAAAGGGGGCAATAAGCATTGAAAAAACTATTTGCAATAGCGGTGTTGGCTGGATTGGCGTTGACGGGCTGTAGTAAAAGCGCTTCAAATTCTGAACCAGTTGCCTCAGCTTCGGCAGCGGCAGAGCAAACCATCCTGTTTCCGGACGTTGTGGGACTGACGTTGGATAAAGCAAACGACCAACTGGAAGACCTTGGGCTGAAAGTCAAGGCCAAGGACGTCAACGACGACAAAGCGATCATCGCCAAGAAGAACTGGGAAGTAGTCAGTCAGGATCCCGGAAAGGCGACTTCAGTAGCGAAGGGCTCAACGGTGCAGCTTGGCGTGCGGCACCTGACAGACGCAACGGCGTCGCCTTCACCCACGGCGACGACGGCTCCGGCACCGCTTGTGGCGCCGCCCGCCGTGGAGACTCCCGCAGCGGTTGCACCCGCAGCCCCTGCCCCGCCGGCCGCCGAGCCAGCACCTGCGCAAGTTCAACCGGCGCCTGTTAAACCGGCTCCTGCTCCGGCGGCCCCGTACTACAAGAACTGCGATGCCGTAAGGGCGGCAGGTGCAGCACCCATTCACAGCAGCCAACCAGGCTATGGAAGACACCTGGATAAAGACGGCGACGGCTGGGGCTGCGATAAGTAGCCTGGACGAACGTCAGGAACGTGGCCGCCCAGTAAATGGGCGGCCACTGCTGTATCAGGACAGTTCAGCGCAGATATCCCTTTGCTTGCCTGAGCTGCTCACAAACGTGAAGACGCCCGTTGTTGGGTCCACGTTAAAAACAACTGTGCCTATGAACTGAATCGTCGCGGGTCCAGGAGGTGTGGGAGGTACGTCGCTGGGGAACCAGATTATTCCGTAGTGGCCGCTCGTCCTGACTGTATAGGTTCCATCGGGATTGAGTGTTGCGTTGGACACGGATCCGTCCGTGCGGATTGTTACCGACTTTCCTGCGACCGGCGCCGCTGGGTCCGTTCCGTAATTCGTGTACGTAAGCACTACGCCTTTGCCGGCCGTGAGAATGCGAACAATATCGCCATTCTTGTCCACAAATTCCTTGGTGTGGAGGATTCCTCCCTTGGACTCCAAACCAAGGTTGAAGTCAGGGCAGCCGATGCCTTTGCCAAGGATGAGTGGTTCGTCCGCTGCCGCGGGCGCAGCCGGCGCGAGCAAAGCAGCGAGCAATATAGCCACAGGCGCAAGCCTGAGGATGATCCTGTTTTTCATGATGTTCTCGATTTTTGAGCGATGCGGTGATGAATGTCGGCACCATCCCTGATGCAGGGAAGGAGACCAAGTGCCGGTGCTCACGGGACGAGTCCCTGACGGCGGCCATTAACAGGGGAAGCCGCTCCGTAACGGACGCCGGAATGCGGCGTCGGGACAGAGATTACTCCCGACGGAATCGAAAAACCACGCCCTGCGGGTAACTCATTCCCCACCCCGCGCCCGCTTCAAATCCTTCCTTAGCCCGCGGTTGTCCGCGCGCAACTCGAGGTTGTCCTCGGTGAGTCCACGGTTGTCCTCCAGCAGCCCGCGATTCGTAGCTTCCAACTCCAGCACCAGCTTCACTCCGGCCAGGTTGAGGCCTTCGTCCAGGAGCACCCCGATCCGTCGCAGTGTCACCAGGTTCCGTTCGCTGTAGCGCCGCGTGCCGCCGTCGGTCCTTTCGGGGGTGAGCAGCCCTTTGCGCTCATAGAGGCGGATGTTCTGCTGACCCATGCCCACGAGTTCGGCCGCGACGGAGATGGCGTAGACCCCCAGGTCGTCCCTCAAAGCAGCCGCGCCGGAGCCGCCGCCCGGCGCCGGACCAGCCAAGCCGCCGTCGTGCGCTTCTGCCGAGAAACCTGCCACGAAACCACTCCCAAAAATCTCCAATAATCCCTCTTGCGACACTCTCAAACGAGTGCTATAAAAAATCTATACCAGCCACTACAGATCAGGAAGGCTGGAATCACAAAAGAATCAGCATCAAGATCCAAAGGAGTGAGAACCACATGCTGATGCGCACTGACCCGTTCCGCGAATTCGACCGGCTCGCCCAACAGGTTTTTGGCACAACAGCACGGCCTGCCGGCATGCCGATGGATGCCTGGCAGGACGGCGAGGAATTCATTGTTGCTCTCGACCTGCCCGGAGTAAGCCCCGAGTCGATTGAGCTGGACGTGGAACGCAACGTCCTCACGGTCAAGGCGGAGCGGAAGTCGCCCGCCGGAGAAAACACGGAAATGATCGCCGCAGAACGGCCCCAAGGTGTCTTCAGCAGGCAGCTCATCCTCGGCGACACCTTGGACACGGACGGCGTCAACGCCAGCTATGACGCAGGCGTCCTGACCCTCCGCATCCCCGTCGCCGAGAAGGCCAAGCCGCGACGCATCGAGATCAACTCCACCGGACAACGACAGGAGATCAACGCCTGATAGTTCGCTTCGCGGAGGCCACGCAGCCAACGCGAAGCGTGCAAGCGGGAGAGCATCCGACCGGCCGCATCGGAGAAATGGGCGCAGGCTTCGCGCTACGCCATCGCGCTTGTTGCGCAGAGGAAGCGCGGCCCCCGACGTTGCCTCCCGAACGGATGGCCCCCGGGTTCACGCCGGGGGCCATCTTCCAGCCAATCGCACCTCCGCCGGGAACCAGCCTTGGGAACTCAACCTGACCACTACGCGATCTTGGGCGTGCCGCCAACTGCGTCGGCGCGCGAAATCGCCCGCGCCCATCGCGCCTTGATACGGCAGCACCACCCGGACACGCGCAAAAAGACGCACGACGGCGGTGCCTCCGAGGCGCTCGACCTCCAGCAGTTGCACGCCGTCATGCAGGCGTACGTCGTTTTGTCGGACCCAGGAAAGCGGGCGGCTTACGACAGGGGTCGCACGCGCGGTTCCGGCACGCCCGTCAGCGTTCGAATCCATCGAACGACGGCGGTGCCCGCACCTGGGCGGCAGCAGCAACCGCTCAGCTTCGGACCGACCCGCTGGACACCACTTCGCCGTACACATCCAAGGAGACCCACATGAGCGCCTGGCGTTCGTACGACAGCCACCTGATGCCTGCGTTCTACGAGCGCTTCGAGGAACGCTGGGGCAAGGGGACCGCGCCGTTCCTGGACCCCGAAGTGCACGAACAACCCATGCCCCGCGCCCAGTGGATCAACGTGGATACGGGTGCCGCGGTTGCGGTTGTTCCCATCTGGACGGACGATCCGGAACATCGTTCTTTCGGGGTGTTCTACCTCCCGCCAGCGGGGGACATCTGGATCCTCCGGCCGGGGCCAACCACGTTCATGGAGCCCGGCAGCGGTTCATCGCGCGACCAGGTCTCCTTGCGCAACGATGCCTTCAAGAAGGCCGTCAATCATGCCAAGGATTTCATCTACGGGCCGCAGCCGTGAGGGGCGCCGCCGTCGAGCGCTGAGCTGACCCTAGGCCGTAGGACGAAGCCCGTCTTGGCGGATCGAAGGCCATTAAGGCGAAGTGCGCTATGACCGGCGCACCAGGCGATAGAGGGATGCTGCGGCAATGCCGCCGGCAATTGGCGCAACGACGAAAACCCAAAGCTGACTGACTGCCCAGCCGTCCGCCCAGAGAGCCGTTGCAATGGAACGTGCCGGGTTCACCGACGTATTCGTTACAGGGATGCTGATGAGGTGAATAAGAGTCAGGCTGAAGCCGATGGCCAGGGCTGCGAACCCTGGCGTTGCCCGCTTCTCCGTGACACCAAGAATGATCAGAACGAAAACCGCGGTCAAAACGAATTCGATGACCAGTGCCGAACCAACCCCAAATCCACCAGGGGAGTGATCACCGAAACCGTTCGATGCGAATCCGCTGGCACGTGCGGCCGCAAAGAAGCCCTCGGGGCCACCGGTTGCAATCGCGGCCAGCACGCTTGATGCGGCAGCGGCGCCGGCTATCTGGGCAACCACATAGGCCGGGATGTTCTTTGCGGGGAAACGCCCTGCAACAGCCATGCCGATGGTAACTGCCGGATTGAAGTGCCCACCTGAAATATGTCCGAAGGCGTACGCCCCCGCCACGACGGTAAGTCCGAAGGCCAGCGATACTCCGAGGAATCCAACGCCCAGGGTGTTTGACTTGTCCGGGAAATTTGCCGCGAACAAAGCCGTGCCCACGCCACCAAACACCAGGATGAATGTTCCGATGGCCTCGGCGCCCAGTTTGGCAGCCAAGGTTGGCGCGGGTTCCAGGTCGTGCCGATGTGGAAGTGTTGTGGTTTTTTGGCTGACCATATTGGTCCTTTCAAACTGAAGGGCTATGTATCGCTTCGAGGGCAACCACGAAGGTGGTGGCGGAGTTGCCGGAGGTAGTGGCTGCGCTACTGCTGGGGGGTGTCTTCCGCAGGACCAGCTTCTTCCTCTTCGTCGTCGATACGTGACACGAAGTCCGAGGCCGCACCCTGAACGAGGTCAACCTGGCTGGCGAACTTGCCGTCTGTCTTTTCGTCCACGAAATCGCCGACTTTTTCGATGCCGTCCTGGATGGCTTCTTCGTTGCCCGCGATAAGGTCCTGGGCCTTGCCCTGCAAATCTTCAAAAAGTCCCATGGGGTGTCTCTTTTCTCTGCCATTGCTCGTAAAGGGGCGGAGTTGCCCCAGCAGATAAGTCCGGTGGGGACGAGATTCGTGACGCGCTCCGACAAGGATTTCGGGCTTTCATCAAGCTGTGAATGTCCCGCAGCTCGGAGAGCACTGTCCTGCAACTCGGGCACACAGCCAGATGGCTCTCAGCACGGTTCCGTTCGGCGGACCCGATGGTCTCCCTGGCGAGCCTTGCGAGTAGCCGGCGGGCCTTGGCACATTTGTCTGACCCGGCAGCCCGCACATGCTGCTGCAGATAGGCGACCCGTAGTCCCTCCCGTGCCCGGATGAGCAACGAGGCAACGGCATTTGGACTCACTCCTAGCCTTACAGCAACCTCAGCGTGACGCATGTCCTGCAGATCGATGCATTTCAGGACTGTTTGCCAACGTGCCGGAAGAGACCGCAGCGCTTGCATCAGCATGGTGGAGTCTTCTTTCAGCGTGGATTGTTCCGCATGCGGATGAATGGGTTCCAGCGCCCGGTCGTGCTCCAGAGCCTTGGCGCGACGGGCCAGTTGGTTTCGGCGATGGGCCATGCGCCGGGTAATAGTGAGGACGTAGGACTTGAAATGCTCCCGTGGTCCCGTCCCGGCCGCGAGGGCCCGGAAGACCTCCAGGAAAGCCTCGGCGACGACGTCTTCGGCATCACTTCTATTGTCGGTTTCCTTGAGGGCCACGAATGCGACCGCTTTTCGATGTCGACCGTACAGTTCATCGAAAGCCGCTGGGTCTCCGTTACGAACAAGCTCCATGAGTTCCTTGTCATCGAGCGCCGCGTAGCGGGAGAGTGCAGGCAGGACCTGTGCGAGCATGGCATTTCTTTCAGGACGGGGAAGGCAGTGGCCCCAAAACTAGGGCTCGCGTGATTGAATGCACGGCAAACGCAGGAAAAACCGGAAAGTGCACCAGTGATGCAGGATTTCGATCTGGACGAGCGCGATCTGCGCTTGTTGCATGCCCTCCAAGTGAGACCAAGGGCTTCGTGGACGTCGCTGGCGCCCATCGTGGGTGCGGACGCGGTGACCCTGGCTCGGCGGTGGACTGCTTTGCAGCAGGACGGCCTGGCGTGGATGACTTCCTATATTGGGGCCGGCACGAGGTTCGTTGGCGCCATCGTCGAAGTGGACTGCAAACCTGCTGCTCTCCCAGCCATCGTCGAGGACCTTGCCAGGATCCATGAAGTGATCAGCATCGACCAGACAGCCGGTGGACGCGACCTTGTTATCACCGTGCTCTGCCGCAGTGATCCAGAACTTTCAGCGTTCCTTGTGGACCGGATCCCTGGGGTGCCGGGCATCCGGGGCACGCGCACGCATCGAGTCATTACGTTGGTTGCAGACGCGCAACGCTGGCGACTGCGTGCGTTGGGTGAGGAGGAGGTGAAAACCTTGGAACGGGCCGCTCCACTGTTGAGTCCTGCGCCGTCTGCCTTACCCACAGATGTGGAAGAAAAACTGATCCGCATGCTCTTGGTCGATGGCCGGGCTTCGGTTGCAGACATCGCTCAGTGGTTGAACATTTCGCCTGCCCGGGCAAAGAATGCCTTGTCGAACGTGTTGGGCAACCAGAGGGTTGTTGTACGGCTGGAGGTTGCAAGGACCTTCACACCTTGGCCCATTAGCGTTTGGTATTTCATGCGAGTCCCAACCACCAAGGTTGAGTCTGTCGCGGTCAGCCTTGCTGGCCTGGACGAAGTCCGCTTGGTTGTTACGACCGGTGGCCTCTACTCGTTGGTGATGTCGGTGTGGTTGAGGAAGGTGGAAGACATGACACGGTTGGAAAAGCAGCTGGGTCAACGGTTTCCCGACGTCGAGATTGTCGACCGATCCATTGTTCTTCGCACTCCCAAGCATGTGGGCAAGAGGCTCGCCCCTGACGGTAGACGGATCGTCTAGGGACGAAGCTTTGGTTCTTCCGGAGATGCCTCAAGAGGCGCAGACCATTGCTTACTGTCCTGCCCAACGACGCACCGTGCTATTGCCGAGGCCAACCAGGACGGCAGTCCACCAGCAGCTTTGGGACACAGCTGCAGCAATCATGATCCGCACCCGCAGCCGCCGGCCCAGTCCTCCAAATCGTGTCTGGGCAGGAAGGGACAGCAACCTTTGCATGGCCGGACTGACGCCCAGGCCGTTCAGCATGAGCACCAGAACGCTCACAAGTTTGACGCACGTCGCCGGATTGCCAAGGTCGGGTACCGAAGCCGACCACGCTCCAAAGCAGATCAACCCCAGCGGCAGCCTGCGTGTCCGCGGCAAGGCGTGCCGGCCGCTTGCCGTAGTCAACAGCCTTCGTCTCATGGAAAGTCAGTGAAATCGGCACGCTGGATGGTGTTGGCTGCTTCCACCACACGGGTGTTGAAGGAGTGGTTCGAGTCGAGCATGTGGGGAGCTTTCGGTTCGCCTGCGGATGGCGAACGCCTGCGCCCACCTCCATACAAGTGGTCAAACAGCCATATCGTGACGTCGGAACTAAGTCGGAGCCAAGTCGAGGCTAATCCGTCGCTGCTGCCGGATGCCGGCGAAAGCAGAATGGGTGCGAATCGAACGTTTCGGGCTGGGCATCAGTCTGCACCCGGCCACGCGTCCCGCAACTCCTCCGGCAGTTCCTCCACATACACCGTCTGCGGTGGCTCGAAGTAGATCACCAGCACCTTCTCACCCACGGGGTACACGCTGGTCTTGTCGAAGGGGCGGGCAAAGAAGGCGGAGGTACCTCCCAAATAGGGAAGCATGACCTCGCCCAGGGCGTCCGGCCCGATGGCTCCCGTGACCCGGCCGATCTTGCCTGTGAGGCTGCGGTTGACCTCTTTATGCACCGGGCTCCTTGGCGGGAGCCGCGGCCGGGCGGGCAGGGGACTTCCCAGGCGCTGGCCGCGTGGGTGCTTCCTTGCCGCGCAACGCCGCAGCCAACGACGGCAGGAAGCTGCCCACCTGGGACAAGATCCCGCCCACCATGCTGTTCAGGCCGTCGCCGCCGTTGAGCACCGTGAGCTGCCCAATGCGTGAGAAGGGCTCGGCCGCCGCGGACACAATGGCTGGCATGTTTTCGGCGATCTGCTGCGAAATGACCGCATCCTGGTTCGATTCCAAGGCCTCGCCACGGGCCTTGATACCCTCGGCTTCCGCCAAAGCCTTGGCCTTCACAGCCGAGGCCGCAGCGTTGCCGCGTGCCGTCGTCGCGGCGGCTTCAGCTTCACCGGTCACGCGTGTGGCACCGGCCATGGCGGCGGCGGCACCGGCGTTGGCTTGGGCTTCGAGTTCCACGCGCCGGGCGTTGGCCTGTGCTTCCAGTTCGGTCCGCTTGGCCAAGGCTTCTGCGGCGCTGATGTCCGCGGCCTTCTTGGCTTCGGCCTCCGTCCGCTGGGCGTAGGCCTTGGCATCGGCGGGCTTTCGGACGGTTGTTTGGAGTTTCTGTTCCTCACGGTCGGCCTCAAGCTTGGCAACCTGGGTTTCCTGCACCACCACCTCCTGGCGGGCTGTCGCGTCAGCCAGCGGCCCTGCCTGCGCTGCATTTGCACGGGCCTGCTCTGCGTTGGCCTGGGCCGCAGACTGCTGGATGGAGGAGCGGCTCTGCGCATCGGCGATGAGTGCGGCTGCTTCCGCTTCCTTTTCCGCGGCCTCCCGGTTCCTTGTGGCTTCGGCGATCCGGGCTTCCATCTTCACCTGCGCAATGTGCGGCTTGGCCAGGTTCTGGATGTAGCCGGTGGGGTCCTGCAGGTCCTTGATCTGCAACGAATCAACCACAAGGCCGAGCTTCTCCATCTCCACGCCGCTGGCACTGCGGACCTGTGAGGCGAGCTTGTCGCGTTCCCGGATGATCTCCTCCACGGTCATGCTGCCAATGATCGAGCGCAGGTGTCCTTCAAACACGTTGTACACCTGGCTCTCCATCTTGGGTTGCTGCCCCAGGAACCGGCGCGCAGCGTTGGCGATGAACGGGGGAGCGTCGCCGATCTTGTAGATCACCACTCCGTCCACGATCACCTGGATGCCTTGCGACGTGACACAGGAGACCTTGAGTTCGGTTTCGTTGAGCGTCAGGGCCAAGGGACGCACGGTCTGGAGTCCAGGAATCACCAGCGCTCCCTTGCCGGTGACGATCTTGAAGTCCATCCCGTCAGTGTTCTCCAGTGTTCCTCGCGTGAGGCCGGAGATGATGAGTGCCTCGTTCGGTTCCGCCACTTTCCACATGGCCTTCGTGGCGAGCCACACGAATCCGATGGCTACAACCACGCCAACGATCAAGGCAATGAGCGGGAAGAATGCTGAGAGGTCGTTCATGGACCCTGTCCCTTTCCAAAGAAACACTTAGCCGGAAGCCACAAGTGGTTGCTCGTGTACACAGTCTGGTTCCGGGGGAACAGGTAGTCCAGCAATTTTGTGCATCGGTTGTAGCGCTCGGAACAGCCGAGAGGGCATAAGAAGGCTGGTGCAACCTGGAGAGTATCCGTAGGTGGTTGCACCAGCTGCTAGTACGACTTTCAGTAGTTAGTTGTGACACCTATCCATTGGCCGCTCCTAGTTCCCGGCTTCGATGATTTTCCGGGCTTGCGAAGTCTGTGAAAACACCTCCAATTTTACGGCCGGACCACGGAAAAAGCTCCGGAGTTGGCGGCATTACCGGGAGTCTGCCGGGGGACTGGAGCCCACCGTGGCACGATAGATCACGATGAAACTGCGCGCTGATCAGACCGGAAACCGTGGCCTCCCCATGCCCCTTTGGCTGCAGGGTGGTCTGGAAGCGGCTCAGGCGGCGTTCATTTCAGCCATCGTTGTGGTGTTGCCCCTGGTGGGGGTCTGGGCCACGGACGGATTCCAGAACCGCAACGTGGATGCGCTGGCCCGTTTGGCCGGCCAGGCATGGCTGCTGATCCACGGGGTTCCGCTGCACCTTGCGCAGGTCAATCTGGGCACCGCGGGCCAGCCGGGTTCGGGGTCCTTGTCCCTGATTCCCCTCGGCCTGACCCTCATTCCGTTCCTGCTGGCGTGGCGTGCCGGACGTCGCCTGGCCCGGGCCTCTTATACGGACCAGTTGTGGCAGGCATTCCTCGGCGCATGGCTCGTTTATGCAGCCTTCGGTGCTGCAACCGGGTTCGTGTGCCGGACCTCGGACGTGGTCATCAACCTGTGGCTCGCCATGTCCATCCCGCTCATCTCCTTCGGCCTGGGCCTCGTGGTGGGCGCGCGACGCGAGGCCGGTTCCTGGAGCCGCCTGATCGGCGTGGACGCCGTCAAATGGCTTGCCAAGACCAGCCAACATTCGCGCTGGGCAGGCTCCTACGTGGGCTCCGCGTTGAAGGCAGGCTTCGTGGCCACCATGGCCGCAGTCGCGCTCGCCGCTGTGCTCCTGGCCGTGGATATCGTGTGGCATTGGACGGACATCATCGCCGTCTATGAAGGCCTGAAGGCGGGTGCCTTGGGCGGCGCAGTCCTGACGATCGCGCAGCTCGGTTTCCTGCCGAACCTGGTCATTTTCACACTCGCGTGGTCCTCCGGCGCGGGCTTCTCACTCGGCGTCGGCTCCACCGCGGGACCGCTGGGAACCGCCGTCGGGCCTTTGCCTGCCGTCCCCATCTTCGGTGGGCTGCCCGCCGGACAGCTCGACCTCGGCGGCATGGCCCTCGCGCTGCCGGTCGTGGCGGGGATCGTGGCCGGTTGGTGGTTCCTGCGGGAAGGCGAGAACCATTTTGACGAGTGGCTCTCCATCAAGATCAAGGCGCGCTGGTTCACGGCGGCGGTGTCCACGCTGTTCCTCGGAGCCTTCATCGGCGCCGTCGCGGGCCTGCTGAGCGCGGGTCTTGCGTGGATCGCCCGCGGTTCCGCCGGTATCGGCCGCCTGACGGACATTGGCCCCCACCCGCTGTGGACGGCAGTGTGGGTGGCCGCCGAGGTGGGTATCGGCGTCGTTATCGGTTACGCAGTGGGGCCGTGGCTGGAACGCAGCCAGAAGCTCCGCGAGGCGAACCTGGACGAAAAAGCGTACGACGACGAACACGCCTAAGCCTGGAGGCGGCCGCTTGGGTGGGGGTGCCTAGCGCAACGGCCCGGGCATCGAGTTCTCCAGGTCCGCGAGGCACTGCGACTTTGCCGTCTCGGTCAGCGCCGACCGCGCACAATCCTGGTACGTGCTGACCTGCTTGAAGAAGAGCGAGGTGGTGAGGATCAGCAGGCACATGATCGCCGAGACCACCAAGCCGGAGATGGTTCCGAAGAGCACGATCTTGGAGTGCTTGTACTTCACGGCCCGCACCAGGACCACGATCCCCAAGGCAACGCTGGCGACGGTGAGGATGGCGCTGAGCCACACGTAGTTCACATTCAGGGAGAAGACGAAGAACGATCCCAAGGCCGACAAGAGGAACGCTCGGAACAGCACCTGCGTCCCCCCAAATGCGGACTTTTCCGCCTCGGCGCGGGACTTGGGACTCTGCCGGGGATCGACGTCGGGATTCATGTTTTCCAGCCTACGCGAGCCGCCCATAAGCTAGTGCAATGCGCATTGTTGTCCTCGTGTCCGGTACTGGTTCAAATCTGCAGGCTGTCATTGACGCCGTGAAGTCGGGTGAACTGGATGTGGAGATCGCCGCCGTGGGCGCCGACCGCCCGGATACCTATGGTGTGGAGCGCTCGGACGAGGTCGGCATCGAGACCTTCGTGGTCAACTTCAATTCGTTCGAAACCCGTGCCGAATGGGATGCGGCGTTGCGGGACAAAGTGCTCTCCTACAGCCCGGACGTGGTGGTTTCCTCGGGGTTCATGCGCATTGTCAGCGCGGACTTCATCGATGCTTTTGGCGGCAAGTACGTCAACACCCACCCCGCGCTGTTGCCTTCCTTCCCCGGTGCCCATGGTGTCCGCGACGCCATGGCGTACGGCGTGAAGGTCACCGGCTGCACGGTCCACTGGGCCGACGCCGGAGTGGACACGGGGCCGATCATCGCCCAGGAAGCCGTGGTCATTGAGCCGGCTGACACCGAGGAAACCCTGCACGAGCGCATCAAGGTAGTTGAGCGCCGGCTCCTGGTCCAGACCCTGGCCAACCTCGCCGCCGCTTCCCCCTCACCCAACTGAGTCGCATTTGTGCGCGTTTTGAGCCCTCAAAACGCGCACTGCTGCGACCTACATTCGGTGTCGCAGCTTGTGCCTGTGGATAACGAGGCACACGCACCCTGATTTTTGTCAGCATGGGGCATGAAGACGCCACGTCCCTTGCCCGAGCCACTTTCCTCACTGCCCTTTACGTGGCAGGAAGCCGCTGAGGCGGGGGTATCACGACGGCGGCTCAGTCACCACAGTTTGGACTCACCCAGCAGGGCGATTCGAGTGCCCGGCTACGGGAACGAGCACACCCTGTCCGACAAGGTTCGTCCGGTCACCCTGGTAACGCCATTCTCGGCGGCATCGCACGCCACGGCGTTCCTGCTGTGGGAGTTTCCAGGGTTCCTGCCGGGAAGCAACAAGTCTGGGATTCACATTTCCCGTCCAGAGGGGTTTGCCATTCCGCGCCGACGAGGCGTGGTGGGCCACCGGGGCCAGTTTTTCGAGGACGAGATCACCACTCTGAATGGCTTGTACATCACTACGCGTGCCCGTACGTGGCTCGACTGCGCCCGGAAGATGGATATCGACGAGATCACCGTCGTGGCGGATCATCTGATCCGCATTCCGCGGCCGGAGTTCGAGGGGCGCACAGAACCGTACTGCACTCTCGCCGATCTTGAGGACATGCTGGACCGCCACTGGGGGACACCGGGAATCCGCAAAGCCCGCCTTGCTTTGGAGCAGGCCCGCGTCGGCGCCGACTCCGCGCCGGAAACGCGACTGAGGCTGGCACTGGGTCGGGGTGGGCTGCCCACAGCGGAAGTCAACGTGCGCACGGAACTGGGTCCCGGCGTCGTACGTCAACCAGACCTGAGTTACCGCGAGTGGCGCGTTGCAGTCGACTACGAGGGTGAGGGGCACTCGGACCGCGAACAGATCGCCCGGGACATCGCGAAGGAGGAGGACTTCAGCCGTGCTGGATGGACCCTGGTGAGGATTTCCAAGCGCCATATGTCCACCGACGCAACAACCGCTGTGCGAAAAGTGCGGCGCGCGCTTGAAGAACACGGCTGGACACCCAAGTAGGTCGCATTTGTGCGCGTTTTGAGGGGGCGGAGTCATAGGGTCGTTGCAACGCTCTGATTGATGGAGCGTGTTGTGGTCAGGAATTTTTCGTTGGACGCCCGGCGGGAGTTTGTTGATTT
>NZ_JBIVGX010000015.1:0-102481 GCF_044748905.1 Paenarthrobacter sp. NPDC089714
CCGCGAAACCTGCACTCCCATGGGAAGCTGGCGCGGAAGGACCCAGCCCGGCGATAATGACCGCCCCAGGCGGGCCGCCCCCGTTCATATTGTCTGACTGGCAGTAGTGGTTGCTATGAGCGCTTGCTATGAGCGCTCAAAACAACAACAAATGCGAGCTAGTTGGGGGGCGGGTGGCGGGTAGCTACGCCTTGCGCGGGATGCCCGTGCGTGCCATGGCTTCGGCGTAGGCCGCGTGGATGGCGTCAAGGTATTCCTGCTGGCGTTCGGGCGTTCCGGCGAAGGAGCGGCCACCGAGGGAGCGGACCTTGAACGTCTTGAAACCGCGGCGGGCGATGCTGGCCGGAGCGGCCTTAATGAGCTGGTCGGCGAGGCGGTGTGCCTCGTTGCCGTGTGCCACCAGGGCGGACGTGCGCGGCAGGAGCTGCAGGAGGCGCAGGAGCGGCTTGAGGCCCTCGGTGATGTTGGCGGGGGTGAGCTTGCCCGGTTCCTCGGTGGGTTCGATCCACGGGTAGGCGTTCCACGGAATGACGTATTCCGGACGCAGGCCCAGCTGCCACTGCATGCCGAGCATGCGGGTGGTGGCCTCGTCGTCGCCGGGCTTGATGAAGCCCTCGCCGGAGGTGGTGCGCTGGTTGGAGAAAAGGCTGACGATACGGCAGTCGTCCATGCTGTGCGCGGGGTCGATGTAGAGGACCTCGCTGCCTGGCTTCTGTTCCTTGAGGGAATCGCACAGTCCGTTGACCTCGGCGATGTGGTCTTCGTAACGGCGGTTCCAGAGGAGTTGTTCGGGTGAGTCGATCGCCAGGTCTTGCATCAGAAGTTTGGTCTCCTAGGTGTCACAGCGCGCACCAATCGAACCGGCCGCGGACATGGCGCAGCGGACGCTCAAAGGGTGCTGTTGGGGGCTGGTTAACCTTACCGGACTGTGGAGGTGGTACTGTCCCGCCTCCGGCGTGCCGACCGAATAAGACGCGGCGTGTTGCGGCCCGGCGTGGCGGAGATCTCTCCTCCAGGGAGGCTCGACGGCGGGTGGCGGCTTCCGGCATGATGCCCGGTATGGAGAAACATGAGTCGTCCGCTGCCGCCGTGTCCGCTTTCGAGGACCTCGGTGCGGACCTCGCTGCGGCGGGAGTAGTGGTTGGCAAAATGTTCGGAGCCTCCTCGCTCATGCTGAACAAGAAAGCCCTCGCCTGCCTCAACGGCAATAAGGTGACCTTCAAGCTCGGCAGGAGCACCTCCGAACACGCCCGCGCGTTGGCCCTTCCAGGGGCGGCCCTGTTTGATCCTTCGGGAATGAACCGGCCCTTTAAGGATTGGGTGGAGGTGCCGTTCGAATCGCACGCGGAATGGCCGGCGTTCGCTGAGGCAGCGTTGGAGTTCGTGGCCGGCGAGAAGTGACCGCAGGAAGCGGCTGGGTAACATTTCCGCAGGTCAGCAACCTTACCGTTGACTTTGCCCCAGCCAAGTGATGGGTTGGAAGCAACGGTTTTGGGGGAAACCAGTACGGGACCCCCACATCCCGGCTCCCTGGCCGGGCCGCCGCAAACATCTACCGTGGGGGGTACAAAGTGGTTGCAACACATGAAGCGTCGCCGGACATCGACCAACGCCCAAGCAATGCTCCAAGAATCCGGGCAATCCTGGCTGGCGGCCTGGTCCTGGGAGTAGGTGCAGCCATCACCCTGGCTGCCTGGAACGACTCCGAATTCGCACAGGGCACCTTCACTGCAGGTGCCTTCAACCTCGAAGGAAGCACCGACGGCACCACCTTCGCGGAGCACCCCGTCGGCTCGCCGGCCACGCTGAGTTTCACGGCGAACCCGGGCAACCTCGCGCCCGGCGACGTGGTCACCGCGCCCTTCGCCGTCCGGCTTGACGACGGCACCACCAACGACGCTACCGTCACTGTTTCCACTGAGGCATCCACCGGTTTCCTGACCGGGCTCACGTACTCACTGACACGCTCGACGGCGTTCGGCTGCGGCGAGGCGGTTACCGGCACCTTGGTGACTGCCGGCCAGGCATTGGGCACGACGCCGGGGAGCGTCACCTTCGCGCTGACGCAGGGCGCAGGGACCGACCCGGGAGATGCGGTAAACCTCTGCTTCAGGATCACGGCAGATACCAACCTGGTTCAATCCCAAACCGGGACCACCACCTGGGAGTTCGCGGCGGAATCCCAGTGATCCATGGGCATCCAACACTCAACGACGCGCCGCGGAAAGAGGCAGCGGCGCGAGGTGTTCCTGCGCCTCCGGGCACTCCTTGCCGGGGCCTTGGCGCTGGGAATTGGCGGCTCGGTCACCCTCGCTGCATGGACTGACAGCGACTACGCCACGGGGACCTTCGGGGCCAGCGTGTTCGTCACGGAATCCAACGTCACCAAGCCCTACAGTGCGGCCGGAACATGGAGCACCAACGACGCGGCGCCTGGCGGGTCCTTGGTCTTCACCGCCACCGCGATGAGCCCCGGGACGGTTGCTTACGCACCTTTTGCCATCCGGACCAAGGCAAATTCCGTCGCGGGGGAAGTCGTGCTTGGCATTCCTGCCGTCACCAGCAGCGGAACAGGCACCTCGGACCTCGGTGCCGCGTTGCGGTACCGTGTGGTCCGCTCAGCCACGTGCGACGCTTCCGCCTTTACCGGGACACCCGCCTTCGTGGTGGGCAGCGACGGCGCCAAGCCTTTCACGCAGGGGCAAGCGGCCGGCGTCGTGAATCCGCTCGCTGCCGCCACCGCATCGTTGCCGGGGGCACCCACGCAGTTCTGCTTCGAAGTGACGCTGCCCGTGGGGGCGAACAACGCCCTCCAGGGCCAGACGGCGACGGCCACCTGGCAGTTCACGGCTGCCTCGAGCTCATGAGCAGCAGTCCTTGGCCCCGCCGCCTCCGCGAAACTCTGTTGAACATCGCGGCCGCCGGTGGTGCCGTGTGCATCCTGGCCGTCCTCGCCGCCGTGGTTTTCAACATTTCCCTGGTCCTGTTCAAGACCGGCTCCATGTCCCCGGCGATTCCGGCAGGGTCGTTGGCGCTGGTCCGCGAGGTACCGGCCGCGGATGTCCGGGTGGGGGACGTCGTCACCGTCGACCGGGCCGGGAAGCTGCCCATCACGCACCGCGTGCAGACCATCCAGGCGGCGGAAGGGGAATCCCGGACCATCACCATGAAGGGCGACGCCAACGCCCAGCCCGACCCGGCGCCCTATGTCGTGGAACGGGTCCGCGTCGTCCTGTGGTCCGTGCCCGGGCTCGCCTACCCGCTCGCTGCCGCCGCAAATCCAGTGTTCCTTGGCGCCACCACGGTAGCCGTTGCGGCGCTGGTGACGTGGGTGTTGTGGCCGCGGTCCCGGCGCCGGCCGCGTGCGGAACAGCGCAGCGGGCGTAAGGGCGGACGGCATGCGGCTGCGTAGTTGGGGGTTCGGCGTGGCAGGGCTGGCGGTGCTGGCAGCGGCAGCGGTCCCGGCCGGTGCCAGTGTGACGCCGGACGGTCCGCCCGACGCGCCGCCGTCCGGCTGGTTGGAGGTCGACGGCGGTCCGGCCGGCCAGGTGCACCAGCTCACCCCTGGCGGGACTGCCCACTGGGCGGTGGACGTGAAGGTCCAGGGTGAGCCGGCCAGTGCCTTGGAAGTGTGGTTGGAACCCGGTTCAGTTGCGGCGGAAGAGCAAATGCTTCGCGATCATCTCAGCGTGGAACTGCAAGCCTGCGGGCAACCGTGGGTGGATGGTGCCTGTGCCGGAGGTCTGCAGGAGTTGCTGGAACCCACGGCGCTCGCCGATGCCGAGGGCGCCAGGGTGCAGCTGGAGGAGCCCGGGCCGGCTGGTTCCCCTGGGACGTACGTGCTGGTCACGGCCTCGCTCGCCAACGATGCCCCACAGGAGATCCAGGGAAAGAAGACGCGCCTGGTCCTGGGTGTTCACGGCGCGGGGGATGACCTTGGCGGTGCCGGCTCGGGTGGTGAAGACGGGCCGCCCGGAGGAGCCGGGTCTGGCGGCGACGGGTCTGGCGGCGACAGCGCGAACCACCCAGCCGAACCGGGGCAGGGAACCCAGGCACCGCCGTCGGGCTTTCTGTCCGAAACCGGCACCAAGCTGGCCGGATTCGCACTCCTGGGCGTGCTCGCCGTCGGCGCAGGCTTCGCGTTGTCCGGCCTGCGGGGTGGGACGGGGTTCCGGGGCGGGGCCGGGCTCCGGGGTCGGGCCGGGTTCCGGGGTGGGCGCGCATGAAGGCACGCATGATGCTGGCCGGGCTTGCCCTGGCACTCGGGATGGTGTTGTCCGCAGCGAACCCTCTGGAGGTCACCGAGGCGGCATGGGAGCGGAACACCTTTGCTACGGACAGCTTTGGCACGGTCACCATTCCGGCGCCGACGCTCAACGGCCAGTGCACGTACAACCCGGGGCCTCTGGGACTGAACGCGTATGTGCGGATCTTCTGGTTGCCACCGGCAGGCTACACCTTGGCGCAGGCCGAGATGCAGGCGTCCACCAGTGGGCTTGGCTCCGCCCTGGCCCCCTTGACCGGATACAACCTGACCACCAACACCACGGGGAACGCCACCACGGGGTACATCACGGACGTCCAGACCAACCTGCTGGGCGGGCTGTTGGGCCTCGGAACCGAGCTGCAGCTGGCGATCGTGATCAAGGATCCCGCCACCGGGTGGACCTCGAAATCCGCGTCCGTTGCCAGTAATGCCGGCCTGATCGGCGGGCTTGGCGGGAACTGCAGGAACCTGCCGGCGGGTTCCTGATGCCGTGCAAGACCACAAGCCGCCCCGCCGCCACCAAAACTTCACGCGACCGCCGTCGAACGCTCCTTGACACCAGACTTTCAGGGCGCATCGGCTAAACTTGGCTGGTAAGAGCCCCGAACCTCTTGCGTTGGCTGCCGTCATGGTGGCCACACCGGTAACCTCGGGGCATTCTCATGTACGGCGCCCAGCCACAGCGGCTCGGCCCGAAAAGAATGGGGGAGGATCCCATGCCCGCAATCGTGATCGTCGGAGCCCAGTGGGGCGACGAAGGCAAAGGCAAAGCAACCGACCTGCTCGGTGGCCGCGTTGACTACGTGGTCAAGCCCAACGGCGGAAACAACGCCGGGCACACTGTGGTTGTTGGCGGTGAGAAGTACGAGCTCAAGCTCCTTCCCGCAGGCATCCTGAGCCCCAACGCCATTCCGATTATTGGCAACGGTTGCGTGGTGAACCTCGAGGCCCTCTTCCAGGAGATCGACGGCCTCGAAGCCCGTGGCGCGGACACCTCCCGACTGCGGGTATCCGCCAACGCCCACCTCGTTGCTCCTTACCACCAGGTGCTGGACAAGGTGACCGAACGCTTCCTCGGCAGCCGCGCCATCGGCACCACCGGCCGTGGCATCGGCCCCGCCTACATGGACAAGGTGGCCCGCCTGGGCATCCGCGTCCAGGACGTCTTCGACGAGTCCATCCTCCGCCAGAAGGTGGAAGGCTCGCTGCGCCAGAAGAACGAGCTCCTGGTCAAGGTGTACAACCGCCGGGACATCGAGACCGAAGAGATCGTGCAGTACTTCCTGTCCTTCGCCGAGCGACTGCGCCCGCTGGTCATCGACAGCACCCTGGAGCTGAACAACGCCCTGGACGAGGGCAAGGTGGTGCTCATGGAAGGCGGCCAGGCAACGTTCCTGGACGTGGACCACGGCACCTACCCGTTCGTCACCTCCTCCAACCCGACGGCCGGCGGCGCTTCCGTGGGTTCCGGCATCGGGCCTACCCGCATCTCCCGCTCCATCGGCATCATCAAGGCCTACACCACGCGCGTTGGCGCCGGCCCGTTCCCCACGGAACTCTTCGACGAGATGGGCGTGTACCTGCAGAAGACCGGCGGTGAGTTCGGCGTGAACACCGGGCGTCCCCGCCGCTGCGGTTGGTACGACGCCGTCCTGGCCCGCCACGCCTCCCGCGTCAACGGCTTCACGGACTACTTCGTCACCAAGCTGGACGTGCTCACCGGCATCGAGCAGATCCCCGTCTGTGTTGCCTACGACGTTGACGGCGTCCGCCACGACGAGATGCCCATGACGCAGACCGAGTTCCACCACGCGGTGCCCATCTTCGAGTACTTCGACGGCTGGACCGAGGACATCACCGGCGCCCGGACCCTGGAAGACCTCCCCGAGAACGCCCGCAACTACGTGCTGGCCCTCGAGAAGCTCTCCGGTACGCGCTTCTCCGCGATCGGCGTCGGCCCGGACCGCGACCAGACGATCGTGGTGCATGACCTGATCAACGACTAACTGCCAGTCACTGATTGACGACGGCGGCGGACCACCTCGGGCGGTCCGCCGCCTTTGTCGTTCCCGGGACTAATTCCGCAACCACCGCGGTTAGCACCTTGAGGGGACGGAAACACGGTACGAACGCGACGGGATAAGACATACATGACTGCAGAAACTGCCGACGGAGTCGGGTTCCGTTCCAAGCGTGGGCCCATCCTCATTGCCCTGATGCTGTCCACCGGGCTCGTAGCCATTGATTCCACGATCGTGGCCACGGCCGTCCCGTCGATCGTTGGGGACATCGGCGGCTTCTCGTCCTTCCCCTGGCTTTTTTCGGCCTACCTGTTGGCGCAGGCGGTGTCCGTTCCCGTCTACGCGAAGCTCTCGGATGTCCTGGGCCGCAAACCGATCATCCTCAGCGGGATCGCGCTTTTTCTGCTCGGCTCCATCCTCTGTGGACTTGCTTGGAGCATGCCCGCCCTCATCGCCTTCCGTGTGCTGCAGGGTCTTGGCGCCGGTGCGGTGCAGCCGGTATCGATCACCATTGCCGGCGACATCTACACCCTCGCCGAACGCGCCAAAGTGCAGGGCTACCTGGCCAGCGTGTGGGCCATTTCCTCGGTGGTGGGTCCCACGCTGGGTGGCGTGTTCGCATCGTTGGGCATCTGGCGCTGGATCTTCCTGATCAACATCCCGCTATGCCTCCTGGCCGGCTGGATGCTGGCCCGCACCTTCCACGAAGACGTCAAGAAGACCACGCACCGCATCGACTACCTCGGCGCAGTCTTGTTGACCACCGCGCTGAGCCTCCTGATCCTCGGGGCGCTGGAAGGAGGCCAGGCCTGGGCCTGGAACTCGCCCGTCAGCATCGCGGTTTTCGCCGTCGGTGCAGTGCTGCTCGCCGCGTTCCTCCTGGTGGAGCGGAAAGCAGCCGAACCGGTCCTCCCCCCGTGGGTGGTCTCCCGCAGGCTGCTGTCGACGACGGCCATGATCGCCTTCGGAATTGGCGCGGTGATGCTTGGCCTCACATCGTACGTGCCCACGTTCCTCGAAGGAGCACTGCAGACCTCGCCGCTCCTGGCCGGTCTCGCGTTGGCGGCGCTGACGCTTGGCTGGCCCATCAGTGCCTCCCAGGCAGGCCGCTTCTACCTGCGGATCGGCTTCAGGCGCACAGCCCTGATCGGCATTTCCATCACCGTGGTGGGCACCGGCATCCTGGCCCTCACGGCGTCCGCTCCCAGCGTCCTGCTGGTTGCGGCCTCGTGCTTCGTGGTGGGGCTGGGCCTGGGGTTGGTAGCCACGCCAACACTCATCGCCGCCCAGTCGAGCGTCGAATGGAACGAGCGCGGGGTAGTCACGGGCACCAACCTCTTTGCCCGGTCCATCGGCAGTTCCATCGGGGTGGCGGTGTTCGGGGCGGTGGCCAACGCCATTTACGCCAACAGTGGCGGGCCGAATCCGCAATCAACCATCCAAGCGTCCAGTGCCGTGTTCCTCGCCGTCCTGGTCGGCGCCGTGCTCACTGTCGTCGCGGTCGTCGCCATGCCGGAAGCCGGTGCCAAGAGTCCCGAGGCGGCCCCGGAGACGGATGCGGTGCGCTCGCAGGACTAGGCTCTATCCCGGGGTCACAACGGAAAGGTCACCGCATGGAACTGATCACGGGCACGCTGGAAAAGGTCTTCGAGGGCACCATCTGGGCGGAGGGACCTGTATGGATTCCGCAGTCCCAAACCGTCCGCTGGAGCGACATCCCCAATAACAGGATCCTTGAGTACAGCCCGGAGTCAGGCCAAACGCGGGAGTACGCCACCGCCGTCGAATTCACCAACGGCCGCACCCTGGACCGCGACGGCAGCGTAGTCCAGTGCAGCCACGGGCGGCGCCGCGTCGAGCGGGATCACGACGGCGTGGTGTCGGCAATCGTCGATTCGTTCGGCGGGCACCGGCTCAATTCGCCCAACGATGTTGTGGTGGCCAAGGACGGGACGGTGTGGTTCACGGATCCGCCCTACGGCATCCTGCCCGGGACCGTGGAGGGCCACGAGGGGGAGCAGGAATATGGCGGTTGCTACGTGTTCCGCTTCGACCCGGCCACCAAGGAACTGACGCCGGTGGTCACTGACCTGGTCCATCCCAACGGGCTGGCGTTCTCTCCGGACGAGTCCGTTCTGTACGTCGCGGACACCGCCGGCCCTGGGCGCGGTTCGCCGTTCCGGATCGCAGCCTACCCGGTTGAAAACGGGACGTGCGGAGCCGGGCAGACATTCGTGGAACTTGAGGACGATAAGGTTTCGGACGGATTCCGGGTGGACGTCGAGGGCAGGGTCTGGACATCCGCCGGCGCTTCGGTGCGGGTTTACGCGCCCGACGGCGGCCTGTTGACCGCCGTCGATGTTCCCGAACGCGTTTCCAACCTGTGTTTCGGTGGGCAGGACGGCCAGGACCTGTACCTCACCGCGACCACGTCCCTGTATCGGCTGAGGACATCGACGCGGGATACCGTCCACCCCTAGCGCTCGCCGCCCCGATGGACGATCATCGGGAGAAAAGCGGTTCAAGCCAAGGACAGGCCATGAAGGACACCAAGAACGTCGTGGGGGATCCAGTCCAAGCTACCGCCGCCTTCAAGCGGCGCTTCATGTACAGGATGGTCTTCGTCCTGGCCGGAGGCATGTTCCTGGACGGCTACATCCTGGGCATTTTTGGTCCGGTGACGGGGTCCATGACCGAAGACCTGGACTTGTCCACGCTCTGGGAAGGCCTGATCGCGGCCGGCCCGCTGTTCGGGATTCTCCTGGGCTCACCCATCGGCGGTTGGGCGGGGGACAAATTCGGCCGGAAGCCCCTGTTCCTGATCGACATGAGCCTCTTCGTGGTGGCCTCGGGCGTGCAGTTCTTCGTCGACTCGCCCGAGGTGCTCTTTGCTGTCCGCTTCGCCATGGGCGTGGCGATCGGCGTCGAGTATTCCGTTGGTTGGCCGCTGATGTCCGAGTTCGCTCCGGCGCGCTTGCGGGGACGGCTCCTGGGCCTGACCCTGGTGGCTTGGTATGCCGGCTTCATGCTCGCCTTCCTCTTTGGCTACCTGCTAGAGCAGTTCACCGCTGTGGACTGGCGCGTGATCCTGGGCAGCAGCACCATCATTGCCGTGGTGTTGTTCCTCTTCCGGATTGGCCTGCCGGAATCTCCCCGCTGGCTCTGGAACCAGGGGCGGCGTGATGAGGCCATGGCGGTGGCCCATAGGTACATGGAAAGCCCTGACGAAATGGCTGACGTGCAGCGGGAAGACACCAAGCACGGGACGTTCTCCATGCTCTTCTCGCGGCAATACTGGCGGTCCACGCTGTTCGTCTCCATGTTCTGGTTCTGCGGCGTGGCCCCGTACTTTGCCATCGCGACCTTCGCCGACAGCGTGCTGAGCGGATATGGACTCGGCGGAGGGTTGGCTGGCGGCGTCGGGCTCTCCGCAGTTGCGCTCGTCGCCGTGATCATCACGGTCCTCCTGGTCGACAAAGCAGGCCGGCGCGCCATGACCGTCCCGCCCCAGTGGGCTGCCGCCGTCGTGCTTGCCGTCATTGGACTATGGGGCGGTGCGCCGCCGCTGGCAGTGCTGATTTTGTTCCTGGTGTTTTCCTTCGTCAACGCCATGTACAACACACTCACCGGCATCTATCCGGGCGAGGTCTTCCCCACGGAGATCCGCGGCATCGGGACGGGCTTCGCGGCCGCGGTCAGCCGGGTGGGCGCGGGTCTGGGTACCTTCCTGCTGCCGTGGTCCATGGTGAACCTCGGCTCGGCCACCACCATGCTGATTGCCTCGGGCGTCGCGTTCGTCGGCGCTGGCCTCTCGCAATGGTTGGCGCCGGAGACGAAGGGGAAGAGCCTCACGGAGGCGGCCGCGGGCTTCTCGCACTAAGAATGGCAAGAGGCGTGCCTTGGGATGACTCCGCCATTGCTTATGTCTGAAAAGAACATTAGAGTGTTCAAAACAAGACTAAGTAAGCCGTGTAGCTGAGGAGAACCCCTAATGACGCGTCCATCGCTGAGGGTTGGCATCTTCGGGACTGGAAGCATCGCCGAGCGGGCCATGGTCGAGCCTTCTGCCCTGGTCGATAAGGTCCAAGTGGTAGCCGTGGGGTCCCGCGAGCCCGAACGGGCACGGGCGTTCGCCGATCGTTTCGGAATCCAGTCGGCCGGTGACTACGCCAGCGTCATGGCCGATCCCGACGTCGATCTTGTGTACGTGGCGCTGCCGCCCACCGTTCACGCGCAATGGGCGGTGGCTGCCCTCCAAGCCGGAAAGCACGTGCTCTGTGAGAAGCCGCTCTCCGCAAACGGTACGGATGCCAAAGCCATCGCGGATGCTGCGTCGGCCAACGGCCGCTCTGCCTTCGTCGGCTTCCACTACCGGCTCCACTCCTTCACCCGGCGGCTCCTGGAAGTCATCCGGTCAGGACAGCTCGGAGATATCCAGGATGTCGGGATCGACTTCAGCATCCCCCATTTTGTGGTCAAGCCAGGCAATATCCGTTTGAACGGTGCCCTGGGCGGTGGCGCCGTTATGGACGTCGGCTGCTACGCGATTGATCTGTTGCGTGCGGCATGGGGTGAGGCGGAGGTGGTTTCGTCCACCTCCAAGCTCTACGACGACGATCCTCGCGTCGATATGGAGACCGACTTCGTGCTTGCTTTCACGTCCGGTATCAAGGCCCGGGTCCGGGCGTCCTTCCTTGGCGATGACAAAGGGCGGATGTCACTGGATATCGTCGGCTCCAACGCATCGCTGCGCGCTACCAGCGTGATCGTTCCCCAGTGGGGCGCTACGCTCCGCGTCACAGCCGGCGACACGGTGCTCATCGACGAAAAGGCTTCCGAAGGGGAATCGAGTTATGTAGCGCAGCTTGAGCACTTGGTGGAGGTGCTCGGCGCGGGCGCTCCGACGCCGCTCGGTGCCGCCGACGCCACAGCCACCATGGCACTCGTCGACGACGTCTACCGGGCTTCGGGGCTCCAGCCCCGCTGAGCTTGACCAGCGGTTTTTCCTACCTGTAACCAGAGAGAAAGAGCAACGATGCTTCTCGAGCGAGACCTTATCCAAGCCACCGGCTTCCGCAATGTCCGCGACGGCGACCGGATCACCGGGTTCCAATTCCGGGTGCGGATGCCCTCCTACCGCGGCATGGCTGCATCTCTGATCGACGGCGTTGCCGTCCGCGTGGGCAACCTCGTGGATGTACCTGCTGACGTTCCGTCGTGGACCCTGCAGGGCAAGACGCACACGCTGCAGGAACTCTGGGCCAGCGAGGGCGTGCGCTGGCAGTTGGATGAGGCCGCCACTGTAACGGTTCCCCTTGAGGGAGGGCTGCCCCAAGGTGTCCACGAACTCCAGATCGAGCTGAAGCTGCGCATGTCCTACATTCCCGTGGAACACCAGCCCTCGGTTTACCGGGAATCCCGGTGGATCACGCTTGGCCCCGAAGGCGGGGAGGGCGTGTTCCGCTATGGCGTGTCCCTCTACAGCTTTATGCACGACTTCGGTACGGTCCTGGACCTGGAAACCGCGTTGGCGGCCGTGGCAGATACCGGGGCCACCGGCGTCGAAATCCTGGGCGAGGGGCATGTACCCGGCTATCCGGAACCCACCCCCGAATGGATCGACCAGTGGTTCAGCCTGCTGGAGAAGTACTCCCTTGAGCCCACCAATTACGGCTCCTGGATCGATACGAGGCTCCGTCCTGGCGCGGCCATGACTGCCGAAGAAGGGGCCGCGGCGCTGCAACGCGATCTCCGCCTGGCCAACCGCCTGGGCTTCGGGTTCGTGCGGCCCAAGATCGGCCTGGTCTCCAGTGACCTGATCCCGGACCCCATCTGGACCGAATCCGTGGAGCGCTCGCTGGACCTGGCCCACGAGCTGGGTGTGGTGATCTGCCCGGAAATCCACTCGCCGACTCCCATCAAGCACCCGGTGGTGGACGACTACATCAACCTGATCGAGCGCACGGGGACCAAGAACTTTGGCCTGTTGATCGATACCGGTATTTTCCAGGACCGGCCCATTCCGCTGCGCGCCGGCGAGACGCGGGAAACACGTCCGGCGTTCCTTGATGGCATTGGCGTGGACCCCGCCGATTTCGCCGACGTCGCGAAGTACGTGGTGTTTGTCCAAGCCAAATTCCACGACATTGACCAAAACCTTGAGGACCAGCAAATTCCGTGGCGCCCCGTGCTCAAGGCGCTGAAGGACTCGGGTTACGACGGCTACCTGTCCAGCGAATACGAGGGCGAACGGACTCCGTGGCGCTCCATCGAGCAGGTACGCCGCCAGCATTCACTTATCCGCACCATTGCCGCCGAACTAGCCTGACCCCCACAGCAAGGACCCAAGATGCCCAACGGACTCATCCAAGAAGACAGCCTCCGTGCACACCCGGACGGCCTCGCGCTATCGCTGACACTGCCCTGGTACCGGAGCCTGTGGTTGTCCTCGGTTTCCACCCTGAAACTCACGGTGGATGGCGAGGAGGTGCCGCAAGAGGACCTCTCCCTCCAGCTGGGTGGAAAGACGTACTCGCTGACCGAACTGCCGGCCCAGTCGGAAACGCTCTGGTTCCTGCAGGAACATCCGCGCTTGGTTGCCCGACGCCCGGAACCGGTGTCCCTGGGCGAAAAGCACACGGTGCAGATCTTTGGCGAACTTCGCCTCCCGTACATGCAGATTGCGCCGGGCCAGGACGGCGGACCGGGAATGTACGTGCCGAACTTCGTTAACCAGACGCTGGAACTGACAGTGGTGGACGCGGACGCGCCGGCACCGGAAACCACGACGGCGGTCACCCCGGCGCCGCCGAAAGCGGACGAAGACCCGTTCCACCTGGGGCTGACGCTCTACTCGGCCAGCGCGGAATTCCGGGCCGGCTGGTACGACTTTGACGGCTTGCTTAACCGTGTGGCGGAACTGGGCATTGGGCCGGGTATCGAAATTGTTGCCTCCCAGGTGCTTCCGGCGTACCCGGAGGTCAGCGACGACTTCGTACGGTCCTGGCAGGCTGCGTTCGACAAGCACGGCTTCGACGCAAGCTCCTTCGGCGCCAACCTGGACATGGGACGGCGGCGGGACCGGGACATGACCCCGGACGAAGAGTACGAGTTCACGGAGACGCTCTTCCATGGAGCAAAGAAGCTCGGTTTCCCGCTGGTGAGGATCCAGAGTGCCAAGCCTGCCCTGCTCCGACGGCTGCTCCCGCTGGCAGAGCAACTCGAGCTCAAGCTCGCCTACGAGATCCACGCTCCGCTTGGCCCGAACTCGCCGGACATCATGAAGGTCCGGGACGTGTACGCTGAACTGGATTCACCGTTGCTGGGCTTCGTGGCGGACTTCTCTTCCACCATGCACAGCATGTCGCCCACGTTGCTCCGGGCCGTTTCGAGGGCGGGCCTCGATGGGGAAGCGCTGGAACGCCTTCAAGCCGTCTGGGCAACGGATGCCTCCATGCGGGAACGCCAGGAGGAGTTCATTGGCTACCTCCGCAGCCGCGGATTCGACCCCGCGAGGCTTGGCTCGTTCGCCCACCTTGCCTTCAACATGCACGGCCACATCAACCCGCGCGAATGGGCAGACATCATGCCGCAGATCATGCATGTCCACGCCAAGTTCTATGACATCGACGAGCATGGCAACGAGCCGGCCATCGACTACCCGGAACTCGTCAGGGTGTTCGTGGAGGGCGGCTACCGTGGCTACTGGTCCAGTGAATGGGAAGGCCATGCTTTCGCAGAGTTGGGCGAAGTGGATCCGTTGTTGTTGGTGCGGAAGCAGCACGACCTGATCCGCCGCAGCATGCGGGCTGCAGTAACCGCTGCGGTCTAACGCCGCGGCCTCTCAACGCAGACGTCAAGCCTGGCCGGATTTCCGGCCAGGCTTGACGTGCTGGCCCTGAGCCTGGATCCGGCCGCCGCCAGGTCAGGCGTCGGTGCCGGCGTCAGTTGCGGAGGCTACGATCGCCGCGGCCTCCTCGAACAGTCCCCGCATCCAAATGTGCTCCGAGTCCGCGTTGTGGACGGGGTGCCACCACAGGGCGTTAACCAAGGGAGTTGCCGGGAACGGCAGCGGGAGGACCCGAACGCCGCCGAGCCGCCGGGCGATCGGGGCCAACGCCGCCTGGATCAGCCCGATCCTGTTGGTGCCGGCCACAAAGTGGGGGAGTGCCTGGAAGCTCTCCACCACTACCTCCACCCGGGGCTCGATGCCCAGTTGTTGGATCTGCCGTTCCGCGGACGTGAAGGCGGAACGTGATTGGTAGGTCATCACCCAGGGCAATTGGGCGATGTTGTCCATGGAGACGGCCTCGCCCACCTCCTGGTTGCTCTCGGAAACTACGGCCAGCCAGTCGTCGCGCCAGAGGTCCACGAAGGGCAGCCCTGTGAGGATGCCGTGCGGGATCACCATGCCGTCCGCGGCCCGGAGGCGGTTGGCTGCGTCCTCCACCACTACGGGGTTGTGGAGCATGAAGCGGAAACGGACGCCCGGAGCGCGCTCAGCGGCTAGCTCCGAGACCACGCGGCCAACAGTGGTGAAGCCGTAGTCCGAGCCATAAATGGAGAACTCCCGGGCTGATTCGTTGGGCTCCCAACTGGCCTGGCTCTCGAAGACCCGGCGGGCGGCGTCCAAGGCCATGGTGGTGTGCTCGGCGAGGCGCAACGCAAAGGGCGTGAGCTCGTAGGTGTTGCCGCGGCGGGCCAGGATGGGATCCCCGAAGTGGTTGCGCAGGCGTGCGAGCGAGGCGCTCAAGGCGGGTTGGCTCAGGTGCAGGCGCTCTGCTGCGCGGGTCACGCTGCGCTCGGTGATCAGGGCATCCAAGGACGTGAGCAGGTTGAGATCAAGCCTGGAGAGCAGGGAGTGGTCCGTCACAACGGGCATCCTTCGAGTCGGGGCCGGGGGCGTCTTTCCGCCTGATGAGGGCGCAGCACGTTCATCTTAACTTAGAGCAGCGGGACTTATGTGCGGTATCCGAAATACTTATGTGTCTTTCTGGCAGATGCCATGCATACTGGTGAGTGACCGGGGTCACGGACCCCGCCAGACAAAGAAGTCAGAAAGGCTGAACATGACACAGCACCGCTTCCGGGGACTCAAGCTCGGCGTCCTCGTTATCCCAACCGCTGCTGCACTCGCACTCACAGGCTGCTCGAACTCCGCGTCGACGGGCAGCAACGGAGGTTCCAAGGAATTCTCCTTGACGTTCTCCACCTCCAACACCATTGAAAGCCCGTTCCAAAAGCTCGGCGAGCAGTACATGGCCGCACACCCGGATGTGAAGATCACGTTCAACGCGCAGCCCAACGACTCCTACGACCAGACGGTCCGCACACAGTTGCAGGCCGGCAATGCCTCCGATGTCATCGTCACCTCTCCCGGTTCGGGAACGGGTCGAAGCATCCTCCCGCTGGTTGACGCGAACTTCCTGGAACCCCTGGACGATTCGGCGAAGAACCTGGTTCCGGTTGGAAGTGAGGCGCTGTTCGGCAAGGACGGCAAGGTCTACGGCCAGGCCGCCGAGATGACCGTTGTTGGCTTGGTGGTGAATGAAACCGCGGCCAAGGCCTCAGGTGTTGCAGACTTCCCCACCGACTTCGCAGGGCTGGAAAAGCAGTGCTCCACGCTCAGCTCCGCCAACAAGTCCTTCTTCGCCCTGGCCGGCTCTGCCGCACCGAATACGGGCTTGATGGCGATGTCCCTTGCCGCGTCCCGCGTGTACGCAGAAGACCCCAAGTGGAACGAAAAGCGGTCCGGCAACCAGACCAAGTTCGCCGACTCCCAGGGCTGGAAGGACTCCCTCGAGGCAGTCAAGAAGCTGAACGATGCAGGCTGCTTCCAGAAGGGTGCGGCCGGTGCAGGCTTCGACGCCATCACCAAGGGCCTGGCCAGTGGCACCTCAGTTGCCGGCTTCGTACCCGCTCCGTCGTGGAAGCAACTTAAGACCGCCGCCGCTGATTCCGATTTCGTAGTTCGTGCGCTTCCGTCCGAGCAGAGCTCAGACAAGGGCTTTGTCTACGCCAGCGCCAACTACTCCTTCTCCATCAACGCCGCCTCCAAGAACAAGGACGCAGCCAAGGCGTTCCTCGATTGGGCAGCCCAGCCGGAGCAGACCAAGGCTTTCGCCGAGATCGACGGCGCCCTCCCGGTCAGTGGCCTGGATACCTATGACTACGCTTCCGGCGCCTACAAGAACGTGGGCGACCTCATCAAGGACGGAAAGTACGGTCCGCTTCCCAACAGCCAGTGGCCCAACTCTGCTGTCTACGACGCCCTCGCCACCGGTGTCCAGGGACTCCTGACCGGCCAGAAGTCTGTTGACCAGGTCCTGCAGGCCATGGATTCGGCCTGGGGCTAAGCCGGATTCCCACCATCACCGTTCGCTCTACTCCAAGGGATAAGCAAGGATTACCATGACTGCGACGATGCAATCCAAGACCGAAGCAGCTGACGCTTCCCGGCGAGGCAAGCGCGCTCCGGGGACGGTCCGAAAGGTCCGTTCCCGGGGTGGCTCCCTGCAGTTCGGACACTGGTGGTGGGCCCTCCCGGGCATTGCCCTGGTGATTGCCATCCACTATGTGGCAACCGGCATCGGTGGCTACTTCGCCTTCACCAACTGGACCGGCATCGGATCCTTCAAGGTAGTGGGACTGGCCAACTTCGAAGCCATCTTCAAGGACCCCACCAAACTGGGCGCCTTGATGAACACCCTGTTCCTGGCTTTTTCGTCGGTCTTCATCGGCAACGTCGCGGGCCTCGTCATCGCCCTGGGCCTGAACCGGGTGCTGAAGACGCGCTACATCCTCCGTACCTTGTTCTTCATGCCCGTGGTGCTCAGCCCCCTGGCGACGGCCTACATCTGGAAGTACATCTTCGACTTCGATGGACCCATCAACGTTTTCCTCAGGTCCATCGGTGCGGAGGACCTCGCTAAGCCGTGGCTCGCAGACCCGCAGTGGGCCATCTGGACGGTTCTGATCGTGCTGGTCTGGGGTTCCACGGGGTTCGCGATGGTGATCTTCATGGCGGGGCTGGCCAGTGTCCCGGTGGAAATCGAGGAAGCCGCCGCCATTGACGGCGCCAACCTGTGGCAGCGCTTCTGGAACGTGACGCTTCCAGCGATCCGTCCGGCCGTGGCAATCGCCACCACGCTCGGCATCGTCCAAGGGCTCCGGGTCTTCGACCCCATCATGGCCCTCACCGGCGGCGGTCCCGCCGGTGCAACGGAAACGCTCGCCACGCAGGTCTACAAGCAGGCCTTCGCCCTCGGAAACTTCGGTGGCGGCGCGGCACTGGCCCTGGTGCTCGCAGTCATCATCCTGATCTTTGCCGTTATCCAGCAGCGGCTGACCCGCTCCAACCCGGAGGACTGACCATGTTCCGCTACACGAAACTCACCCTTCTCCGCGAAATCGGGTTGTGGGCGCTGGCCCTGCTCTTCCTGTCTCCGTTCTACTTCCTGGTGACCACGGCCTTGAAGCCCAGCAGCGAGATCTACACGACGTCACCGCTGGCACCGCCGTCGAACCCTGACTTCAGCAACTTCACTGCGGTTTTGACCGCTTCCGGCAACTCCAATGTGGTCCTGGGCCTGGTGAACAGCGTGATCATCACCGCAGGCAGCATCCTGGGCCTCATCGCCCTGGGGTCGATCACCGGCTACGTCATCTCCCGGCACACCCGCCGCTGGAGCAAGCTTGCCTACTACCTTTTCCTTGTTGCCATCATCCTCCCGGGACAGCTCGGTGCGGTTCCCCTGTACATGGGCGCCCGTTCCCTGGGCCTGACCGGCTCGGCCTGGGGTTTGATTGTCCTCTACACCGGAATGCTGCTGCCGCTCTCGATCTTCCTGTACGCCAACTTCTTCCGTGGGCTCGGTACCGACTACGAGGAAGCCGCCACCATCGACGGTGCCAGCAAGACCCAGATCTTCTCCAAGGTGGTCTTCCCCATGATGGCCCCGGCAACGGGAACGGTAACGATTTTCGCCGGCCTGATTGTGTGGAACGACTTCTTCACCTCGCTGATCTTCCTGGGCGGTTCCAGCAACCAGACGCTGCCGGTGGCCATGTACTACTTCATCGGCTCCCTTGTGTCCCAGTGGAACTCCATCTTCGCGATCGTGATCGTGTCCATGATCCCTATCCTTGCCCTCTTCCTTTTCGCCCAGAAGCGCTTCATCCAAGGCTTCTCCGGCGGCCTGAAGGGCTAGCGGTGACGGACAACCGCGCCGCCTTCGAAAAGTTCGTGGACGTTTTCTACACGAAGAAGAGGGTCCGCGAAGCCTTCGACTTCCTTGTGGCGGAGAGCTACGTCCAACACAATCCGAACATTCCGGACGGCCCGGAAGCTGCGATCACGGCGCTCACGCCCAAGTTCGACGGTTCGCCGGACGCTCGCTTCGACATCCAGCGGATCCTCGTGGACGGCGATCTCGCCATGGTCCATGTCCGCGCCTCGTACCCGGGCCGGCCGGATGCCGCGGTGGCTGACATCTACAGGTTCGCCAACGGCAGGATCGTCGAGCACTGGGACGTGCTCCAGCCGGTCCCGGCCGACGCAGTCCATGGCCACCCCATGTTCTAGAAACTCACTCATAAGTCACAGGAGACAACCATGTTCCAACTTGCGCCGAATATTGACCTTTTGTTCTCTGAAGCAGGCGAAAGTGCTGCCGAACGCGTCCGCGCCGCAGCATCAGCCGGCTTCGACGCCGTCGAAATGTGGGGCCCCAGTACCAAGGACATCCCGGCCCTCAAAGCCGCGCTGCAGGAAACCGGCATCCAGCTCACCGCCCAGCTCGCCGAGCCGCGCATGCAGTTCATGATCCCGCCGAAGAACCACGAACCGTTCTATGAGGGACTGGATGCCGGGGTGAGGGTTGCGCAGGAACTCGGTTGCCCGCGCATCGTTGTGGGGAGCGGAACCGGCTTCGGTGGCCGGAAGCGCCAGGACCAGTTGGATGAGCTCATCGAGATCTTCTCCAAGGGCATCAAGCACATCGAGGGCTCCGGCATCACGCTCGTACTCGAGCCGGTGAACATCCGCGTGGACCACCCTGGAGCCCTCCTGGATCGCACCTCGGAGGCTGTCTACGTTGCCCGCGGCGTTGACTCGGCCAATTTCGGCATTCTCTACGACCTCTACCACTCCACGGTGGAGGGCGAGGACGTGGCCGCGGAACTGGCGAACGCAGGTGATTTGGTCAAGTACGTGCAGATCGCCGATGCGCCAGGCCGTGGGGAACCCGGCTCCGGTTCCATCGACTGGACAGCCCGCCTGAACGACCTGGAGGCCAGTGGTTACGCCGGACCGGTCGGACTCGAGTATTACCCGACCATCGATTCCGCGAAGTCGGTGCGCCGCATCCAGGAATTGGTGGCTTCGCGGTGAGCCAACGTTCCTACCCGGCATCGGTTGATGTCGCGATTGTGGGGAGTGGTCCGACGGCTTCTGCCTACGCCCGCATCCTGAGCGAGGAGGCGCCCGGCGCCAGCATCGCCATGTTCGAGGTGGGCCCCACGGTCAGCAACCCACCCGGCGCCCACGTCAAGAACATTGCGGACCTGGAACGGAGAACCGAAGCCCAGCGGGCTTCTGAAGGCCCGGGCGCCGGAGCCGCAACAGTCAACTCCCCGGGTGCAGTCAAGGCTGGCGAAAGGCGTGCGCGGCCGGGAACCTACCTGCTCAGCGAGGGGTACGCGTTTCCAGGCGAAGACGGCCTCCCGGTGGCCGCGATGTCCAGCAACGTCGGTGGCATGGGTGCCCACTGGACCGCTGCCTGCCCACGTCCGTCCGGCAAGGAGAGGATCGACTTCGTCCCGGACATGGACGGGCTGTTCGAGCATGCCGAGCGTCTCCTGGGCGTCACCACCCACGCTTTCGACGGCGCCCCCTTCTCCGACATCGTCCATGACCGCCTCGCCGCGGCGGTGGACGAGGGCCGGGACCCGGCCACCAAGGTCCAGCCCATGCCGCTTGCCGTCCACCGCGAAACGGATGGCCGCCTCCTCTGGTCGGGAGCCGACGTCGTGATGGGTGAGGCGACCCGGAAGAACCCGCGCTTCGGGCTTTTCGACGAGTCTCTGGTCACCAAAGTGACGTACGACGGCGGAACGGCCTCGGGAGTGGAAGTCCAGGACCGCCGTACTGGCGCGAGTCACCGGGTGGCCGCCCGCTTCGTGGTGGTGGCTGCTGATGCCTTGCGGACTCCACAGTTGCTGTGGGCTTCGGGTGTCCGGCCGGAGGCCCTGGGGCGGTACCTCAACGACCAGCCGCAGGTGGTGTTTGCCAGCAGGCTTGAAGGTGTGACGGGCGCCGCAGAGCCGGCGGAGAATCAGCCACAGGGCGGGTTGTCCCAGCAAAGCGGTGTCGCTTGGGTGCCGTACACGGATGACGTACCTTTCCACGGCCAGATCATGCAGTTGGACGCCTCGCCCGTGCCGCTGGCGGACGATGATCCCGTGGTGCCCGGATCGATCGTGGGCCTGGGCCTGTTCTGTGCCAAGGACCTTCAGCGGGACGACCGCGTTGCCTTCGATGACGAGGTCCTGGATGCCTACGGAATGCCGGCCATGCGGATCCACTACCGCCTGACGGATGCGGACCACGACGTGATCGAGCGGGCAAAGACGGAAATCGTCCGCTTGGGTCAGGCGGTGGGTCGCCCGCTGGATGAGCGCCCCTTCGTGCTGCCGCCGGGCGCATCCCTCCATTACCAGGGATCGACGCGAATGGGATTGGAAGACGACGGCGAAAGTGTGTGCTCGCCGGACAGCGAAGTGTGGGGAGTCCGTGGCCTGTTCGTTGCAGGCAACGGAGTGATCCCCACCCCGACCGCATGCAACCCGACCCTCACTGCCGTGGCCCTGGCCGTCCGGGGTGCGCGCAGGATCGCCGAAGAGCTTGAGACCTCTTTACTTATGTCGGAAACAGACAATAGAATTACGAAATAAGGAAAAAGTCCTTTCGGGCGTTGATGCCCGGAGGCAAGACAAGGAGTCCCGATGATTGCCGACCGCATGATCGAGCAAGGAACACTCACCGCGGAAGGCGGCCGCGCCGCCGTCGAAGTCCGCATCCCTTGGTACCGGGCGTTGCCGGGTTCGTGCATTGCCGGGGCAGCCCTCACCATCGACGGTGTGGCTGCTCCTGAGGATTCGCTCCGCTGGACCATGAACAACCGGACCTTTAGCTTCGCGGAGCTCGTGGAGGAAACAGGGGAGTGGTGGCACCCCCTCGATTCCGCAGTCCTTTCCGGTGAGCTTCCGGTGGATGCGGCGGCTGAGCACGAGGTCCGCGTGGACCTGAAGCTCTACATCCCCTACATCATCACCGACCACGGTGTGCTGCACATCGAAGAAAACGACACCAAGACCATGAAGGTAGGACAGTGATGACCGGCCTCGGCACTCCCATCCAGGGCGTAACGCTCTACAGCTTCACCCGCGCTTTCCACGGCCGGCAGTACGACCTCGACGGCCTGATCCGCAAGGTGGCCGCTGAGGGCTTCGGCCCCGGCCTGGAAATCATCGGCTTCTCCAGCCTTCGCGGCTTCCCGGACCGGATCGATGACTCTTTCGTGGGCCACTTCCGCGACCTCGTGCAGGAAGTGGACCTGGTTCCCACTTCCCTGGCCGTGAACGTGGATACCGGCATCCGCAGGGACCGCTTGATGAACCACGACGAGCTCGTGGAGTACATGCGCAAGCAGATCGAGGTTGCTTCGCGCCTCGGCTTCCAGATCGCCCGCGTTCAGATCTCGCTGACCCCGGATGCCATGGAAAGCCTGCTGCCGGTAGCCGAAAAGTACGGGGTGACGCTGGCCCTGGAAGTCCACGCCGACCAGCACGGCGCCCACGAGCGCGTGCTTGCCCTCCGCGACCGCTACGAGAAGCTCAACTCTCCGCTGCTCGGATTCACCGCCGACTGGGGTGCCACGGTCACCGGCTTCGCGCCCTCCCTCATCGAGGCCTACCGCCGGCGGGGAGCTTCCGAAGAGCTGCTCCAGCAGGTGGTGGATCTCTGGAACGGCTTCTACGCAGAGGGCCCGCCCAACACCCAGAAGGTCCATGGCGAACGCTTTGGCGCCTTCATTGGCCTTGCCGCGCGCAACGGCCGGCCGGATCTCGGCATCGACTTCGCCATCAACGGAACCGGACTCTTCGGCCCCGCTCCGATCGATACGTGGTTGGAAATCATGCCGTTCGTCAAGCACGTGCACGGCAAGTTCTTCGGCATTGACCAGAACGGCGAGGAACCCTCCGTCCCGGTGCGCGACCTGGTTCGCCAACTCGTGGAAAACGGCTACTCCGGAGCGATCTCCAGCGAATACGAAGGCTGGCACTGGAACAACTGGGAAGACCCCTTCGAGATCATCCGGGGCGAGCAGGCCGTCCAGCGCTCCGCTGCCGCCAACGCCGGCTCGGCCATGGTCACCGATCCCGCAGAGGCCCGCCGCATCCTCAACAGCCACCTCGCCCAGCCGGTCCTCGGCTAGAAGAAACGGATACACATTATGTCTAACGGCATCGCAGGCTCGGGCATCGAGCTTGGCATCACCCTTTACTCCCTGACCTCCGAATTCGCCGCCGGCCTCTACACGCCTGAGACGCTCATCAAGGCCGTCGCCGACGAAGGCCTGGGTCCCGGCGTCGAATTCAACATCGCGCAGATGCTGCGCACCTACCCGGACGTGGACGAAGACTTCGTCAAGCTGTGGCGCGACAGCATGGACCGCTACGGCCTGACCCCCAGCGCGGTCGGCACCAACCTGGACATGGGCCGGCGCAAGGACCGGGACATGACCCCGGACGAAGAATTCGAGTTCTTCGCACGCCAGCTCAAGACCGCCAACACGCTCGGCTTCAACAAGATCGTGATCCGTTCCGCAGGCAAGGAACTGCTCCGCAGGCTCCTGCCGTTGGCCGAGAAGTACGACCAGAAGCTCGGGTATGAGATCCATGCTCCGCAGGGACCCAACGACCCCAAGATCCTCCAGATCCGCGAGATGTATGAGGAACTCGACAGCGAGCGGCTGGGCTTCACCGCCGACTTCAGCTCCACCATGCACAGCCTTTCGCCCACCCTGTTCCGCACGCTGACACAGATGGGCCTGCCGAAGGAACACTTCGCGGTAATGCAGGACATCTGGCGCAAGCCGCTGCCCATGCAGGAGCGCAACCAGGAGTTCGAGGACTACCTCCGCTCCAACAACTTCGATCCCGCGCAGCTTGGACCCTTCACCCGCCTTGCCTTCAACATGCATGGACTGGTGGCACCGGAGGAATGGCTGGACATCATGCCCCAGATGTTCCACGTTCACGCCAAGTTCTATGACATCGATGCGGACGGCAACGAACCCGCCATGGACATCCCGCGGATCGTCCGGCAGTTCGTCAAGGGCGGCTACACCGGCTTCCTGTCCAGCGAATGGGAAGGACACGCGTTCGCCGATCTGGGCGAGTCCGATCCGATCGAGCTGGTGAAGAAGCAGCACGCCCTCATGCGCCGCGCCATCGAAGAGGCCCGCGCCACCGACTCTGTTTCAGCATAGGAAGGCCCGCGATGCCGGCAATCGACACGGATCTTACCGCTGAGATCCAGCAACTGCGCGAGGAACTCAGGGAAGCGCAGCGCTTGGCCCGTCGCGCCACTGACCGGGGCGACATCGAGAACCTCTTCAACCGATACATGTACCTGCACAATGCCTTCCAGGACGAACAGATTATTCCTTTGTGGGTGAGGCCAGGCACTCCCGGAATCCGCGCCCGCTATACCAACGCGGGGCAGTACACGGACTACGAAAGCGTCATCCGGTACCACCAGGGACGCCCCAATCCGGTGGGCAAGCTGATCCTGCACTACACCACCACTCCGGTGATCGAAGTGGCGGCAGATGGCGAGACTGCCAAAGGCGTGTGGATCATGACGGGCAACGAGTCAGGCCTGACGGACCCCGAGGTGGCCAAGGAAAGCCCGGACTACATGTACTCGCCGGGCGAAGTGCAAGGCAAGAAGGTCTGGGCCCACTGGGTCTGGTGCAAGTACGCCGTGGACTTCCTGCGCCAGGACGGCGAATGGAAGATCTGGAAGTTCCGCTGCTACGAGCTTCTCCGTGCTCCCTTCGAGGAGAACTGGATCAGTTTTGCCGAAAAGAACCAGCACGCGTTCGCCCTGGACCTCATGTACTTCGGCGACGACGGCAAGCCGGTCTTCATGCCTCCGGCGGACGAGCCCGTCCCGGCGGAGTACCACCCGTACAGCCCCTCGGCGCGGCAAACACTGGAACCGCAGCCGCCGGTTCCGCACCAGACCTTCGTAGAGACTTTTGAGTAAGGATCATCATGGCAACCCACAACTCCCTGTTCCAGGACGCTGACGTCCGCCGGCACCCCGAGGGCATTTCTGTTTCCGTGCAGTTGCCCTGGTACCGCAGCCTGTGGCTGTCCGCCGTCGACGACGTTGCTGCCACCGTGAACGGCGTGGAAATCCCCACGTCCGCACTGCGCTTCGAGCTCCAGGGCAAGTCCTACACCATCGCCGAACTCCCGGATCAGTGGGAGACCCTGTGGTTCGTCGCTGATAAGCCGGAGATCATTATCCCGCTTGACCGCGTCCCCGAAGCCGGTGAGGAGATCGACGTCGAGGTTATCCTCACGCTCCGCCTGCTGTACATGCAGATCGCCCCCATGCGCTACGTCGGCAACCGCGTGGCCGTGGACCGCAAGGTAGTGCTCGCATGAAAAAGCTCCGGGTGGCCATGATCGGCTACGGCTTCATGGGTGCGGCGCACTCGCAGGGCTGGCGCACGGCACCTCGGGTGTTCGACCTCCCGGCAGAAACCGAGATGGCCGTCATTGTGGGCCGCGATGCCGCCGCCGTTGCCAAGGCGGCCGGCAAATGGGGCTGGGCCGAATCGGCAACGGACTGGCGGCACGTCATTGCGAGGGACGACATCGACATCGTGGACATTGTCACCCCGGGTGACTCGCACGCGGAGATCGCCATTGCGGCTTTGGATGCCGGCAAGCACGTCCTGTGCGAGAAGCCGCTGGCCAACACTGTCGAAGAAGCGGAAGCCATGGCGGCCGCCGCTGAACGAGCCGCCGAAAAAGGCGTTAAAGCGATGGTGGGTTTTACTTACCGGCGCGTGCCGGCCGTGACCTTCCTGCGTCAACTCATCGCCGAAGGAGTGGTGGGGCGGATTGCGCACGTCCGTGCTTCCTACCGTCAGGACTGGCTGGTGGACCCGGACATGCCCCTGGCCTGGCGGCTCCAAAAAGAACATGCCGGGTCCGGTGCCTTGGGGGACATCGGTGCCCACGCGATCGACCTGGTGGAGTTCGTGACCGGCATGGACGTGGAGCAGGTTTCCGGCGTTCTGGACACGATCGTGAAGCAGAGGCCCCTCCAGGGCAGCGGCACTGGTCTTTCGGGTTCCGGGCTCGCCGGCAAAGCAGCCGCAGGATACGGCCAAGTGACCGTGGACGACATCGCGATCTTTACTGGCAGGCTGGCGTCGGGCGCGCTCGCATCCTTTGAAGCCACGCGCTTCGCCACAGGCCGCAAGAACGCGCTGTCCATCGAGGTCTCCGGCGACAAGGGTGCTTTGGCGTTTGACCTCGAAGACCTCAACAGCATCCAGTTCTACGACCGCACGGCCCCCGCCGACCTGCAGGGCTTCCGCAAAATCCTGGTGACCGAGCCAGTCCACCCCTACGTTTCGGCGTGGTGGCCCGCCGGACACATGCTGGGTTACGAGCATGGCTTCTCCCACCAGGTGAAGGACCTGGTGGAAGGAATCGCCAGGAACACGGACCCGCACCCGACGTTCGCCGATGGGCTCAGGGTCCAGCGCGTCCTTGAAGCCGTGGAACGCAGCGCCGACAACGATTCCGTGTGGACCCGCGTGGCGGCAGACGTCCCAGTCAAGGCATAGGGCTTGTAAAAGCCTGGAAGGAGTTAACATGGCACGACCCATCACCCTGTTCACTGGACAGTGGGCGGACCTGCCGTTCGAAGAGGTCGCCCGGCTCGCTGGAGAGTGGGGCTACGACGGGCTTGAAATCGCGTGCTGGGGCGACCACCTGGACCCGTGGCGCTGGGATGACGACGCCTACGTCCAAGGCAAGCTGGACGTCCTGGAACGCAACGGCCTCAAGGTCTGGACCATCTCCAACCACCTCAAGGGCCAGGCAGTTTGCGATGATCCCATCGACCAGCGGCACCGCGACATCCTCCCGGACATCGTCTGGGGCGACGGCGATCCCGAAGGCGTGCGCCGCCGGGCCGCCGAGGAAATGAAGCACACCGCCCGACTGGCGGCCAAGCTCGGCGTCAAGACGGTGACCGGCTTCACCGGTTCGGCCATCTGGAAATACGTGGCCATGTTCCCGCCGGCCAGCGAGAAAATGATCGACGCCGGGTACCAGGACTTTGCGGACCGGTGGAACCCCATCCTGGATGTCTTTGACGAGGTTGGCGTGCGCTTCGCCCACGAGGTCCACCCCTCGGAAATCGCCTATGACTACTGGACCACCCAACGCACCCTCGAGGCCATTGGGCACCGTGCGGCATTCGGCCTGAACTGGGACCCGAGCCACATGGTCTGGCAGGACATAGACCCCGTGGGATTCCTGTGGGACTTCAAGGACCGGATCTACCACGTGCACTGCAAGGACACGAAGAAGCGCCTCGGCAACGGGCGCAACGGCCGCCTGTCCTCGCACCTCGCCTGGGCCGATCCGCGGCGTGGGTGGGACTTCATCTCCACCGGTCACGGCGACGTGCCCTGGGAGGACGCCTTCCGGATGCTCAACGCGATCGACTACAACGGACCGCTGTCAGTCGAGTGGGAAGACGCCGGCATGGACCGCCTGGTCGGGGCACCGGAAGCGCTCGGTTTCGTCCGGAAGCTCTCCTCCTACCAGCCCTCCGCCGCCGCCTTCGACGCGGCGTTCAGCACCAAATAACCACATAAAGGGGAACCACATGCGGCTGCGCAAGCCCAGGCTCGAAGGCAAAACCGCCGTTATCACCGGCATAGCCAGCGGCCAGGGCCGCGCAGCCGCTTTGGCGTTCGCGGAGGAGGGTGCGATCGTCGTCGGCTGCGACATGGACGACGACGGCGCTGCCGCCACCGTGGACATGGTGCTCGAAGCGGGCGGCCAGGCCGGCAACACCCGCGTGGACCTGACCGACGATGCCGCCGTCGCGGACTGGGCCGGCCTCGTCGCTAAGACTCACGGCCAGGTCCACATCCTGTACGCCAACGCCGCCGCCACGCGCTTCGCGCCTGTGGACCGGATCTCCTTTGCTGACTGGCAGTGGAACGTGGCCCACGAGATGGATGTTGTCTTCCTGCCCGTGCGGCACTTCTGGCGGCAGTTGGCAGCAGCCGGAAGCTCCGCCGTCGTGCTTGTTGGCTCAACGGCCGGCGTCACCGGCTCGGTGACCAACGGGCGCCTTGCCCACACCGCCACCAAGGGCGCCGTGGTGGCCATGACCAAGCAGCTGGCAGCCGAGGGGGCGCCGCTGGGAATCCGCGTCAACGCGGTCAGCCCCGGCATGATCCGGACCTCGGCCACCGAAGGCGACCTCCTGGCGCCGGGGCATCCCATGAACGCGATCGCGGGGCACATTCCCCTGGGGCGTATCGGCACACCCGATGAGGTGGCCCGCTGCGCCCTTTTCCTTGCCTCCGATGAGGCCTCCTACGTCACAGGCGCCAACCTGATGATCGACGGCGGCTGGTCCGCCGTGCTGCCAGGCTGACGCCCGCTGTGGGTTAGGCGAGCGACTCCGCTGCCAGCGCCAGGTGCCGGCGGGTCATTTCGGAGGGATCGTCCCGGAGCCACTCATGGCCGCCCCATTCGCTGGTCAGCGTGCCGGTGAATCCCTCCTGGGCCAGAAGATGGCCCAGCTCCTCGATCGGGCCGGACACCCGTTGATCCGCATCGTCCAGATCCCAGAACTTGAGGTGGAATCCGCCCACCAACGGGAGGATTTCCTTCAGGTCCGCGGCGTCGCTTCGCCCGAACCGGATCAGCAGGTTCATGAACAGGGTATGGATGCGCGGGGGAACGGTCCCTGACCGCAGCGCAGCCATGATGGCGTCGTTGGTGGCGGGGTCCTTCCATTCAGACTCCAACCTGCTGCAGAGCACGGGCGAGACTCCGCCGCGCGCCAGTTCGTCCAGATAGCTGACCGGGAGGGCGGGCATCAACATGCTGATGTCCACCAGCACCCGGATGCGGGGGTCGTCCAGCGCTGCGATGTGGTCCAGCGCGGGCTGGACGCGTGGATTCCGCGGGTCTTGCTGCCCTTGGATTTCCTCGAACAGCACCAAGTCCAGATCGTGCAGCAGGGGTTGGACGAGCCCGAGCAATTCGGGTCCGGCTTGCCCGATCGGGAGGCGCACGCCGGTGGCACCAACCCGCCGGGCCGCATCGAACTGGGGGACGAGGAACTCCAGCCGCTGACCCGTAGTGCGGCGTTCCGTCGTCGTTGTGTAGTCATCCAGGCTGCAGCCGAGAATGCTGACCCGGCCACCAGCCGCTTTCAGTTCTTCCCGGAAGGCGTCGACTTCGAGGTCCTGTGGTGCGGGAAAACTCCGCCAGAGGGAACCTGGTTCCACTTCCACAACATCGGCAACGCCGGAGGCGGCGATGTCGGTGACGATGTCTTGCGGGGTCCGTTCTGCCTTGATGATGTCCGGCGTCCAGTTGAAGGAGCTTGCGGCCAGCGTCCAGCTGGCAGGCAAAGAGGCTTCCATGATGGGCCTTTCCAAATATGCGTCTTAGTGACAAACTTATGTCAGTTTCAGACAAAAAGACCATGGAGTCAAGGAGTGTGTGATGTTGCAGAATGCCCTGCGCGACGATGCGTGGAGTAATACGACCGAAGGCCACGAGCTGCGCGTCGGACTGCCGTGGATCCGTTCCATGCCGCTGTCCAGTATTGCGGGCCTTGCTGTGGAGGTTGACGGGCAGCCCGTTGGGGAAGAGCTCCGCGTACGGCTTGGTGAACGGGAAGTGCGGCCGGACACGTTGGCCGCAGAGCCCGGCTGGTGGTTCATCCAGGACCGGCTCGTGCTGGTTTTTCCAGGAGCAGTCTCCGCCGCGCCCGGGCGCCCGCGCAGGGTGTCCGTGGACTTTGAACTGATGGTTCCGTACTTGCAGGGCGGGGGAGGGGGCCCGCTGGTCCTCCCGTTCCACCTTGAAGCCAACCTGCGGACTACGCAGGCTCCGGTCGCGGGAGTTTCCCGCGACGTCGCTTAGCCAGCTCCCAGGGTCCTGACCGGCCCCGGCTTGCCCTGGGCGAACCAGCGCGGGAAGGTCACCTCGAAAAGCTGCTCGCGGGCCAGCTCCACGCCACCCCGGAGGGGTTCGCGTTCGTCATTGACGGACAGCAGGATCCGCAAGTCCCTCGTGGCAAGCGGCAGCGACAGCTCGTAGACCCGCTGCCGCACCTCGGCGAGATACACCTCGCCGGCAGAGGCCATAGCGCCGCCGATCACGATGATTCCGGGGTTGAACATGTTGACCAGTGCCGCAATCGACTCGCCAACCACGCGCGCGGAGCTCTGCAGGAGGCGGACTGCCAGGCCGTCGCCACTGATGGCTGCGAGGGCGATGCCTTCGGGGGAGAGGGTGTTGCCCTTTTCCACGGATGTGGCGAGGGGGCCGGTGGCGCCTTCCTTGATGGCGAGCTCGGCGTCGCGGATCAGGGCCCAACCGCCGGCCACCGCCTCGAGGCAGCCAACTTTGCCGCAGCGGCACAAGGCGTCGGAATCGGGCACGCGGACATGGCCGATGTCTCCGGCCGCACCGTTGGCGCCACGGTGGATGCGGCCCTGTGAGAGCAGTCCCGCGCCGATGCCGGAGCCGATCTTGCAATAGATCAGGTCCGCGTAGGCATCCCGTCGCCGCGCCCGTTCGCCCAAGGCCAGCAGGTTGACATCGTTGTCCACCCAGGCGGGGGCATCGAACCGTTCTTCGAAAGGAGTTCGTATGTCATAGCCGTTCCAGCCGGGCATGATGGGAGGCGCCACGGGCTGTGCGCTGTCGAAGTCCACCGGGCCTGGAACGCCAACCACAACCGACCACACTGGCTTGTCTCCGGCGTCCTTGAGGAGGTCGTCCAGGAGTTCCATGGCGGCCTTCAAGGTTTCCTCGGGCCCGCGGGCGATGTCCCACTCGCGGTGCCGCTGTTCCACGATGTCTCCATCAAGTTCGGAGTACCCCACGCGGATATGGAGGGCGCCGAGTGCGCACACGATGATGCGGCCGCGCTCCGATTGGAAACGGAGGGTCCGGGGTGCCCGGCCACCGGAGGACGCGCCGAATTCGCCGTCGCCCAGGAAGCCCATCTGGATCGCCTGGTCCACCCGCTGGGTGACTACACCGCGACCCAGGCCGGTGACCCGGCCGATTTCCGGTCGGGTGGTGGCTTCTCCGGTTCTTACGAGGTTGACGATGCGAAGCAGGCTGGTGACTTCGTCTGTTTGGGCGCCGAACCGGAGGGTCGAATCTGTGGTCATACCTCCAGATTGTTCCACAGTAACGGCACTATGGTGCGGAAATCCGCAACTATAGCCAGAAATGCAATCACTTATGGATAATACTGACAAAAGAAGGGAGATGAAGGCGTGAAGATAGGGTTTCTGGGCGCCGGGCCGGGGGTGGCTGCGCTGCATCTACCCACCGTGAGGCGGTTGGGTGAAGGCTTCCGGGTGGCCCACATTGCGGACGGAGGGAGCGGCAGGGCGCAGGCGCTCGCGGAGCCCGTGGGTGCCCGGTGGTCATCGGGTGATCACGAACTGCTGACCGATCCCTGCGTGGACGCGGTGGCCATCTGCACTCCGCCGTCCGAACATGAGCGGCAAATCCTGGCCGCGGTTGCCGCGGGAAAACACGCCATCTTTTGCGAGAAACCACTTGCCGTCACCCGGGAAGCGGCTGCCGCCGTCGTCTCGGCCTGCCGCGAAGCCGGCGTCATCCTGCTGGTCGGCACCAACCATGCCCATGATCCGGGCTGGGCGCAGGCCCGCGAGGTGCTCAAGCAGCATGGGCGGCCCCTCCAATCCATCGCCGTCACTCTGGCGCTTCCTCCCAACCGCCGCTACCACCAAGTGGTGTATGACGGTGGTCCCTTCCCTTCTCCTTCCCGGGGAAGGCCAAATACCGGCGATCCTGCCGTGGCGGCAGGCATCGTGCAGCAATTGCTGACGGGGCTGGCCATCCACGACTTCCCGGCCATCCGGCATTTCGCACCGGTCCTGGAGCACATCCAGTACGCCCGCTTCGTTCCGCCGATCGGCTACGCCGTAGGCTTCAAAGCCAGTGGCGTCAGTGTCCAACTGGTCCTCACCATGCTCCCGGAAGGGCCGGACTCCCTCTGGCGCATGACCTTCTCCACCGCCGATCTCAGGCTGGATCTGGACTATCCGCCACCCTTCGTCCACGCGGGCAGCGGAGCGGTCACCGTCCATAACGGGGATGGTTCCGTCGCCCGCTTTCCGCAATCCCTGCAGGACGGCTACGAGGCCGAGTGGCAGTTGTTCGGGGAGTTGATGGCGGGAACGTGTCCGGTCGATTACGGGCAGATCCTGGCGGACGCCCTGTATCCGATCGACGTGGCAGATGCCGTCTTCAACACCATGTTTACCGAAGCGCAGCCATCCACGGGAGTCCATCCATGAGCCCGGTTTTTCCCGTCGTCGCCTCGCACGCACGCTATCGGGCCGCCGTGGCCGAACTTCCACGTAGTACCTGGCACGCTGAAACTGCGCACGGTGCCGTGGTGGTGATCCCCGGGGAAGGAGCCTGGTGGGAGGAGCTGTTGGAGGCCCAAGCGGCCGGCGCGTCAGCCGTCGTCGTAAGTCATCCGCAAAGTATTCCGGCCGCGGCGCAAGCCGGGCTGGTGGGCATCCCCGTCGTCGTCGAACGGCCGCACCTGCGGGCGGACGCGGCCGCCGAGGCCGTACGACGGCGGGCGGAGACTCCCGCCACAGTGGTCACCGTTGAGTGCGCAGCTCCCTCCGGTGGCCTTGACCCGGTCCTGCGCGACGGCGTCCGGTGGGCTGCAGTGCTCGCCGATGGACCTCTCCACGCCGTCAGCGGGGCCATCCCGGCCGAAGGCGGCATGGCGTTGCTCGAAGCCAGGCCGTTAACAGTTGCCGATCCTGTGCCGGTGACTGTCCTGGCTGCGGTGCTTGGGACCAAGGCGCGGACCCCGCTGCTCCGCGTAACTGCCTTGGCGAAGGTTCGCACGGTGGTGGAGTGGGATGGCCTGGGGTCTGGCCTAAGCATCAGGACAAGCGCCGAAGGCGGATCAATGCGTGCGCCGAACCACTATGAAGGGTCCGCCCGGCTGGCCCTTCGCCGGGCCATGGAAGCTGCCTCAGAAGGTGCCGTGCTGCCGGACCTTGGCGAGCTGCTGGCAGACCAGCTGGTCGTCTCCGGGCTGCGTCAAGAGCATAAGCAAGGCTGATCTTCGGCATAGGCAATATCGTCTTCCCTGATGCGCCAGTGCGGCCGGAGACTTGATGTGAACAGCTTCACAGAACACCGAAAGGATCGAAGATGATCAAGCTTCTCTCCCACCTCTCCTACGTGGCCATCACCACTCCCGACGTCGAAGCCTCCGTCGACTTCTACGTCAAGCAGGTGGGACTCAAGGTTGTTGACCGCGTGGACGGCGCCGTTTACCTGCGCTGCTGGGGCGACTACTACCGCTACAGCGTGGTGGTGGTTCCCGGCACCGAGCCTGCCCTGGAAACCATGGCATGGCGTACTTCCAGCGCGGAAGCCCTCGAAGAGGCGGCCCGGCGCATCGAAGCCGCGGGCGTCGCCGGTGAATGGATCGACGGGCACGGCATCGGTCGGGCGTACCGCTTCACGGGTCCGTGGGGCCACAGCATGACCCTCCACTGGGACGTCACCCGCTACCAGGCCGAGGGCAGCGAACTCTCCACCTACCCGGACCGCCCTGCCCGCCGAAGCATGGTTGCCGGCGCGCCCCGCCAGTTGGACCACGTGACCATCGCAACCTCTGATGTTGACGGATTCGCCAAGTGGTACAACGACGTCCTCGGCTTCCGCATCATGGCCCGCACCGTCCTGGACGAAGCTCCGATCTCCGTGTTCTCCGTGCTGACCACCAACGAGAAGTCACACGACTTGGGCGTCGTGCTGGACGGTTCCACCCGTGCAGGCCGCATCAACCACTACGCCTTCTGGGTGGACACCCGCGAAGAACTGCTGATCGCCGCGGACACCCTGATCGAGAACGGCGTGCCGATTGAGTACGGCCCCTCCATCCACGGCATCGGCGAGCAGAACTTCCTCTACTACCGCGAACCGTCCAGCCTCCGCATCGAGCTCAACACCGGTGGCTACCGCAACTATGTCCCGGACTGGGAGCCCAACACCTGGACCCCGTCCCTGGGCTCGAACAACATGTACCGCAACGGTGCCATGCCCATGTCCATGACCGAGTCCTTCCCGCCCGCCGATGGCCCGAGTGCCACCGAGGAAGGCGTGCCGGACGAGATCAAGGAAGCACTGTTCAACCCGTACGCCCGGCAGGGCCAAGGCTAGAAGAGGCAGCCCAGGGCTGGACAGCCAGGCAGCATCACCGGCGTGGGCATCCATGCCGGTGATGCCCGGTATAACCACAAATTGATGTACTTATGTCGAATTCTGACATTAAATGAGGGTGGGCCGAGGGCGGCCCGCGAGGGGAGTTACATTGATGACGACGTCGTCAGACCACACCGGGCTGGAAGCACCATTTGCCCTGGCCCGCTTCCGCGAGGGGCGAGCCGTTCGCTGGGGCCTGGTTGCCGGCGGGCGCATCCGGCCGCTGGAGGAGCAAGACCTCGGCAGCGGAGGCCTCAATGGGTTCCTGGCTGCACTGGACTGGGAGCGCCTTGAGAACCTCGCTGCGGAAGACGGTCCATGGGTGGCGTTGGACAGCGTGGTGCTGACTGCCCCCGTGGAACCCCGGCAAGTGCTGCAGACAGGCGCCAACTATCGGACGCACGTGATCGACCTGGTGGTGGCAGGACTGTCCAAAGACGATCCGCGCTCGCCGGAGGAGGCCCGCGAGTGGGCGGGCAAGATGATGGACGACCGCCAAGCCAACGGCGAGCCGTACTTCTTCATCGGGCTGCCGGCCTGCGTTGTCGGCGACGATGAACCCTTGGTCCTCCCGGCCTACAGCGGGAAGCACGACTGGGAGCTGGAACTTGCTGTCGTCATCGGAACCGAGGCATTCCGCCTCTCCAGGGCAGAGGCCATGGACCACGTTGCTGGCTACACGATCGTCAACGACATCACCACCCGAGACCTCGTCTTCCGCCGCGACATGAAGGAAATCGGAACCGACTGGTACCGCGGCAAGAACGCTCCCGGCTTCTTGCCTACGGGGCCGTTCCTGGTGCCGGCGAAGTTTGTGGATCCGTCCAAGCTCAAGGTCCGTTTGGAACTCAACGGCGAGGTCATGCAGGACGCCACCACCGACGACCTCCTCTTCGACATCCCCGCCCTGGTGTCGGCTGCTTCGCAGAACATGCCGCTCCTGCCCGGAGACCTGTTGCTGACGGGAAGCCCGGCCGGAAACGGCGCGCACTGGGGCAGGCTGCTCCGCGATGGCGACGTGATGACGGGCAGCATCCAAGGCCTCGGAACGCAAGTAGTGCGCTGCGTCGCTGAGCAAACCAACCAGGGCTAAGGACGGGAACCATGAACCTGGATCACGCTGAGCTGCTGGAAACGCCCGCGTCTCTGGACCGCAACGACCCCGACGGCGAAATCTCCCGCCGAGGAAAGGCATACCGCAACTGGGGCCGCTGGGGCGAGGACGATGCCCTGGGGACCTTGAACTTCATCGACGCCGCGAAGCGGAAGCAGGCAGCCTCGCTGGTGCGCGACGGTGAGGTTGTTTCCCTCTCGCAACCCTTCGACATGAACGGTCCGCAAAAGGGCTGGCGCCGGCGCACCAATCCCGTCCACACCATGCTGGACACCGGAACGGATGCGGAACGCGGCACGCAGGGCTTCCCGCACGGCCTCGGCGGCGCAGACGACGTCATTTCCATGCCCCTCCAGTGCTCCACCCAATGGGACGGCCTGGGCCACATCTTCGACCACGGCAACGCGTGGAACGGTCGCCGTGCTGGAGACGTAGTAACGAGCGACGGCGACCTGGTCACCGGAATCGAGCATGCGGCGGCGTCTCCCGTCTCCCGCGGTGTCCTGCTTGACCTCGGCCGGCACCTTCAACCGGACACGGGCGAACTTCCCGACGGCTACGCGATCACCACCGAGGACCTGGAGTCCTGCATCGCAGCCCAAGGTGCCACCAGCGCGGTTGGCCGCGGCGACATTGTCCTGGTCCGCACGGGACAACTCAGCCGGGCTCGACGCGACGGCTGGGGAGATTACGCCGGCGGGCCCGCGCCTGGGCTGTCCCTGACCACGGCGGGGTGGCTGCACCGCACGGAAATCGCCGCCATTGCTACGGACACGTGGGGCTTCGAGGTCCGCCCGAACGAATTCGACGTCCCTGCCTTCCAACCGCTGCACCAAGTGGTCATCCCGAACATGGGCCTTACCGTGGGCGAGCTGTGGGACCTGGATGCCTTGGCCCACACATGCCACGCACGCGGCCGCTACGGGTTCCTCCTGGTGGCAGCCCCGTTGCCCATCACCGGTGCGGTGGGTTCACCCATCAACCCCGTCGCCATCCTCTAACCAGTCCCAAGAACCAAGGGGTACATCATGACAGCAGTTCAGAAAGTGGCGATCGCCGGCAGCGGCGTGGCTGCCATGGCCACCGCCATCCAGCTCGCCAAGGCGGGGATCGCCGTCGACGTTTTCGAAACCAAACCGGAGCTGAGCGCCCTGGGAAGCGGCATCACCCTGCAGGGCAACGCTTTGCGCGTTTTCGACGAGTTGGGCGTCTGGGAGGACGTGCGGGAAAAGGGCCTGGCTTTTGAGGGGCTCACCCTTAGGGCGCCTGGCCCCGATGCTCCGGTGATCGCACAGCTTCCAGAGGTCAAGACAGGCGGACCTGACTACCCGGCCTGCATGGGCATGTACCGCCCGGACCTCGCCAAGATCCTCCTTGACCACGCGGAAAAGGCCGGAGCCAAGACCACTTTCGGAGCCAAAATCACCGGCTTCGATGTCACGGACAACAAAGTGGAGGTGTTCGTCAACGAGACCTCGGCAGGAACCTACGACCTCCTGATTGGCGCCGATGGGGTGAACTCCACCGTGCGGGGCCTCATGGGAATCGAGACGTCGCCGGAGACCACGGGCATGGGCATCTGGCGCGCTTTCGTCTCCCGGCCCAAGGACGTGGAACACAGCGAGTTGTACTACGGCGGCCCGGTGTACATTGCCGGCTACACGCCCACAGGCGAGGACACCATGTACGCGTTCCTTGTGGAGAAGGCACAGGACCGTTTTGGGGTATCCGATGACCAGGCCGTGGAGATCATGCGCGGGGAATCCCTTGCCTATGGCGGTCCATGGAACTCGATCCGCGAGGACCTCAACCAAGGCGCCAAGGTCAATTACACCTGGTTCACCAAGCACCTGGTGCCCGGCCGGTGGAACCGCGGACCCGTCGTCGTCATCGGGGATGCCGCCCACAGCTGCCCGCCAACGATTGCCCAAGGTGCCGCGCAGGCCCTCGAAGACGCCGTCGTCCTGGCCGAGCTCCTGGTGGACGCGGACCAGGTCAGCGAAGAACTCTGGGACACCTTCCACGAGCGCAGGGTTCCCCGTGTGCAGGCCGTGGTGGACGCTTCCGTGCAACTGGGCGAATGGCAGATCGAGGGAAAGAAGGACGCAGACGCTCCGGGCCTGCTGTTCGGGATCGCGCAGAAGATGGCGGTACCGGCATGACCATCGATGTCCACGCCCACGTGCTCCTTCCTTCCCTCCAGGCCGAGGTGGAACGGCGTGCTCCCGAGGCCTTCAAAGAGGCGGCCGAACTCGATGCCCGTCGCAACGGTCCCGCAAGCCTGGCCGCTTCGGGCCGGATGATCGGCGAGCGGTTTCCGAAACTCACCGATGTCCGCGCCCGCTTGGCTGCGATGGATGCCCAAGGCGTTGACCACCAGTGGGTCAGTGCCTCGCCGAACCATTTCTACCCCTGGGCCGAGGAGGGCCTGGCCGTGTGGAGCGCCACCGAGGCCAACCGCCTGGTGGCCGAGCACGTGGCCCAGGCACCTGAACGCCTCACCGGCCTGGGCCTCGTGCCGCTGCAGCATCCCGGGCGGATCGTGGAATGCGTCGATGACGCCATCCTGGGCCGCGGCTTGGCCGGCATCGAGATTTCCTCGTTTGCCGGCGACGTCGAGTTGTCCGACGAACGGCTGGAGCCTTTCTGGAGCCGCGTGGAGGAATTGGGCGTCGTCGTTTTCCTGCATCCGTTCGGCTGCAGCCTGGATGAGCGTCTCGACCGGTACTACCTGTCCAACACGGTGGGCCAGCCTGCCGAAAACGCCGTTGCCCTCTCGCACCTGATCTTCTCCGGCGTCCTGGACCGGCACCCCGGCTTGAAGATCCTCGCGGCCCACGGAGGCGGATACCTGCCCACGGCGATCGGCCGCTCCAACCATGCCTGGCGCGTCCGCCCCGAAGCCCACGATTGTGCCGAGGAGCCGTCCAGCTACTTGCGCCGGATCTGGTTCGACACCGTGGTGCACGATCCTTCGGCCCTGCGTCACCTCGTGGATGTCGCGGGACCTTCGCAGGTCCTCATGGGTAGCGATTTCCCGTTCGACATGGGGCCGGAGGATCCCGTTGGCGAGGTTCGCGCTGCCGGACTGCCGTCCGACGTGACAGCGCAGATCCTGTCCGGCAACGCCGCTGCACTCTTGGAACAGCGGGTGCGGGCATGAGAATCGCGCGCTGGCAGGACGGTGCCGAGACCGGTGAGGGCTTCATCATTGACAACACCGCGGTGCCGTTTCCCAATGGACTCCGCGTGGCCGAGGTGCTGGCGCGCGGCTTGGATGGTGCCCGGGATCTCTTTGGGCGGGTAAACCACGACGCCGGGCGGCCGCTTGCCGAAGTCCGGCTCCTTGCGCCGCTGGTCCCCGCGGCGATCAGGGATTTCGTTGCCTTTGAGGAGCATGTGGAAGGAGTCAGCGCCTCCGTGGACGGCAAGAGCGAGGTGGTGCCGGAATGGTACGAGGCTCCCACGTTCTACTTCACGAATCCGCACACGGTGCTGGGGCCGGGCGAACCGGTGATCCCGCCGGTGACCCAGCGCCTGGATTTCGAGCTTGAGATTGCGGCCGTGATTGGCGGCGCCGGCGGCTCCAACCTGTCAGGCAAAAACGCCGCCGACGCGATCTTTGGCTACACGATCATGAACGATTGGTCTGCCCGGGACATCCAGTCGCGGGAGATGAAGGTCCGTCTGGGTCCCGCCAAGGGCAAGGACTTCGGGACGAGCCTGGGGCCGTGGATTGTCACGGCAGACGAGCTTGAACCGTACCTCGACGCTGACGGGTTCCTGGCCTTGCGGGCGGAAGTCTTCGTCAATGGCGAGCTCGTGGGGGAGGATCTCGTGTCCAATATGGGGTGGACGTTCCCCGAGCTGGTGTCCTACGCCTCCAGGAATTCCCGCGTGGTGTTCGGCGATGTCCTGGGTTCCGGGACGGTGGGCAACGGAGGCTGCCTCGGCGAGTTGTGGGGCCGTCGCGGCGAACTGACGCCGGCACCGCTTGCCGAGGGAGACGAGGTACGCATGGTGGTTGAATGCATCGGCGCGTTGACCGCCACCGTGGCTGCCGCAGTCGAAGGCTGCTCCGTGCCGCGGGCCCGGGACCGAAATCGCGCCCGCGCCAGGGTCTAAGAACTGCAATCTTTTGTTGCTTTCAGACTAAAGTCGAACTAAGATGAAAGTGGCGTCGGGATCCCCTCAAGGATCCGTTCCCGGCAGTGATGATGCAGCCGGGGCACAAACCGTCGCGTCGACGGCCCGATCGTTCGGGCAGAAAACCATGCCACTTTCCACTGTGAAACTACGCTTCCTGGTCGCATCCCTGCTGACCGTGTCCTTCCTGGGCGCACTGGACCACACCGTCGTCTCCACCTCGCTGGCTACCATTGCCGGTGAGCTCGGGGCGTTGGAGCTCATGAGCTGGGTGGTGGTGGGCTACACCCTGGCCAGTACCGTCCTGCTTCCCGTCCTGGGAAAACTCGGTGATGTCCTTGGCCCGCGGAGGGTCTTCCTGGCTTCCCTCCTGGTTTTCCTGGGAGCCTCCCTCGCCTGCGGATTCGCCCAGGACATGACCTGGCTGGTCGTTTCCCGGGTGGTCCAAGGCATGAGCTCGGCCGGGCTGCAGCTCATGTCGCAAACCATCATTGCCAGGGTCACCACGCCCCGGGAACGCCCCCGGTACATGGCGATCATCGGGGCGGCCTTTCCAATCGCCATCCTGGTGGGGCCGGTGCTCGGCGGGGCTATCACCGACTATTGGGGCTGGTCCTGGGTCTTCTGGATCAACCTTCCGGTAGGCATTGTTGCCCTGGCGCTTGCCCTCGTGGCGGTGCCGAAACTTGAGCGTGGACAGCTTCCACGGCACTACGACGTGGCCGGCGCTGCCGCTTTCACCTTGGGCCTGGTGTCCCTGGTCCTTGGCGTGACGTGGGCAGCGGAACGCAGCGGCGGAGTGCAGGCCGTGGCAGCCCTGGTGGTTGCGGGTGTGGCCCTGCTGGCGTTCTTCATCATCGAGCGCAGGGTGCCCGAGCCAATCGTCCCGTTGCGTTTCTTCGCCAACCGCACCATTGCCGCCGGTACCGCGCTCTCGGCGATTATCGGCGTCGGGCTTTTTTCCATCACCGCCTACCTGCCCACCTACTTTCAGATGGCCTACGAGGTCAGTGCCACCGTGTCCGGCCTGGTTCCCATCGCCACGGTCCTGGGCATGCTGGCCAGCAACCTGCTGACGGGATGGTTGGCCAGCCGCACCGGCCAGTACCGGATCTTTCCGATCATCGGGACCTGCATGGCCTCGGCGGGGCTCTTCGTTATGGCCGGGCTCCCGGTGGGGGTTCCGCTCTGGGTGCCCATGGCCGTGATGGCCACGGTGGGGTTGGGGACGGGCTCCTTCATGAGCCTGATCGTCGCCGTGGTTCAAAGCGCCGCACCAGCCAACCAGACCGGAAGCATCACGGCCACCATCAACCTGGTGCGGCAGATTGGGTCCACCGTTGCCACCGCCGTCATCGGTGGCACCATCGGATTCGGCGTGGCGGCTCTGTTGCCCCCGGGCATGGACGCCGCAACGCTGACGCCCCAATCGGTGCACCAAGCGGCTCCCGCCATCCAGGAATCGGTGGCCGCGATCTATGCCTCGGTGTTCTCCCCGATCTTCTGTGCGCTTGCTGTCACCTATGCACTCGGCATCATTGCCGCCGTTCTGCTGCCGCAAGGACGGCTGTCCGACGAACCGGACACTGTCCGTTCACCCAATACCGAGCCGGTTCCGGCCTGACCTCCCATGAAGGAGAAAGCCATGTCTGTTAGCCACACCATTGCCATCGTTGGCAGCGGGCCGATCGGCTCCGCGTACGCCCGCCTGCTGGTGGAGGGCCTGCCTGACGCCCGGGTGGTCATGTTCGAGGCAGGCCCCCAGCTGACCGAACGCCCTGGTGAAAGCGTCCGCAATATCCCGGACGCCGACCATAAAGCCCGTGCGAGGGAAATGTCCCAAGGTCCCCAGGCGGGCGCGTTCCGCGAGTCACTGGGCATCCCTGCCGGAACCGTCACCGAGGGAATGTTCACTGCACGGCAGGGCACGCATTTGCTCGACTTCGGCGGCACGGGTTCCGCGCACGCTGAGTCCTTCCCTGCAGCGGCGGCGGCCACCAACGTGGGCGGCCAGGGCGCGCACTGGACCTGCGCCACGCCGTCGCCGGCCTTCAGCGAGAAGGTTTCCTTTATCGGGGACGCCGAATGGGAGTCGCTGATTTCTGCGGCGAAGTCCCTGCTCCATGTCCAGGACGCTGCCTTCGCCGACTCCGGAGTCGGGGCCGCCATCCGTTCCCTGCTGTCGGAGGAGTTCGGCGACGAACTGCCCGAAGGCTACGGCGTGGGAACCCTGCCCGTTGCCGGTGATCCGCAGCCGGACGGTTCCATGCGCTGGGCCGGGGCGGACGTGGTGCTTGGCCCGCTCATTGACCAGGCATCACCGCTCTCCCGTCGCTTCGAACTGCGCGATCTCACGCTGGTCCGCCGGGTGGAAACCGAGGGGAGCCGGACCACGGGCGTCACGGTGGAGGACCTCCGCACGGGAACCACCTCCTTCGTTTCCGCGGACCTTGTGGTGGTAGCTGCAGACGCCTTCCGCTCACCCCAGCTCCTGTGGGCCTCGGGTATCCGGCCCAAGGCGTTGGGCCGCTACTTGACCGAGCATCCCGTGGTGATCTCCACCGTTGCCCTCGATGCAGAGAAGATGGAGCGGTTTGCCACCGAGGCCGACCTCGACGCGGAGCTCGCCCGCCGGGCCCAGAACCCCGCGGACCCGGTTGCGGCGGTGAACCGCATCCCGTTCTCCGAGCCGGACCACCCCTTCTCCGTCCAGGTGATGTACTCCGAAACCACGCCGTTCCCCATGCCGGAGGACGCTCCCTTCGCACGCAACCGCTGGGGCTACGTCAACATGGGCTACGGCATGCGGAAACACCCCCGGTTCGAGGATGGCGTGACCTTTGACGACAACGAACTGGACTACCGCGGCTTCCCGAACATGACCATCAGCTACGCCCTCACTGAGCGGGAGACGGCCGAGATCGAGGATGCCACGGCGAGGCTGCGCCGGGCCGGCCAGGCCTTGGGCTTCTTCGTGGCCGAACCCCGGTTGATGCCTAACGGCTCAAGCCTGCACTACCAAGGCACGCTGCGGATGGGGGAGGCCGACGACGGAACTTCCGTTGCCGATCCCTGGTCGCGGGTGTGGGGCTACCAGAACCTGATGGTGGGCGGCAACGCGCTGATTCCGACGGCAACGGCGATGAACCCTACCTTGATGAGCGTCGCCATCGCGGTGCGTGGTGCGCTGAAGGTGGTGGAGGAGCTTGGCGCGGTCGAGGAAGCCACGGCGGATGCGGTGCGCGCGGGGGCCTGGACGTAGCCCTCATCACCTTCCATGGACAGCAACCTGAGTAAACGAGCATAATAGTTAGCGGAGCTAATTAGCACTGCTAACTATTATGCCAACCTCAGGAGGCGCCTCCCTTTGACTGCTGCAAACACGGCCACGCCAGCCGACGCCATCACGCCAGCCGGTCCACCCCACGCCGAAGCGGACATCCAACCGGACGCGCTCGCCATCGACCTCCGCACCGCGGTGATGCGCACGTCCCGCCGGCTCCGTATCGAAGCCACGGGCGACGTCATCACGCCCGGCCAGTACACCGTGCTTGCCCACCTCAACACCGCGTCCCAGACGTTGCGGGAGTTGGCCGAACGCGAGCACGTCCAAGCGCCGTCCATGACCAGGATCGTGAATGCGTTGACGGAGCAGGGCTTTGTCTTGCGGCAGGCGCACCCGGGTGATGGGCGCCAGGTCCAGATCAGCATCACCCCGGCCGGGCAGGAAGTCCTGGCTGAGGCCCGAAGCCAACGGACCGCGTGGCTGGCCCGGCGTGTTGCCGGGCTCAGCGAACAGGATCGGCTGGTCCTCAGTCGCGCCGCCCACATCATGCAGGAAATGAGCGCCAAATGAGCGCCATGTTCCGGGCCCTTGAGAGTCCCAACTACAGGCTGTGGGCCGGCGGCGCGCTGGTTTCCAACATCGGAACATGGATGCAGCGGGTGGCCCAGGACTGGCTTGTCCTGACAATCCTCACCAACCATTCCGGAACAGCCGTCGGCATCACCACGGCCCTGCAGTTTCTTCCCATGCTGCTCTTCGGTCCCTACGCGGGCGTGCTGGCTGATCGCTACCGCAAACGCGTGATCCTGCTCTGGACCCAAGCGGCCATGGGCGTCTGCGGCCTGGTCGTGGGACTCCTGGTGGTCACCGGAGTAGCCCAGTTGTGGCATGTCTATGTCGCCGCTGCGGCACTGGGCTTGGCTGCCGCCATGGACGCACCCGCCCGGCAGGCCTTTGTGTCGGAGCTCGTGGGCCCGGACAAGTTGTCCAATGCCGTGGCCCTCAACTCCGCCTCCTTCAACAGTGCCCGCCTCACCGGTCCCGCCATCGCCGGTGTGCTCATCGCCTGGATCGGCACCGGACCGGTCTTCATCCTGAATGCGGCGAGCTTCGTGGCTGTCATCATCTCCTTGCTGCGCGTCAAGACCGCACAATTGGAACCCACCGCACTCGTAGCCCGTGGCAAGCATCAGTTTGTTGACGGCCTGAGCTACGTCCGGCAGCGTCCGGACCTGGTGCTCATCATGGCCATGGTGGGCATGCTCGGAGCCTTCGGCATGAACTTCCCGGTCACCAATTCCTTGATGGCCACGGCAGAGTTCGGCATGGGCCCGGAGGAGTTCGGCGCCTTGGGTTCCATCATGGCGGTGGGAACGCTGGCGGGTGCCCTGCTTGCCGCCCGCCGGTCCGGCCCGCGGCTGCGCTTCCTCTTGGGCGGGGCCCTGAGCCTCGGTGCCTTTACGCTCGTGGCGAGCATCGCGCCGTCGTTCTGGATCTATGCCGCGGTCCTCATCCCGGTGGGCCTTGCCTCCATCACCTTCCTTAACAGCTGCAACACCACCATCCAGTTGTCCGTTGAACCGCAGTTCCGTGGCCGCGTCCTCGCGCTGTACCTGGCTATCCTGCAGGGCGGAACCGCGATCGGCGCGCCGCTCATGGGGTGGATCGGCACTGAATTCGGCGCGCGCTGGGCGGTGGCGGCTGGCGGTGCCGTGGTGCTGGTGACCGGGGTCGCCTGCGTGATCATGGTCAGCCGGCGAAGCCCGAAAACGTTCCGCGAGCACGTGCGTGGTTTCCGTCTCCGGAGGCGGCGGACCGCGGAAGCCTCCTAGCGGCAGCACCCCAAACAACAAGGCAGCGGACGACGGCGGGAAGCACCCGGCGTCGTCCGCTTTTGTCATGTTTCGGCTGCTTGTTTTCACGTGCGCTTTTGCCTTGCGTGACGGCGTGACTCATGCCATAGTTATCTGCATACCGTTCATTCAATGAACGGTATGACCAACTAATGAATGGTCTGAAACTTTGAACGACCAAGGGCTGCGAGGACGAACTCGAAGCTGGACCAGAAGGGAAAATCCGCATGCTGAACGTTGATCTTTCCGCCAACGTGGGCGGGGACTTCGGCGCAACTGCCGCGCAGCAGAACGCTGGAATCCACGAATTCAACCCCACCGGCCGCGTGGTGTGCTCTCCGTGGGAGGGCATGTACCTAGAGCAGGCCCACACATTTTCCGCGGGCTCGCGGTAGCCCTGCTTTCATAGGGGGACCCCGCCATGACCATTACCACCGCTGAATCGCCCGCCATCCACACGCCGGTCGTCCAGTCGCCGGCCGTCCAGCCCTCGATGCATCTTGCAGGCCACACCGTTGTGGCCGTCGTCATCGAATGGCGCGGCAAGATCGCACTGCTCAAGCGCAGCCAGGGCCCGTCGCACGACCGCGGCCGCTGGCACTGCGTCACGGGGTACGTGGATGAGGGAGTCTCGCCCGGGGAGCAGGCACTGCTGGAATTGTCCGAAGAGACGGGGCTGCACGCTGCCGACATCCAGGAACTCCGCGAAGGCCCGGTGTTGATGCTGAGCGACGACGCCGGGGCGCCTTGGTTCGTGCACACCTTCACGGCCGTCACGGGCCAGCGGCGCCTGACCCTCGATTGGGAACACGACGCTTTCCGCTGGACCGTGCCCAGCAAGACGGCACGCTTTGCCAACCGCGTGACTTGGCTGGACAAGGTCCTCGCGGCAACAGGCCACCTGGGTCAATGAGCCGGGGTTGCGTGTTCTGAACTTATTCAGAACTATGGAAGCATGTCCGTTATGGCCCACTCACGCTCCGCCACGTCGTCCGATTTGTCGCGCAATCCAGGCTCGGTCTTTCGGGCAGCTGAAGAGGGGCCGGTTACCATTACCCGACGCGATGGTGCGCCACTGACGCTTGTCCGGTCCAGCACCCTTGAGCAAGAGCATGATGCTTTGCGATTTGCGTCCAACCTGGTTGCGGCGTCCCTCGCCCCCGGCCCCGCAAGTTTCGCTGAACGATTGCTCGCGCCATTTCCGTGGCTGGGGTTCCTGCCCCACGATCAGCGAGAGCAGTTCGCCTCGGAAATTGTAGAGGTTGCCCGTGCTTGCGCAGCAATTTCCAGCTTCGACCGACTCTTTGTGATGCTCGCCGAATGGCGGGCTACCGCCGAAGCCATTGCCGCCGGCTACACACCGGACCATGACTTGGACTGGCTCGATGAACCTGAAGTGGTAGACGACCCTCGGGTTGGGGATTGAGCCGGCATGAAGGGCGACCTGGAATCCGTCACCCACAAAGGAGCGACCCACCGCCGACGCCAGTACGAGCTCCCAAATGGAGCACGAATCTGGTTTTACGTCGACGATGGGTCGGGGGTGATGAGCCGCCGGATAATTACAGGGCGCTGTGCTTTCCCGAACCGGTGGGTACCGGAACCAGCAGCATGGTGGACGTGTCAATGTGCTTGTTGGTGTCCTGGTCCCTGACCAAAGCGTCGGCTTCCTCGGCACTGGCGACAACCGGAACCGATCCGAGCAGCGGCCGTCCCGCGGTTTCACGCATCCTGGTCAGCGCAAACAACGCCACCGCCGAGAAGAACATGACGTAGAACGCCGGAGCGAACGAGTTGCCCGTGAACTCCACCAGGATCTGGCTGATCAGGGGAGTGGTTCCACCGAACAGGGAGATGGCCACGTTGTGCGTGAAGCCCACTCCGCCGTAGCGGGAGGCCGTGGGGAACAACTCGGACATCGCAGCACCGGTCAGTGCCAGGAAGAAGGCACTGGGCAGCGAGACCATGAACAACGCCAGGTACAGCGACCAGACCTCGCCAATGTGCATCAACGCAAAGGCCGGAACCAACAGGACGAGGTTGCCGATTGTGGCGACCGTGTAGATGGGTTTCCTGCCGATCCTGTCCGACCACCGCGCAACCACCGGGACAATCAGCGCCTGGATGAGCAGGATGATCACCGTCGCCACGGCCGTGTGGACAGCGGCCATGCCGATCTGCGTTTCCAAATACGTTGGCATGTAGCTGGTCACGGTGTAGGAGGACGTACCGTCGGCGGCGATCAGGGCGATGCCGATCAGGATCTGCGGCCAGTAGAGCCGGAGGATGCTGGCCAGGTTCTGCCGGACGAAGAGCGGGTCCACGTCCGCGGTCTCGGTCTTCTCATGCACGGCTTCGAAGCTGGGTGATTCCGGAATCCGGTTGCGGAGGGATATCGCGACGATGCCGAGCGGCAGGGCCAGGAGGAACGGTATCCGCCAGCCGCCGTCGCGCATCGCTTCCTCGCCCCACACGGACGTGGTGATCATGGTGGTGGCCGCAACAACTGCCGCACCGGCGGCAAAGCCGAGTTGGGCTCCGGTGTTCAGCAGCGCCGTCCAGAACCCACGGTGCTTGTCCGGGGAGAACTCGGCCACGTAGGTTGCGGCACCTGAGTACTCGCCACCGGTGGAGAACCCTTGCAGCATCTTCAACAGGTACAGCGGGACGATGACCCACAGGCCCACGTTGCCCGCGGTGGGCAGGACGCCGATGAGGAAGGTGGCCGAGGCCATGAGTGCCATGGTGAAGAACAGCACCTTGCGGCGGCCGATCCTGTCGCCCAGCGGGCCCAGGATCATGCCACCCAGCGGGCGGACAATGAAGGACACTGCGAAGCCCAGGAGCGTCACCAGCAAGCCGGTGCGCTGGTCCATGCCTTCGGTGAAGACACTCGTCATGGTGATGGCCAGGTATCCGTAGATCCCAATGTCATACCACTCGATGAAGTTGCCCACGCCTGCGCCGAGCTGGGCTTTGCGCAGCTCGCGCTTGTCGACGACGATGCAGTCTTCAGTCCGCAGCCTGCGGTTGGTTTTTCTTAAGGGGAGAGGGGTTTCCCGTTTTTCGGACATCTTTGTCTTTCTTTCTGGGTGAATGGGGGAGCCCGCGGACCTAAGCCGTGCGGACGCCGTCCACCAAGCGCGGCGCGGAGATGGGGTTCGCTTCCTGCAGCTCAAGGGGCAGCAGGTGCTGGGGGAAGTTCTGGTACGCCACCGGGCGGAGGAACCGGGTGATGGCGGCGGTCCCTACGGAGGTTGAGCCAGGGACAGTGGTGGCCGGGTACGGACCACCGTGCTGCTGTGCGTAGGTGACGGAAACACCGGTGGGCCACTGGTTCCACAGGACCCGGCCTGCCTTCTCGACGAGCACGGCGATCAGGTCACGGACCTGGCAGTCTTCCTCCGCCTGCAGCGTCGCGGTCAGTTGTCCCTCGAAAGTCCGCGCTGCCTCCACAAGCTGCGCTTCGTCGTCGTACTCCACCACGAAAGCGGCAGGGCCGAAGCATTCCTCTTCCAACGCCGCCGGATTGGCGAGCAGGCGCTCAATGGACGTGGCGAGCAGCACGGGAGCCGGCGAACCGTCGGCGGCCTCGGACGTGTTCAGCGTTTCCACGCCTGCGATGCCGGCCAGCGTGCCAAGGACTTCGCTGAAGCTTGCGTGGATGCGCGGGCTCAGCATGGCGTGGACCGCCGGCAGTGTCGCCTTGGCCAGCTCCTCCACCATGCCCGACCCCCGGGGTACGAAGAGCATGCCCGGCTTGGTGCAGAACTGGCCGGAACCCATGGTGAACGACTCGATGAAGCCGGCGGCGATGTCCGTGCCGCGCCCGCGGGCGGCAGCCTGGGTGACGAAGACGGGGTTGTTGCTGCCCAGTTCGCCGAAGAAGGGAATGGGATCAGGGCGGGAGGTGGCGATGTCCATGAGCGCACGGCCACCGGGAATGGATCCGGTGAAACCCGCGGCTTTGATGCGGCTGTCCTTCAGGACGATGGTTCCGGCCGCACGGCCGAAGACCACCGTGAGGAGGTTCGGATCAGCGCCGGCAGCGGCGAGGGCGTCGCGGACAACGGCCTCGGTGAGGCGGGACAGGCGCGCATGCGCTTCATGTCCTTTAACGACGACGGCGTTGCCCGCCGCGAGCGCGGAGGCGGTGTCGCCGCCGGCCACGGAGAACGCGAACGGGAAGTTGCTGGCGGAGTAGACCACCACGGGGCCGATCGGGCGGAGGGAGCGGCGCAGGTCCGGGCGGGGCGCACCCATCGGCCAGGCGGGGTCGGCGTGGTCGACCCGGGCGTCGAGGAAGCCACCGTCGCGCAGGACGGTGCCAAAGAGGCGCAGCTGGAAGGCGGTGCGCTTGAGTTCGCCGCGGAGCCGCGGCTCGGTCAGGTTGGTTTCCTCGATTGCGGCAGGAACCAGGGTTTCCACCGCGTCCTCGAGCGCGTCGGCTACCCGGTCCAGGACAGCGGCGCGGTCGGTCGGTGCGGTGGCCGACCACACGGCGTGTGCGGCAGCGGCTGCGGCAAGCGTCTCTTCCGCGACGGCGGCCGAGGTTTCCTGCGTGTCGATGTGGGTGGTGGTCATGTCAGTTGTTCCCTTCGGGGGTGGTTCTCTTGTGCATGAGCCACCCGTCAGGAAACGCGACAGCTATTCCTGGGTGGTTGGGCTCATGCGCTGCTGCACCTTTTCGGCAACAGCAACCAGGCGGGCTGCGAGCTCTGCCTGCTTTTCCTTGCTTTCCATGCGGTGGATGGGCCCGACGACGGACAACGCACCCAGCAGCGTTCCGACAGAATCCCGCACGGGAGCGCCGAAGGCGATGATGCCGTCTTCGAGTTCCTGAACCGTGCTGGCCCAGCCACGCTCGTGGACCGTCTTCAGTTCCTTGGCCAAGACATTGCGGTCCGTGATGGTGCGCGAGGTCAGGGCCACCAGCTTGTCGCCCAAGGCCATCCGCAGCTGATCGGGAGTGAGTTCTGCGAGGAGCACCTTGCCCGTGGCCGACGCGTGGTGCGGCCACTGCATACCGTGCATGTCGGACATGGTGACGCCCAGGAGCCGGGGAGAGGACTGCAGAACCAGATCGAGTTCGTACAGTCCGCGCCGCAGGCTGAACGTGACCGTCTCGCCTGATTCATCGGCGAATTCGTCCAGGATGTCCTTGATGCGGGGCACCACGCCGGACGCGGGATCCACGGTTTGGGCCAGGCGACCCAGGTCCCACCCCAGGGAATACAGCGTGTCCTGGCGGTCCACCATGCCTTCATCCTCCAGCGTCATGAGGAGGCGGAAAGTAGTGGCCCGCGCCAGTCCGATCTTCTTGGCAACATCGGTGACCGTCATGGGGGTCTCCGATGCCGCCAACGCCCGCAGGATCCGGATGGCCCGGGTCACTGAGCGGTTAGAGGCGTATCCCTGCTGGGGTGTTTCCGGGCTGCTGCTCACGTCGGTCAAGCCTTTCGAGTAGAGGTCTACTCAACCCTAACCGGCGGTGTAGTCGAAGCTGACTTCTCCCCAGCCTTTAAAGCGTCCGGTGATCCGGGTACCGGGGATCATCTTTGCGGCCGCGAGGCAGCTTCCGGGAAGGATGAGCTGGCCGGCCTTGAGCGTGATGTCGTACTCGGCGATCCGCTTGCACAGCCAGACCAGTGCGGAGACCGGGCTGCCGTAGATGGCGTTGGTGTTGCCTTCTGCCACTACTTCGCCGTCGAAGGTGATCACGCCGTGGGTGTCGGAGAGGTTCACTTCGCTCAGCGTGCGGGGCTGGACGCCGAGGATGACGCCGGCTGCCGAGCCGCTGTCGGCCAGGGTGTCGAAGATGCCGATTTTCCAGTCGCGTACGCGGGAATCGATGATTTCCAGGGCCGGAACCACAAAGTCGGTAGCGGCGATGATGTCTGCCACGGTGACGTGGACGCCGCCAACATCGTGCTTGAACACGAAGGCCGGTTCCAGCTCGATGTAGGGCTCGATGAATTCCTTCTGCGAGCGGGGGAGGTTCTCCGGGTAGAACTGGCTGGACAGGAGGTATCCGTAGTCCGGCTCGTCCACGCCGAACTTGGTCTGCATGGCCTTGGCGATGTTGCCGAGCTTGAAGCCTGCAACCTTGTCCCCGGCTTCGACCTGGCGGCGGATGACTTCCTGCTGGACGCGGAACGCGTCGGCAACCGTCGGCTCGTCCTCGGGCCGGACCAGGACCTCCACGGGGGAGCGATTGGCCTTGGCCTCAAGGATGCGCGTGGCGGTCTCTGCGATGTTAATGGGCATTGGTTTCAGACTTTCTGCGGGTGGAACGCTGGTCACCGAGGTGCCAGATACTCATGGAGGACAGCATTTCGCGGGGATCCCAGACCACTGCTTCGTTGGTGATCAGGCCGTCGTGGTGGCTGATGAAGGAGGCTCCCTGAACGGTGACCGTCCGGCCGGTGGGAGGGACTCCCATGAACTCGCCCGTGTGCTTGCCTTCGGTTTCCCAGTGGATGGCCACGAGGTTGTGGTCTTCGATGGCCCGCAGGACGGTGACGTGGAAATCGCCGAACGCGCGGTGGGATTCTTCGATCTGCTGGACGACCTGGGCCAGGCCCTCGGCGCCGGTCTTGGAGGTGCGCTCGTACTCGGGGGCAACCAGGCGTTCGAAGGCGGTGGTGTCGCCCTCGCCCCAGGCCTTGGTCCAGGCCTCGGTGATCTTTTCAAGCATGGTGGTCATGGCTACTCGGCCTTTCCGGCAGTTGCGGGCGCTGGGGTTGCTGCGGCCGGAGCAGGCGCCGGCCATTGGTTGAAGTCGCCGAACTTGCCGCCCTTGAAGAGGAGCGCTTCGCCTTCGCCCGGGACGAGTTCTTCGATGGAACCCACGATCATGTAGTGGTCACCGGCAACAACCTCGGACAAGACTTCACAGTCCACCCAGGCCGTGGCACCGGCGATGCGGGGGGTTCCGAGCGGGCTGGTCTCGTAGTCCACGCCGTTGAACTTCTCGTCACCCTTCCGCGAGAGTGCGCGGCACACGGGGAGCTGTTCGGTGGAGAGGATGTTCGCGGTGAACTTGCCCAGGGAACGCAGGGTGGGCCAGGTGCTTGAGCCCTTGTCGACGCAGAACGTCACCAGGGGTGGCTCGAGGGACAGGGACTGGAACGTGCCGACCACGAAGCCGCGGGGCGTGCCGTCTTCGGTGAGGCCGGTAATGGCCGTGACGCCCGTGGGCAGTGCGCCGAAGACCTGGCGCTGGGTTGCCGGATCGATCGAGGGATTCTCGGCAGTAACGATGATGGACATTGTGGGCTTCCTTATTTCGCCTGGGTGGTGAGCGAGTGGTGGTAGGCGGCACCGGGGTGGTCCGAGGCAAGCTTGCTCTGACCAGCGCCGAACAGCGTTTCGCGGAGGGTGTCGCCGTCGTACGAGGTACGCATCAGGCCACGGGCCTGCAGTTCCGGTACGACGTAACGGACGAAGTCCTCGATGTCGTGGAACTTGACCGCATGGGAGATGTTGAAGCCGTCCGCGCCTGTCTCGTCGATCCAGGACTGCAGTTCGGCGGCGACGGTCTCCGGACCGCCGACGATCACGGGGGAGGTGCCGCCGATTCCGTTGTAATCGGCGATGTCACGCGGGGTCCAACGCTTCTGCGGGTCGATCTTGGTGAAGAAGTTCACCATGGTCTGGCCGGCGTTGGTTTCCACGTCCTCGAAGGGCTGGTCCGGGTTGAACTGGGCCATGTCCATACCGGTCCACCCGCTGTAGCGGGCCATGGCGCCGTCGTAATCCACGTACTGGAGGTAATCCTGGTACTTGGCCTGTGCCTCTTCATCGGTGGGGGCGCTGATGACGGTGACCATCTGCAGGACGGCGATGTGCGAGGGGTCGCGACCGAATTCCACAGCGTTGGCGCGCAGCGCGTCGATCTGCTTCTTCAAGCCTGCCTTGGTGGCGGAGTTCATGAACACGGCCTCGGCGGTCTGGGCTGCCAGGGCGACGCCGCGGGGTGAGCCGCCGGCCTGGAAGATCACCGGGGTGCGCTGCGGGGAGGGCTCGCAGAGGAAGATGCCCGGGACGGTGAAGTGCTTGCCCTCATGGCCGATTTCGTGGACGCGTGCAGGGTCCACGTAAGTGCGGGCTTCCTTGTCGCGGACCACGGCGTCGTCGTCCCAGGAACCTTCCCACAGCTTGAGGGCGACGTCGATGAATTCCTCAGCGATTTCGTAGCGGTCATCGTGGGCGGTCTGGGTGCCGGTGCCGAGGTTGCGTGCGGCGCTGTCCGAGTAGGAGGTCACCACGTTCCAGCCGATGCGGCCGCGCGTGACGTGGTCCAGGGTGGAGAACTTGCGGGCCAGCGCGTACGGGTGGTCATAGGCGGTGGAGGACGTGATGCCGAAGCCCAGGTGCTTGGTTCCGGCAGCCATTGCCGGGATCAGGTAGGCGGGGTCGTTGGCGGGGATCTGCGCCGCATCGCGCAGGGCACCGTCCACGTTGCCGCGGTACTTGTCGTGGTAGCCGTTGTTGTCGGCGAAGAACATGCCGTCGAAGCCGGCCTTCTCCAGAAGCTGTGCGTACTCAACCCACCGGTTGATGTCCGTGTATTGGGCGCCGCCGTCGTTGGGGTGCCGCCACAGGCCGGCCGAAAGATGGGCCGGTCCGTTGAAATCGAAGGCAAACACCTTCATTTGCTTTGCCATGGTCAATCCTTGCTGTTTGCTCACTAGGTGAACAGACTATTTATCTGTTGAACACCAAGGTAAAGTGGCCCGGGACACATCGTCAAGTCCCCGCCGGTAATAAAGCGGCTTCCGCGAAAGGAAAACCAGCATGAAGATTCCAGGTGAAACCAGCAGGCCCAGTCCGCTGACGGCACCTACCCTCGACCTCGCCGGACGCGGCCGTCGCGGCGTGTGGGTCGATGTCCCGCATCCGGCCTCCTTGGAGCTCATTGCGGCCGAAGGTCCGGACTGGGTGTGCATCGACGGCCAGCATGGCCATCCCGATTTCCCGGACATGCTGGGCCTCATCGACGCGGCCAACGTCTTTGGCGTCCCCGCCATGGTGCGCGTGCAGGGTCATGAGTTGGGTGGCGCCGGGAGGGTGATCGACGCCGGCGCCCAGGGCCTCATTTTCCCTACGGTCGAGGACGGCGAAACGGCGGAACTGCTGGTCAGGGCCTGCCGCTTCTCACCGCGCGGCAGCCGCAGCTATGGGCCCGTGCGGCGCGCGCCGCGTTATGCAAAGGCGACGCCGGGCGTCCTCGCTGACGATCCTTTGGCCATCCTCATGGTGGAAACCCGCGCGGGTTACGAAAACCTTGACTCCATCCTGGCTGCGGGGCCGGATGCGATCTTCGTGGGCCCCTACGACCTCTCGCTCAGCCTGGGTGTCGATTTCGATTCATTCCTGGCGGGCGATCCGGACGGCGTGCTTCGCGACATTGCCAAGCGCTGCGCGGATGCCGGTGTATCCGCCGGCATCTACACCGGCTCGCCCGCCCTCTCCGAGGCGCCTATCAGTTGGGGTTACAGCTTCATGCCCATTGCCTCGGACTTCTCACTGATCTCCACGGCAGCGCGTGCCGTCCTTGAGGAGGCCTCCGTTCCTGCCTGACGCATGCTTTACGGCGGGAATCGCCGGTGCGCGTGAATTGTCGAGCCTATGCCAGCCCCGGACGCCGTTGCGAGCGAGCGTCCGGGGCTGGGGTCTATGTGCCGCAGTTCGCTGGCGGTCTAAACAATTCAGACTGAGGGTATTGACGAGTGATCAACGTCACCCTATGCTTTTGATCACTGAACAATCAAACTGTTCACTGAATGAACGCACTCCACCACCATCCGTTCGCTCCGCGATATCACCGTCGATGCCGTGAAGCGGTGGAGGGCCTCGAACCAACAGTCCCGGAGGACTGCATGACCACCATGCACGCATCGCCATTCGCATCCCTTCTCCACGAGGAACCCATGGATCCTGAACAATCCTTCATTCGAGTCGAAAACCTCACCAAGGTCTTCCAGCCCAGGAAGTCCCGGCGCATGCTCGGACTCTTGCCGGCGAAGTCCGCAACGGTGGGTTTCACCGCCGTCGACGACGTCTCCTTCGACGTCAAGCGCGGCGAGATCTTCGTGATCATGGGCCTTTCCGGCTCCGGGAAGTCCACCATCATCCGCATGGTCAACCGGCTGATCGACGCCACCGCCGGAACCATCACGGTGGACGGCAAAGCCGTCCGCTCGCTGGAACCGGCCGGGCTGCGCGATTACCGGAACCGGACCATCAACATGGTCTTCCAGCACTTCGGACTCTTCCCGCACAAGTCCTTGGTGGACAACGTGGCCTTCGGCCTTAAGGTCCGCGGCGTGGACAAAGAGGCCCGCGAAGCCAAGGCGGCCGAAGCGCTGGCCATTGTTGGACTCGGTGACCGGATCCACGCCATGCCGGACCAGCTCTCCGGCGGCATGAAGCAGCGCGTCGGCCTGGCCCGGGCGCTGGCCACCGACGCCGAGATCCTCCTGATGGACGAACCCTTCAGCGCCCTTGACCCATTGATCCGCAAGGACATGCAGGAACTGCTGATCAAGCTGCAGAGCAACTTCAAGAAGACCATCATCTTCGTCACCCATGACCTCAACGAGGCCATGTACCTGGGCGACCAGATCATGGTCATGAAGCAAGGGAAGAACATCCAACGCGGCACCGCCCTGGACCTCCTCGAAGCCCCGGCCGATCCGTACATTGAAGAGTTCGTCGCCGAAGTGGACCGCAGCCGCGTCCTGACCGCAGCCATGATTGCCCGGCGCCCGGGCGCAGGTGGCCTGCAGTCCCACGCGACCGTCCGCGTCACCGGGGACACGGTCCTGCACGAACTCCTCCCCACCCTCGCCACCGGCGCAGAACCCCTGGAAGTGGTGGACCAGGACGGTTCCGTCCTTGGCAAGATCACCGCCGAAGACGTTTTCTCAGCTCTCTCACCCAGCAAGGGGACCAGCCATGCAGCTTAATATCGGAACAGGTTTCGCGGCCGTCATCGACTGGCTGTTGGCCAACGTGGGCTGGTTCTTCGACGGAGTCTCGGCGGTAGTCCAGTTCTTGGTGGGAAACGTGGAGAACGTCCTCGTCGGGCTCCATCCCTTCCTCATCATCGCCGTCCTGGCAGCGGCCGCGGCTGGGCTGACGCGCAGCCTCGGCCTGACCGTCTACACCATCCTGGCCTTCCTGCTCATCGTCGGCATGGGCCTTTGGGTCCAGAGCATGTCCACCCTCGCGGTGGTGTTGGTCTCGGTGGTCTTCTCCCTGGCCATCGGTATCCCCTTGGGGATCTGGGCTGCGCTCAACGGAACCGTGAGCAAAGTGGTCCGGCCTGTCCTTGACCTCATGCAGGCCATGCCTGTGTTCGTCTACCTCATCCCCGCCGTGTTCTTCTTCGGCGTGGGCATGGTCCCCGGCATCGCCGCAACGATCGTCTTCGCCATCCCTCCGGCCGTCCGCTTGACCGAACTCGGCATCCGGAAGCTCGACCTTGAACTCCTCGAAGCAGCCACCGCCTTCGGCGCCAAGAAGGGCCTCATCCTCAAGGACGTCCAGCTGCCCCTGGCCTTCCCGTCCATCATGGCCGGCGTCAACCAGGTCATCATGCTGGCCTTGTCCATGGTGGTTGTCGCAGGCCTGGTCGGCGCCGGCGGGCTCGGCGGAGTCGTCGTCGAAGGCGTCGCCCAACTCGATACCGCCCGTGGCTTCGAAGGTGGACTCGCCGTCGTCATCCTCGCCATCTATCTGGACCGCGTCACCAGCGGATCCACCTCCTTCGGCGAGGTCCTCCGCAGCCGCAAGGTCCGCAAAGAACAACTCGCAGCAGCAAAGACGCCCGCTCCCGCGGTAGCCGTCTAATCCACTACAAGAATCAACGGAGATTACACGTGTTCAAGAAAATCGGGGCCTTCGCGGCCGTCGCACTGCTCGCTACCGGCGTCAGCGCCTGCTCGGGAGTCAGTACCGCCTCGTCGCAAGGCGGCGGGACTGACACCAAGACCATCACCGTCGCACTGCCTGCAGGGTATGACGACTCCGTGGCCGTCACCGGTCTCTGGACGGAACTCCTGTCTGAGCGCGGCTACAAGCTCGAAACCAAGAGCGTGGACCTGGCCGCAGGATTCTCCGGCATCGCCCGCGGAGACCTGGACGGCTACCTCAACGCCTGGCTGCCCACCACGCACGGAACCATGGTGGACAAGTACAAGGACCAGCTGAACATCCTGGACAAGCCCTTCTTCGACAACGACCGCCTGGTCCTGGTCGCTCCCAAGTCGGTTCCGGAAAACACCATCGCCGACGTTGTGGCCAACGCGGCAAAGTACGACTCCAAGATCGTGGGCATCGAGGCCGGCTCCGGCGAAATGAAGATCCTCCCGGATGTGCTGAAAAAGTACGGAGCCACGGACAAGCTCAGCATCGTTGCCGGCAGTACTCCTGCAACCCTGGCAGCGCTGAAGGATGCCACGGCGAAGAACAAGCCGATCGTTGCCACTCTGTGGACCCCGCACTGGGCGTTCTCCTCGATGGACATCAAGGTCCTCGAAGACAACCTCGAGGGCTGGCCCAAGCCGGACGGATCCTACGTGGTGCTTTCCAAGGACTTCGCCTCGAAGCATGCCGATGTGGCCAAGTGGCTGGGCAATTTCAAGATCACCGAGCAGCAGTTCTCGGACCTGATGCTCAACGTCAGCGAGGCCTCCAGTCCCACTGAGGGCGCCAAGAAGTGGCTGGAGAACGCGGACAACAAGAAGGCGGCCGACAGCTGGTTCAACTAGTCGGGCCAAGGCCGCGACCTGCCGGAAATCGGTGCGTCGCGGCCTTCCTGCGACGTTTGTTTCGCCTGTGTTTCCCGGTCGTTTAACCCTTGTCTCGGGACGGGTAAAGCCTTGTGCCGACGTCCGGGAACCGTCAATAATGAACAAAGTGTTCACTTGATGAATATTGCCTCCCCAATGCACGGTAGTGATTTTTTTTCCAGCAGACAGGACCAACCCATGGCTACACAGCTCACAGGTGTACTCACCGCGCTCGCTACTCCGTTCACGCCCGATGGTGCCGTTGATGTTCCGGCGCTCCGCCGGCTGGTGGACCGTTCCATCGACGGTGGTGTTGATGGTGTGGTGGCTTGTGGTTCCACCGGCGAGTTCGCCTCCCTCAGTGCCGGGGAACGCAGGCTCGTTGTTGAAACAGTCACCCAGCACACAGCAGGTCGGGTGCCGGTGGTTGCCCAGACGGGTGCCACCAGCACGGCCGAGGCCATCAGCAACTCCCGCCATGCCCAGGAGTGCGGCGCCGATGTGCTGATGGTGGTGGCTCCGTACTACGATCCACTTTCCCTGGGCGAGACGACCCACTATTTCCGCGCCGTGGCAGAGGCCGTGGAACTGCCGGTGATGCTCTACAACTACCCCTCGGCCACCGGGGTGAACCTGGATCCCGCCACCGTGGGCAAGCTGGCCCGCGAGGTGGAGAACATCCGCTACATCAAGGACTCCAGCGGTGACATGGGCCAGGCTACCCAGCTCATCCACCACCACAGTGACTACATCTCCACGATTGTGGGCTGGGACGCGCTGATTCTCTCCGCGCTCACCGAAGGTGCTCCGGCCGTCATGGCTGGCACGGCCAACATCCTGCCGCGGGAAATCGTGGCCGTCCAGCGGGCAGTCGCCGCCGGTGACTTCGCCACGGCCAAGGCCGAATGGGACCGGATCTACCCGCTGATCGACGCCATCCTGTCCTCGCCCTTCGTCCCGGCCGTCAAGGCCGCCCTGGAGATCCTCGGCGAGCCCATCGGCTCCCCCCGGCGCCCCACCGCCGACCTGGATGCTGCCTCCGTGAACCGCATCCAAACACTCGTGAACCAGCTGCAACCGGCACCGGCACCGGCCGGCTAAAACGCACGACGGCGGCGCCCGCCGCCGTCGTGTCCCTCACCCCCGCACCGATCACCTGACCACCACAACCTAAGGACCATCAGTCATGACCATTGACGTCACCACCAACCAGGCAACCGTGCGACGCGGCACCGGTGCCATTACGGAAGCCGGCGTGCTGCCGCCCACCACGCACTTCATCGCCGGAGCGTTCCGCGATGGACTCGGCACCGATACGCAGGCCGTCGTCGATCCGTGCAGCGAAGAAACCATCTGCCAAGTCAGCCAAGGCACCGCAGCCGACGTCGACGCCGCAGTCTCAGCAGCCCTGGAAGCCAAGGCAAGCTGGGGACGCACCCTTCCCAAGCAGCGTTCGGAAATCCTGCACGCCATCGCGGACCGGCTCGCCGAAAACGCGGACCTCCTCGCAAGGTTGGAGGCCTGGAACACCGGCAAGCCCCTCATGGTCGCCGAAGACGACATTGCCGGTTCCATCGATTCCTTCCGCTTCATGGCAGGCGCCGCCCGCGCCACCACCTCGCTCGCCGCCGGCGAATACGCCGAAGACCACCTCTCCGTGATCGTCCGCGAACCACTGGGCGTGGTGGGCGTCGTTACCCCGTGGAACTACCCCTTGTTGATGGCTGCCTGGAAGATCGCACCCATCCTGGCCGCGGGCAACACGATCGTCCTCAAGCCCTCCGAACAAACCCCGCTGACCACCCTCAAGTTCGCCGAACTCACCGCCGACCTCCTTCCCGCCGGTGTCTTCAATGTCGTCACCGGCCTTGGCCCAGAGGTGGGCGGCCGCTTGTCCGAACACCCCAACGTGGACATGATCGCGCTCACCGGCTCGGTGAACAGCGGCAAGGCCGTGGCCCGCAACGCCGCCGAAACCGTCAAGCGCGTCCACCTCGAACTCGGTGGCAAAGCACCAGTGGTCATCTTCGAAGACGCTGACCTGGCCGCCGCGGCCGAATCCCTCCGCGCAGCAGGCTACTGGAACTCCGGCCAGGAATGCGGTGCCGGCTGCCGCGTGCTGGTCCACGAATCCGTCGCCGAGAAGTTCACCGGGTTGCTGGTCGACCAAGTGCAGACCCTGGTAGTCGGCGAACCCACCGCCGGCGACGACGTGGAGATCGGCCCCCTGATCTCCAAGGCACACTACGACCGCGTCCTGGCACACCTCGAGCGGGCCAAGGCCGACGGCGCGGAAGCTGCCCTCGGCGGCGGCGCCATGGAAGGCCCCGGCTACTTCGTAGTGCCCACCGTCCTGGCCAACGTCCCCGAAGGCTCCGCCTGCACCCTGGAGGAAATTTTCGGTCCCGTGATCACCGTTGAAACCTTCTCCACGGAAGAAGAAGCCATCACCCGCGCCAACGCCGTTCCGTATGGATTGGCCGCTTCCGCCTGGACCCTCAACCCGCAGCGCGGCCACGACGTCGCATCCCGCCTGGACGCCGGAACCGTGTGGGTCAACTCCCACCTGGTCCTCGCCAACGAAATGCCCTGGGCCGGTTTCAAGAGCTCCGGCTACGGACGCGACCTCTCCGCCTACGCCCTGGACGACTACTCCCGCACCAAGCACGTCATGCACAACAAGACGCGCTAGAAACGCCAACAGGCGCCCGTCTGGGGAACACCCAGCCGGGCGCCGTCTTGTCGGACGCCAGCCTGCCGCCGGAGAGTCGACGGCACGCCAACCTTTCCCAACCGCGTGAACGGTAAACCGATGACCGTTCCGGTAGGCTGATGTGGCTCATTCAGGAGGAAGGATCGCAGGCGATGGCCAGGCAGGTAGAGCGTCCAGCAGCGCTGGGACAGCAAGTGGTGACCTCATTGCGCGCGGACATCCTGTCCGGTGAGCTCGAACCAGGGGACGCCTTGGTGGAAGCAACGATCGGTGAGGCGTTCGGGGTCAGCCGGGGTCCTGTCAGGGATGCTTTGCGGACCTTGGCCGGGGAGGGCCTCATCGCGGCTTCCGGCAGGAGCTACCGGGTGGTGGGCCTGGACGAGAAGGACATCCGCGATCTCTTTTCGCTTCGGGAACTCCTGGAGGTTTCCGCGGCGCAACAGTGCGCAAAAGCAGACCCGGAAGGTCTGAGGGCTGCTGCCGAAGCTGCCCTGGACGCCATGCGGAAAGCGGCCGAGTCGGCTGATTCCGATGCCTTCGCACAGGCCGATGTTAGCTTCCACTCGGCTTTCTTTGCTTTCTGCGGCAACCGGCGCCTGCTGGCAGTGTGGGAGCAGCAAGTGCCCACCTTCACGGAGCTTTTCCGCCTGACCACGGCTTTGGACCACCCTCTGCTGAGCACGGTGGAGTCACACCGGGCGGTACTGGACATTATCGACGGAGGCGACCCCGACGCCATCGCGGCCGGTGTCCGGGAACTCATCGTCGGCGGTGACGAACAGATCATTGCCACGCAGAAGGCGCTCCGGGAAGAACGGGGCGCCTGAGCCGGCACCGCGGGCCGATGCGTTGCATGCTAGTCGCCCCAGACCGCCACGGGTTGACCCAGCACCTCTTCGTGGACGGTAATCCCCAGGCCTGGCGCTTCCGGGGGAAGGATTCCGCCGTCCCGCTGGATGAAGTTGAACTCCGCGGTCTTGAGCGTGACCATGTCGTCGCAATTGAGCACGCAACGGAGCAGCTTTTCGGGTACGGTCGCGCCCAGTTGGGCGATGCCGGCGAAGGCGATGGCTGAACCCACCGTGTCCTGCACGCTGACGGTCATCCCGGCGGCGCGGGCAATGTCGCGCTGGCGGCGGCCGGGCGTCAATCCGCCTGCTTTGGAGATCTTCAAGCCAATGCCGTCCGCGACGTCGTTGGCGATTGCCCAGGCCAGGTCGTTGTCCTGCTGGGCCAGTTCGTCAAGGATGATCGGGTAGGGGCAGCGCTGGCGCAGGGACATGGTTTCGCGCCACGTGGCACAGGGCGCTTCGATCACGAAATCCAGGCCGGCGGGCAGCAACGCCAGCATGCGCAGGGCGCTTTCCGGCGTCATGCCTCCGTTGGCGTCCACCAAAAAGAACTCGCCCGGTTGCCTGTCCGCCAGGCACGCGGTGATGCGTGCGGCGTCGATGGCCGGTCCGCCTTCGCTGTCCGGAGTACCGATCTTGATGGAATGGCCAAGGTAGCCCCTGGCCCTGTGGTCGGCAACCCTTGCCCGCATCTCTTCGGGTTCGCCCACGTGGATCGAGGAAATCATGACCATGGGAGTGCCGGTTCCACCTCCCAGCAATTCGTACACGGGCAACCCTGTGGATTTGCCGAAGATGTCCCAGCAGGCGATGTCCAGGGGAGTCTTCGCGTGGTTGTGCCCCACGAGCGTGGCGTCCATCAAGTCGTAGTTCCGGTCTACCCGGCGCGGGTCCCGGCCCAGGAGTGCTGGAGCCAGTTCGGCGATGCCCGCCCTGGTCCCGAGTGCATGGGCGGCGATGTAGGTGGAACCGAAGGGTGTGCTTTCGCCCCAGCCGACCGTCCCGTCGTCGGCGGTGATCTTGACGATCGACGCGTCGAAGGACTGGTAGGTCCTTCCGCCCGAGAGGTTGTACGTGCCTCCCGAGTAAGGCAGGTCAATCTGGAAGAGCTCAATGCGTTCGATTTTCATGAGGGTGTCCTGTTCAGAGGCAAGCGTGGTCTGCGGCCGCGTAAGTAGGGGTTGGCATCGTTCAATGGCTGAACGTGATGTTCAACATAGTTACCCACGTGAGCAATTGTCAACGGTAAACCGAAGCATTGTCATAGCGAGCTGTGTGTGAATAAAATGACCAAACCATCCATCTAGTGGATGACTTTCCATCCTGACCAAATCTTTCGAAAGGGATCGATGATGACCCTGCCAACAACAATGACCGCCGTTCTGCTGACCGGGCACGGGGGCCCCGAAAAACTTGAGTACCGCACCGACGTTTCTGTCCCTTCGCCGCGAGCCGATGAGGTTTTGATCCAGGTGGAGGCCGCCGGCATCAACAACACGGATATCAACACGCGCATCGGCTGGTACTCGAAAGCGGTCACCGGCGATACGAACTCGACGGCGACCGGGTCCGCCGGCAGCGCCGACGAGGACGACGCATCGTGGTCCGGTGTACCCCTGACGTTCCCGCGCATCCAGGGCGGCGACGTCTACGGCAAGGTCGTGGCAGTCGGACACGGCGTGGACGCGGCCCGGCTCGGGGACCGGGTCATTGTCCGCAACTTGATGCGCCATTACGTGGACCGCCGCCCGTTCGAATGCTGGACCTACGGCAGTGACTGCGACGGCGGGTTCGCCCAGTTCGCCGTGGCACCCTCGTCCGAGGCCTACACGGTCGAATCCGAGCTCTCCCCTGTGGAGCTCGGCGCCATTTCGATCGCCTACTCCACGGCTGAGGGCATGCTTCACAGGTCCCGCCTCAAGGCAGAAAAGGTGGTCATCACGGGTGCTTCCGGTGGCGTTGGCCTGGCAGCGGTCCAGCTTGCCAAGCTCCGTGGCGCCGAGGTCATCGCGATCTGCTCGCCCAGCAAGGCCGACGTGGTGCGCGAGGCGGGCGCCGACCAGGTGATCGACCGCGGCAAGGACCTGCTCGAGGCCCTCGGGGCGCGGTCCGTCGACGTGGTGGTGGACGTGGTCGGAGGAGATGGTGTATCAGGGCTGCTCGCCTTGCTGCGCCGCGGTGGCCGGTACGCCATCGCCGGGGCCATCGGCGGTCCCCTCGCTGAAGTGGACCTGCGGACCATCTACCTCAATGACCTTTCCCTGTTTGGCTGCACCTTCCAGGAGGATGAGGTCTTCGAGAACCTGGTGCGCTACATCAACCAAGGCCGCATCCGGCCGCTGGTTTCCCGGACCTATCCCCTTAGCGATATCCACCGCGCACAGGAGGATTTCATCTCCAAGAAATTCGCTGGGAAGCTCGTCCTGGTCCCGCCGGCCGTGGAGTCGTGACCGTGAAAATCACAGAAATAGCGATCTACGCGCACGATCTTCCCGTCAACAACGGACCGTACCGGATGTCCCACGGCGAGATCTTCTCGCTCGACACCACCCTGGTTCGCCTCACCACGGATACCGGCCTGGTGGGTTGGGGCGAGGCCTGTCCTGTTGGACCCGTCTACGAACAGCACCATGCAGCAGGCAACCGCGCCGCCCTGTCCGAGATGGCCCAGGGCCTCATCGGTCAGGATCCAACGAACATCGTCTTGCTTCACCGTCGCATGGACCAGTTGTTGTACGGCCACCGCTACGCGAAGGCAGCCATCGACATCGCGGCCCATGACGTTACCGGGAAGCACTACGGCGTTCGGGTTGCCGAGCTGCTGGGTGGCGTGGAAACGGAACGGATCCCGTCCTACTACGCCCTCGCGGTCGACGAACCAGACGTTGTCGCCGAACGCGCCGCCGAAAAGGCTGCGGGGGGCTATCCAAGGTTGCAGTTGAAGGTCGGTGGGCGGCCCATCGAACTGGACATCGACACCATCCGCAAGGTCTGGGAGCGGGTGGGGAAGAGCGGCGTCCGCTTGGCGGTGGACGCGAACCGTGGACTCACTACGCGTGATGCCTTGCGGCTCAGTCGTGAATGCCAGGACATCCCCTTCATCATCGAGCAGCCCTGCAACACCTTGGAAGAAGTCCGCTCGGTGCGCGATCGCGTGAACCATGCCATCTACCTCGATGAACTCACCACGGACCTGACCAAGGCGGTCACTGCGGTTGCCACGGGTGGTTGCGATGGATTCGGCCTGAAGGTCACACGCTTCGGCGGGCTGCACCCCGCCTCGGTCCTCCGGGATGTCTGCGATGCCTACTCGACACCGCACACATCAGACGATTCCTGGGGCGGCGACATCATCGCAGCGGCCTGCGCACACCTGGGGGCAACCATCCGACCCGAACTCAACGAGGGCGTCTGGATTGCGCAACCGTACATCGAAGGCCACTACGACCCCCGGGGCGGCATCACGGTGGAGGGCGGCCACATCGACCTTCCGCAAGGTCCGGGGCTCGGCATCGAGCCTGACGAAGCCCTCTTCGGCGAACCATTTGCCGTGTTCAGCTAGCGCCCCTCCAGCCGTGCCAGACTGGACCCATGCGTTCACGTTCCCAGACACCGCGCACACCGTCCCGGACCGCCGGAGCCGGCCACCCGCCGTCGTACGCCACCTCGGGCCGGCGGCACTTGGCTGCAAGGATCGACGACGCGTGGCTGAGGTTCCAGAACAAGCTCGCCATCCGCCGCGGCCACGTGGTCACGGTGATTCCGCATACCGGCTACGGGTCAACGTCCTGGGTCCGGGTGCTGGCGCGTGTGGTCCGCAGCGATCCCCGCTATGCCGGCAACGGATCGGTAGACGGCAAGCGGAAGCCGCTCACGGAAGGCCTGCGCGGGTGGCGCAACTTCACCAGCGCCCCGGTGGCCCATGCCGCCGTCCGCATCACCGTTGACGGGGTGGAGTACGACGTCGAGGCGGACCGCGGCGGGGTGGTGGACGCCAGGATTCCGGCCGGCTTTGCACCCGGCTGGCACACGGTGACCTTGCAGGCGGGGGCCTCCGCAGTGGTTGAGGCGCCCGTCCAGGTGGTTCCGGACGACGCGGATTTCGGCCTTGTCTCCGACATTGACGACACCGTGATGGTCACGGCGCTGCCGCGCCCTTTCCTGGCGGCGTGGAATACGTTCGTCCTCAATGAGCATGCCCGCACCCCGACTCCGGGCATGGCCGTGCTGTATGAGCGGATTACGCGGAACGCCCCCGAGGCACCCGTTCTTTACTTGTCCACCGGTGCATGGAACGTGGCTCCCGCGATCTCGAGGTTCCTCTCCCGCAACCTTTACCCGGCAGGGCCCAAGCTCCTCACTGACTGGGGTCCCACCACGGATCGTTGGTTCCGGAGCGGGAAAGAGCACAAGCACGGCAGCTTGGAACGCCTCGCTGAAGAGTTCCCGGGCATCAAATGGCTGCTGGTGGGGGATGACGGGCAGCACGATGTTGCCATCTACTCCGAGTTTGCCCAACGGCACCCGGAGAACGTGAAGGCGATCGCCATCCGTCAACTCTCGGCAGGCGAGGCGGTGCTTGCCGGCGGCCGCTCGTCCGACGCCCAGCCAACTCCCGGAGTTCCCTGGATTTATGCTCCCGACGGCGCCGGCATGGCGGCGCGGCTGGAGCAATTAGGCATCATTGGGCCCTCGCTGCGGTAGAATTTAGTAAGGATGCTTACTTATGCGAGGTGCAGCCATGGCAAAGGATTCAACTCCATCGGGCGAAATGTCCGTGCCTCAGGGGGAGCGGATGTGGTGCTCAACGTGCGGCTCGGACGAGCACTTGGTGCTCCACTCGATTGAGTCCGTCCGGGCCCACACGGTAGGGCTGCTGGTGGCGGTGTCCTACAGCTGTGCGGACTGCGGCTCAGTCCTCTCCCACTTCACCCCCTTCCGCGAGGTCGCCGCGAAGCTCAACACCAAGGCAAACCTCGAGGGGCTCATCCTCTTCGGCGACAGCTACCTCCATTGCGGTGAGCCCATGACCAGGGTGCCCATCGAAGTCAGGCGCAGCGTCACCGCGAAACCAGTGCCCGGGGAGGAGCTGGTCCTCCTTGATGTGCGGTTGGGAACCAAGGTGCTGCAGTGTTTGGGCTGCGGTTTCAGGTTGGAGTTGCCTGCTTGAGGAAGTCTTGAGGTTTTCCTGACGCGGTGCTGTGGGTTTGCAGCGTTCTGTCTTGAGGTGGGGCCGTCAAAGTATTTCTTGTCAGCCAGTAAGGCTGGAAACAAGGAAACGGCCGTCCGGGGAAACGGTGGCCACTTTGAAAAGGACACTGATTCACATGGCCATCAGCCTCAAGACCACCTCCGGCAAGATCCTCGCCTCCGTCGCCCTGGTCGGCACCGCAGCCGCTGTCGCCGGGATGGGCACCTACGGTGCGTTCACTTCCTCCACCTCCGCGTCCCAGGCCGTGACTGCCGGGACCGTGACCATCGCCCTGGGCACCGGGGCATCGAACACCCTGAACGTCCCGGTCGCGGGCCTGCTGCCCGGTGACAAGGTCGAAAAACTCGTCACCCTGGCCAACACCGGCAACTCGGACCTGAACAACGTCACCCTGACCACCTCCGCCGGCGCCACCGGATCCCTGCTGACCACCGACACGACCAATGGTTTGCAGCTGACCATCGAGAACTGCTCCGTGCCGTGGACCGGGTCCGCTGCCCCGTACACCTGCGGCGGGACCAAGACCACCGTGCTGGCCTCGGCCCCGGTGATCGGCGCGAACAAGGTCCTGAACAACCTGACCTCCCTGACCTCGGCCAAGACCGACAACCTCAAAGTCACCACCGCGTTCCCCACCACCGCGGACAACACCTTCCAAGGCGCCACCTCCACCATCGCCTTCTCCTTCACCGGCACCCAACGCACCGAAACCGTCAAGTAACCACCCCGCCACGCCACGCGAAAGGACCAGTCGTGAAAAGCCGCTTCAACTTCCTGCGCAGCGTAGCTGTGGCCGTGGTTGTGGCGGCTGGCGTGTTTTCGGGTACGACGGCGGCCAGCGCGGCTTTCCGCGACAGCGAACTGGCTTCTCCGCAGTTTTCGGCAGCGAGCCTGGCCGCACCCGCTGCCGCCAATGTCTCCATGAGCTGCCAGTTCGGCATCAGGGCCACCGTGACCGTCAATTCGTTCAGCGCGGTGGCAAATGCCAACTACCACGAGGTCAAGATCTTCGACCGCTCCGGAAACCTCGAATTCACCGGCGACCTCAGCAAAGCTGCCGGCAAGACGTACACCTCCGGCTACGAGGTCATCGGCACGTGGTCCTACGAGATCCGCGGCTATTACAAGGTTCCCGGCACCTCCAACGCCTGGACCGGCAAAGTCCTCAAGGGCAACCTCACCTGCGCATAGGGGCTCTGTTCATGAACCCGTCATCATGGCAGGCTGGAGCAAAACCACCTCCTGAGGAGCGCTCACATGGGAATGCTGTCCGTTGATCTGTTCATCACCCTTGATGGCGTGTACCAGGCGCCCGGCGGGCCGGACGAGGATCCTTCGGGCGGTTTCGAGTTTGGTGGCTGGCAGGCTGCCTACTCGGACCAAGGGACCGGTGCTGTAATCATGGCCGGCATCGATCGCATGGACGCCCTGCTGCTGGGTCGGCGGACCTATGACATCTTTGCGGGGTATTGGCCCAGCCAGGACGCCGGCGATCCAATTGCCGGCAAGTTCAACGCCATGCCGAAGTTTGTTGTTTCACGTTCCCTGACTGACCCGTCCTGGCAGGGCACCACCGCACTCCCTGACGTATCAGAGGTGGGCCAACTGAAGGACCGCTTCGAAGACATCCATGTGGTGGGCAGCGGGGACCTGACCCGCTCCTTGCTCAATGCCGACCTTGTTGACCGGCTGAACCTCTACGTCTACCCGCTCACCTTCGGCAAAGGGAAGAAGCTGTGGACCGAAGGCACAGGTATTCCCGCGGCCTTCCGGCTGGTTGGACAGCCGCAGGCTTTCCCCAAGGGAGCCCTCTGCTTGGTGTACGAACGCGCCGGTGATCCCGTGACCGGAATCGATATCGGCCAGCAGTAGCGGCGGGCCTACTCCGCCATGTCCGGGAAGAGCGGTCCGTCGTAGTCGGCCGCCGGGAGGTGCTTGGTGGAGGGCTCTGTTCCGTGCCCCGAGCGGCTCTGCCTGCTCGCTGCCCCGCGGTTATTGACGTTGATCCTGTCGCGACGAGTCATCGCAATCATCTCCAAAGAATGAACTAAATGTTCACTGAATGAACCAACTTCAGTGTGATCTTCACAGGTCTCCCTGTCAAGCATTTTTGAACACTTCGTTCACTGAATGAATATTCTTAGGGAGAGTTCTTGGCCTAGCTACGGATTGTCAGGCCTCACTGTGCTTCCGGGCAGCGTCCCGAAGTGCTGTCAGGGTGCGGGCGTTGTTCGCCGCGTCAGCGAGGTCGTAGCGGAGCGGGGTGCCGTTCAGGACGCTGTCCGCGAAGTGTTCGCCCATCCGGACAAAATGGTTCCGGCCTTTGACGTGGTGACGAACGGGATCCTGCCCGAAGTGGTGCTCCTCAAGGACGGAATCCTCGTCCAGGAGCCCGAACGGGTTGTCCAGGTACAGCCGGCCTTCAGTGCCAGTGATCTCCAGGAAGTTGCGGCGTTCCAGATTGACGCCGGTATCGAACAGCACAGTGGCGTTGCCCGGGAAGCGCATGATCCCGGCGATGCTGGTGTCGATCAGTCCGTCGTCGCTGGCTTCGCGCATGTTGGCAAAGGCTTCCACGGAGGTGGGCTCTTGGCCGGTGACCATCCGGGCCGCATTGACGCAGTAGCAGCCGGTGTCGAAGAGCGCACCGCCGCCCAGCCCGGCGTACCAGCGGATGTTGTCGTCTCCGCCGGCATCGAAGGAATGGGCGACGTGGACGAACGTCAAGGTCCCCACGGCTCCTGCCTCCAGAAGTTCCTGCAGCTTCTCGAACCGCGGATGGAAGCGGTACATGAAGCCCTCAAGGACTTTGAGCCCCGTCCCGTCGGCCTTGCGCGCGATGTCTTCGCATTCGGCGGCGTTCATGGCCAAGGGCTTCTCGCAGAGGACGTGCTTTCCTGCGTCGAGGGACTTCAGGATCCATTCATGGTGCAGCGCGTTGGGCAACGGCAGGTAGACCGCGTCAATGTCGGGGGAGGCCAACAGTTCGTCGTAGGAACCGAAAGCCTGCGGAATGCCGTGCTTGTCTGCCAATTCCTTTGCTTTCACTTCAGAGCGGGAAGCAATCCCCACTACCTCGCCGTTGGCCGTGGCCTGCAGTGCCGGAATGGTCTTGCGGACAATGCGTGCGCCGCCCAGGATGCCCCAACGTACTTTCGCGGTCATTGAACTCCCCTTTGCCACCGCTTCCGTTTACCCCGGACAGCCTACTGTGCGCCTTCTTCCCCGCGCCACGGTGTGAAGCGGGGCCACCAGCCGGGGACGTGGCGCCGGTAGTCGAGGTACTGCCCGCCGTATCTGTCGGTGAGAGTCGGTTCCTCGTAACCCTTGACGAAGGTGAAGACGGCAAGGAAAACCAAAGCGGCGTAGAACGCCACCCACCAGTTCGCGAACAGCAGGGCCTGCCCCAGGATGATGGCGAGGACCGCCAGATACATCGGGTTCCGGACGAAGCGGTAGACGCCCGTGACTACCAGTGTCTCTGTGGGCGCAACCGGGGCCGGAGTCCCGCGGTGGATCGCGAAGAGGGCGAATGCGTACAGCAGGAAGGCAACCCCGACGGCGATGGCCACCAGGGCGATCGGCTCGACAATCCAGGCCTCACCCCAGTCGTGCCGCCGCCAGCCGGAGATGGTCCACGGCACCAGCCCCGCCACGACTCCGGGCGCAAGGAACAGGAAGAAGACGGTGCCAATCCATGCGCGGGCGGAAGCGGCGGGGCGTGCCATGAGGATCAGGTCAGCGCGTTTCCAGCTCGTCCAGCGTCTTGCCCTTGGTGTCCGAGGACAGCAGGGTGGCTACGGCGGAGACGAGGCAGATGCCGAGGGTGGTCAGGCCGATGACCAACGGGATGTTCGCGGACCCCGGAGGAGCGATCGCGGTAAACAGGCTCGGGAAGAAGGACGCGATCATGAGTCCGATGTTCTGCGAAACGGCGAAGCCGGTGACGCGCATCCGCATGGGGAACTGCTCCTGGAAGAACGTGGCGAAGGTGCCGTTCCACATCTGGAAGAAGATGCCCTGGACGATCACTACGCACACGAACACCAGGGGCAGGCTGCCCAGCTGGATCGCATACAGGTAGCCCATGGTCAGCAGGCCACCCACAATGCCACCGGCAACCATGAGCGTCCGCCGGCCCATGCGGTCGGACAGGGCGCCGAAGACCGGGATGGTGACGACGGCCGCAACGTTTGCAGCCATGGTGACCCAGAGGAACTCGCTGCTGGTGAAGCCGATGCCGTAGCCCTTTTGGGTGGCGAAGGAGACGCCGAAGATGAGGGTGGCCATGCCGATGACGTTGGTGAAGGTCATGGCGATGCAGCGGACCAGGACCCACGGGTGGGTGCGCAGAAGATCGAACAGCGGGAAGCGGCGCTTGGCCTGTGTTTTCCCGGTCAGGGCCGCCTCGGACTGTGCCAGGTAAGCGGGTGGTTCCGTGACGCGCCGGCGGATGATGTAGCCGGCCAGGATCACTACGGCGCTCAGCAGGAACGGGATGCGCCAACCCCAGGAGTGGAACTGGTCATCGGGAAGCAGGGAAGCGAGCGGGATCAGGACGGCCGTGGCCAGGATGGAACCAACCTGGGTGCCCTGCAGGCTGAAGCTGGCAAAGAAGCCGCGGCGTGCATCGGGGGAGTGCTCCACGATCATGGCGCTGGCCCCGCCAAGCTCGCCTGCCACGGCGAAGCCCTGGATGAGGCGGAGGATCACCAGCAGTACGGGAGCCAGGAGTCCTACCTGTCCATACGTCGGCAGGAGGCCGACGGCGAAGGTGGCGAAGCCCATGAGCAGCATGGCAAACACAAGGACTTTCTTGCGTCCATGCTTGTCGCCGTAGGCACCCAGGACCACTGCGCCGATCGGCCGGGAAACGTAGCCCACGGCGTAGGTGGCCAGGGAAGCGATGATGCCCACGGTGGGGTTTTCGCTGGGGAAGAAGATCGTGGGGAACAGAAGTGTCGCGGCCAGCGAGTACAGGGCGAAGTCGTAGTACTCGAGTGCGCTTCCAATCCAACCGCTCATGGCGGCTTTCTTGGGGTCTTTCCTGCCTGGTCCATTGTCGAGAGGGGCGGTCTCGAGCGTGGGCTGGATGTCCCGTCGGTGCATGACGCTCATTCGTGAGTCTCCTTTGTCCGTCATTGGCAAGGAACAAGAGCTCTTCCCCGCTTACGCAGCGTGAGGAGGGTTACATCTTGAATCGATTCATAAATCATAGAACGTGACCTGCGCAACGTCAAAGGGGGGTTGGTAGTAGGGGTAACGCCAGTGACTCCCTGCGCGTGGGATGCCACCGTAGCGTTGAAGGCATGTCCACCGAATTCCCCGCCGCCCCGTGAGCGCCCCAACTGCCTCGCGCACCCCAGCAAGCGCACCCACCAAGGATGGCCGCGGCTTTATCGCCGCTACCTCATCCTTCGTCAGCGTCTTCGCCGCCGGTGCCGCCGTCATCCCCTTGTACGACACTTACCGGGTTGCGGACGGCCTCACGAACGACCAATTCTCGCTGGTGGCCGTTGCCTATTTCTGCTGCGCGGTCTTTGCCTTGCTCTTCCTTGGCCGGCTCTCGAACCATTTCGGCCGCCGCCCGGTGTCGATTGCGGCGCTGACGCTGGCCGTCTTTGGCTGCGTCACCTTGTTGTGGGTCCACAGCTTCCTGCCCCTGCTGCTTGGCCGTTCCCTCCAGGGCCTCGCCGCCGGCGTCGCGTCGAGTGCCATCGGCGCCTACGTGGTGGACACCGCTCCTCGGCGGCCCCGATGGCTCGTGGCCGCCGTTACGACGGCGGGGGCCACGGTGGGGCTCTCCGTTGGCGTGTTTCTTTCCGGCGTTTTGGTGGAGTTCGCGCCCGCTCCGCGCCAGCTCACCTTCTGTGTCTTCGCACTGGTCCTTATCGCCTGCGCCATCGCACTGGCCACGCGGCCGGAAACGGTCAAGCGCGTGGGTGGTGGCTGGCGTTCGCTGGTGCCCAACCTGGCCGTACCCGCCGCCGCTAAACCGCATCTGCCCCTCGCGTCAGGCGTTTTCGTGGCCACGTGGGCGTTCGGCGGCTACTTCAACTCGTTCGGGCCCTCCCTTGCGGCCGACAACCTCGGCTCGCACAGCCCCATCATCGCCGCGGCCGTGTTTGCCTCCTACATGGCGCCAGGCTTCCTCGGCGGGTTCATCGCCGGGCGGCTGGGTCCCGCAACGGCCCAGCGGTGGGGGATGGCCTTGGTTGCCGCAGCGGGCGCAGGCCTGGCGTTCGCCAGCACGGCGGGGATCCTGGCACTCTTCATCGGCGCCGGGGTGGTGGGCGGCATCGGCATGGGCATCGCCACCTCGGGCAGCATGAACACGCTCCTGCCCCACGCCCTCCCCAAGGAACGTGCCGGACTCCTGGCGGTGATCTACGCGATCTCCTACACGGGTTCGGCGCTGCCCAGCCTCGTGGCCGGGCAGCTGAGCCGGAGCCTCAGCCTTCCCGCCATCACGGCCGGGTATGCCGCACTCGCCGCCTTGGTGTGGATGGCAACGCTGGTATGGGCGGGCCGCAAGGCGCGCACGTAGGGTACGACGGCGGGACGCGCCGTCAGCTGGCTTCGTCGGCGCTGCGGGTGAGCAGGTTCCGCATGGTGGCGAAGGCGGCTTCCGGTTCGCGGCGCTGGACGGCGGCGGCCACCTCCGAGTGGAGTTGCAGGGCCACGGGGTGCGGATGGCCGGGGCCAAGCCCGCCCGCATGCCAACCCTCAAGGAACTCGCTGATGAGCCCCTGCAGCTGGACGAACATCGGATTGCCCGAGCATTCGAGCATGAGCGCGTGGTACTGGACGTCGAGTTCCAGGAACGCCTGCAGGTTGCCTTCTTCGCCGGCGGCCCACATGCGTCCAGCCAACGCCACCAGCTCCGCCGCCTGGCCGGGCGAGGCGTTCAACGCGGCGAGGCGTGCGGACTCGGGCTCCACGGCGAGGCGCAGTCCAACGAGTGCTGCCAGTTGTTCTGGCCGTTGCGGTGATTGCATCCGCCAGCGGATGATCCGTGGCTCGAAAAGGTTCCACTGGTCCGGATCCAACACCTTGATCCCCACCCTTCGGCGCGAGACCACCAACTGCATGGATTCCAGGACACGCACCGTTTCCCGGGCCACCGACCGCGAGACGCCGTGTGTTCGTTCCAGTTCCTCCAGGGTCAGGGTGCTGCCCGGCGCCCGCACGCCTGAGCAGATGTCCTTTCCCAGACTGTCCAGGACCTGGTCGTGCAGTCCCGGCAAGGGGCGCGGCCGCTCCGTCACGGGCGGGCGTCCACGGCGTCGTAGGCCTTGGACGGGATCTGCGTGGCGAGCTTTCCTCCGCTGACATCGATCTGGGTTCCCGTGATGTACCGCGAAGCGTCGCTGGCGAGGAACAGCAGGAGATCGGCCACCTCCTGGGGCTCGCCCCACTTCCGCAGTGTCAGCGTGTTCAGCAAGCGGTCCTGCGCGTCTTGGGGCATGGTGGCGAAGCCGTTCATGCCGGTGGGGATCATTCCGGGAGCATAGGCGTTGACGGTGACGTTCCACGGCCCCAGCTCTCCGGCCAGCACTTTGGTGAATTGCACGACGGCGGCCTTGGACGCCGCGTAGGCGGCGCTGCCGATGCTGGGCACAATCGCAGCGAACGACGCCGCGTTGATCACCCGGCCGTGGCCGCTCTCCTTGAGATAGGGAATGGCTGCTTTGCACATGCGTGCCACGCCGGTGACGTTGACATCGAAGCAGCGTTGCCACGCCGTGTCCTCAAGCTCCTCCACCGTGCCTTCAACGTTGATTCCCGCGTTGTTGACCAGAATGTCGATCCCGCCGAAGTGCCCGGCAGCCCGTTCCACAGCTTCCTGCACCGAAGCGCTGTTGGTGACGTCGCAGGCAAGGCCGACGACGGCGGCGCCAGCCTTGGTCAGTTCGGCGGCTACCGCCTCGACGCCTTCTCGCGAGATATCCAGGGCGGCAACCTTGGCTCCGTTGCGTGCGAAGCTCTCTGCAATAACGCGGCCAATGCCCTGGGCCGCTCCCGTCACCACCACCACGCGGCCTTCGATTCCCCACTGAACTTCTGCTGCATTAGTCATATGAATAGCATACGATGAGTTCCAAAGATATGACTATTAAAAGTTGGAGTTGGGATTCATGGCTGGCACACTCTGGATCATCGGTGGCGGAAGCGGCATGGGCAGGGCTGCCGCTGTGGAGGCGGCCGAAGCCGGCTGGCGGGTAGCAGTCACCGGCCGCCGCCACGACGCCGTTGCCGAAACCACACGCCTCATCGCGCTCGCCGGTGGCGAAGCCCTGGACGTGGTGGCGGACGCCAGGAACTCTGAATCGTTGGCCGGGGCGCACTCAAGGATCGAGGAACACTGGGGCCCGGTGACCGCCGTCGTACTTGCCGCCGGCCTCAACGCGCCCAACCGAACGTGGGCGGACCAATCGATGGATGACTTCGCGGACATCGTGGACACCAACCTCACCAGCGTCGCCCGGGCCATCCACCTGGTGCTCCCCGGCATGCGGGCCGAAGGCTCCGGGAACATCGTGGTGGTGTCCTCTCGTGCCGCCTGGCGGTTCTCGCCCGGTTCCGGCGTGGCCTACATGAGCAGCAAGACCGGACTGTCCGCGCTGGTCGCGTCCATCAATGACCAGGAAGGCACCAACGGCATCAAGGTCTGCCATCTATGCCCGGGGGACGTGGACACCGATTTCCTGGCCATGCGCCCCGAAGTGCCGGACGCCGAACAGCGCTCGCAGATGCTTGGCGCCGGGGATGTGGCCAGGGCCGTGCGCTTCATCCTCGACAGCCCGCCACATGTGCGCATCGACGAACTGGCCATCAGCCCGATCGGGCAGCGCTAAGCCTGCGGAGGAGCAACCCTAGGATCCCAGCTCCATCAGTCGCGCGATCTGCTCCTCCGCACCGCTGTCCGGTGCCGGCGTGTACACCACCAGGTGCAGGTCCGGCCGGTCCGACGGCGAAACCTGGTGGTGCTCCAGGTGCAGGACGCCCACGGCCGGGTGGTGGAACTGGCGCTCGCGGGATTCGAAACCGAGGATGTCGTACTGGTCCCAGCTTTCCTGGAACTCCGGGCTGGCTTCCTTGAGCCGTTCCACCTGGAATTTCACGTCCGGATCGCCCAGGCGCTGGCCGGTTTCTGCGCGGAACTCCGCGAGGAAGCGGCGGCTGGTGACATCCCAGTCCGGGAGCAGATCGCGGATGTACGGATCCGTGAAGACGAGCCACAACAGATTCCGGTCCTCGGCGGGGACGTTGGCGATGTTCGGGTACAAGGCGGCGTAGGCCTTGTTCCACCCGGCAACTCCCCAGTCGGGGGAGAGCGCATACGAAGGGTTCGGGTCCAGGGCATCGAGCAGGCGTTGCACGTGCGGGGGAGCGCTGCCGGCAACGGGCGCGGTTGAAACCGAGGAGGCATAGCCGCCCAGGGACAACACATAAGCCAGCCCGGTATCGGACAAGTGCAGCGCGCGGGCGATCGCTTCCAATACCTGCCGGGACGGGCTGATGTCCCGCCCCTGCTCAAGCCACGTGTACCAAGTGACGCTCACGCCGGAGAGGAAGGCGACTTCTTCGCGGCGCAGGCCGCGCTCGCGTTTCCGGGAGATGGGGGGTAGCCCGTATTCGGAACGGAGGGCCTGGTCCCGCCGGGCCCTGAGGAAGAGGCCGAGTTCTTTGCGTCTCTCCGAATCGTGCACCCATAAATACTATTACTCTGGTACTCCTACTACTAGTATCAAGGCCGTCTTCTGCGCCGGGTCCCGAGGCAGCAGGATGGTATTCATGCCTGCACTACGTTCAAAAACTGTCACCCACGGCCGCAACATGGCCGGCGCCCGCGCACTGCTGCGCGCCTCTGGCGTCGCCAACTCCGACATCGGCAAGCCGATCATTGCCGTGGCCAACTCCTTCACCGAGTTCGTCCCCGGCCACACCCACCTTGCCCCGGTAGGCCGGATCGTTTCCGACGCGATCCTGGCTGCCGGCGCCGTGCCGCGTGAATTCAACACCATCGCCGTGGATGACGGCATCGCCATGGGCCACTCAGGCATGCTCTACTCGCTGCCGTCCCGCGACCTGATCGCGGACTCGGTGGAGTACATGGTCAACGCCCACTGTGCCGACGCCTTGGTGTGCATCTCCAACTGCGACAAGATCACCCCGGGCATGCTCATGGCCGCGCTGCGCCTGAACATCCCCGTGGTCTTCGTGTCCGGTGGCCCCATGGAAGCCGGCCGCGTGACGCTGAGCGACGGTTCCGTGCGCTCCCTGGACCTGGTGAACGCGATCGCCGACGCCGTGGACGAGTCCATCTCGGATGAGGACATCAACCTCATCGAAGAGAATGCCTGCCCCACGTGCGGTTCCTGCTCCGGTATGTTCACCGCCAACTCCATGAACTGCCTTGCCGAGGCGATCGGCCTCGCGCTGCCGGGCAACGGCTCCGTGCTCGCGACCCACACCGCCCGCAAGGCGCTGTACGAAAAGGCCGGCGCCACGATCGTCGAACTCGTCAAGCGGTACTACGAAGGCGACGACGACTCGGTGCTGCCGCGCTCCATCGCCACCGCCGAGGCCTTTGACAACGCCATGGCCCTGGACATCTCCATGGGCGGCTCCACCAACACCATCCTGCACCTGCTGGCCGCGGCCCAGGAAGCCGGCGTGGAATACGGCCTGGCCGAAATGGACGCCAAGTCCCGGCAGGTGCCCTGCCTGGCAAAGGTGGCCCCGAACGTTGCCAAGGACAAGACCTACTACATGGAGGACGTGCACCGCGCCGGTGGCATCCCCGCGCTCCTGGGTGAGCTGAACCGCGGCGGCCTCCTCCACAAGAACGTCCACTCCGTGCACTCCACCGACCTTGACGGCTGGCTGGACGACTGGGACATCCGCGGCGGCAAGGCCACCGAGGAAGCCCAGACACTGTGGCACGCGGCCCCTGGCGGTGTCCGTTCCTCCACCGCGTTCTCGCAGTCGAACGTCTGGACCTCCCTGGACACCGACGCCGAGGGTGGCTGCATCCGCTCCGTGGAACACGCCTACTCCAAGGACGGCGGCCTGGCCGTGCTGCGCGGCAACATCGCCGTGGACGGCGCCGTGGTGAAGACCGCCGGTGTGGACGAGTCCATCTGGAAGTTCGAGGGCCCGGCCATCGTGTGCGAGTCGCAGGACGAAGCCGTGGAAATGATCCTCAACAAGACCGTCAAGGAAGGCGACGTGGTGGTCATCCGCTACGAAGGCCCCCGCGGCGGTCCGGGCATGCAGGAAATGCTCTACCCCACGTCCTTCCTCAAGGGCCGCGGCCTGGGCAAGAAGTGTGCCCTCATCACGGACGGCCGCTTCTCCGGTGGCACCTCCGGCCTGTCGATCGGGCACATCTCCCCGGAAGCTGCTTCCGGCGGCGAGATCGCCCTGGTGGAGAACGGCGACATCATCAGCATCGACATCACGCAGCGCTCCCTGCAGTTGAAGGTCTCCGACGAGATCCTTGCCGAGCGCCGCGAGAAGCTCCTGGTCAACGGCGGTTTCAAGCCCAAGAACCGTGACCGCCAGGTCTCGCCGGCCCTCCGCGCCTACGCCGCGATGGCACTGTCCGCAGACAAGGGCGCTGTCCGCGACGTCTCGCTGGTGGAGAACCTCTAGCGGTACTGCTTTACCAACACGCACGACGGCGGCGGGTCGCCTCGGCTTCGAAAGGAGCCGGGTGGCCCGCCGCTTTCGCTGCCGCGACCTCCTTGCTGCATCGATATTTCCGATGTGATTGCGCTGTTTTATGTGCTATGCAGATGCACTTGGGCCGCCTGAAAATGGATCAACAGCCGAAGTGAAGCAGAGGAGATCGCATGACAAGCCAAGAGGTTGAGGTTCTCGTCGTTGGCGCCGGGCAGGCCGGCGTAGCGATGAGCGAGCATCTGACCAGCCAAGGGATCCACCACGTGGTCCTGGAGCGCCACCGGATCGCGGAGCGCTGGCGCTCCATGCGGTGGGATTCGCTGGTGGCCAATGGCCCGGCATGGCACGACCGTTTTCCGGGACTGGACTTCGACGGCATTGAACCTGGAGCATTCGCCTCCAAAGAACAGGTAGCCGACTACTTTGTGTCCTACGCCGAGAAGATCGGCGCGCCCATCCGCTGCGGCGTGGAAGTAAGCTCAGTCCGCAGGAATGCAGGCGCCCCCGGTTTCCACGTCCAGACCAGCGACGGCGACTATAACGCGCGTTACGTGGTAGCGGCGACGGGGCCGTTCCAGCGTCCGGTGATTCCCGCCGTCGTGCCTGAATCTTCGGGGCTGGAGCAGCTGCACTCAAGCCTGTACCGAAACCCGGGCCAGTTGCCCGAAGGCGCCGTGCTGGTGGTTGGCGCGGGCTCGTCCGGCGTGCAGATCGCTGCCGAAATCCAGCGCTCGGGCCGCCAGGTCTTCCTTTCCGTCGGTCCTCACGACCGGCCCCCGCGGAGCTACCGCGGCCGCGATTTCTGTTGGTGGCTGGGAGTCCTCGGCCTCTGGGATGCGTCCACTCCTCCCCAGGGGGCCGAGCACGTCACCATCGCCGTGAGCGGGGCCGACGGCGGCCACACGGTCGACTTCCGCGAACTCGCCGAAGAAGGCATCACCCTCGTGGGGCGTACAGAAGCGTTCGACGCCGGGACCGTGCGTTTTGCGGGCGACCTGCAGGACAACATCGCCAACGGCGACGCGAACTACTTGCGACTGCTCGACGAGGCCGACGAGTACGTGGAGCGCAACGGCCTGGACCTTCCGGAAGAACCTGAAGCCAGGGTGCTTCGACCGGACCCGGAATGCCTCAGTAACCCGGTCCGTGAACTCGACCTGGCTGCCTCCAGGATTACCAGCATCATCTGGGCCACCGGGTTCGCCCAGGACTACAGCTGGCTGAACGTGGAAGCCTTCGATGAGCGGGGCCGTCCTGTGCAGCAACGCGGCGTGTCCAGTGAACCGGGGATCTACTTCCTTGGCCTGCCGTGGCAGTCCCGCCGTGGATCAAGTTTTATCTGGGGTGTCTGGCACGACGCCAAATACGTAGCTGACCAGATCGCCATCCAGCGGAGCTACCTGCAGCATGACCAGCAGGCAGCGCAGCCGGTGGGCGTCTGACCGCCGAGCAACCAGAGAACGGACCAACAATGAGGGACCATGCCCACCGGGCATGGTCCCTCTTTGGCATGAGGCTCGCTTCAGCCAAGCCCGGCCAGCGCCGCCGCGGAGAGGGCCGTCTCTGCCTGCTGTCGGTCCAGCAGTCCCCGCTCGAGCACCAGTTCGGCGATGCCCCGGCCGGTGGCAAGTGCCTCCTTGGCCAGCTCGGCGGCAGCGGCGTACCCCAGCAAAGGTGCCAGTCCCGTCACAACGCTGATGGAGCCGAGCATGCGCTGCTGCAACATGGGGACGTTGGCAGTGATGCCATCCACGCAGTGGGTCCTCAGCTGCCTGCAGGCCACTGTGAGCCAAGCGAGGGACTCCAGCAGGGAATCGGCCATGACGGGTTCAAAGGCGTTGAGCTGGAGTTGGCCCGCCTCAACTGCCATGGTGACCGTCGCGTCCGCCCCCACCACGCGGAAAGCCACCTGGTTCACCATTTCGGGAATCACCGGATTCACCTTGCCCGGCATGATGGACGAGCCGGCTTGTACCGCCGGCAGGAAGATCTCTGCGAAGCCAGCCTGCGGGCCGGAAGAGAGCAAGCGGAGATCGTTGCAGATCTTGGAGAGCTTTACGGCCGCCCGCTTGAGCACTCCGGAGACGAGCAGGAAGACGCCGGTATCGCTGGTTGCTTCCACCAGGTTGCTTGCGGAAGCCAGCGGCAAGTCCGTGATGGACGCAAGCTCCCTGATCACGGCTTCCCGGTATCCCGAGGGGGCCGTAATACCCGTCCCGATGGCCGTGGCCCCCAGATTCGACTCGGCCAAATGCGGCAGGAGTTCCAGGAGACGGTGCCTGTCCTCGCGCAGGGTTTCCGCGAAGGCGCCGAATTCCTGGCCCAAGGACATCGGTACGGCATCCTGCAGTTGCGTTCGGCCCACCTTGACGATGCCGGCGAACTCAGTTGCCTTTGCTTGGAACGACTCGATGAGCAGGCTGTGCTCGGCACACAGCTTTGCCAGGTCCAGTTGCAGGGCGATCTTGACGGCGGTCGGGTACACGTCGTTGGTGGACTGGCTGCGGTTGACGTCGTCAATCGGATGCAGGGCGGAGTAGTCCCCCTTGCCGTGTCCCAAGAGCTCCAAGGCCCGGTTGGCGATGACCTCGTTGGCGTTCATGTTGGTGCTGGTCCCGGCACCGCCCTGGATCGCGTCCACCACGAATTGGTGGTCCCAGCGTCCAGCCATCACTTCGCGGGCGGCCGACTGGATGGCAGCGGATTTGTCCGGTTCCAGCAGGCCCAGGCTTTCATTGGCCCGGGCTGCGGCGCATTTCACAGCGCCCAACGCGTGGACCAGCGAACGCATGCTGCCGATGGTCCGTCCGCTGACCGGGAAATTCTCCACCGCCCGCAGCGTGCTGATTCCCCAATAAACAGCCTCGGGGACATCGCGGTCCCCGAGGCTGTCGTGTTCCCGGCGCACGGAGTGGGCCCAGGTGGATGGTTGATCTGTCATGGTCCTGTTCCTGAAGATAGGAGGACTCCCGGCTACTCCGCCAGGTAGTCCAGTGCCGTGAGCGCCAAGGCTGCGGCACCGTCGTGGATAGCTCGGTTGGCAGCATCGCCGATGCAGTGCGCGGCGAACTCCGGCTGGTGGTTGGCGGCGGGAAAGCAGCCCAGTCCGATGTAAGGGTGGATGGCGGGGACGATCTGGGAGACGTTGCCCATGTCCGTTGATGCCCTGTTCATGGTGGCCTGTTCCGGAGGAACGTTGAAGTCCCGGCCAAGGGACTCCGCGTGCTTGACGTATAGTTCGAGTGCACGCCGCTCGGTGCGGAACTCCGAATAGGGTTCCGATTCCGGCGTGATCTCCAGTTCGCACCCCGAGGCCACGGCGCCTGCCTCGAAGCACCGGTTGACCCGCTCTTCGAGCTGTTCGAGCTGGGCCAACGATTCCGCCCTCACGTACCAGCGCCCTTCGGTCTTCTCAGGAATCGCATTGGGAGCTTCGCCACCGCGCGTTTGGATGCCGTGCACCCTGGTGCCTGCGGGCAGTTGCTGGCGCAGGAGGCCCAGGGCAACCTGGGCCACGATGAATGCATCGTTCGCGTTGACGCCCTGGTCCGGGTAGGCCGCCGCGTGGGCGGACTTGCCACGGTATTCCACGTGGTTGTGGGCAACAGCAAAGGGCCGGGCCTCCGCGGAATCCACGGGGCTGGGATGGGCCATCATGGCCAGGTCCAGGCCGGCAAAGGCGCCCTTCTTGAGCAACTCGATCTTTCCGCCCCCGCCTTCTTCGGCGGGCGTACCGTACACCTCCACAGTGAGGTCCTGCTCGTCCGCGAACCGGGACAGTGCAACGGCCGCGCCACACGAGATGGCGGTGATGATGTTGTGGCCGCAGGCATGGCCCAGCCCGGGCAGGGCGTCGTATTCCGCCATAAGCCCCACACGGCGGGATCCGGAACCGAAAACCGCCCGGACCGCCGTCGGGAATCCCAGATAACCGCGCTCCACCTCGAAACCCTGCCGTTCAAGGAATTCGGCCGTCCACTCGGCGGCGCGGTGTTCCTGCCAGCCAAGTTCCGGGTTGGCATGGAGCGTCTCCGAGAGCCGCACCAAGGCGGCTTGCTGGGAAGCCACCAATTCCAGGACGTGAGCGCGCCGCACCGCTGGCGCCATGGGCGTGGTGTCAGCGGTCATCGCCAGGCACCCCGTAACCCACCGAGGCCGCGGGATCGAGCCCACGCGCCACGTAGTCCTGCCGTTGTGGCAGCCATACCTCCAGGAGGCGCCCAAGTTCCGCAATGGGATCATCGTGCCAATCGACCCGGAGGTCTGTGTCACGCCAGCCGTGGCCGGACACCACCGAGATCCCAGCAGACCGTACCGGTCCAACCTCCCCGCCGGCGGCTTCTGCGGCTTCGAGCGCACTGAGCAGCCGCCGTTCGAGCTCCCCGGTGGAGGCTTCAAACGCATCGCACAGCGACTGGGCAACCGCCGGGTCCGCAAGCATGTTTCCCGCGGAAACGCTGGAAGGCCCGCGTCCGTCGCCGAAGACACCCAGAGTGTGCTTGCCGCTGAACACGGCAGCTCCGCCACGGGCGTCGAGGACCACCAGTTGCCGGTAGTCCACATCCGGCGTTCCATGGACGACGGCGTCAATCGCCTCTTGAGCAGAACAGCCCGCTTGCAGCCGGTCGAGAAGCGCAAGGCCCAGGCGCGGATCGGTGATGTTTTGCGAGCTGACAGCCCCCACTCCATCCCGCAAATGGGCGCAGCGCGCTGCAACGGCAGGGGAGGACGAAGAAACCGCTATGCCGAAGCGGCCCTGCCCGTCCGTGGCGGCAATACTGAAGGTCACTGTTGGCCCTCCGTGGAGAGCACTGCGGTTGCATCGATTTCCACGAGCCATTCCGGGCGTGCGAGGGCCTGCACCACAATGCCGGTCGAGACCGGGAAGACGCCCTTCAACCAGCGCCCTATGGTCCGGTAGACCGTTTCGCGGTAGCGCGGGTCAATGAGATAGACCGTGACCTTCACGATGTCCTCGAGGCTGCTGCCCGCTTCCTTGAGCAGCATGTCAATGTTGGCCATGGCTTTCTCGGTTTGCGCCTCGACGTCGCCGATCCCCACAGATTCGCGGGTGTCCAGGTCTTGGCCGATCTGGCCCCTGAGGTAGACCACGCCATTGGCGACCACTGCCTGGCAAAGGTCGTTGTCGAGGTTCTGCTCGGGGTAGGTGTCCTTGGTATTGAAGGTGCGGATGCGTTGGTGCTTCACGGAACTGCCTTTCGGTCCTGTAGGTGACGGGTGGTCGTATCCTTCAGCTTCCTGCGACCCATCAAATCTGTCCAACAGTTCTTTCCGAACGATTTCATCGGTATTTCTGATGAAGCAAGGTAGTCTCTTGCCATGGATGTCACCCTGACGCAGTTGCGCTATTTCGTGGAAGCCGCCGCCCAACTGTCCATGACGGGCGCGGCCCTTCGGCTCAACGTGGCCCAATCGGCCGTGTCGGCCGCGATCGCGCAGTTGGAGCGCCACGTGGGCACGCAGTTCTTTATCAGGCAGCGCTCCAAGGGACTGGTGCTGACCCCCGCGGGGGAGTTGTTCGTGCGCGATGCCCAGGCAATCCTTGCGCAAGTGGAGGAAAGCATCGACCACGCCCGCGGTGAACACCAAAGCGTCACCGGACGCATCCGGATTGCCTGCTTCAGCACATTGGCCCCGTTCCTGCTGCCAGGCGTGCTCACCAAGCTCCGGGAGGACCATCCGTCCCTGGAAGTTGAGGTCATCGAAACGGATACCCCGGGGTGCATCAGTGCGCTGCTCACAGGGCAAGCCGACCTGGCGCTGTGTTACGACCTTGACCTTCCGGAAGCCCTCTCGCGGTCGGTGGTGGATACGGTCCGTCCCTACGTGGCCCTTCCGCCGGACCACAAACTGGCACGCTCAAAGAAGGTCCAGTTGTCCGCGCTCGCCGACGAGTCGTTCGTCCTGCTGGACATGCCCCACACCCGGGACCTCATGCTCACCATTGCCAGGCTTGGCGGACGGGAGCCGGAGGTCAGATTCCGCTCCGCCAGCTACGAGACGGTCCGCACGTTCGTGGCGCGGGGACTTGGCTATTCCATCCTCCACCAGCGCCCCCAGCATCACTTGACGTACGACGGCGGCAAGCTGGCCGCCGTCGAAATACGTGACGACGTTCCGGAGCTGAAAACCGTCCTGGCCCACCTGAAGTCGCATCGCCCGACGGCGCGCGTCCGTGCCGTCGCCCAGGCTGTTCGGCACCAGATAGCGGCGGCCAAGGACCCGGAGGGGCGGAACCAGGGCTAGGCAAGCCTCGCCAGTGCACGCTCCATCAGATGGCGTTGCCTGGACCCGGATACAGCGTCGGGGTCCAGCATCGATGTGACGTGAAGGCCCATCATGATGTTCAGCAGCTCATCCGCAACCGCGTCCGGGTCCACCAAAGGCGCGCACCCGCCGTCGTACTCTGCCTGGGCAAGGAAATCCAGTATCAGACCACGCCAATGAAGCAACGCTTCGCGCCCCACGGCGCGCAGCGCGTCCTCCGTCTGGGCGCGCTGCCAAAAAGATACGGCCACGCGCGCTTCCACCACGGTGAGCGGGTCGGCAGGGATGATCTCCAGGCACAGTCTCCGCAAAGCAGGCAGCCCTCGCTTACCCTCGGTTCCCCCGGCGATCCGTTCGTTGGTGCGCTCGCAAATCAGTTGATAGGAAGCCAGCAGGAGCGCGTCCTTGTTCGGGAAATAGTGGGCCAGGACGCCCGGTGCGGCGTAGCCGCACTCCCGGGCGATGTCCCGCATGCTGGCGTTCTCGATGCCTTCGTCTGCGATCAGCCGCCACGTGGTTTCGATGATGGAGCGACGCCGTTCATCGTGATCGACCAAGCGGGGCATGCTGCTCCTTCAGGGGTTCAGGGTTTCAGTGCCGGGACCGTGTGCACCCTACCACCGCGGGAGCGGCTGCGTGTCCCGCGGCGGTGAGTGGGTGCTTGGTGCGGTCAGCTCCAGTGAGCGCAGTGGCCTGGCTCGGACTGCCCGACGGCGGTGCCGCAATGGGCCGCCGCCGTTGACGGCACATTCAGCGTGGGGTTTTGGTCGAAGAAGCCGTGCGGCTTGAGGGTGAACCCTGTGGTGTCGACGGGCATGATGGGCCAGTCTTCGGGGCGGGGGAAGTGCGTGAGACCGAACGAGTGCCACACCACGATGTCCTGTCCATCGATGTCCCGGTCCTGGGCGATATACGCGGGGAGGCCGGCACCGCCGGGGTGCTGGTTGACGAAGTCGCCGGCAGCGTACAGTTCGGCCTGGTCGTGGCGGGTGACCCAGAGGTGGTGGCGGGCGAAGGCTGCCCTGGAAGCGATGGACGAGTCATCAGCCATGGCCAGCGTGGGGTTCCCTTCCGGATAGAGCGTGTAGCCCACGGGGTGGCCAAGGTGGTTCAGCGAGTCCGGGTTGCTGATGTGCCAGACCCTGCCCTTGGTTCCGTCCGCGTCGCGGACAGCCTCGGATTCGCGCGCCAGCATGGTCCGCTTCTGCGTGAAGGCGTTGCCGTGCGGGTTCCCGGGCCCTTTCGGAAGCCGTACGAGGTCCAGTTCCTCTACCCGGTTGGCGCCGCCGTCGACGTCCATGTCCAGGCGTGCGCTGAAAAGGTGCTGGTGATACGGCGCGCCGAGTCCCGGGGCGATCTCCGAAGCGTAGGCGTAACCCTTGTCCGGAAGGGCGGCCGTGAAGACTATACCGGTGGCTTTGGCCTCGAATTCGATGGTGCCGTCCAAAGAGAGGTACCAGTAGAAGCCGTAGTCGTAGTTGCCCACAGTGGTGAAGAAGGACACCACCAGGCGGCGGTTGCGGCGAACCTCGTTTGAACCGGCCCACTCATCAGTGTGCTTCCAGAGGATGCCGGCGTCTTCCTCGTGGATGCAGATGCCGTTGTGGATGGTCCTTGGGTTGCCGAAGTCGTCCGCCACCACGGGGGACATGTAGGTGATGTCGCCCAGGCAATCGCAGCCGAGCTTGAGTGAGTTGGCGTCCCGGCCCACGAGGTATTCACCGGAATCGAAGTAGTTTTGCCAGCTCCGGTACGGAGACGGATCGCCGTAGGGGACCACCATTTCGGAGATGGAGGCCCGGTGGATGATGGGTCGCCGGCGGCCTTGGTGGGTGTGGTGGAGCTGGTGCAGGACCACGCCTTCACGGGCATCGAAACCCACGCGCAAATCCCAGCCGGCCCACGAGAGGTGGTTCCCTTCCAAGGTGAAGCTTGGGCCTTCCGGCTGGGTGATTTCGATCGGCTTGAGGTCAGTACGCAGTTCCCCCTGGATAGCTGGCTCGGTGTAGTTGCCGTTGACGTCCGGGACCGGAACCGGGCCGTCGTCGATCAAGTGGTCCACGCGGCGCTTCTCCACGTCAACGAACGCCACCAGGCCATCAATCGGGTGCGCCCAGGGGTGGTCGGCAGGGTGGTCCTGACGGAATCCGAGACCACGGAGGAGCCGCTTGCCTTCCTCGTTCTCATACTCGAAGACTCCGGCCGAGAGCGGTGCCACGCGCACCTGCTGCGGAGTAAGGTCCCGGCTCGCCAGGGCAGCATTCCACTGCGGGTCCACGGCCAGGATGTCCTCGATGAGCTCGAATTCTTCCAACAGGACGGGCAGTTGACCGTCGACGGCGGGATTAAGGTCGCGCTGTTCCAGCACCTGGCCGGCGGTCAGGGACACACGGACGTCGCGGGACTGCGATGTGGCGGCGTCCCACAGCATTGCGCGGACCAGGCGATCGGTAACTGGGGCGTCCTCGCGAAGGGCCGCCTTGGGAGGTTCGATCAACCCGAGGTAGGCAAAGCGGGTGGTGTCGGCGACGAGGCCGGCGTCGGCAAGGATGTGGCGGGCCCGCTGGATCTCCTCCGCGTTGAGCTGTTCCAGCGGGTGCTGTGCCCCGGAGCCTGGTCCGAGTGGTGCCAAAGGGGTGGTGTGAAGGGTCATGACACTTCCTGAAGTCGAATTTTGATGGTACAACTGTTCAACCAACGCTTTGATGTTACCCACCTCACAAGCCCGGCGTAAAGTCCCAGACCCCAATGCGCCGCACAGCCAGGAGAACCATGGACCAGAGAACCCGCTTCCTCCCCGGGTGCGCCCCGGCGGGCATCGTCGGCACCGCCGCTGCAGGCAGTGCCGCGGCCCACGTGGTGGCCGCCGCGCTCGGCCCGGCGGGAGCGATGGCATGGTGGATGGCCGGCATGGGGATTGCCTGCCTGGCCTGCCTGGGCCCGATGCTGCCGGGGCGGCTGTGGGCAGGGAGGGCCGGGAGAACGGTTCCGCTCCCTGCTGACCAAGCCGCTGGCCGGGCCGCCGGGCACTTGCTGGTCATGGGCGCCGCCATGGTGCTCGTCCACTTGGTCCTCTTGGTGGCACCGGGCGCCGGCGGCCACCATGGCCGTGCGGACACCGCGCTCCCTTCCGCCCACGGCGTCACCATGCTGGCGCTCATTGCCGTTGAACTGCTCTGCCTCATCGGCGCTTCCGCCGCCCTGCGCCTGGCGCGCCGGGGCCTGCACCGCCGTCGAGCAGTCACCACCTGACCCACCACTGACAGACCACTTCAAAGGAGCCCACCTATGAACACCGCATCCACCATGATTTCCTCCGACTGGCGGCGCCGCGCGGAAGGCCTGGCCATTGACGGCCGGGCCTTCATGGATGGCCGCCGGACAACCGCCAAGGGCGCCCGGGTGCGTCCCACGAGCAGCCCCATCGATGGCCGTGTGCTGGCTGAACTGGCCGCGTGCGGATCCGACGAGGTGGACCAGGCCGTTGCTGCTGCCCGACGCTCATTCCCTGCCTGGTCCAGGTTGGGGGCCGAAAAACGAAAGAGCGTGCTGCTGGCGCTCGCCCGGCTCATGGAAGAGCACTCCGATGAACTGGCGCTCCTGGAAACCCTGGACAGCGGGAAGCCGATCCTGCAAACAACCACCGTGGACGTGCCGGGAGCCATCTCCACCCTGAGGTGGTACGCCGAAGCCGCAGACAAGCAAAGCGGAGAACTCCCTGCCGTGCCATCCGGCGCCACTGCCTTGGTGACGCGCGAACCGATGGGGGTGGTGGCAGCGATCGTGCCTTGGAACTTCCCCCTGGAAATCGCCATGTGGAAGTTGGCGCCGGCGCTCGCTTCCGGCAACGCAGTAGTGCTGAAGCCCGCGGAACAAACTTCCCTCAGCGTTCTGCGGGTGGCGGATCTGGCGGCCGAGGCGGGGATTCCGGATGGTGTCCTCAGCGTCGTCACCGGCACTGGGCGGGAAGTGGGCGCTGCCCTGGCCCATCACATGGACGTTGATGCCCTTGCCTTCACCGGATCCACTGCGGTTTCCCGAACCCTCTTGGAGGCCTCGGGCAAAAGCAACCTCAAGAGGCTCAGCCTTGAAGCAGGTGGGAAGAGCTCCAATCTCATCTTCGCGGACACTGCTGACCTCGCCGCAGCAGCGGCGAAGGCAGCCTTCGGCGCCTTCTATAACCAGGGCCAGGTATGTTCGGCCAACTCCCGCATTTTGGTCCAGCGGAGCATCCATGATGAATTTGCGGCGCTGCTGGCCGACGCCGCTGCCGGCTACGGCGCGGCGGACCCGCTGGCGGGACTGGAAGGCAATGGCGCGCTGATCAGCAGCGCCCATACCGACGACGTCGAACGCTGGATCCTGCGCGGACGCGAGGAAGGAGAGGTGCTGTTCGGTGGCGAGCGCCGGGAGATCAGGGGCTCTGACGCGTACCTCGAACCGACGCTGCTCGGCGGGCTCAGCGCCGCCCATGAGATTCACCGCGAGGAAATTTTCGGCCCGGTTGCGGTGCTGCATCCCTTTGATACCGAGGCAGAGGCGATAGAGCTGGCCAACGCCACGGACTATGGCTTGGCTGCATCAGTGTGGACCTCCGACCTCTCCCGTGCCCATCGGGTGGCCGGCGAATTGCTGGCCGGAACAGTGTCCGTGAACACCGTTGACGCCCTGGGCAACACCACGCCCTTTGGCGGCTTCAAGCAGTCCGGGTTCGGCCGTGACCTTTCGTTGCATGCGTTCGACAACTACACGGCGCCAAAGACCACGTGGATCCAGTTCGGCTGATCAGCCTCATCTTGGGAAGATTCATCTAAAAAACAGATGATGTGCATCAAGATTCAATGGTTTACGTGATGCAGCTCACAAGCTTACGCTGGGTCTGACAGCAGACCAGGCAGGGCGTCGAGGGGCTTGCGGAACGCCCGCCAGCATCTGCGAGCATCCTTCCACCGTTCTGGGGACACCCTCCCATGAAATCGATGCTCCGCTCCCGCCTCTTCGACATCGAACAAGGGCGTACTTTCCACTCTTTCTTTCCCAGTAGCAGACTTAAGCCGTAGCAAAGGACCAATCATGGACCAACCAGCAGTCTCAACGGGCACTGCCCAAACTCAATTAGCCCAGGAGCAAAGCAACCACCTGCAGAAATCCCTGGGCCGTTTCGACATCCTCTTGTTGGTGGTGGCGGCCGTCATCTCCGTGGAGGTGCTGGGGCAGGTTTCCGGCTTTGGTGGCGAGACCTTCACCTGGACCCTCATCCTCGCCGTCACCTTCATGGTTCCGTATGGGCTGATCTTCGCCGAGACGGGCGGCGCCTTCACCGAAGAAGGGGGCGTGTACGTCTGGACCAAAATGGCCTTCGGCCGCGTGGTTGCCGCCATCACCTCACTCTTCACGTGGGTGACGCAGCCGGTATGGGTGGGCGGGGCCATGGCGTTCGTGGCCGTGGAAACGTGGTCAGAGTATGTGGGCCACGTGGAAGCCGGCAGCCTGGGCGACTACCTTTTCAAGCTGGTGTTCATCTGGATCACGGTGACGTCTGCGATCGTCAGTCTGAAACACGGTAAATGGCTGCCGTCGCTCGGGGCGATCCTCAAGGTGTTGTTCCTGACTTTCTTCATCATCGTCACTCTGGTTTACGGACTGCAGCACGGCTTCAATGGGCTGGACCTCGGCTTCTTCTCTCCCACGTTGGCCGGCTTCCTCGGGGTCACGCCGTTGCTGCTCTTCTCCTTCCTTGGATTCGAATCCGGTAACAGTGCGGCCGGGGAGATGAAGAACCCGGCCAAGGACGTGCCCATCTCGGTAGCCCGTTCCTCCATGATCGCTGCGGCAAGCTACCTCCTGCCGGTCCTGGCCATTCTCCTGGTGGTGCCGCTGGACCAGATCACGGGCATCGGCGGACTGTTCGGTGCGGTATCCACTGTGTATGCCGTGTTTGGACCGGCGGCAGACGCCATGCTGGCCATTTCCGCCGTCGTGTTCTGCTTTGTCCTGGTGTCCCAGGGTGCGGCCTGGATGATCATCAGCGACCGCATGCAGGCCATGGCCGCAGCCGATGGCTCGTTCTTTGGCGGGTTCTTTGGACGCTTCCATCCCAAGCTGGGCACGCCCATCCGCGTCAACACGCTCTCGGGCGTGGTGGCCACACTGTTCATGCTCGCCGCGATGCAGCTGACGGGGACCAGCAGTGCACTGTTCGGGGTAGTGCTCTCCATCGCCATCTCGACGTTCCTGCTCAGTTATCTCTTCGCGGTTCCCGCGGCCGTGAGGTTGCGCAGCAAGTATCCGGATGTTGACCGCCCTTTCAAGGTCCCTGTCTCCGACGCCGGGTTCCGCCTCCTTGGCATCATTTGCTTCGCGTGGATCCTTGTTGGTTCGTGGGTAGCGATCTTCCCGGCGACTCTGGATGTACTGTTCGGACTCCAGTACGACTTCGAGGCGACCTGGGGCGTTTCCCAGATCGCCTTCGAAGCCTTTGCCCTGGGCACGCTCGCATGCATCCTGGCCTTGGGACTCGTGGGCTACGCCCGCGGCAAGAAGGTCCGCGACGCGGCAGCGCCGGTCCGCGAGGCGCCGGAGCTGGTGAAAGGGCCGCGGTCCTGATCGAGCAGTTTCGGAGAAGCCGCGGCAGGGTCACCCGCTCTAGCGTTGGATGACAAGCAACATTCGACACTGAGAGAAGGGCCCTGCCGTGGCTGAGACCGGAACCGCAGAGAAATCCAAGTCCTACGACGGCTTCACTGAGGACGAACGCGCGGCCATGAAGGAGCGTGCGCAGGAACTCAAGAAGTCTTCGCGCACCAAGGCCGGCAAAGCCGACGGGGAAGCGGACGTCCTCGCGAAGATTGCCGAGATGCCTCCCGCCGACCAAGTCATGGCCGAACGGATCCACGCCATCGTCACGGAGCATGCCCCCGCGCTTTCGCCGAAGACCTGGTACGGCATGCCCGCCTACGCCAAGGACGGCAAGGTGGTGTGCTTCTTCAAGTCCGCCGATAAATTCAAGTCACGGTACACGACGCTCGGCTTCGAAGAAACTGCCGCCCTTGACGATGGCAGCATGTGGTCCACGTCCTTTGCCCTGACCCAGCTGACACCCCAGGACGAAGCGCGGATCGTGGAGCTCATCAAGCGGGCCGCCGGCTAGATCGCGTTCCCGAACTCGCGGATGGTGATTCCCGTGAAGGTCGCGGGGCCGCCGTCGGAGTACAAAGAGATCCCCGTATCGCCCTCTGCAAAGTGGACCTGCTGCGAAACCACAGTGTGCCCGGCGTTGATGAAGACCTCCACGCTTTGCGTGTCCACGAAGATGCGAAGGTGCACGGATCGGGCGTTGGCATCGATCGGTGCGGCCGCGCGCGTGTACGGCACCAGGGAGTAGCCGGCCAGGTCGGAGGGAGCCCGGTCCACGTAGAGGTCTCCGCCGTACTTGCCGATGTTCGTGTGGCGGGAACCATCCGCTGAGCGCCCCACGGATACTCCCACATTCGCCGCCGCGTCCCAGGCAATGTCGAGTTCCAACTCATAGGACCGCCCGCTCCACGGCAGGACGAAACTGCCGTTAACGGTCTGGTTGGGGAGGGTGGTGGTTGCCGTGACGTACCCGGACAGGCCGGCCACCGGTCTGCTGAGCAGCGAATACCAACCGCCGCCCTGGCGCTCCAAAGTGAGCTCACGGGTGATGGAGTTCTGTCCGTTGTAGCCGTCCGACGGATCCGTCGGCACGTCGCGGGCGGCGTACTTCCAGTTGTTCATCCATGCCGTGGCCAGCCGTTTGGTTTCGGGGGCGTCTACGGACGGCCACGTCACAGCCGCGTACCAGTCCCAGCCCCAGTCGAGCCATTGCGGGGTGAGGTTGTCGGCCACGAAGGACGTACCGTTCCAGGTGCCTGTCCAGTATGCATAGGTCATCGGGAGCCCGATGCTGTAGGCATCCATGCTCGCTGCGAACACCCAATGCCGCGTGCCGTCGCCGGCTGTCATCTCGAACAGGTCCGGACACTCGATCCCCCCGAGCGCGTGGTTGGGGTAGTCGAAGTTGGACTTCCATTGCCAGTCCCGCAGGTTCGCAGACGTATAGAAAGCTGCGTACCTGGCCCGTCCGATCACGCACACCCACTCACCGCGCGCTGCATCCCAGTGGATCTTGGGGTCGCGGAACCACTCGGCGTTCTCGATCTCGGCCTGGGTAGTGGCCGTCCGGCCGTCCGTGTTCACGATCACCGGATCCGGCAGGGGAGTGAAGGTGTACCCGCCGTCCGTGGACCAATACAGGTACTGTTCCTGATACTTGCGGATGCCCTCGGTCGGCTTGGTGGCCAGTACGACGACGGCTCCCGCACCAAAGCCTGCCGTGTTGGCCGTGTCCACCACGCCGGAGCCGGACCACACCGGGAAGTTCGGCTGGAGCGGCAACACTGCTCCGTGGTGGGTGAAGGACACCCCGTCCGTGGTGGTGGCGTGGTCCCAGCCGCCTTGGCCGTTGTTGATGCCGGAGTGCAGGTAGTAGAGCTGGTAGGCGCCGTTGGTGTAGACGGGCCTTTGCGGATCGCACAACCATCCTGTCGGTGGCGTCATGTGGTAGACCGAGCGCAAGGACGGCACTGCCTGGGCTGCGCCGGCCGCGGCGCCTCCCATGAAGAGAGCCAAAGCTCCGGCTCCGGTGCCTTGCAGGACTGTCCGTCGGGAGAATTCGAGCGTCATGAAGCGGTTTCCTCTCAAGCATTCATTGGTTGAGAACGCGATGGCAGTACGGACACGGAGATGCATCCGGGCACGCCAAAGTGCGCCATCAAAGGGGCTGGAGTTACTTCGTCCGGTGGCTGTAACCCACTCCGCCCGCTCGGCGTCGAGGGGCGTGGGTGTGCCATCGGTAGCAAGGACCCTAACTGGCAAGGAATGACTTGGTCAAGCGTTTTAGCGGAGCAAAATAACTTTTGCTAAAACGCTTGACCATCACCAACCCAAGAGCTAACTTCATGGTGATCAAACGCTTTAGCAGAATGGATATCAGCGCAGATGAAACGCTCAGTCTTCTTCCAACCCAGCGATGGCTGGGTTGGGGACCTCATCCCCTTCGAGAAGGGCGGGGAGTTCTGGCTCTTCTACCTCCACGACGTACGCACCGACCCCAAACCAGGTACGTCCTGGAACCTCGTGACCACCAAGGACCTCACCCAGTTCGAGTACCACGGAGTCGCCTTGCCGCACGGCAGCGAGGACGATGCGGACTTCAACGCCTACACCGGCAGCGTGGTGACCGACGACGACGGCACCCACCACCTGTTCTACACAGGCCAGAACCCGGGCAACCTGGGTGCGGACGGTGCGCCCCTCCAGTTGGTCATGCACGCCACCAGCCGCGACGGCATGCAGAGCTGGACCAAGCACCCGGAGCACACTTTCGGCGCACCCGAAGGCTACGAGACCGGCGACTGGCGCGACCCTTTCGTGTTCCGCGATGAGGCCACGTCCCAGTGGCGCATGCTGATCGCCGCCCGCCACGCGGCCGGACCCGACCGTCGTCGGGGTGTCATCGCCCAGTGCGTTTCCACCGACCTCGTGACTTGGGACTACACGGAACCGTTCTGGGATCCGCGCCGGTACATCACCCATGAATGCCCCGACGTCTTCCAGTGGGGCGAGTGGTGGTACATGGTCTATTCCGAATTCTCCGAGACCTTCACCACGCGGTACCGCATGGCCAAGAGCCCGGACGGCCCGTGGACAGTGCCGGAACTGGACAGCATCGACGGCCGCGCCTTCTACGCCTCCAAGTCCGCAGGCCGCGAGGACCGCCGTTTCTTCTTCGGCTGGATCGCCAGCAAGGAAGGAAATTCCGACGACGGCGCCTGGCAGTGGGCGGGCACCATGTCCGTCCTCGAAGCCCGGCAAAACCCGGATGGCACCCTGGGATTCGGTTTCGCCGACGAGCTCGTGGACAGCTTCTGGGAGGAGCTGCCGGTCTCGCTCTCCAGCCAAATCCCGGCCGCGCTGGACGTCCCTGACAGCTACGCAGCCATCCTCTCTGATGAAGAGCTGCCCAGCCAGTTCTACGCGAAAGCCGTCTTCGACATCGCGCCGAACACCACCGAATGCGGGCTCCTGCTTCGCGCAAACCACGACGGCGACGAGTCTTACGTCCTGCGCCTGGAACCCAAGCGCAACCGATTGGTCTTCGACCGCTGGCCCCGTGAGGTTACCGGCGACGCGCAGTGGCACGTCTCGGGCGACGTCCCCTACGACGTCGAACTTGAGCGCCCCTGCACCCTCACCCCGGGCGAGCACACGCTTGAGGTCATCGTCGACGGCGACTTGTGCGTCGCCGTCGTCGACCGCCAGGTTGCGCTGAGCGCAAGGCTCTATGACCGCCCGACGGGGCGCATCGGTCTGTTCGCCGGTGAGGGATCCGCCGTCGTCACTGAACTCGATATCCGTCAACGCATCGACAACTGAAACACCATCCCCAACCCCAACCTCCAGAACAATCAAGGGAGATTGCCCACATGAAGAAGCTATTCCGAGTCGCGGCCGTAGCCGCGGCAGCAGCCCTGGCCCTGACGGCCTGTGGTGGCGGCGGAAATGCCAGCAGCCCGGCCGACGTGAACCCCACCGGTGAGATCAAGCCCCGCGAGATTTCCTGGCTGCTGTCCCGCCCGGCCGACGGCGCCGTCATCAACATCATGAAGAAACTGGCCGATGACTACGCCAAGGACCACCCCGGGTTCTCGCTGAACCTCATCACCACCCCGGATCGCCCGTCCTACATCCAGAAGCTCGAAACCCTGGCCGCGGCCAACAAGCTGCCGGAACTGTTCGATACCGACGCCACGCCGTTCGCCCAGCAATTGGCCAAGCAGGGCAAGATGCTGGAGGCGGACAAGTTGCTCAAGTCCCTGGGGCTGTACGACGACTACCGCCCCGGTGCCCTGGACTACCAGCGCTTCGATGACGGGTCCCTCTACATGATCCCGTTCCAGTTCGAGCTGGAATTCGTTTGGTACAACAAGGCCCTGTTGGAGAAGGCCGGGGTAGCCGTGCCGAAGTCGCTCGACGATATTCCCGCCATGTGCACGGCACTGCGGTCGGCCGGCATCACGCCGATCGCCATCGACGGCCAGGACCAGTGGCCGCTGGAACGCTACGTTGCCTACCAGCCCTTCCGTGAGGCCGGACCGGATTTCGTGCAGAAACTGAAGAAGGGCGAAGCGAAGTTCACGGACGCCGCCGGACAGAAGACCGTGAACTGGATGGCTGAACTGGGCAAGGCCAAGTGCTTCCAGGATGGCTTCTCTGCCCAGGGCTACTCGGACGCGCAGAACCAATTCACCTCGGGGCAGGCAGCCATGTACAACATCGGCACGTGGGAGCTGCCCAGCCTGGCCACGGACAAACTGAATCCGGCTGTCCGGGATGACGTGGATTTCTTCACCCTGCCAACCACAGCGAATTCGGTGACGGCCGCGAACGAGTTCGTTTCGCCGTCGGGCATTGGCATGGCCGTCAACGCCAAAACCTACGATCCCCTGGTGAGCGACTTCCTGAAGTTCGCGCTGCAGAAGTACCCCAGCGAGTATGCGGCAACGGGAGCACTCTCGCCCACCACCAACGTGCAGACCGCCGTTCCGGCCAACGCCACCCCGCTGTACAAGAAGGCCTTGGACGCAGCCAACAACCTCGGTTCCAAGCAGGCCATGCCGTGGGACACCCAGTTGGACCCCACCACCAACGGCCGGCTCCAGCAGGAACTCGTCCTCCTGGTCCAGGGCAACATCACTCCTGAGCAGTTCACCAGCACCATGGACCAGACCATCAAGCAGAACGCACCGAAGTTCTTCAAATAAGCGGTTCTTCACGTAGATCCCAGCGGCGGGGGATCGGCAGGTCCCCCGCCCGAAAGGCCCAGAAATGCTACCCAACAGATCAAAGACATCCGTCCTGGTCTTCCTGCTCCCGCCTCTTTTCCTGTACGGCGCCGCAGTGCTGTTCCCGATCCTTCAGTCTCTGTTCCTGAGCTTCTTCTCCTGGAACGGCATCAGCGACATGGAGTTCGTCGGCCTCGCCAACTACATCCGGATGCTGACCGGCGACGATATCTTCTGGCGTTCCTTCGCCAACGCGCTCATCTACCTGGCCATTTGCCTGGTCCTGCAACTCGGCGGTGCCTTGGTGGTGGCCAGCCTGTTGACGTCGCTGACCCGTGGCCGCGAGCTCATCAAGACCCTTTACCTTCTTCCCGCAGTCATCTCCACGGTGGCCATCGCGTTCCTCTTTGTACGGATCTACTCGATTGACCCCGTGGGACTCCTTAACCAGTTGCTGCACTGGATCGGGCTCGGTTCCTTGGAGCGTGCCTGGCTGTCCGACGTGAATACTGTCCTCGCGGCCGTTTCCGCTCCTGAAGGCTGGAGGTTTACCGGCCTCTACATGCTGATCATCTACGCTGCCCTGATCGCGGTGCCGAAGGAGTTGGAGGAAGCCGCGGTCCTGGACGGCGCCTCCAAGTGGACGCTGTTCACCAAGATCCGCTTCCCGTATATCCGCCCGGTGTGGATCACCACCACCATCATGGCCACTACCTACGGCCTGCGCGGCTTCGACATCCCGTACCTCATGACCAACGGCGGCCCCGGCCAATCCTCCGAACTGCTCACCACCTACATGTACAAAACGGCCTTCACGAGCACCGATTTCGGGTACGCCAGCACCATCTCCGTCTTCATCGTGATCGAGTGCCTCGTCGCCGTCGGCCTCATCCTGTTCATGCTCAAGCGGAAGGCTGACTCATGATCGCCCAAACAGCACCTGCCACACCGCGGACTCCCATCCGGCCCCCGGCGCCCGTCATCAAGCGCCGCCGCCGGAAGCCCAACGTGTACCGCACTCTTTCCAGGGTCCTGATCTCCCTCATCGTGATTGTCCAGGTCTACCCCCTGGCATGGCTCTTCCTCACCAGCCTCCGGACCGAGCACGACTTCGCCACAGGAGACCCGTTCGCCCTGCCCGGGGCCTGGACGTGGGACAACTATGCGCGGGCTTTCGAAACAGGGGACCTGGGCCGGAACATCCTCAACAGCTTCATCGTCACCATGGGCGCCAACGTGCTGATCGTCCTGTTCGGCATGATGGCCGCGTACGCCATCCAGGTCCTCGGCTTCCGGCTGAGCAAGTTCGTGCGTGGACTCTTCCTGATCGGCATCATCGTGCCCGTCCAGATCGCACTGGTTCCGCTGTTCATCGACTACTCCGCAGTGAACCTGCTCGACACCTACCAATCGATGATCATCCCCTTGGCCGGATTTGCGCTGCCCATGTCCATCTACTTGTTCTCGTCCTTCTTCGAATACATCCCGCGGGAGACGTACGAGGCCGCCTCGCTGGACGGTGCCGGCCCCTACCGGATCTTCGGCCTCATCACCTTGCCGCTGTCCCTCAACACCGTGGTCACCGTAGTGCTGGTCAACAGCATCTTCATTTGGAACGACTTCATCTTCGCCAACACTTTTGTCCTTTCCGAAGACCTCAAGACCATCCCGCTCGGCCTGCAGAACTACATCGGAGCCATGGGCAAGGTTGACTGGACCGCCACGTTCGCTGCCGTGTGCGTGACCATCACCCCGTTGCTCCTGGTGTTCCTTGTCCTGAACAAGGCCATGATCCAGGGCTTGGAGAGCGGGGCGAACAAGGGATGACCGCCCCGGCTGATGGATATACTCCTGATGGAGGGCAGATGATTTCGCAGGAGAAAGATCCAGGCACGCCGGCGACCCCCGACGCTCCTGTCGGAACAGGCCGCGCACATCCGGTGACCCTCCGCGAAGTAGCCGAAGCGGCCGGCGTTTCCACTGCCACGGTCTCGCTGGTCATCAACAAAAAGAAGAACGCACGCATCGCCGAGGACACCCGGCAACGCGTGAAGGACGCCATTAGGAAGCTCGGCTACCGCCCCAACGCCATGGCCAAGACCCTGGTCAGCGGCACCTCCAAGTTCATCGGGCTCGTGGCCGACGGCGTTGCCACCACCCCTTTCGCCGGCCAGATCATCCACGGAGCCCAGGACGAGGCCTGGAAACACGGGTACGCCCTGCTGATCGCCAACACCGAGGGCAACGTGGACCTGGAAAACGACGCGATCAACATGATGCTTGAGTACAAGGTCCGCGGGATCCTGTATTCAACGTGGTTCCACCGGACCACGGACATTCCGGAGACCCTGCGCGAGGCCGACTTTGTGCTGGTGAACTGTTTTTCCCCTGAAACCTCGGCCCGTGCTGTGGTCCCTAACGAAGCCCAGGGCGGCCAGTCGGCTACGGACATCCTGATCCGCGGCGGCCACCGGCGCATTGCCTTCATCAACGCCACCACCCCGGCTCCTGCCCGCGACGGCAGGCTTGAGGGGTACAAGTCAGCGCTCGAAGCAGCAGGCATTGCGTTCGATCCAAGCCTGGTCCTGGAGGCTTTTCCTGACCAGGAAGGCGGATACGGAGTCACGAAGGAGCTGCTCAAGCGTGACATCACTGCCGTGTACTGCTACAACGACCGGATGGCCATGGGCCTCTACGACGGACTGCGCGAGAACGGCCTGTCCATCCCGGACGACATTGCCGTGGTGGGGTTCGACAACCAGGAAGTCATCGCAGCACACCTGCGCCCGCCCCTGTCCACGGTTTCCTTGCCGCACTACGAATTGGGTGCCGCGGGCGTGCGTCTGCTGCTCGGCCTGGACCAGGCTCCCGCCGATTCGGCGTTGCGGATCGAATGCCCGGCCGTGGAGCGCGCCTCCGTCGCGGTGCCGTCGAAGGCTTAGGCCCCCGAACACCCTTGTTTAAAGCCCGACGGCGGCTGGTCGCGTGAGGCGACCAGCCGCCGTCGTACTTCACTTCAGTTGCGCCGCACTTCAGTTGCGCCGCACTTCACTTGCGCCGCCTCACTCGGGCAGCGGGTCTCCGAAGGTCGGGTCCGGGTGTGGAGGAGGAGTTGCCGGGCCGGGATCCGGAATCGGCAGCGGTCCTGGCTCCGGATTCGGGCCGGGCGATGGCGGTGGGAACGGTTGCGTCGGATCCGGCGGCGGCTGTACAGGCCCCGGTTCGGTGGGTGGCTGCGTAGGCCCGGGCTCGGGCGGGAACGGATCGGGTTCGTGCTGTGGAGGAAGGGTCATCATCACTCCTTGGAACTCGGATAATCAGGTGGCTTACTGAAGGGTCCAGCCTACGCCTCCATCGTGCGTCAGGCCATGGCTGGGAAAACCCTTGACCCGCTTGCTGAAAGGCTTGACCCGTCCGGGACGAGCGGTCAATGCTGGATATGCCGCGCTTTTCACCCAGGGGGACACTCGCATGCATAGGGGCCGGAACGAATGACCGAGCAGACAGCCAACGTTGATCTCTCCCTGCGCAGCCCGGCCCAGCGATCCCGCACCTTCATGGGCATCCTGGTCAACACAGCCGCGGCCAACATCACCACCAGCTACCTCTGGTTTGCCCTGACGTTTTGGGTGTACTTGGAGACCCGCAACGTCATCGCCACCGGTGTGGTTGGTGGGGCATACATGCTGTTGATCGCCGTTTCCAGCATCAGCTTCGGGACGTTCGTGGACCGCTACCGCAAGCTCGCCGTGATGCGGTTCGCGGCAGCCTTCACACTGGTGATGTTTGCGATCTCCGGGGTGGTCTTCCTGCTGGTCCCCACTGCATCCTTGCTCGACCTCGGCCAGCCCTGGTTCTGGGCCTTCACGCTGATCATCCTGGTGGGTGCCGTGGTGGAGAACATGCGAAATATCGCCCTCTCCACCACAGTGACCATCCTCATCGAGCCGGACCGCCGGGCCAACGCGAACGGCCTGGTTGGCATGGTCCAGGGCTTGATGTTCATTGTTACGTCCGTCTTGTCAGGGCTGTCCGTAGGGCTCGTCGGCATGGGCTGGACGATTGCGATAGCGCTGGTTCTCACCGCGCTCGCCTATGTACATCTCCTGACGCTCCGGATGCCTGAAGAGTTGCAACCGGCGGCTACGGATGCGAAAGGCGGCTTCGACCTCCGCGGTTCCTACGCTGCCGTGGTGGCTATTTCGGGGTTGTTCGCGCTCATCATCTTCTCTACGTTCAACAACTTTGTGGGCGGGGTCTACATGGCCCTGATGGATCCGTACGGCCTGGAAATGTTCCCCGTGGAGTTGTGGGGGACGTTCTTCGCGGTGGCGGCAACGGGGTTCATCATTGGCGGTGCCTTGGTGGGCAAGTTCGGCTTGGGCGCCAATCCCTTGCGGACCATGCTCATTGCCGTGGCCGTCATGGGTGTGCTGGGAGCGCTGTTCACCATCCGCGAGTGGCCGTGGCTCTACATTCTTGGGATCTGGCTTTACCTGACCCTGGTTCCGATCGTCGAAGCCGCCGAGCAGACCGTGATCCAGCAGGTGGTTCCGTTGCCCCGACAAGGGAGGGTGTTCGGGTTCGCCATGGCCTTCGAGTCGGCGGCAGCGCCGATCACGGCCTTCCTGATTGCCCCCATTGCCCAGTTCTGGATCATTCCCTATGCGCGGTCCGAATCAGGCGCTGCGCAGCTGGAACCGCTTCTGGGCGAGGGTACGTCGCGCGGAATAGCTTTGGTGTTCCTGGTGGCCGGCATCATCATGATTCTTGCCGCCGCGTTGGCCTTCCTCACGCCCGTTTACCGGCGGGTCTCGGCGTCCTACAAAGAGAAGGCCACCGAAGAAGGTGCCGCCTCGACTGCTGATGAAGGCTAGCCCCGCGCAGCTGCGCTGGCAGCAGCTCGAGTTCGGCATCTTCATCCACTTCGGCATCAACACTTTCGCGGGCAAGGAATGGAGTGACGGCACTGTTTCTCCTTCTCTCTTCAACCCTGTGGATTTCGACGCCGGAAGCTGGGTCCGCGTGGCCAAGGACGCGGGTGCCAGGTACCTGATTCTCACCGCGAAGCACCACGACGGTTTCTGCCTGTGGCCTTCCTCGACCACGGACTACTCCGTCGCCGCCTCGCCATGGCGCGGGGGATCCGGCGATGTAGTGCGTTCCGTTGCCGACGCGTGTGCTGATTTTGGCCTGGGCTTTGGTGTTTACCTCTCGCCCTGGGATCGGAATGCGGCTTGCTATGGCGATCCTGCGGCCTACGATTCCTTTTACGCCCGGCAACTCACCGAACTCTGCACCGGTTACGGACCGCTCATGGAACTCTGGTTCGACGGTGCCGGCTCAGTGGGCCGGTCCTACGACTGGGACCGCATCATGGCCGTGGTGCATGAACACCAGCCCGACGCCATGGTGTTCAACATGGGCCAACCGACCATCCGCTGGGTGGGCAACGAGAACGGACTCGCTGCGGATCCCGTGCAGTATGTGGTGGATCAGACCCTCGACAGCCAATACACCGAGTCGAGTTCAACTCTCACTGCCCGCTACCTTCCGCCGGAGTGCGACGTTTCCCTCCGGCGCGGCTGGTTCTGGCATCCCGACGACGAGCCCAAATCCACCGAACACCTTCTCGCCATCCACCATCAATCAGTTGGCATGGGAGCCAACCTGCTGCTCAACCTCCCGCCGGACACGCGCGGCCTCATCCCTGTGGAGGACCAGACCCGGCTGCGTGAATGGAAGGCAGAGCTGGACCGACGCCTTTCCGGCGCCGTTGAAGCAGCGCTGGAACACCACGACGACGGCTCTGTGACCATGCGCTTCCCGACGCCGGTCACGTTCAACTACGTCGAGTTGGTGGAAGACCTGGGTTCCGGGCAGCGGATTACCCGCCACAGCGTCACGCACGACGGCGGTACTCACGACGGCGGTGAAGTCGCCACCGGGCTCACGGTCGGGAACCGTCGGCTCCACCAGGTTCCTGTCACTACGGCCATTGGGCTGCGAGTATTTCTCTCCGGTCCCGGGGCGGTGTTGGCCTCGGCGCGCGTCTACACTGGCGCGCTGGACGCTTCGCCTCCTAGGATCCCCGAAGGCTACGAAGCCCCGACGGACGCGCCGGAGTAGTGGAGCTCTCAAAGACTCCGTGCTGTGGAGGAACAGTGCTGGGGGGAGTTTTTGAGGCTGTCCACATAGGCCTGTCGGGGTCTTATCCCGGTGTTTCTGGGCTGGAAGAGTGGGGGTATGGACGGGTTTTCGGGGCAGTTGGGTGGTGGTGTTGGTGGCGCTGCCGGGGTTGCTGCTGCCTCCGGTCATGTGTCTGTGGAACGCTCCTTGGCGGTGGGCTGGTCGATTGCGGATTTGATTGCGGCTGTTGGTGCGCTTGAGCTTGCGGGCGACAGCGGGGTGTTGGTGGATTTGTTGCGGGGGTTGGAGGATGTGAAGTCGGCGGTTTCGGCGGCGCAGGCGAGGGTGGCTGTGGCGTTTGATCTGGCCCAACGCAGGGAGCAGGCGGAGGCGGGGGTTCCTGTTTCGGAGCGGGGTAGGGGTGTGGGGGCGCAGGTGGCGTTGGCGCGGCGTGAGTCCCCGAATAAGGGGGCCCGGTTGTTGGGGTTGGCGAAAGCACTGGTGACGGAGATGCCGCGGACGTTGGCTGCGTTGGAGTCCGGGTTGTTGAATGAGTGGCGGGCGACGTTGTTGGTGCGGGAGACGGCGTGTTTGTCGGTGG
>NZ_JBIVGX010000016.1:0-90958 GCF_044748905.1 Paenarthrobacter sp. NPDC089714
CAAAGCACACACCAACTACCAAACCCGCGCCCGGCAACCCCTGGCCGCCTAACCAAAACAAACAACGAACCTGTCTCAGAAACTTGACGACCGCACCCACCAACCCTCTCTCACCGAATCGCCCCTTCCCGCCAACCCTCTCTCACCCGGGTGCGTGGGCCTTTCTCCCCATGGCGACGCGTACGGCGGGTATGAAAGCATGCGGTGATGGCCGCCGTCGTGCCTTAATCCGAACTGGGGAAACCATGCGCCGCACTTCACCGGGAGCGTTGTTCCTGACCGTCGTCCTGACTAGCGTCACGTTGGCCGGGTGCACGGCGGCCACGGACGGACCCACCCGCACACCGAGCAGCGCCCCGCCCATCACGGCGGGCCCCGAGCCGGTTGACCAGAGCCTGGCAAAGTATGATTCCCTGCGAGCTGACCTGATTGCGGCATTTGAGGAGAAACTGCCCGGCATCACCTGGAGCGTGGACAAAGGGGCCAGCTTGGCGAAGTCCACGGATGGTCGCTGCATCCTCCAAACTGCCAGCATGAAGAGCAGCGCGGACATCGTCGAAGCGTCCAACAACTTCGAGGCTGTTTTCGCCGCAGGCGACCCCGTCCTGGCCCAGCACGGCTTCCCGGCTTTCGGTGGAACGGACGATGTACCGGGTGGCTGGGTGGTCGCCCGTAGTACAAACGGATCGGGGTCCACGGTGACCATCGAGTCGAAGAGCCCAGCCTACCTGCGCGTGTCAGTGCCTGTTGCCTCAACCAGCTGCGATCCGAAGGAACTTCCCACCGGCTGACCGGGCAGATGTACCCATCGTCTCCGCCGTCAGGGCGGGATACGTTGCCCGTGGCTTCGAGCCACAATCTTTGAGCACAAGACGAGGGGGACGCGATGCCGGGATTCTACGGTGCCGATTTTGAGCAACTGCGGGCGCTGGCCAAGACCATGTCCAAGCATTCCGACACAATGAATTCGCTTTCCTCGGAGTTGGGGCAGCTGATCGCACACTCCCGGTGGGACGGCCGGGATGCCGCACAATTTCGCCAGGCATGGGAGTCAGAACACCGCCCCCTACTCCGGCGCACGGCAGCAACCCTGGAGACTCAGGCCAAAGAACTGGAACAGAACGCTGATGAGCAGGACACGGCGAGTTCGCGCTCAACCGGATCCGGCGATTCGGGCAAGGGCGACTCAAATCCTCCCGGCGATCCCGGCCCGCTCGACCCTGACAAGCCCGACGTCGATGTTCCCGGCGATGTCCGCAAAGACCCGGACGCGGGCAACCCCCGCGACATCAACCAGGGGCACATCGGCGACTGCTGGTTGCTGGCAGGTATCGGATCCGTGGCTCAGATCCTGGAACGGCAGGGCAAGCTCGACGAATTCCTTCAATCCCACATGCGCCCCGTTGGGGACCCGCCAACCCAGTGGGTAGTCACCCTATATGAGGACGGCAAACCGGTGGAAGTCACTGTGGAGGCCAAGTCCACCGATGGCGGGGTCCGTGGTGCCGACGGCCAACCCAACTGGCTGTCCATCTACGAACGAGCGGCGGCCGAACATCTCGGAGGTTCCTACGAGGACATCGAAGGCGGGTTCGGCAATGAGGCCATGGAGTTGATGACCGGCCAATCCGGGCACCACGAAGGCGAGTTGAACCTGGACAGGATCGAGGAAAAGCTTGCCGACGGCCAAGCTGTCGCCGTGGGGACGGAGGACGTCAAGGACGACGACTTCGATTGGTTCTGGGAATCCGAAGAAGTCAACCGCAATGACGTGGTGCCCAACCACGAATACATCGTTGTGGATGTGAAAACCAACGACGACGGTGAGAAGGTCATCGTCTTGGCGAACCCCTGGGGTCCCGACGGCGGTTACATGAAGGACGATGACCACCACAAGTCGGGGACCCTCGAGTTGACCGAGGATCAGTACAAGGAAAACTTCGACTCCGTTTACTCGGTGAATGTGAAATGAGGACGGCCGTGGAACAACTTGTGACAGTCAGGCAGGGCATGCAACCGTCGTTCGACGGCGTCAAAGTAGGCGTGGTAAAGATCGGCCTCGCGGACGGCACACCTGCCATCCAAGTGTGGATCCGGACCGCCGGGCACGCTCGAAAGCAGGCCTTCAGGGAAGGCCAGTCGGTCGATCTGCCCGGGGCTGGGACGCTGCGGTTCACCTCTGTCCGCCCCGCCGCCGGCGAGACTGCCGCCTCCGCGGTTTTAGCGTACGACGGCGGTCAGCCCACCCCGTGAGGTGAGAGAGGGTTCTCCAAGAACACGCAAAAGGTGAGAGAGCGACGCCCCAAAAGGGGCATTAGGTGAGAGAGCGTCGGTAGGGGGTCGGTAGGGGACCGACGCTCTCTCACCGAATCGCCCCTTTCCGGGAACCCTCTCTCACCGAATCGCCCTCTTTGGGGAACCCTCTCTCACCGAATCGCCCCTTTCCGGGATCCCTCTCTCCCTACGCCTCAGCGATGGCCTCTTTCAGCGCACCCAACACCAGGGTCACTGACGCATTGTTGGCGTTCGGGCCCATCATGCCGATCCGCCAGACGGTGTCCGTGAACTCTCCCACTCCGGCACCGATCTCCATGCTGAAGTGCTCCAAAAGGTAAGCGCGAACGGCGGCCGAGTTGACGCCGTCGGGCACTTTGACGGTGGTGAGGCTCGGCAACCGGGAGCCTTCGGCGGCGAACAGTTCGAGGCCCATCTCCTGCAAGCCGTCCTGCAGCGCGGTGCCGGCCGCCTGGTGGCGGGCTTGGACGACGTCGAGGCCTTCGGCGAGGATGCGTCCCAACGCGGCATCAAGGCCGGCGATCATGGTGACCGGCGCGGTGTGGTGGTACGTCCGGGCGCCGGATGCGGCGCCAACGTAGCCGCCGAGCAACCCGATATCCAGGTACCAGGAGCGAGGGTCCTTGATGCGGCGCTCGAAGGCCCGGTCGGAGACCGTGAACGGTGAGAGTCCTGGTGGCACCCCAAGGCACTTCTGGGTTCCGGCATATCCGACGTCGATCCCCCAGTCGTCTGCCAAGAGTTCCAGTCCGCCGATGGACGTTACGGCGTCGGTGATCAGGAGCGCGTCGCCTTTGCCGGCGCCGAGAGCGGCAATATCGGAAAGCACGCCCACTGAGGTCTCGGCGTGGACCGCCGCGATCACCTTGGGGTTCGGATGCGCGGACAGGACGCGGTCCGCATCAACGGGTTGGCCCCACTCGTGATCCACCCGGATGACGGTGGCACCGCAGCGCCGGGCGACCTCGCACATGCGGGCGCCGAAGAGGCCATTGACGGCGATCACGGCAACGTCGCCCTCGGCAACCGTATTGACGAAGGCTGCTTCCATGCCACCGGAACCGGTGGCGCTCAAGGGGAGGGTCCGGGCGTTCGACGTTCCCCACACGGAACGGAGTCCGTCACACACCCGGTCCAGCCGCTCAATGAACACCGGGTCCAGGTGTCCCAGAACGGGCCAGGACAGAGCGGCCATGGCTTCCGGGTAGCAATTGCTCGGTCCGGGTCCGAACAGGAATCTTGAGGTCAGGATGTCTGGCATGGGGCGAACTCCTTCAACGGGGTTGAGGTCATTCTGCCGCACCCTGCGCTGCGAGGCCCGCTCTGCGCACCAAAACCCAAACACAGGCCCCGCACCGGTAGTTCCAAGCGGCAACTGCTAAGGTTACTCACCATTATTGAGGCCGCCACGATAGGGGACGAGAGTGACGACTGAAGGAAACGGGCAGCCTGGACAAGGCGTCCGCGGGGAAGTGCAACAGGATCGATTCGTCGCGGGCCAAGACCTCACCCGCTGGAAATCCCCGGTGGGCCGTGCCCTGGCCGCGGGCGTGCAGTGGATTACCAATCTCCTGGGCCCCTACGCCGCGCTGGTCATCACGCTCGGTATTGGCCTGGTTGTTGCGATCGCCTTGGCTGTTGCCTTCGGCGAAGTCTACGAATCGGTAGTTGAGGCCGATGGTGTGGCCGGGCTGGATCATCCCGCCTTAGACGCAGCCAAATCCATCCGCTCCCCCGCCCTGGACACGATCACCACGGCCTACACGAACGTCGGCGGAACGGTCGGCATGCCTATCCTCGCCGTGGGAATCATGCTTCTGCTGGCGTTGAGGCGGAAGTCGTGGACCCCGGTGATTTTGATGTTGGCCGCAGGACTAGGCTCGTTGCTCATGACGGTGCTTGGGAAGCCGCTTTTCGGACGCACCCGGCCGGACCTCAGCGATGCCATTCCTCCTTACGAGCACTCCCCATCGTTCCCCAGCGGGCATTCGTTGAACGCGATAGTCATAGCCGGCATCGTGGCCTACCTGGTCATCCTCCGCGTCAAGACCCTCAGGGGCCGGGTCACAACCATTGCCATAGCCACGGTCTTTTCGTTGACCATGGGCTTGAGCCGGGTCTACCTGGGCCACCACTGGCTGACTGATGTGCTGGCGGCGTGGGCCCTGGGCATCGCGTGGCTCGCCTTGGTTATCACGGCCCACCGTCTTTATCTGACGGTGCGCACAAGCCACCACAAGGAGGTAGCCTCTTGACACGCCCCCAGCACCTCAGCTTCACTTATTACGTATGCTGAAATAACAGTTCCATGATGCGGAAGCTAGAAGCGCAAGCTTCCCCCGGCCAGACAACCGGGGTTCCGCATAGCCCACACCATGGATGCCAGCATTTGCACGAGGATGAAACAAGCATGGAGCTTGCAGTATTCAACAGTGTTGACCGTGACGAAGCCATCAAGGTCCTGACCCCTTGCCTGGACATCACCCGCTGGGTGGAAACCATCGTCGATGCCCGCCCCTTCGCCAGCGTGGACGAGTTGCTGGGCCAGGCCAACAACGCCGCCGAACCGTTCACCCCGGAAGAGGTGGAGTCCGCAATGGCCCACCACCCCCGGATCGGCGAACGCCCCAAAGCCCAGACCACCGAAGCCGCAATGTCCCGCTCGGAGCAGGCCGGCGTGGATGTCAGCGACGCAACCGCGGCGGCCCTGGCCGACGGTAACCGCGACTACGAAGAAAAGTTCGGCAGGGTCTTCCTGATCCGCGCCGCCGGTCGCAGCGCGCAGGAAATCCTGGCCACACTCCAGGAACGCCTCACCCACACCCCCGAACAAGAAGACACGATCGTGGCCGAACAGCTCCGGGAAATCGCACTGCTGCGTCTCTCCGGCCTGGTCAGCGAAGGAGCCAACGCATGAGCGTTTCACAAGTCACTACCCATATCCTCGACACCGGTTCCGGCCGCCCGGCGACGGGTGTCGCCGTCGTGCTTTACGTGCGCGAAGGCGACAACTGGACGCTGGTGGGCAAGGGCGAAACCGACGCCGACGGCCGCATCAAGAACCTCGGGCCCGAGCGGATTCCCGGCGGCGCCTACCGCCTCAACTTCGCCACCGGCGCCTACTACGAGGGCCTCGGCACCGAGACATTCTTCCCCGAAGTGGACCTGAACTTCACGGTTTCGGACGCCGGCGAGCACTACCACGTGCCTCTCCTCCTGAGCCCGTTCGCGTTCTCCACGTACCGCGGCAGCTGACCAAGCCTGCCGCCCGTAACGCCCTTCGGCCCGAGCCGGAGGGCGTTACTTGTACCCAAACCCGGAAAGGTAGGCTGGAAGGCATGGCTTCCGAGGACACCCCCACCCCCGCACCGAACAACGAACCGCCCGCACGGCGCGACATCACCGTGCGCCGCGCGCCCAAGTTCGTGCCGTTCATGATCCTCGGAGCCATCGTCGGCGCAATCGTCGCCGCCATCATTGCCTACGGCCGCCCCGCCGATCCTGAGTTCGACGCCAGCACCGTCTTTGGCTTCTTCCTCGTGGCCTGCGCCGCCGGTGGCGTCATCCTCTTCTCCATCCTCGCCCTGGTCCTGGACCGCATCAGCGTCAGGCGCACCCGGCGCGCCGTGGTGGAAGCGGTGCCGGATTCGGTTCCGGACGAGGGTCCAGAGCACGACGGCGGACGCTGACTTTCGGCCCTTTACTCGCGTTTCGGTGGGGTGCCACTGTGAGACGCGACGCATTTTCCGCGTGTCGCGCTTGATACCGGGGTCACAAAACCGGAGCGGGAACTTACCACGGCCACAACATGAGACAATCGACCAGTGGCACGTGGCGACGGAAAACTTTCACATGATCTTCTCCCCGGCGAAAAAGGCCCCCAGGACGCTTGTGGCGTCTTCGGGGTTTGGGCTCCCGGTGAAGAAGTAGCAAAACTCACCTATTACGGGCTGTATGCGCTGCAGCACCGCGGACAAGAGTCGGCTGGTATCGCTACCAGTGACGGCAAGCGCATCAACGTCTACAAGGACATGGGCCTCGTTTCCCAGGTCTTTGATGAGACCACCCTGAATACCCTCACCGGACACCTGGCCGTTGGCCACTGCCGGTACTCCACCACCGGTGCAAGCCACTGGGCCAACGCGCAGCCCACCCTGGGCGCCACCGCAACAGGCACCGTGGCCTTGGCCCACAACGGCAACCTGACCAACACTGCTGAGCTGCGCGAGATGATCCTGCAGCGCAACGACGGCCAGCTCACCGGCGAAATGAAGCAGGGCAACACTTCGGACACTGCGCTGGTGACCGCGCTCCTTGAGGGCGAAGAAGGCAAGACCCTGGAGCAGACCGCGCTGGAGTTGCTGCCCAAGATCAAGGGTGGCTTCTGCTTCGTCTTCATGGATGAAGGAACCCTCTACGCGGCCCGCGACACGTACGGCATCCGCCCGCTCTGCCTGGGCCGCCTTGACCGTGGCTGGGTAGTCGCCTCCGAGCAGGCCGGCCTGGCCACCGTTGGCGCCAGCTTCATCCGCGAGATCGAGCCCGGCGAATTCATTGCCATCGACGAAGAGGGCGTCCGCTCCCAGCGCTTCGCCGATGCCACCCCGGCCGGCTGCGTCTTCGAGTACGTCTACCTGGCCCGCCCGGACGCTGCCATCGCAGGCCGTTCCGTGTACGAGTCCCGCGTGGAAATGGGCCGCCAGTTGGCCCGCGAAAACACGCACGAGGCAGACCTGGTCATTCCTGTTCCCGAATCCGGTACCCCGGCAGCCGTTGGCTACGCCGAACAGTCCGGCATTCCGTTCGCGCACGGCTTCGTGAAGAACGCCTATGTTGGCCGTACCTTCATCCAGCCTTCGCAGACCCTTCGCCAGCTTGGTATCCGCCTCAAGCTCAACGCCCTGGAATCCGTGATCCGCGGCAAGCGCATTGTGGTGGTGGACGACTCGATCGTCCGCGGCAACACCCAGCGCGCCATTGTCCGGATGCTCCGCGAAGCCGGCGCCAAGGAAGTCCACGTCAAGATCTCCTCGCCGCCCGTCCAGTGGCCCTGCTTCTACGGCATCGACTTCGCCTCGCGTGCCGAGCTCATCGCCAACGGAGCCACCATCGAGGAAATCTCCCAGGCCATCGGTGCCGACTCGCTGGCTTATATCTCCGAAGACGGCATGATCGGGGCAACCCAGCAGCCGCGCGAACGCCTGTGCACCGCCTGCTTCACGGGCAAGTACCCCATCGAACTGCCGCACGCGGACAAGCTGGGCAAGAACCTGCTGGAACGCACGGACCTGGGTGGCCTGCCCTCCGCTGAAGCGCTCAACGACGCCTCCGCCTCCGATTCCGAGGATCCGGCGGACAAGCCCGGCGCTACCGGCTGCGATCCCGGACCCGACGCCGAATTCGAGAACCTCCTGACCGACGCTGATCGTTTGACCGACGCCGACAAGAAAGAGTCTGTATGACCTCCGCAACCCCAGCCGCCGAGAACAACGCCGGCATAACCTACGCTTCGGCGGGTGTCGACGTTGAAGCAGGCGACCGCGCCGTCGAACTCATGAAGGACGCCGTGAAGGCGACCCACAACGCCTCGGTGATCGGCGGCGTCGGCGGTTTCGCAGGCCTGTACGACGTCTCCAAGCTGCTGACCTACAAGAAGCCGCTGCTGGCCACGTCCACCGACGGTGTGGGCACCAAGGTAGCCATCGCCCAGGCCATGGACATCCACGACACCATCGGTTTCGACCTGGTGGGCATGGTTGTGGACGACATTGTGGTTGTTGGCGCCGAGCCGCTCTACATGACCGACTACATCGCCTGCGGCAAGGTTGTCCCCGAGCGCATCGCGGACATCGTCCGTGGCATCGCTTCCGCTTGCTCCGTGGCAGGTACCGCCCTGGTGGGTGGCGAAACCGCTGAGCACCCGGGCCTCCTGGGCGAGCACGAGTACGACGTCGCAGGTGCCGCAACGGGTGTGGTGGAAGCCGACGCCCTCCTGGGCCCGGACCGCGTCCGCGCCGGCGACGTCGTGATCGGTATGGCCTCCTCCGGCCTGCACTCCAACGGGTACTCCCTGGTCCGCCGCGTCATCAACCACGCCGGCTGGGCGCTGGACCGCCAGGTTTCCGAGCTCGGCCGCACGCTGGGTGAAGAACTCCTGGAGCCCACCCGCGTCTACGCCGCCGACTGCCTGGACTTGGCCCGCACTTTCCCGGTGAACTCCGCCAACGCTGTGCACGGCTTCAGCCACGTCACCGGAGGCGGCCTCGCTGCCAACCTGGCACGCGTCCTCCCGCAGGGCCTCGTAGCCACCGTTGATCGCAACACCTGGGAACTCCCCGCGATCTTCAAGCTGGTCTCCGAACTGGGCAACGTCCCGCTGGCCGACCTGGAGCGTACGCTGAACCTTGGCGTGGGCATGGTCGCCATCGTCTCCCCCGAGGCCGCAGACGCAGCCGTGGCGCGCCTCAACGAGCGCGGTCTGCCGTCGTGGGTCATGGGTACGGTTGCTGCCGACTCGGACTCCATCGACAAGACCGGCCCGGACTACGTCCAGGGTGCCAAGGGCGTCGACGGCGGCGCGGTCCGTTTGGTGAACGCCTACGCCTAAGCGCAATGATCGAAGAAGGAACGGCCCGGCAGTTGGTTTCCAACTGCCGGGCCGTTCTGCATCTCCGGGCTCGTCCCCAACTGGGTCGCATCTGTGCGCGTTATGAGGGCTCAAAACGCGCACAAATGCGACCTACTTGGGTGAGGTGATCTGGATGAGGCTGAGAACTCCGCCTTGTGGGTCCCTGATGGTGGCCAGCGAGCCTTCCTCGGGGTGATCCTCCGGTTCAACCAACAGTTCGCCGCCCGCGGCCACGGCGGTTGCGGCCGCCGCCCGGAGGTGTGCCACGCCGAAGTACACCTGCCAGCCGGCGTCGTCGCCCTCCTCAGCGGGGACAATCCCGGCCACCTCATCACCGTTGACCATCAGCGTCGAGTAGCTGCCGCCGTCGTCCTGGGGATATTCGGTGACCTCGTACCCGAAAAGTTGTTGAAAGAACGCCACCGCAGCTTGCGGTTCGGGGGTCAGCAACTCCGCCCATGCCAAGGCGCCGGCCTCGTTGAAGCGGTGGCTTCCTGTATGGGTTCCCGCCTGCCAGATGCCCGTGGTTCCACCGCCCGGCGGCGCGACGAAGGCCAGCGTTCCCGTATCCGCCACCTGCTCGGGACCGAACTCGAGATTCCCTCCCGCGTGCGTGGCGTCCTCAGCGACTTCCTCGGCATCTGTTGCGGCGAGGTAGATGTTCCACTGACCATGGGTTCCGGCGGCCTGCTGCAGGGTATTCTGTGGTGCGATCACAGCCACGAGGTCATTGTCGAGGAACGCCTGCGAGTAGCTGCGGCCATCGGGAGTGGGCAGGTCCTTGAAGGTCCAGCCGAACACCTTGCAGTAGAAGTCCTTGGCCGCGGCGACGTCCCTGGTTTGCAGGTCAGCCCAGCACGGTTCCCCGCTTGAGTAGTGGTTCCGGGCGCTCATGCTGAGAGGCCTGTCATGATGCTGAACGCGGCGCCGGCCGGGTCCATCAGCACGCCCATCCGCCCGACGCCTGGAACGTCGAAGGCCGGAACGATCACGTGGCCGCCCAATTCCACGGCGTAACCCACCGTCTGGTCAACGTCGACCACGCTGAAGTAGGTCATCCAGAAAGGCGACAGACCTTCGATCGGAAGCTTCAACGCCCCGGCAACGGCACGGCCATCGACTACCAGGTCCGTGTAGTCCACACGGCCGCCGGCTGGCCTGGTTTTGCTGGTGCAGCCCGTGACGGCCTCGTAAAACGCCAAAGCCTTGGGGACATCGTTGGTCTGGAGTTCGTTCCAGATCATGGTTCCGGGCTCATTAACGAGCCCCGATCCTGGGTGGCTGCCCGCCTCCCAGAAGCCGATCTGCGCCCCGGTCGGATCGGAAGCGAAGAAGATCCGGCCACCTCCGTTGGGAACGCTGTCCGGCGGGAAGAGGAGCGTCCCCCCGGCGGCTACGGCCCGTTCCGCAGCATCATCCGCAGAGTCCACGGCAAGGTAGTTGGCCCAGTAGGATGGCATTCCTTCAGGAGCGTCAGGCATCTGCTGCATCATGCCTGCAACGAACCGCCCCTTTAGCCTGGCCATGTAATAGGTCATGCCTGGACCCGCGTCCATGGCATCCAATTCCCAGCCGAAGATGTCGCTGTAGAACCTCTTGGAAACCTCAATGTCCGTGGAGGACAGGTCCACCCAGCATGGTGTGCCCTGCTTGTACCGATCGACCTCCGGCATGGCTTTCCTTTCAGCGTCCCTTTGCCCCCCAGCAACCGTCGTCCTCCCTCAACTTAGTACCGGGGTCTGACAAGGACAACGCACCGGTCAGGAAGCGGGCCCCGCAAGGTGCTGGGATCTTAGGCAAGAGGAAGGCCCGCAGGGTACGCCAATGGCTGGCGTGCCCTACGGGCCCTCTTCAGAGATTTCCGGCACCAGATGATGCACGAACAAACCTTGATGTACGACGGCGGTACGCAACTCAGTGCCCAAAGGCACCTGTTGGTTGCGACAGCTATCCGAGACGGCGGGTGTCTACCTCGTCGTCGTCGTCTTCCGCGTACTTGTCCTCGTAAGCCGAGTAGTCCGGCTCCGGGGGATCTTCGGGGAAGTGGCTCTTTGCACGACTGGATGGGCCCGTGAGCTCACGCTCAAGTGCCGAATAGTCAGTGTTCGGGGAGTAGTACTTGATGTCCCGAGCCTGCTTGGTAGCTTTTGCCTTTTGACGGCCGCGCCCCATGGCGTGACCCCCTTTTGTACTTGGACCGGAGGTGGTCACCTTGGCTATCGGTGAGGCCCCGGAATGTTTGGTCAATTTGTCGTATGTCTAGATTACATGGTTTCCGGGGTGCCTGCGTGCCACCTGGAGGCCGCGCCGGGCCATTCAACACCCGAAAGCAGCTCAGGGCACCTCCCATGCACCCGAAAATTGGGTAGAGTCTGCCTCAATGCGGCGTCAGAGCAGGAAGGCACACCACTGGAATGAGTCAGGACAATACTCCACCCCGTGACGGTTCATCGCGCGAGCCAGGCGAAGAACAGGTCCCGCCCGCCTCGAATGTGCCTCCAGAACCCCAACAGCCCAACCAACCACCGGTTCCACCCCAGCCGCTCTCGCCGCCGCACTCCTTTCCTCCGCCGGGCGGCAACCCGCAACAGGGCCCACCTCCCCAGCAGGGGGCCTTCGGCCAGCCGGTGTACCCGAACCAGCCAAGCGGCCCTGCCCAGCAGGCGTACGCCGGACAAGACCCGGCCTACCAGCAAGAGCCCGAGCACCCGGATGCGGTCAAACGCCAGAGGTTGGTCATTGGCGGGATTGTCCTGGGCGTCCTGGTGCTTATCGGTGTTGTGATCTGGGTACTCCTGAGCCTCCTGGGCACCCGCCCGGAAGCCGTGGCCCCGTCGCCCACCCCGACGGCGACCTTGGGCCCACTCCCGCGGGATACGGACTCCAGGGACTTCCAGGTGGGCGACTGCTTCGCGGAGTTCGATCCCAACGCCACCAAGGCCAAGGCCGTTGCGTGCGATACCGAGCACTCTGCCCAGCTGGGCGCCATCCATACCTATGCCCAGGATGATTCCTTCCCCGGCACCAACGCCCTCCGGGACAAGGGCCGGGAGGTATGCAAGAGCATCAAGTTCAACGACGCCGTGGACAACTACACCAATCTGCTCCAGCAGAACGTCTATCCGAGCCAGAGCAGCTGGGACCGTGGCGATCGCCGGGTTGACTGCTTCATTGTGGTGAACACGGGCAGCACGCTCAAGGAAGACCTGCTCCGGAAGTAGCTATTCTCGCCACTCCCGGAGCAGGCCGCAGCCTACTTCCGGCGGACAGAGAGCCCGGTGCCCGCCGGCATGCCGCCGTCGAGGTCCAAGGACTCAAGCCCCTCGATGGTGAGTTCGTCCACGTCGGCGGCCGTGTCCACCAGGACCGTATCGCCGTCGCTGATGTCGCCGGCCAGGATTTCCTTGGCCAGGCGGTCTCCGATCTCACGCTGCACCAATCGGCGCAGCGGCCGGGCACCGTACGCCGGATCGTAGCCGGACATCGCAAGCCATGCCCTGGCACCATCAGTCACTTCAAGCGTGAGCCGGCGGTCGCGCAGGCGCTTGGTCAGCTCGGCGACGTGCAACTCAACAATCCGGGCGAGCTCCTCGACCGAGAGGGGATCGAACAGGACGATCTCATCGAGGCGGTTCAGGAACTCGGGCTTGAAGGATGCCCTGACCACGGCCATGACGGCTTCGCGCTTGGCCTTGGCATCGAGGGTGGTGTCCACCAGGAACTGGCTGCCCGAGTTTGAGGTCAGTACCAGGATGGTGTTGCGGAAGTCCACGGTGCGGCCCTGGCCGTCGGTGAGGCGGCCGTCGTCGAGCACTTGCAGGAGGATGTCGAACACCTCAGGGTGGGCCTTCTCAACCTCGTCCAACAGCACCACTGAGTACGGCCTGCGCCGAACCGCTTCGGTGAGCTGGCCGCCCTCTTCGTAGCCGACGTATCCCGGAGGAGCACCCACCAGGCGGGCCACCGAGTGTTTCTCGCCGTACTCCGACATATCGATCCGGATCATGGCGCGCTCGTCGTCGAAGAGGAAATCAGCCAACGCCTTGGCCAGCTCCGTCTTGCCGACGCCCGTCGGGCCAAGGAACAGGAACGAACCCGTGGGGCGGTTGGGGTCGCTGATGCCGGCGCGGGCGCGGCGGACAGCATCGGACACAGCCTGGACAGCCTTGGCCTGGCCGATCAGGCGCCTCCCCAGCTCGGCTTCCATATGCAGCAGCTTCTGGGACTCCCCCTGCAACATGCGGCCCGCGGGGATTCCCGTCCAGGCCGAAATGACTTCGGCGATGTCGTCGGCGGTGACCTCTTCGGCCACCATCAGCTCCGGCTCCGAATCGCTGCGGGCCGATTCCTCCTCGGCGGCGGCGTTGAGCTCGCGTTCCAGCGCGGGCAACTCGCCATACAGAATGCGCGACGCCGACTCGAGGTCACCTTCGCGCTGGTGCTTCTCGGCGGCCGAGCGCAGCTCGTCGATCTTGGCCTTGAGGTCACCCACCCGGTTCAGCCCGGCCTTCTCCGCTTCCCAGCGCGCATTGAGCGCCGCGAGGCTCTCCTTCTTGTCCGCCATGTCCGCGCGCAGGGCGGCCAGCCGCTCCACGGAGGCAGGATCGGTTTCACCCTGGAGTGCCAGTTCCTCCATGGTCAGGCGATCCACGGCACGGCGGAGCTGGTCGATCTCCTCAGGCGCGGAGTCGATCTCCATGCGAAGACGCGACGCGGCTTCGTCCACCAGGTCAATGGCCTTGTCCGGGAGTTGGCGGCCGGAAATATAGCGGTTGGAGAGCGTGGCTGCGGCAACCAGGGCCGAGTCGGCGATGGCTACCTTGTGGTGCGCCTCGTAGCGTTCCTTGAGTCCGCGGAGGATGCCGATGGTGTCTTCCACGCTCGGCTCACCGACGTAGACCTGCTGGAAACGACGTTCCAGGGCCGGGTCCTTCTCAATGTTCTCGCGGTACTCGTCCAAGGTGGTGGCACCGATCAGGCGGAGCTCACCACGGGCCAGCATCGGCTTGAGCATGTTGCCGGCGTCCATGGCACTCTCACCCGTTGCGCCGGCACCCACCACGGTGTGGATCTCGTCGATGAAGGTGACGATCTGACCGTTGGAGTTCTTGATCTCCTCCAGGACTGCCTTCAGGCGCTCCTCGAATTCGCCGCGGTACTTGGCTCCCGCCACCATGGAGGCCAGATCCAGGGCGATGAGGGTCTTCCCGCGCAGGCTTTCGGGGACATCGCCGGCCACCATGCGTTGCGCCAGGCCTTCGACGACGGCCGTCTTGCCAACGCCGGGCTCACCGATGAGCACAGGGTTGTTCTTGGTGCGCCGACTCAGCACCTGGACCACGCGCCGGATCTCACTGTCGCGGCCGATCACCGGGTCCAGCTTTCCGGAACGGGCAACTGCGGTCAGGTCGGTTCCGAACTTCTCCAAGGCCTGGAACGTGTTCTCAGGGTCCGGTGAATTGACCTTGCGGTCACCCCGGACACCCGGCAGGGCGGCGAGAAGCGCCTCATGGGAGGCACCGGCGTCGCGCAGCAACTTCCCGACGGCGTCACTTCCGGCCGAGAGTCCCAGCAGCAGGTGCTCGGTTGAGACAAAGGAATCGCCGAGCTTGTCGGCGTCGGCCTGGGCGGCCTGGATGGCCTGCATGGACTGGCGCGACAACTGCGCCTGCTGGACGGAACTGCCCGACGACGACGGCAGCGCCTTGATGGCGGAACTTGCCTGCACGCTCACGGCGTCCGGATCGGCACCCGTCGCCCGGAGGAGGGCAACAGCAACGCCTTCCCGCTGGTCCATGAGGGCTTTCAGCAAGTGTGCGGGCTCCACCTGCGGGTTGCCGGCGGTGGAGGCATTCATGGCGGCCGCAGAAAGGGCCTCCTGGCTTTTGGTGGTGAATTTGACGTCCAAAGAGAGCTCCCTTTCTGGAGTAGAACCAAGGATTACAAAGTTGAGTCTACTACGCTCAACTTTGGATTTTGACTCACTGTGTTCCATGTTTGCCGACGGCGAAACTGCTGTCCAGCGCCGGTGTGAGGATTGCTGTTGAGGGCCACGCCGGCGAAGCCCGCACCCGTACCCGCCCAGCGCACCCGTACCGGCGAAGCCCGCACCCCGTCCCGCCCAGCGCCCCCGTACCGGCGAAGCCCGCAACCGTACCCGCCCAGCGCACCCGTTCCTACGGGTGCGAATGGCGGAAAGTGGTGCGCCTCGTTCCACAAGATCCGGAATGCCCTCAGGAAAGTAGGCTGGGCCCATGGAACCCATCGCTTCGGTGCACGAGTTGGAAGAACTGATCGGCCTCCCCCTCGAACGCGTTCGACGCAAGGTGCGGACATCGCTCAGCGACTTTGACCGGCAATGGCTCGCAGCCAGTCCTTTTTGCGTGATCTCGACGGCGGACGCCCAGGGTCGCGTCGACGCCTCACCCAAAGGTGACCCCGCCGGATTCATCCACGTCCTGGACGACTTCACGATCGCCATCCCGGAAAGGCCCGGCAACAAGCTCGCCTTGGGATTCCGCAACATTTTGGAGAACCCGAACGTGGGTATCCTCTCCGTGGTTCCCGGACGAACCGACACCCTGCGCATCAACGGGACGGCAGAGCTGGTCCGGAATGCGGACTTCTTCGATCACATGGTGGTCAAGGGCCACCGTCCGCGGGTTGCCATCGTGGTCAGCGTGGACGAGGTCTTCACCCACTGTGGCAAGGCCTTCATGCGCAGCGGGCTGTGGGAGCCGGATTCCTGGGACATCGCGGGCTTGCCGTCCATAGCCACGCTTTCCAAGACCTACGTGCAGCCGGATACACCGTTAGCGGATCTCGAAGCCTATTATGGGCCGGCTTACGCGGAACGCATGTACCGGGAGTAGATCCGCGTTCCGCCCTGCGCACCCCTTACGTCGCGGCATCGCACTCGTTCGCGCTGAGGGCTACCGCTACTACGGGAGCGCACGGCGCGAAGGGGTGCGAGGGCGCGAAGGGGTGCGAGGGCGCGAAGGAGTGCGAGGGCACTACGTGGCGCGCACCGCCGTGGTCAGCGCACCGCCGTCGTCAGCGCACCGCCGTCGTCAGCGCACCGCCGTCGTACCCGTCCGGAAGGAAGCGAAAGCGATCCGTAAGCATTACCCATGGCCCGCCGGGGGCGCCCGCCGTAACCTGTTCTAGGGAGAGAGTCTCAGGCGCGAAGGAGCGTCCCATGGAATGGATCCGTCCGGACAATCCGGACTATGACGAAACCCGGAAACTCTTCAATGCAATGATCGACCGCAGGCCGGCCGTCATCGCCAGATGCTCCAGCCCTGGCGAGGTGGCAGAGGCGCTGAAGTATGCCCGCAACCACAACCTGGAGGTGGCGGTCAGATCGGGCGGGCACTCGGTGGCTGGCATGTCCACCAACGACGGCGGCCTGGTGATTGACGTCCGTCCCATGAAATCCATCAGCGTGGACCCGGAAGCCAAGACTGTCACGGCCGGCGGTGGGCTCACGTGGGGCGAGTTCGACCGGGCCACGCAGCAGTACGGATTGGCGGTCACGGGTGGCCGGGCATCGACGACGGGTGTCTCCGGCTTCACGCTGGGCGGCGGCTCGGGGTGGCTGGAGCGCGCCTACGGATTCGCTTGTGACAACCTGATCTCAGTCGACCTCGTGACTGCTTCCGGCGATTTGGTGACGGCGAGCGAACACGAGAATCCGGAACTCTTCTGGGCATTACACGGTGGCGGCGGGAACTTCGGAGTGGCCACGTCGTTCACGTTCCAACTGCACGATCTGGGTCCGTCGGTCATGGCGGGGTTGATGTTGTTCCCGGGCGAGGCCGCCACGGAGCTGTCCAGGGCCTACCGACAACTGGCACTGGACGCACCGGATGAGGTTGGCACAGCGCTCGTGTATCTGACGGCTCCGCCTGAAGAGTTCGTTCCGGCGGACATGGTGGGCAAGCTGGCTGTGGGCATGGCCTATGTGTATGCCGGGGACGTGGAGGCGGGCGAAGAGCACGCGAAGCCCTTCAAAGAACTGGGTCCGTCGGTGGATCTGATAGGACCCATGGGGTACGCCGACTTCCAGTGCATGATCGACGATCCTCCGGGTCACTACAACTACTGGAGCGCCGACTACCACGACGAACTCAGCGACGAGGCGCTGGACGTCCTGGTGGACTCCGCGCAACGGCTCCCGGGTGCGCATTCACAGCAGCTCATCGGCCGCTGGGGCGGTGCGGTGGCCGGCCCGGCGGCGGAGAACACCCCGCTGCTGAACCGTGGCGCCGCCTGGGTCAGCCATCCATTCGGCCTGGCGGAAACCCCTGAGGGCGGACAGCAAGCCAAGGCGTGGGTGAAGCAGTTCAGGCAGGACATCGCTCCGCATACGAGCGGTGGCGTATGGCTGAACTTCATCGGCGACGAAGGCCAGGACCGCATCATCGCGGCCTACGGCGAGCAAAACTACCGTCGGCTCTCAAAGGTCAAGGCGCAGTTCGATCCCGACAACACGTTCAGGGGGAACCAGAACATCCTTCCAGCGGAGCACTAAGACTCCTTCCCAGTTGCCGTGGACCACACCGGCAATGTTGCCCGTGTTCCGGGGCGGTGGTTGGCGGTAGACACGCCCCGATGGCCGGCAACTGGGAAGGATCAGCCCACCCTCGGCCGTTGAAATCCGGGACTACACTTTGGCCATGGCCATCTACGTCGACCCTCCCCTCTGGCCCGCGCACGGGACCCATTTCTCCCACCTGGTCTCGGACAAGTCGCTCGATGAGCTGCACGCGTTCGCGGAGGCGGCAGGAGTGCCGGAACGGGCTTTCGACGGCGACCATTACGACGTGCCCGAGCGCCGGTACGACGATCTGGTCAAGGCAGGTGCCATTCCCGTCGAGGCCCGGATCCTGGTCCGCAAACTCATTGCCAGCGGACTCCGCATCCCGGCCCGCGAGCGCAGCAAGGCCCTCACGGTGCCCTTGATGGAGCGCTGGAACAGCACGTACCCCGGCCACGAGGAACTCGGCTTGGAGTTGTTGGAACGTTGGGGCGAGGCCACCCGGAAGTACCACGGCCGCACACATCTCCTGGCTGTCCTTGAGGCTCTGGACACCTTGACCGATCCAGCGTTGCCAGCCCGCACTGTTGCCCTTGCCGCGTGGTTCCACGATGCCGTCTATGAAGGGGTTGCAGGCCAGGACGAGGAGGAGTCAGCCCGGATCGCCGAAGACCGGCTGACCGCGGCCGGCTTGGCCCCGGTGGACGTCGCAGAGGTGGCGCGCCTGGTCCGGCTGACGGACAAGCACAGTCCTGAGCCGGGCGATCACGCCGGTGCCCTCTTATGCGATGCGGACTTGTCTGTGCTCGGTGGCGACGAACAGTCCTATGCCAGGTATGTGGCGGCCGTCCGCGAAGACTACGCCCACGTCAGCGACGCTGATTTCGCGAAAGGGCGTGCCGCCGTCGTGCGTCACCTGCTGGGCCTGGACCCACTGTTCCACGGTGACCGCGCCAAGGCGCTCTGGCTGGACGCGGCCCGCCGGAACCTCACCGCGGAACTGGCCTGAGCCAAACCCAGAGAACGGATCCGGGTATTCGGGGCATCCGAGCGTTGCTTTGGGGCTTTTCGATCGGCCCTACACTAGGAGGTGTGACCTCCTACCTCTCCGCTCCACGGGCCCGCCCCTCCGTCGAACACGTCCTCGCCGTCCGCGGCACCGGAGGCTACCGGCAGTACCGGATCCCAGCGCTGGCCGTCAGCACGGCGGGGACCATCCTGGCGGCGTATGACGGCAGGCCCAACCTGGACGACCTGCCCAACACCATCGACCTGCTGCTCCGCCGCAGCAGGGACAACGGCGCCACGTGGGGCGAACAACAGGTGGTCCGCACCGGCACCGGGCTGAACGGATACGGCGATCCCAGCCTCCTGGTTGATGCGGACACGGGACGGATCTTCATGTTCCACGCCGCCGGAACACACGCCGGCTTCTTCGAAGCGGTCGCCGGACTGGAGCCGGACGACGCCGTCCAACATGCCGACGTCAGCTATTCAGACGACGACGGCGGGACCTGGCACCACCGGCGGCTCACCTCATCACTCAAGCCGGTTCACAGTGGTACCACCGGGTTGTTCGCGGCGGCCGGCCAAGGCATCCAGATGCACACCGGACCGTTCAAAGGCCGCTTGGTACAGCAGTACGTCCTGCTGGTGGACGGGGAAATCATGGCTGCTTCCGCCCTCAGCGACGATCACGGAGAGAGCTGGACACTCGGCGCGCTGATCGGCACGGGTCCTGCCGGAATCGGACCCAACGAAAACAAGGTGGTATGCCTTGCCGACGGGCGCTTGCTGCTGCACAGCCGGGCCACGCCGTGCCGCCTTGCCGCGATCTCGGAGGACGGCGGACAAACATGGGGACCGTTGACGCCCGTGCCGGACCTGCCCGACCCCAGCGACAACGGATCCCTCACCAGGTTCGACGGGCTGCCCCTGGTCCAGTTGCCGGCTGAGGCCGATTCCTCGCATTGGCTCATCGCCACCAACAACCAGGACCCTCATCTTCGCCGCAACACCGTGCTCAGCCTGTCCCCGGACAATGGGGCCACCTGGCCGGGCAAGCTGGTGCTGTGCGAGGGCAGTTCCGCGTACTCCACGGCCACGCGACTTCCCGACGGCAACGTCGGTGTCCTCTACGAGCGGCAGGGATACCGCGAGATCGTGTTCGCTTCGGTTCCTGCGGAACAACTGGTCTCCCAACTCGCATCCGCTCCGAGTACTCTGCCCAGCGCAGACCGGGATCCGCTCACCTTCCACATGGAACTCCGCTCCGTCACCCCGGGCAGGCCCGCACACTGGCAGAACGCCGGTGAATTCCACGTCATACCGTCAAACAGCGATGGCGCGTGGGACGTCCAGACGTGGAAAGAAATCGGCCAAGGGTACGCCGGCCAGGACCAAGTGCTCGGCACGCGGGAAGCGCAGGACCTCAACTACGGCGCCATCATTCCCGGGTACAAGGCCGGGGACATCCTCGCCTTCACAGGACGCGTCCGCAACAGCGGCACTGAGCCGCTTGCCGACGTCGTACTTCTGGGACCGCACGGGAGCGATTTCCCGGCCACGCGCCTGGAGCCGGGCCAGCAGTCCCTCTATTTCACGCCGAGTTACACCGTCACGGAATCGGACCTGCTGGCGGACGCGCTGGAGCTCAGGTTCGCGGTGGAGTCCGACGGCGGGAGGTTCCGTACGGAGCGACGCTTCCGGTTCGAGCTGCGCACAGGAAGCGTTGCTGCCTCATAGGAACGTGTCGCCTCAGCGGTAGGTGCTGACGAACGGACGGTTGGTGGGCACGATCTGCTTGCCGAGCGGCATCAAGGAAACCGGGATCAGCTTCAGGTTCGCGATGGCCAGCGGGATTCCGATGATCGTCAGGGCCATGGCCACCGCGGTGACCACGTGCCCGATCGCAATCCAGATGCCCGCCACCAACAACCAGATGACGTTGCCGAGCAAAGCGAACACTCCACTGCCGCCGGGCTTTTCCACCACCATCTGACCGAACGGCCACAGGCAGTAGGCACCAATGCGGAACGAGGCAATGCCCCACGGAATGGTCACGATGAGGACGCAGCAGATGATGCCCGCGGCGAAATAACCGAGGGCGAGCCAGAAGCCGCCAAAAACCAGCCAAATGATGTTGAGCAGAGTTTTCATAGTCACCATTCTCTCGTGCCGGACCGTCCAAAAGCCTAGGGGTCTGCCCTGACTCGCCCCTGACTTTCCTCTCTCACCAAACACCCCCTCCCCCCGGACCCTCTCTCACCAAACACCCCTTCCCCACAGTCCCTCTCTCACCGAACACCCCCTCCCCAGTGGACGCTCGCTCACCGAACACCCCCTCCCCCCGGTCCCTCTCTCACCGAACACCCCCTTCCAGGTGGACGCTCGCTCACTGTGCTCACTACGGTGCGGCCAAGAAGACAGAGCGTTCCGAGTTTCGGGCGATTTGGTGATAGCGCGTCGGTTTTGGCCGGGCTCGGCCTAGACTCGGTCCCACTGGCGCCGCCTGTGATGCGCCGCCGCATCCATGAACCACGCACGGAGGACCACCATGAGCACAGAACAGCACACCCTCAGCCTGACCCGCGATTTCGAAGCCCCGCGCGAAAAAGTCTTCGAGGCTTGGATGGAACCGGACCAGCTCACCAAATGGTTTGGACCCGTGGAAGTTGATGCTCCGCGGGAGAAAATCATCGTCGATCCCAGGGTCGGCGGAGTGTGGCAGGTTGTCATGGCATGGACGGATGAGAACGGTCCCCAAGAAGCGCCGATTGAAGCAGTCATCACTCAGCTGAACGCACCGGGTTTGCTGGTCGCAACGGCCAAAGCCGCCCCGGACGCCGACCACGAATACGAAGAGATGCATCTCGAATTCGAAGATCTGGGCGGCAGCCGCACCCGCATGCATCTGACCCAGGGGCCCTTTGCATCGGAAGAGTGGGTGGAAATGACGCGAGACGGCTGGGGCACCTCATTCGAGAAGTTGGATGCAACGCTCGGATAACCGCGAGAGAGTGCTCAAGAACGGGCGATTCAGTGAGAGAGCGTCCCAAAAAACAGGCGATTCAGTGAGAGAGCGTCCCAAAAAACAGGCGATTCAGTGAGAGAGCGTCCCAAAAAACAGGCGATTCAGTGAGAGAGCGTCGGGGGGAGGCGGGGAAGGGGGACGGGGTAGAGGTGGGGTTAGGCCTTGGCGGCTTCGACGAAGGCCCGGACCTTGGCCAGGTCCTTGACTCCCCGGGAGGACTCGACCCCCGAGGACACATCCACGCCCCAGGCACCGGCCGCGGAAGCAGCGGCAGCAACGTTGCCCGGTTCCAGGCCACCGGCGAGCAGCCAGGAACGGCTGTCCAGACCCTTTTCACGCACGGACGCGTAATCCCAGGCCTCCCCCGAACCAGGCACTGCCGCGTCGATCAGGAACAGTTCCTCGCCCAGATCACCGAACTCTTCCGGGGAGGCACCCATGGTGACTGCGCGGATGAGCCGCATCCCGGCGTCGTGCACTGCCCCAACGTCAGCCGCAGTCCGGTGACCGTGCAGTTGAACCCATGACAGGCCAGCAGCCTGCGCAAGGGCAACGGCATCGGCAGCGGTCTCGTGGCGGAAGACGCCGACAGCCGCAACGTCGGAGGGCACCAAGGGAAGCAACGAACGGACGGTCTCCGGGCTGACTTCGCGTGGGCTGGCCGTGAGGACGAAACCCACCGCGTCGGCACCGGCCGAGACGGCTTCGCGAACGGATTCGGGTGTGCTCAAACCACACACTTTAACGAACATTCCGTGCCTCCAGCCGCTACGCGCCCAACAATCCTCTTATGACGTTAGCAAGTCATATGGCCCATTGTTGAACCGCGCCGGACCACTACGCTGGACGGATGGAGATCATCCGCTTTGCCGACATCCATCCCGAACCGTGGCGCAACGGGGGCGGTGTAACCCGCGAGATCGCAAGCCACCCGAAGGCCGCGTCGGCACAGGATGGCGCATGGGACTGGCGGCTCAGCATCGCCGATGTCTCCAAAGCCGGCGACTTCTCCAATTTTCCGGGCATGGAACGGGTCCTGACCATCATCGACGGCGACTTGATGCTCCTGACCGTGGACGGTACCGAGCACCCCTTGGAGAAGTACCGGCCGTTCCGTTTCTCGGGCGAAGCCCCCTCCTCGGCCACGCTTCCCACCGGCGACATCCGGGACCTTAACATCATTGCCCGCGCCGACAAGTTCAAGGGCTTTGCGTCCATCGTCGAGCTTTCCAAAAAACGCCCACACCCCGTTTTTGAGGGCCAGTTCGCGGTTCTGCTGGAGGGCAAAGCAAGCGTTGCGCCCGGCACGGCCGCAGAGGAAACGCCCGACGACGGCGCCGAGCCCGCTGCCGTCGTCGAGGAACCGGTGGAGCTCTCCCGCTACGACGCAGTGGTTGGCTCCGACGTCCGCAGCCCCGAGATTTCCGGCCGCGGGTTCGTGGCGGTCGTCTCCATCGACCACGTCTGAGTGGTGACTTTTGCCACCAGAGGTGGCCACCCCCTGGGGGAGTTGCTAGCCTAGGGACCAAGGTTCCGCTCTGGAACCTCCGGACGACGGTTCAGTACCCGGCACGCGACAAGACTGGCCAAAGGAAAAGTCATGTCGTGGTTAATCCTCATTCTTTCCGGAGCGCTTGAGGCCGTCTGGGCCGCAGCCCTCCACCGTTCCAAGGGCTTCCGCAGGCCCGTTCCCACCATCGTTTTCCTGGTTTCGGTCATCGCCAGCACTGGCGGTCTCGCGATCGCCATGCAATCCATTCCCACGGGCACGGCCTATGCGGTGTGGGTGGGCGTCGGCGTCGTGTTGACCTCCGCTTACGCCATGGTCACCAAGGTTGAACGTCCGACGGCGGCCCGCCTCCTGCTGCTCGCAGGCATCGGCGCGTGCGTGGTTGGCCTGAAGGTGGTGGCGTAGCCATGACTGCGAACACGAATCGTGAACCCGTCGTTGCTCCGGCGACGGGAGCGGCGAAGTCCGAACAGGCGAAGTCCGGAATTTTCTGGATCATCCTGCTCGCATCGGCGGTTCTTGAAGCCGTGTGGGCCACGGCCCTGGGCCTGTCCAACGGTTTTACTGTCCTGCTGCCAACACTGGTTTTCGCCGTGACCGCAACACTGAGCATGGTGGGCCTGGGCATCGCCGTGAAACGCATCCCCCTGGGCACTGCCTATGCCGTGTGGGTGGGCATCGGCGCGGCCCTGACTGTTGGCTGGGCCATGATCACCGGTGTTGAGCCGGCCAGCCCATTGAAGTTGCTGTTCATCGCGGGAATCGTTGGCTGTGCTGCGGGTTTGAAGGCGCTGCCAGCCCACAAGACCGGGACGGATTCCGAGTAGGGTCCCGCACGCGGCGGGGTCTCAATCCATTTCGATGGATCGCTGCACATCATGCCGCTCGCACGGCACAGTGCGCAGCGAACCATCGAATCGGGACCGAACGATGGGTTCTCTGGCGAAACACAGGAATACCAGCGCGGGACGTCGGGTTCACGCCAAGGAGAGCACTGGCAATGAGACCCTATGCGTAATGGAGACCGTCATGACTGCAGTACACCTTGGCAATGACCTCACCGTGAGCCCACTCGGATTTGGCGGGATGGCGCTCACCCCCGTCTACGGCGGCATCGAGCCCGGGGAAGGCTTGAAAACCCTCCGGCACGCAGTGGAGGCCGGGATCACGTTCATCGACACGGCCGATGTCTATGGCGCGGGAAGCAACGAAGAACTCGTCGGCAAACTCCTCAAGGAACGCCGCGACGAGATCCAGTTGGCCACCAAGTTCGGAATCGAGGGCAACCCCGCGGACGGGTACACTGGCGTCCGCGGGGATGCTCCCTACGTCAAACAGGCGGCCGAAGCGAGCCTTCGACGCCTGGATACTGACGTGATTGACCTCTACTACCTGCACCGCCGCGACCTCCGCGTTCCGATTGTGGAAACCGTGGAGGCCATGGCGGAGCTGGTCCGTGAGGGCAAGGTCCGGCACCTGGGACTGTCCGAAGTGACAGCCGAGGAACTCCGGCAAGCACATGCCGTGCATCCCATTGCCGCGGTCCAGAGCGAATGGTCCATCTGGAGCCGGGATGTTGAACAGCATGTTGTTCCTGCAGCCAAGGAACTGGGGGTTGGCTTTGTGCCGTATTCACCGCTGGGCCGCGGCTTCCTCACGGGAACCGTGAACGCAAGCGACCTGGGCGAGAACGATTTCCGCCACAAGATCCCACGCTTCGGCGAAGGTGCCCTTGATGCCAACCAGGCCGTAGTGGCAGCGGTCCGCCAAATAGCCGGTCAGCTTGACGCAACTCCCGCCCAGGTGGCGTTGGCTTGGCTGCTCACGCAAGGCAAACGCCTGGGCCTCCCCGTGGTTCCCATCCCCGGCACGCGCAAGACGCAGCGGATCGACGAGAACCTGGGGGCACTGTCGCTTAACTTGGGCGAAGCGCACCTGGAGGTACTCGATCAGGCGGCTGCCGCCGTCGTGGGTTCACGCTCCGCCGACCCCAACTGGGTGTCGCAGGGCCGCGAAGCCAACAACGTAGGCTGAACGAATGGACTCGCTCATTCACTCACTCCGTGACGTCACCATTCGCAGCATCTCCGTCAGCGAGATGAACAACAACGTGTACCTGCTGACGTCCAAGGCGACAGGTGCCCAGCTGTTGATCGACGCCGCCGACGACCTCCCGGCCATCCAGCAACTGCTGGCCGAGTCGGCTGAGGACGCATCCGAGCCAACCAAGCTGCTCCGGATCGCCACCACCCACCAGCACTGGGACCACGTCCGCGCACTTCCGGAACTGGTGAAGGTTGCCGGGGCAACCACCTCTGCAGGAGCGGACGACGCCGATGCGTTGCCTGTTCCGGTGGATGTCCGCCTTGGTCACGGCGACGTTGAGCGGTTCGACGACTTCGAGATCCGGGCGGTCCACCTGCGTGGGCACACACCTGGTTCGATCGCGTTCGTTTACCAGGACCCGGAAGGGCCGGCCCACATCTTCAGCGGCGACTCGTTGTTCCCAGGCGGCGTCGGCAACACACAGAACGATTCCGCACGCTTCACGTCACTGTTGAACGACGTGACGGAACGGCTGTTCGACGCCTACCCGGATGACACGGTGGTCCACCCTGGGCATGGGCTGCCCACCACCCTCGGTACTGAGCGGCCACATCTTGAGGAGTGGCGCGCCCGCGGCTGGTAAGCCTCACGTTGCAGGGCAACTCTGCGCGGTATTCCTTGGCAGGGCCCACGCCGCACGGCTTCCCTGACTGAGCTTCCAAAGTTAGGGAGGCGGCGGGGATGCAGAGCGGGCCTTCCAAAGCGGGGCCCACGCAGGCAGGGTTCCCTGGCCAAGCTTGCGAGGCGAGGGAACCTGCGGGGACCTAGCGGCCGCGGCGTTCGTTCGACGCCGGAGCCGAGGCACGGCGCGGACCACGACCCGAGCCGGAACCGGATCCCCCACGACCGGAGTTTCCGGAGTTACCCGAACCGAACGATCCACCCGACGTACCGCCAGTGTTGGACGACCACACGGCCTTGTTTCCGCTGCTGCGCGTCGTTGTGGCAGAGGCAGAACGCGGAGCCGAAGCCGACCGCTGCCCACCGGAGGCACGCTGGCCCGTAGCCGGACGGCCGCTGCGGCCGTTCTGCCCCTGCGAGCCGGGAACGTCGTTGCGGTGCGTGGCACCCGACTTGCCGCGACCGCGTGAGTTGCGGGCGACGTCGTCGTTCATGGCAGCGCGGCGCTCGGCACGCGGAAGGTCCGTGCGAACCGGCTCAGCCGCAACCTTGCCGCGACCACCACGGCCGCCGCGGCCACCCGCGGTGGGGGCAGCCTGGCCGGAACGGCGGGCGCGCTTGCGCTGGGCGTTGGCGCCGGTGGACGTTCCACCGCCCTGTTGCGGAAGCTTTGCAGCGAGCAGCGCGGCGCGGGTGCGGGGATCCACCTTGTCCGCAACCTCGCCCACGAGCTCGGCGACCAGCGGGGAGCTGGCGGTGACGCGTTCGAACGACACGTCCACGCCTGCTGCACGCATGAGCTTCTTGACGTCCTGCTGCTGGTCCGGGAGGGTCAGCGTGACCACGGTGCCGTCGGAACCTGCGCGGGCCGTACGGCCGGAGCGGTGCAGGTACGCCTTGTGCTCTGTGGGCGGGTCCACGTGGATGACGAGTTCGACGTCGTCAACGTGCACACCTCGGGCTGCGACGTCGGTGGCCACCAGGACGCGGACGTCGCCGCTGGAGAACTCGGCAAGGTTGCGGTCGCGGGCGTTCTGCGACAGGTTTCCGTGCAGGTCCACGGCGGGGATACCGGCATCCGTGAGCGTCTTGGCGAGCTTACGGGCGTGGTGCTTGGTGCGCATGAAGAGCACGCGGCGGCCGGCACCGGAGGCCAGTTCGACGATGAGCTGCTTCTTGACAGTCTGGTCGTTGACCACGAAGACATGGTGTTCCATGGTGGTCACCGCGGCCTGCGGATCATCCACGGAGTGGGTCAGCGGGTTGGACAGGTAACGGCTGACCAGCTTGTCAACGCCATTGTCCAGCGTTGCCGAGAACAGCAGTCGCTGGCCCTGCTTGGGGGTCATGTCCATGAGCTTCTTGACAACGGGAAGGAAGCCAAGGTCCGCCATGTGGTCGGCCTCATCCAGCACGGTCACCTCAACCGACTCGAGGGTCAGGATGCGCTGGCGGATCAGGTCTTCGAGGCGGCCGGGGCAGGCGATAACGATGTCCACGCCGGCACGCAGGGCCTTCTCCTGGCGTGCCTGGGAGATGCCGCCGTAGATCACCGTGGTGTTCAGGCCCATGGCCTTGGCCAGCGGCTCAACCGTGGCGTTGATCTGGGTTGCGAGCTCGCGTGTGGGTGCCAGGACGAGGCCCATGGGACGGCCCGGCTTGCGGAAGTAGCCGGCTTCGCGCTCGGCCAAACGGGCTACGAGCGGGATGGCGAAAGCGATGGTCTTGCCGGAGCCGGTGCGGCCACGGCCCAGGACGTCGCGCCCTGCCAGCGTGTCCGGGAGGGTTTTGACCTGGATGGGGAATGCCTCTTCGATGCCGTTTGCAGCGAGGGATTCAACGATTGCCTTGGGCGTGCCAAGGGCAGCAAAAGTAGTCATGTACTTCATGTCTTTCGGGCGGTGTCCAGCGACGGACATCGGCCCCCGACGCCGGTTGGGCCAGGGGTTCGCCGAGGAAAAGTCAGGTGGTCTACCGGTTCGCTGCAGCAGCGTTGGCCGGGACCAAATGGAACGCGTTCATCGACGCAGGATGTGCCTCTCACATGAAAAATGCCCTGCATTGCGCTCTCGCGAGCGAACATTCAGGGCGTCACCGCACATCAAGTGATCCCATTCTAGCAGGGCCTGGGGCCGGGCCTTGCATCGGGGCTTGCATCGGGCCTTGCATCGGGGCGCCCCACGCACCCAAGTAGGGGACAGCAAACGTTCCACTGAGCCCTCAGTGCGACGTTTGCTGTCCCCTAGTTGGGCTGGGTGAGGGAGAGTTCGGGTTCGCCGTCCCGGGCACCGGATGACACCGGGCGGGCGGCGACCCGCGGGGCCACCACAACCCCGACGACGGCGATGATCGCCGTCAGTGCGAAGACCGCCGCAAACGAGTCCGTCGTCGTAAATGCCGCGAAGACGAGTCCCGTCGTGGCGAGCGACAGGGCACCGCCGAGGGAATCGGAGATTGACATCGCAGCACTGTTGAAGCCTTGGTTGTCCGGGGTGGAAAGGGCAAGAGTCATGACGCTCAGCCGCGGGTACATGAGGCCCATGCCAAAGCCGGCGAAGAGCCAGCCCGCAATGGCGATTGCGGGTGTGAAATTCAGGGCGGCGGTTACGAAGGCAAGCGCAATGGCCGCCAGCACCAGGGTGGCACCCGTCCTCACAGCGAACGCATCAGCCAGCCGGGAACCGAGCCGGCCCTGCAAAGCCGAGGCGCTCGCCCAGGCCAGCGCCGCACCCGTGAGGGTCAACCCGGCGAAGGTTGGCGTGAAAGAGTATCGCTCGGTCAGCAGGTACGGCAGGTAAACCTCGGCACCAAAGAATGCCGCCGATGCGAGCCCACGGGACAGGATGACGCTGGGAAGCCCGCGTCGTGCGGTCAGGGTCCCGCGCGGAACCAGCGGACGCACGGCGATCAGCGCGAGGACAAGCGCGACGGCGGCAATCGCCATCCCGAAGCCAGGTACCTCCGCGGACAGGTTCAGTGCAAGGACCGTCAGGGCGGCCAGTGCAGCCCAACCAAGGCGTCCGAAAGCCCATGGCACGGGTTTCTTGGCGTTGGTCGGCGCCAAGCCGCGCATGGCCGGCACCACCATGGCGAGCGCGGGAATGACCAGTCCCACCACGCCGAGGAACACCCAGTGCCAGCTGGTCAACTGCGCCACCACGCCTGCCGCGAAGGGGCCGACGAGTGAGGGAACCACCCAGGACGCTGCAAAGGCGGCGAAGATCTTGGCATGCAGGGCCGGCGGATAAATCCGTGCCACGAGGACATAGAGGGCAACGGTCATGGCGCCTCCACCAAGGCCTTGGACCAGCCTGCCAAGGACCAGCATCGGCATGGTGCCTGCCATGCCCGCGATCAACAGGCCCACCACGAACAATCCCACTGAGGCGTACAGCGGCGCCCGGGGACCCCGGCGGTCTGACCAGTTGCCGGCGCCCACCATGCCCATCACACCCGTGGCCAAGGGACCGGCGAAAGCCAACGCGTAGAGGCTGGCACCATCGAGATCCCTGCTGACGACCGGCATGACAGTGGTCACCGCGAGGGACTCGAAGGCGCTCAGGAAGACGAGCGCACACGTGCCCACGGTGGCCAAGAGATAGGGACGGCGCAGAATACCGGCCGTTGAGGTGTCAGGGGTCATGCACGCTACCCTAGAACCTCAACTATTGTTGAGGTCAATTCACACGCCGCTGGAGGTTGGATCATGCCACAGGTATCCGGTGACGCCCACCGGGCCCTCACAGTCGGTGAGTTGTCCGAGCGCAGCGGAGTCTCGGCGTCGGCCCTTCATTTCTACGAACGCAACGGACTCATCAGCGCCGAACGCACGCCGGGCAACCAGCGCAGGTATGCCCGCGAGACGCTCCGCCGGGTGGCGTTCATCAAGACGTCCCAGCGCGTGGGCTTGCCGCTCAAGGACATCCGTGAGGCCCTGGATTCCCTGCCCAACAGCAGGACGCCCACCAAGCGTGACTGGACCAGACTCTCCCTGCGCTGGCGAAAGGAGCTCGACGAAAGGATCGCCGCGCTGCAACACCTGCGGAACGATCTGGACGGCTGCATCGGCTGCGGGTGCCTGAGCCTGAAATCGTGCACCCTGCAGAACCCTTCGGACGAGCTCGGGGTTGGCGGTGCGGGCGCCCAGCGGTGGAACACGCCCAACTGACTGGCAGTTGTGGTTGTTCCCAGAGCTGAGAACACCACAACTGCCAGTCAGATTTTGCCGGAACAGCAACAGGTGTTGCGCGCTCTTGTCGGCGACCGGCACGCTTGGGTCATGGCTGAACACACTCACGACGGCGGCACCCACCAGCGCGCGCACACTCACGACGGCGGCACCCACCACCACGGCGACCAGCAGGGTCGCTTGAACCTCCACGAGGACGCGGACAACGCCGTGGACATGTGGGACGGCATGTACCGCGAGCGCCCGAAGATCTGGAGCGGCAACCCCAATCCGCAACTGGTGCTTGAAGTAGGCAACCTGGAACCGGGCACAGCCCTGGATCTGGGCTGTGGCGAGGGCGGCGACGCCATTTGGCTCGCGAAGCAAGGGTGGCAGGTCACGGCCATGGATGTCTCAGCCGTCGCCCTGGAGCGCGGAGCCGAGCACGCGGTGGACAACGGCCAGCAGGACCGGATCACGTGGCAGCAACAGGATCTGGCTGACTGGACTCCCGAGCCCGTGTACCACTTGGTCTCGGCACAGTTCCTTCACTCGCCCTTGCTGCCGTGGCAGGACTCCACCGCAAAGGCAGCGGCTGCGGTTGCGCCGGGTGGCACGCTCCTGATCGTTGGGCACCACCCGCACGGACTGGCCCCATGGGGTCATCACCACGAACCGGGAATGTTCTACGCTCCGGACGAGCTGGCGGAATCGCTCGGCCTGGAACAGGGGCCTTGGCTTATTGACGTCCTGGAAGCCAGGGAGCGGACCATCGACGATCCCGATGGCAACCCCGCGACCATCCTGGACACGGTCCTGCGGGCGACGAAGAAGGCCTAGCCTGCGCCGGGAGTGTCCCAGTCTCGGCACGCTCCGAACCATTGCCGCGGCACCCGACCTCCCGACCTCCCGACCTCCGGTCTCCCGGTCTCCCGGTCTCTCGGCCTCCCGGCCTCCCGGCCTCCCGGAGCAATGCCAGCCCAAGCGTCGCCGGGCCGAGGCACCGAAGCCGCGCTCCGGCGTCGTACTCAACATGTTTGCCGCTACGCACTTTGCGGCAGCAGTTCACCGTAGGGTGCCACCACCGTTCCCGTGGCAGTCGAGTCCGGGTTGAGCATCCAGCCGACGCGTTTAGCTGTGTTCAGCATGACCACGCTTTCCACGAGCTCAACGCCGGGGATGCGCTGCTGGATGGCGAGTTCCATTTCCATGACCTCGGCCAAGGTGCGCAGCCACATGATCATGGTGAAGTTGGTCCGGCCCGTGGTGGAGGCCGAGAAGCGGACGTTCCTGACGGCGCGGAGCTCGGTGGCCGCGGCCTCGTGCTGGCCGGCCGGGACGTTGGCGAACCATTGGACGGTGACGGGGTAGCCGGAGAATTTCTGGGCGATCTCGCAGCGGAAGGACAGCATCCGGCTGGCGAGTACCCTGCCCAGTTGACGCTGGACCGTAGCTGGATGGCGGCCGAGGGCACGCGCAATCTCGGCGGCGGAGGCGCGGCCGTCCCGGGCCAGAAACGGAATGAGTGCCAGGTGGCTTTCCGGCAACGGGACGACGATGGCGTCGGGCGCGGACGGGTTCGCCGACTCCGGTCCGGCGAGCGCGCGGATGGCCTGTTGCTCGGCCTTGCTCAGGACGTTGAGCCGCCAGGCGTAACCGCTCGTGTGGATGCGCGTGCAGAGGGACGTCTGGTACTTGGTGAGCCCGCGGACTTCCTTCAGGCGCGGCAGCAGTCCAGTACTGAACTTGTCCAGGTCTTCCGTGATGACAGTCAGCGTGAGATCGCGGTTGCTGGCGGCTTCCTCGACAGTGATCACCTCGGGCAGCTGCGCTACGGCGGCTGTCACCTCGGGTCGGAGGTCCATTTCGCAGTCGATGTCCACCATGGCCAGGCACATGTTCTTGGGGTCGCCCATGAGGTGGGCGGTAGTCCAGGCGGCGCCGACCGCCCGGAGCCGGTCCCATCGTGCAGCCAGGGTGGTGGCGTGGACGCCCAGGACATTGCCGGCGTCGGACCAGCTGATCCGCGGTGAAATCTGCAGTGCGTTAATGAGGCGCAGATCTTCTTCACTGAGTTCCATACGTCCATTCTCTCGCAAAGGTGCATGAATCCTGCGTTGTTGGAGACTTCATGCGCATTTCCAGTTGTTTCAGAACTTGTGAAGCAGGTCACCACAGAATGGCATAAGGAACCACGAAGCCGAGCACCACAGGAGAACACATGACCATCGCCGCCGATGCCAAGGAACTGCAGGAAGACATCGTTCGCCTCCGCCACGACCTCCACCGCGAACCGGAGATCGGCCTGCAACTCCCCCGCACGCAGGAAAAGGTACTCAAGGCGCTGGATGGACTCCCGTACGAAATCACGCTGGGCAAGGACACGACGTCGGTCACCGCGGTTCTGCGCGGAGGTGCGGCCCATGCTTCGGCCGAGAAGCCGGTGGTCCTCCTGCGCGCCGACATGGACGGACTGCCCGTCCAGGAAACCACCGGCGTGGACTACACCTCCCGGATCGACGGCGCGATGCATGCTTGCGGGCACGATCTCCACACTTCCATGCTGGCCGGAGCCGCCACCTTGCTTGCCGAGCGCCGCGACCAGCTGGCCGGCGATATTGTCCTCATGTTCCAGCCCGGCGAAGAAGGATTCGACGGTGCCAGCTACATGATTAACGAAGGTGTCCTGGATGCTGCCGGTCGTCGCGTGGACACCGCCTACGGGATGCACGTCTTCTCGTCGTTGGAACCGCATGGCCAGTTCGTCACCAAGAATGGCGTGATGCTCAGCTCGTCCGATGGCCTGGTGGTCACCGTTCTCGGCGCGGGCGGCCACGGCTCGGCCCCCCACTCGGCCAAGGACCCCGTGACAGCAGCCGCTGAGATGGTCACGGCCCTGCAGGTGATGGTTACCCGGCAGTTCAACATGTTCGATCCCGTAGTCCTCACGGTCGGTGTGCTGCACGCAGGCACCAAGCGCAACGTCATCCCGGAGACAGCCCGCATCGAAGCCACCATCAGGACCTTTTCCGAGGACTCGCGGCAGAAGATGATGGTTGCAGTACCCAAACTGCTCAAAGGCATCGCAGCGGCCCACGGTTTGGAGGTGGACGTGGACTACCAGCAGGAATACCCCCTCACCATCAACGATGAGGACGAGACCAACACGGCCGAAAAGGTCATCGCCGGAATGTTCGGCGAATCCCGCCTCACCCGGATGGCCACTCCCCTGAGCGGCTCCGAGGACTTCTCCCGCGTCCTCGCCGAGGTTCCCGGAACTTTCGTGGGGCTCAGCGCCGTGGCCCCCGGCGCCGACCACGCGACGTCGCCCTTCAACCACTCGCCGTACGCAACGTTCGACGACGGTGTCCTCACCGACGGTGCGGCGCTCTACGCCGAACTCGCCGTTTCCCGCATCGCCACCCTTTCCGCCAACTAGTCCCACGGCCCCTTTGGAGAACCCCATGACCGCCACCGTTGGAACGTCCCCTGACGTCAAGGTCCACAAGTCCCATCTGCGCACGCTCGTGGGCACCGGCATCGGCAACGCCGTGGAATGGTACGACTGGGCCATTTACGCCACGTTCTCGCCTTTCATCGCCAGTGCCCTGTTCAGCACCTCGGACCCCACTTCGGCCGTGCTGTCCACGTTGGCGATCTTCGCCGTCGGATTCGTTGCCCGCCCGTTCGGTGGCTTCGTGTTCGGCTGGATCGGTGACAGGATCGGCCGCAAGACCTCCATGACCATTGCCGTTGCGCTCGGCGCGGTTGGCAGCCTGCTGATCGGCATCGCACCCACCTTCGCTGCCGTTGGCGCCTTCGCATCCGTGATGCTGCTGGTGGCCCGCCTCATCCAGGGCCTGGCACACGGTGGCGAGTTGCCGTCGTCGCAAACGTACTTGTCCGAGATGGCACCCAAGGAAAAGCGCGGCTTCTGGGCCACCCTCATCTACACCTCCGGCACCGCCGGAATCCTGGCGGGTACGTTGCTCGGCGCGATCCTCACGGCCGTCCTGAGCAAGGAGGACATGAGTGCCTGGGGCTGGCGTATCCCGTTCCTGATCGGTGGCGCGTTGGGTATCTACGCCCTGATCATGCGCTCCAAAATGAAGGAAACCGAGGCGTTCGAGGCCGAGGCTCCCAAGGAAAAGCGCGCTCCAATGTGGCCGCAGATCGTGAAGTACCGCAAGCAGGCGCTGCAGGTCATCGGCCTGACCGTTGGCCTCACGGTGGTCTACTACATCTGGGGCGTCGTGGCTCCGAGCTACGCAGCAACCACGCTCAAGATGGACCGTGGAGCTGCACTCTGGGCCGGCGTGATCGCCAACATCGTGTTCATTGCAGCACTGCCGTTCTGGGGCAAGCTGTCCGACCGGATCGGCCGGAAGCCCGTGCTGATCATGTCCTCCGCCGGCTCGGCCCTGCTCCACTTCCCCATGACGTGGCTCCTGAAGGATTCCCCGTGGCAGCTCGCGGTGTCCATGTCCGTGATGTTGTTCTTCATCGCCGGCAGTGCCGCCATTGTTCCGGCCGTGTACGCCGAACTGTTCCCCACGCACATCCGCACTGTGGGCGTCGGCGTTCCGTACTCCATCTGCGTCGCCGCCTTCGGTGGTACCGCCCCATACCTGCAGACGTGGCTCGGCACCATCGGGCAGGGATACCTGTTCAACGTGTACGCCGTGATCCTGCTGGTCATCAGCATCGCGTTCGTCTTCACCATTCCGGAGACGAAGGGCAAGGACCTGACCGTCTAGGCTCTCCCAAGTAGGGGACAGCTCCTGTCGCTATGAGCCCTCATAGCGACAGGAGCTGTCCCCTACTTGGGTTAAACGAAGCGGTCGCGGCCGGCCCGGTACCCGAAGAACGCCGCGAGCGAGCCCACCACCAGGAACAGGATTCCAGCGGCAGCAAACCCACCTGTTGCCTGGTGAAGCTGGCCCACCATCAAGGTGCCGGTGGAACCCAGTCCGTAACCGACGCCCTGCATCATTCCGGACAGGTGCGCGGCCGTATGGGCATCCCGGGTGCGGACCATGATCATCGTCAGGGCCACCGCCGTGAGTGAACCCTGGCCCAGCCCGAGCAGTCCGGTCCAGATCCAGATCAGCTCGGTAGGCCCGAAAATACTCAGGGCAAAACCGCCGCCGGTCATGAGTGCCACCACTGTGTTGATGGCCCGCTGGTCCTTGAAGCGTGTGGCCAAGGCTGGGGCAAACAACGAGCCGAGCATCTGAAGCACGATCGACACAGACACGATCAACCCGGCCGTGCCGCCATCCACGCCTCTCTCGCGCAAAATAGGCGCCAGCCACGCGAACACGCTGAAGGACATCATCGCCTGCAGCACCATGAACGCCGTCACCTGCCACGCCACCGCGGAACGCCATACGTTGACGCCTGATGCGATGGCATGGTGATGTACGGGGTGCTGCCTGATAGCCAGCGGCAGGAAAAGCAGAAGCACGACGGCGGCAGGCACCGCCCAGAACCACAGCGCCGATGTCCAGTGGCCGGTTGCCGTAAAGACCGGATACGTGAAGCCCGCACCGAGTGCCGCAGACGCGCAGATAGCCGTGGTGTAGAGCCCGCCCATGAGGCCCAGCCGGTGCGGGAAATCCCTCTTCACCACTCCAGGCAGGAGCACGTTGCACAGTGCGATCGCTGCGCCGCACGCAGCTGTTCCCACCAGGAGCGTCGGCACATGGCCGGTTCCGGGTAGCTCGCCGGGCCGGATGAGGAGACCCGCCGTGAGGACTGCCATGGCCCCGAGAAGCACCCGTTCCGCCCCAAACCTGCGGGCCAGCACCGGGGCAAGGGGCGCGAAGACGCCAAGCAGTGTCACCGGAACAGTCGTCAGGACCACAACAGACCAGCCCGGCAGACCGGCGTCGGACGTTATTTCGGGAAGCACGGCGGAGAAGCTGGAGAAGACCGTTCGCAGGTTGAGCCCGATCAGGATCAGGCAAACCGCCAGATACGCCAGGCCGCGTTTGCCCCGTAGCTGGGTGGGGGCTGCTGCGGGGTCGTCGTCGATCTCGGCATCCACTGCGATCTCGGGCAAGGGCCTTTTGTTCACGGACATCTCTGGGCGCTGCGTGGACGAGGCCGGCTTCGGGGAGGAGGTCACACGTCCTATTCTGTCAGCCGGGCGCGATCGCAGTACTTTGGCCTGCTCACCTGATATGGCGATTCTGGCCACAGACCCGGCGCTGCAGAGCCAGCGGGGCAAAGTATTCTGGATAAGACATGAGTGACACCCCAGAAACCCCGCGCCCCATTACTCCCGGCAGCCAGGCCTCCTTCGGCACCTACGGCGGCCGGCCGGTCAGTTTCGTGCGCCGTGGAACGCGCCTCCAGGGCCGCCGGCAAGCCGCCTGGGAGGAACATGCAGAGCGATGGGCCATCCAGGTCCCGCGGCATGTAGCCAACACCTCGGTGCACCCGGAATACGTCTTCGACGCCGAGGCAGTGTTCGGGCGCAAGGCTCCCCTGATCGTCGAGGTTGGTTCCGGTTTGGGCGACGCCGTGGTCCACGCAGCGGAGCAGAACCCGGACAAGGACTTCCTGGCCGTGGAGGTCTACACCCCCGGGCTGGCCAACACCATCATCAAGATCAACAGCCGTGGATTGACCAACGTGCGCGTCGTGGAAGCCAACGCTCCCGAGGTCCTCGAATCCATGCTCCCTGCCGGATCCGTCAGCGAACTCTGGGTGTTCTTCCCGGATCCGTGGCACAAGGCCCGGCACCACAAACGCCGCCTCATCCAGCCTGCCTTCGCATCCGTTGCGGCGAAGGCCCTCGAAAAGGGCGGCTACTGGCGCATCGCTACCGACTGGTCCAACTACGCCGTCCACGTCCGCGAAGTCCTGGCGGGCTCAACAGAGTTTGAGAACATGCACGACGGCGAGCGCAGCGGCGAGGAGAGCCCGCTGACGCAAGTGTGGCAATCCGGCGTCGAATCCGTGGTGGGAGGTGCGCCGGTCAAGGAAGGCCGCGCCCCTGTCAGCACGGAGCACACCGGACCGAACGAGGGCGTTGACCAGGAAGGCGGCTGGGCTCCGCGGTTCGAGGGCCGCATCCGGACGAGCTTCGAGAACAAGGCGCATGAGGCCGGGCGCATGATCTTCGACCTCACGTACCGCAAGATCTAGCGAACGGATTTCGGGGGAACCATGAGCTACCAACCGCCGGCTGATTACTATCAGCAGCCGCCACGGACCCGGACACTTGGGCTGGGCGCGGGCATCACGAGCATCGTGGCCGCGGTGCTCTCGCCGGTGGCCGCAGTGGTGAGCATACCCTTGGGGATCGCGGCAGTTGCCTCGCAGATCAGCCGCTACAACCAAGGCAACGACGCATGGTGGGTGGGCGCGCTGGCTTTCGCTGCCTTGGCAGTCCTCCTGGCCGTGGTGTCCATGGTTTCCGGATTGATCGCCGTGTTCCGGTCAGGCCGTATGAACGCCGGACGGGTCACGGGCATCGTCGGCCTCTCCATCATGGCCGTCAACGTGTTCGGCGTGGCATTCCTGGTCATCCTGCTGCTCGGTTCCGGGCAGGGGGCCTGACATGCCCCAGGTACGCGCGGAGAGGTTCATCCGGCTCGACCCCGAAACGACGTTTGCGCTCTCGCAGACCACGGGCGAATTCCGGCTCAAATGGGATCCGTTCATTTCGGCGCAGTCCTTTGTGGACGGGGCCACGAGTGCGGGCAAGGGGGTGCGGACCAGGACGGTATCCCGCATGGGCCTGACGATGGTCACGGAATACGTTTCCTACACACCGCCACGCAACGTGGGCATGACGATGGTCGCCGGGCCGTGGTTCTTCGACAACTTCGGTGGTGGCTGGCGCTTCACCCCGGAGGGCGACGGCACCCGGGCTGTCTGGAAGTACACGTTCTCTTGCAAGCCGGCCTGGCTGAAGCCATTGGCCGAACGGATGGGGGCGAAAGTCCTGGGCCTCGAAATCGAACGACGCATCGACGCGTTCGCCAAGGCTTGCGAGGATCCGGCACTGGTAGCCGAGCTGCATGCCGCATCACGGCACGGAGATTGATGCCACTGTCTTATCCGAGTCGTCCCTCAATTCCACTCCCGCGATACCGGTCAGCTGCACTGGCGTTGCACCGGTGATCTTGATCCGCCCACTCGGTGTGGCCGTCCACCCGCAGGTCCGTTCCTCGGCGCCGTCACGACCCTTCACCCACAGGTAAAGCGTCCCCTCAAGCGGCATGCTCCGGCCCTCGACATCCAGTTCAGTCCCCCAGGTCTTCTTGACCATTCCAACGGTCAACTGAAGGCCATCGCCGGACTGTACGGAATAGCTGGCGTCAGGCTTCTGCGGCTGGTTCAGGATCGGACCGGCCAGGACACCCACTGCGAGGCACGCCGCAGCGACGGCCCCCACAACAGCCGCCCACCGCCGTCGTGATTTCCGCCTGCGGGCCGAAAGATCAACCAGGAGGGCCTGCGGCGCGGATTCCAAGGGTGTGAGTGGTTGCGTTCCGCCAGCAGCAGTGAGGGCGACGGCGTCCGCTGCCGGGACGGCGTCGAGCAGAGCCGGGAGGCTCTCGAGTTCCTCCAACTCCTTGCGGCACTCGGCACAACGCGTGAGGTGGTCCTCAAAGGCGCGGGCCTCGTCCGCTTCAAGGCCGCCCAACAGGTAGGCCCCCAGCAACTGGTGGACGGATTCGCCGTTCATTTCTCCACCCCCATTTCGTCAAGGATCGTTCGGAGGGCCTTCACTGCGTAAAAGGCCCGGGATTTCACGGTGCCCGCCGGAATGTTCAGCTGCAGGGCTGCCTCCGTGACGGTGTACCGCTGGTAGTGCAGGGCCACAAGTACCTCGCGGTGTTCGTGGCTGAGCCTCAGCAGCGCCTCCTCCATGAGCACGCGGTTGAGGAGTTCGTCCACCCGTTCCGTGGCGCCTTGGTCCGGGAGGTCATGCTCGCCCGTTTCCGTGGGGCGCCGCTGGGCTTTCCGGTAGTTGTCGATGATCACGTTCCTCGCGGTCCTGAAGAGGTAGCTGCGCAGGCTGCCCGTGATCTGCGGGGCATGCTGCCACACCTTCAGGATGGTTTCCTGCACGACGTCGTCCGCCAGATGCGCATCCGGTGTGCAACTCAGGACGAAGCGTTTCAGGGCCGTGCCGTGGTCGCGGTAGATCGCTGCCACCACGTCCTCGTCCAACGGCATAGCCACCTCCTTCGCTTGTCATCCCCTACGACGCGTTTTAGGCGCCCGCGGTTCACCCTTGAACCATTCTTCACCCGACGGCGTCGTACGGGTTAGCGCCGACCCGTCCGGCCGGCTCGTCATAGGAGCTAGGGATGAAAAAGCAACTCAGCCTGGGAATCGGGGCACTTGCCCTCGTGGCCGCTTTGGCAGGATGCGGCGGGAGCCCGGGAACGTCCACGTCACCGACGTCTGCATCGTCCGCTGCCGCTTCCTCGGCGGCGGCTTCGTCCAGTCCCACCGCAGCTGCCGAAATGAAGGTGGCCTCTTCCAGCGCCGGCCAGATCGTGGTGGACAGCAAAGGAATGAGCCTCTACTTCTTCACCAAGGACGTCAAGGACTCGGGAACCAGCGCTTGCACCGGGGCCTGCCTTGCGGCTTGGCCGGTATTTACGACGACGGCGGACGCCCCCACTGTTGACGGCGTCACCGGGACCGTGGGAACCATCGCGACGCCTGACGGGAAAAAGCAGGTCACGCTGAACGGGATGCCGTTGTACTACTACGCCAAGGACAAGGCACCGGGCGACGTGACAGGCCAGGGCGTGAGCAACGTCTGGTACCTGGTCAGCCCAAGCGGCGAGATGGTCAAGGGAGCCGCGACGACGGGGTACTGAGTTCGCGGCAAACCCACCCCGTCCCCGCCGAGTTCGCGGCAAACCCACCCCGTCCCCGCCGAGTTCGCGGCAAACCCGCCCCGTCCCCGCCGAGTTCGCGGCAAACCCGCCCTGTCCCCGCCGAGTTCGCGGCAAACCTGCCCTGTCCCCGCCGAGTTCGCGGCAAACCCGCCCCGTCCCCGCCGAGTTCGCGGCAAACCCCACCGTTCCCCCGCCGAGATCGCGGGAAACGTGCCAACATCCCGGAAATTTCCGTACGAGCAGGCACGCTTCCCGCGAACTGGGTGCAGGCGGCGTCATCGGAGGGCGCGCAGAATCCGTTCCTTGAACGCCTGTTCCTGGAACAAGTCCTTCCATTCGATGCGAATGAAACGCCAACCATCTTCCATGAGGGCCTTCTCGCGGCGCCTCTCCTGAAAGATGACCTCCTGGGTTGGTTTGTAATCGAAGTATTTGGTCCGCCCATCAAACTCCAGTGCGAGTTTCTCCTCCTCCCAGGCGAAGTCCATCCGGTGCTCGCCCACTCTGGTTCGCACCTCGAACTGCGGCTCGGGCAGCCTGATGCGCAGGCGCTGCATAAGTTCCCGCGTCAGCGTCTCACCGGCCGATTCTGCGCGCACATCGGCATTCTCCAGAGCCTTGCGCAGATTCCGGACACCCCGTTTGCCGGCAGAGGCGTCGGCCAGCTCTTCAACCAGGGCCCGGTTGGCGCCCAGCCGCAACCCGTGATCCACGATGACCAAGGCCTTGGGATAACTAAGCATCCGGGCACAGTCGGACATCGTCCGCTCAAGCGTTGTCGCCCTCAAGCCACGAACCGTGCTGACCTCGTCCTCGGAGAAAGCTTCAGTGTGGGCCTGCACATCCTTTCCCCAACGGTCGGCGGAGGGTCGGACCGGGTGCAACACATGGACCTTGTCATTTACCCCGAACAAGAACAGCCCGTGAAGTCGTGCCGCAGACAGGTGGCTGTAGGTAAAAGCCCCGGTAGACGTTGTCAGGGTGCCGTGTGCGTGGGCAGCAATCCGTTGCAGGGCACGCTGGCGCGGACCCAAGGCATCCCAACGGCTGGTCCGGATGTAGCACCCGTACCTCAGCCGGTGGATTTGCCCGGAGTCCAACAACGCTTTGATGCTTCGACTGTTGTGGCCCATGCCGAGCAACTGCTCGGTTCGCCACATGTTTCCGCGGGCAGGGAGTCCCCGAAGCTTGGGGGATCTGGATGTTTCCGGCGGTGTGCTCATCGACCCAGCATCGCCACACAACCGGAACCGGCAGAAGGCTGAAATGAGCCTATGTGGACAGGCACGGGCGCCTCAGGAACCGGGTTCGCGGGAAGGATGCCTGCCGTCCGGAAACTTCCGCGCGAAAAGGCAGTGTTCCCGCGAACCCAGCGCGGGCAATCAAAGCGGCAGCGTACGGTAAAAGAACGGCAGACGACGCCGACCATGAGTTGCCAGGGTAGCTGGCCCTGACCAGGTCAGAGTCGCTGGAAAGCAATACTACGGGGGGGAGAACGTGGCAGAAGGCAAGACCACCAGGAATCCGCAGAACCTGGGATTCCTCGCATTGCAGGAGTCGGCCTGGATCTTGGGTGCCATAGCCATGGTCATTAGTGCTGGAAACCGTGGCTTTGACTGGGTCTGGATAGGCCTGCTTGTCTGCTGGCAAGCATCTATTGTCTGGGGCTTCGTCAAGCTGCGGCGGGCCAGGGCGTGAGCAACGTCTGGTAATTGGTGAGCCCCAGCAGCGAGATGGTTAGGGGGACGGCGACGACGGGCTCCTGAGGTTGATCCATGCCCGTCACACCCCCTCCCGCCGGGTTCGCTGGAAACAAACCAGCACCCCCGGAAACTTCCGGGGGTGCTGGCAGGGTTCCCGCGAACCCGGCGGTGAGAACAAGGAAGCCTACGCCTCCACGAACTCGTCGGACTCTTCGAACTCCACGGCCGCGATGATTTCCTTCGTCTCCGGGTGGATCATGAAAGCCTCGTCTTCGTCCTCGATCATGATGTAGTCGCCGTGGTCGGTGGAGAAATGCCACGCCAGCGTAGTGACGCCGTCGTGCTCGTAGTTGGGGTCGCCCATGGTGATCTTCTCCAGGGCGTAGCCGGCAACGTCGCACAATTCGCGAATGATGACCTCGAACTCGGGTGCGTTGGCGAGGGCTTCTTCCTCGGCCTCGGCCCGGCGTTCTTCCAGGTCGGGGATGAGGGCCACACGCTCGGCAATGTGTGCCTCGATATCCTCCTCGGACAGGACCAGCAGGCCGGGCTGGCTGCGAAGGTAGTCGGCGTTGAGGTCCACAATGTCCTCTTCTTCGAGCATGGCTTCGAACTCGCCGTCGAGTTCATCCAGCAACGCCACCGATGCGGGCGTGGCCTCGGACTCGTCCAGTTCGCCATCGAGGTAGGCCTCAGCCTCGTCTTCGGACAACGCATCGAAAGCAGCGGCGGTGCGGTTGAAAAGTTCCAGGTGCCGGGCAGCGCCGATTCCCACCAATCCAGCGCGGACAAAGGCATCCACTTCATCGCGCTCGGGGGCGGTGAACACGTACTGGGCAAACCCGCCGGCCAGTGCCTGCGTCAGGTAGAAGTCAACAAAGTAGCTGTTGAGCGCGGCCGGTGCGATTTCGTCGCTGTTGAGGAGCTCCGCGTACATCTCATTCACGACGTTGACGTTGGAATCCACTACGTCCCCATTGCCGGCTTCGACGGCGGTCTTGTTCAGGACGACGGGGTACTCGTTGGTAGTCATGGGAAATCCTCACTGCTGAAAGCTGATGGTGCTCCGGACACCTTCAACGTACGCGCGCGAATGGCGCCGCAATCGAGGTTGAGGTTAACGGTGGGCGAAGTTTGGGGGCCGCTCGGGGCTGACTAAGATTGAGCAGATAACCTCCTGCCGAAAGTAGCCGCCTGCATGCCGTCCCACCCCGATGACAATTGGGAACTGGCCATACAAACACCCGCCATTAACGACCGCTCCCTCGCGGCCGGACTGGCCTATGCCATGGGCAGCCGGGTCACGGGGATCACGTTCGATGCGGCCACGGGGCTCCTCCTGGGCAAGGTCCGCGGCAACACGCCGCAGCCTTACTCCACCTCGGCAAAACTCGTCCGTCAACCCAGCGGCTGGAGCTGCACGGTGGGCATTTGCAGCTGCCCGGTGCGCAAGGACTGCAAGCACGTTGCCGCCCTCCTCTTCACGGCCGAGGACCACCCGAGCATCCGCGCCCAGCTTCTGGCCCAGGCTCCCGGCATGCAGACAGCCCGCCCGGACCAGGCCGGAACGCGCCCGGCGTGGGAACTCGCCCTCAACAGGCTGATCGCCAAGCCCGGTCCGACGCAAAGCCCCGCCGGGACTCAGCTCGCGTTGCAATTCGAAGTGGAGGAACCGGCAGCCCACTTTTCCTACACAGGTCGCCGCGACCCCGTGCGCAGTGTCCGGCAACTCAAGGTCCGCCCCATGATGATGGGCGCCAAGGGCAAGTGGATCCGCGGCGACGTGTCCTGGAACAACCTCAGCTACGTCAGCTTCCGCCGCGAGTTCAACGAAACGCAGGTGGAATGGCTGCAAACCTTCCTCGCCGCCCACGGCTCCCCCAACGGCCGCCAGCAACCATCGGGTGCCATGTGGCTGAGCTTGAACGACTTCACCGGCAAAAACCTCTGGGTGCTCCTCGACGAAGCAACAAAGGCCGGAATTCCGCTGATTCATGCGGCTGGGAGCGAGCCTGTCCGCGTCGAGTCCCAGCCCGCCGTCGTCGGCCTCAGCCTTGCCCGGCAGAGCGCGGCCCGCCCCGACGCGAACGGCACCACAAACGGAAGACACGACGGCGGCCTGCAGCTCGCGCCGTCGGTGACCGTAGGCGGGGAGGAGGTTGATGCTGGAACCGTGGGCTTCCTGGGCAAGCCGGCCAACGGGATCTTCTTCACGCAATCCGGGGCGGAAACGCTGCCCGGAGTGACGGCGCAGAAGAACCTGATCACGCTGGCCCCGATCGATGGCGGCATCAGCGACGAGCTCCTGGAGTTCGTCACGGACGGTTCCACACTGCAGATCCCCGCGGAGGACGAGAGCCGCTTCCTCACCTCCTTCTACCCGAAGCTTCGGCAGTCCACGCCCGTGCAGGCAGCCGACGAGTCAGTGGAGCTGCCCACGCTGGCAGTGCCAACGCTCTCCCTGCTGGCCAACTACGGCAATGACCACAAGGTGAGGCTGCACTGGGAGTGGCATTACACCTCGGGAACGCTGGTCACGGCACAGCCTTTGTGGCGGCATCCCGAGGACCGTGGCTACCGCGACGATGCCGCCGAGGCACGCATTCTCGAATCGCTGGGGCACCCGTGGGAGACCGTCCCTGCCCTGGCAGAGTCCGCCACCGGAGGTTGGGGTGCACCGCGGCTCACGGCCACCGCGGAACTGGGCGGCCTGGACACCCTCGCGTTTACCGAAGAGGTGCTGCCGGCACTCAGGGAACTGCCCGACGTCGTGGTTGAAACGTCAGGCGACATCGCCGATTACCGGGAGGCGGAAGAGGCGCCCGTTGTATCGATCTCCACCAAGGAGACCGCGAGCGGCGACTGGTTCGACCTCGGCATCGTCATCACCCTCGAGGGCGAACCGGTGTCCTTCGCCGCAGTCTTCTCCGCGCTCGCCGCCGGACAAACGCGCATGCTACTGCCCAGCGGCGCCCACTTCTCCCTGGACCTCCCCGAACTTCATCAGCTCCGCGCACTCATCGACGAGGCCCGCTCGCTCCAGGACAATCCGGACAACAAGGACGGCACCCTGCAGATCAGCCGTTTCCAGGTGGGGCTCTGGGACGAGCTGGCGCAACTGGGGATTGTGGACGAGCAGGCGGCCGCGTGGCGGGAGTCGGTGGGTGGACTGCTCGACGACGGCGTGACCGGGCTGCCGCTGCCGGCCGGCCTTAACGCCGAGCTCAGGCCATACCAGCATGAAGGATTCAACTGGCTCAGCTTCCTGTACAAGCACAGCCTGGGTGGAGTGCTGGCCGACGACATGGGTCTAGGCAAGACCGTGCAGGCCATTGCACTGATGTGCGCGGCGCAGGAGCTGGCCGTGGACGGCGGAAACGACAGGGCGCCGTTCTTGGTGGTGGCCCCCACCAGCGTGGTCAGCAACTGGGCGTCCGAAGCTCAGCGGTTTGCTCCGGGCCTGATGGTGCGCACCGTTTCGGAGACTTTCGCGAAGAGTGGCCTGTTGCCGTCCGAAGCGATGGCGGGTGCCGACGTCGTTATTACCTCCTATGCCCTCTTCCGCATCGACTATGAGGCGTACGCCTACTTCCAGTGGGCCGGGCTCATGCTTGACGAGGCTCAGTTCGTGAAGAACCACCAGTCCAAGGCGTACCAGTGCGCGCGAAAACTTCCTGCGCGGTTCAAGCTGGCCATCACGGGTACTCCGTTGGAAAACAACCTCATGGAGTTCTGGGCCCTCACCTCGATCGTGGCGCCCGGGCTGTTCCCGAGCCCCAAGAGATTCGCCGAAAACTACCAGAAGCCCGTGGAGAAGAACGGTGACTCGGCGCAACTGGGCAAGCTCCGCCGTCGTGTCCGTCCACTCATGATGCGCCGCACCAAAGAGCAAGTTATCCAGGACTTGCCGCCCAAGCAGGAACAGGTCCTGGAAGTAGTGCTGAACCCGCGCCACCAGAAGGTCTACCAGACCCACCTGCAGCGCGAACGGCAAAAGATCCTGGGGCTGATCCACGACGTCAACAAAAACCGTTTCACGATCTTCCAATCGTTGACGCTGCTCCGGCAGCTGAGCCTGGACGCCTCGCTGGTGGACTCCTCCCTCTCCGCCGTCCGCTCGTCCAAGCTGGATGTCCTGTTCGAGCAGCTCGAGGACATCATCTCCGAAGGCCACCGGACCCTGATCTTCAGCCAGTTCACCGGGTTCCTGGGCAAGGTCCGCGAGCGGATGGATGCCGAGGGCATCGAATACTGCTACCTCGACGGCAGCACCCGGAACCGAGGCGACGTAGTGAGCGAATTCAAGAACGGCAGCGCGCCCGTCTTCCTGATCTCGCTGAAGGCCGGCGGTTTCGGGTTGAACCTGACCGAAGCCGACTACGTGTTCCTGCTGGACCCGTGGTGGAACCCGGCGTCGGAAGCACAGGCTGTGGACCGGACGCACCGCATTGGCCAGGCGCGGAACGTCATGGTCTACCGGCTGGTGGCCAAGGACACCATCGAAGAGAAGGTCATGGCGTTGAAGGCCAAGAAGTCGCAGCTCTTCGCGGATGTGATGGAAGGCGATGCCTTGGCCGGCGGTTCGTTGACGGCGGAGGACCTGGCGGCGCTGTTCGCGGAGTAGTCTCCCAACTGACTGGCAGTAGTGGTTGTTCTCAGCGCTCATATCAACCACAAATGCCAGTCAGTTGGCGGAAGGACAGGCATCAGTCGTCCAGCCGCACACCCCGCAGCATCAGCATCGTCCCGCCGACAGCAGCGGCAGAGGCCAGGAACACACCGGCCGCGCCGAGCCCCACGGCCACCACGCCGATGGCGCTCGGCAGGATCACTTGGCCGACCCTGTTGCCCGCGAGCCGCAGAGCCAACGCCCGCCCGCGCTGCCCGGGTGGCGCCTGCGCGGAGAGCCAGGACATGGTGAGCGGTTGGCCGATGCCAAGCCCGAGGCCAAGGAAAGCCATGACAATGAACAGCAACCACTCCGGCATGGGAATCGCGGCAACGGCAAGGGACACTGTGGACACGGCCAGGCTGAGCACCAGTAACTTCATCCGCCCCAGCCCGCGGGAAACCCTGCCCAAACCGATGCGGGAAACCATGGAGAACAGCGCCCGGACCGTCAGCATGAGGCCAACAGTTCCCGCAGTGATGCCTCGTTCGGCACCGAGCGCCGGCAGGTAGACGACCGTCAAATCCACCACGGCCAACACGGTCGCACTGGTCGCCAAAGCACGTGCCACTCCCGGCGCGCGAAGCAGAGCGAACGCACTCCCCCGCGGTGCCTCGGCGGATCGTGAGGTTCGTCGACCGCTGCTCACCTGGGAGGAAACAAGGTACGTGGTGCAGAACAGCACCAATCCCATGGCAACGGCCAGAATGAAGATTGCCTGGGTGTCCGGCCGCACGGATGCACCGCCAACAAGCGAAATGGCGAGCGGTCCCAACGCCTGCCCCAACGACGCCGCGAACGTCAGGTAGCCAAAGGCTGAGTCGAGCCGCGAAGACACCGCGTTGTTCGCCACCACCGCCTGCTGCCCCACAACACAGGCCAGCTGGCCCGCACCCAGAAGCGCCGTTCCGGCGATCAGCGCCGCTACGGACGTCCCCCAAAAGAGCAGGAACGTTGAGCAAAGAAGAACGACGGCGGACCCTGCAGCCATGAGCCGACGCTCGCCCAGGCGGTCCACCAGGTTGCCGATGGGCAGCGCGAGCAGCAAGGGAAAGACGGCGTAGCTTGCCGCGAGGACGCCAAGGGCGAAGGCTGGGACGTCGAGTTCAAGGGCCCGGTACGTGGCGGCGGGCCGGACCAGGAACGTCACTGCCTGGATCAACGCAGAATGGACAAGAAGTGCCGTGGACGAACGCCGCCCCAGTTCGCCGATCATTCGAGGTCGAGGCCCTTGACCGAGATCATGCGCACTGTCTCGTCCCGGGCTCCTATGACGTGGTCAAATGCGATCTTCGCCGCAGTGCCCGCGTCCTTCGCAGCCAGCGCGGCCACCAACCGGCGGTGGTCGGCCAGGGCTTCCTCACGACGCTCGGCGGAGTTGTTGGTGAAGTATCGGTAGCGTTCCACCTGGCTGGCGATCTGCCCGTGGAAACGCAGTGCCCAGGAGTTGCCGGCGATTGAGGCTATGGCGGCGTGGAGCGTGACGCCGTACTTCATGGCTTCGTCCGCGAAGCCCACCATGGCAGCGTTGCGTTCAAGGATGCCCTGCAGTTTTTCGATATCGGCCTCCGTTGCGCGGGCACACGCTTCACGGGCCATCAGGGATTCCAGTGCGGCCCGCACGTCGTACAGCTCGGAGATTGCCGTCGCGTCAAGCAGCGGAACCAGCACTCCCCCGGTGGGCTGCTGCTCCAGGAGGCTCTCCGAAATCAAACGGCGGATCGCTTCGCGCAGCGGCGTCCGGCTGACCTGCAGTGACGTGGCCATTGCGGGCTCGTAGATGCGCGTGCCTGGCTTGAGTTCAAGGTCGAGGATCTGCCGCTTCAATTCCGTGTAAACGAGGTGTGCCCCGGTGTTTCGAGGTTGAGGATCTGCCAAGGGTGCCGCCAATGAAGAGTGAGTGTACTTGTATACATCTATACAGCTTTGTCGCGGTCGACCGCAACGCAGGGTCAGATACGGCCCATCCAGACGGCCTGAATGGGCCGTAAGGATCCTCGCGTTGCAATCGATCAAGAACACTTCCGACCAACCCCGATCGACCCTGTTCGACTCGCTTGTGAGGCCCCAAACCTCCTCATAGTCTCGGTTTGCCCGGCTTCGCACGAAGACCGGCACAGACAAGCACCCAAGCCCCGATGACGAGGTACACCCATGGCGATTCCAAGACTCCGAAGGCCCGTGGCCGCTCTGGCGGCAGCCGTCACAGCAGCCACAGGCCTGGCCCTCCTGCCCACAGCACCAGCCGCACCGGCAGTCGACGCAACCCAGATCACCATCACCCCGAACCCGGCCAGCCGCAGCGAAGCGTTCGAAGGCTGGGGAACCAGCCTGGTCTGGTTCGCGAATGCGACGGCGGGATACTCACCGGAACTGCGGGAGGAGCTCTACCAGAAGGTCTTCGGTGAGGACGGGCTGAACCTCAACATCGCCCGTTATAACGTCGGTGGTGGCAACGCGTCGGACGTCGCGAACTACCTCAACGACGGCAGTGCTGTGGAGGGATGGTGGAAGCCGGTCGCCGAAGCGCAACCCGGCCATCCGGCGTCGAACCTTTACAACCCTGACGGAAGCGTCGACAAAACCCAGGCCAACAAGCTCGCCTTCCTGAACGCCTGGGACCCGGACGAACCCGCCTCCTACGACCCCGACGCCGACCAGAACCAGCGGTGGTGGGTGGAGCGTCTGGCCGAAGATCAGCAAATTACGCATTGGGAAGCCTTCAGCAACTCGCCGCCCTGGTTCATGACCAAGAGCGGCTACGTCTCCGGACAGGTCAACACCAACAAGGGCGAAAACCTGCTGCCCGAAGCGGAAGGAAAGTTCGCCGCGTACATGCGGCACGCCGTCGAGCTTCTTGAGCAGGGCAGCGGGATCAAGGTGGACACTGTCGATCCATTCAATGAGCCCAACTCCGGCTACTGGGGCACGGACATCAACGCCGCCACGGGGAAGCCGCCCACAACGTACACGCAGAAGCAGGAAGGCGCGCTGATCTACCCGGCCGCGCAGGACCGCGTCACCAAGCTGCTGGCCGCCGAACTTGCGAAGGGCAGCACCGACGCCGTCATCTCGGCGATGGACGAGACCGATCCCACCAAGTTCATGACCAACTGGAACGGCTACAGCCAGGAAGCCAAGGACGCGGTTGCGCAACTCAACGTCCACACCTACGGAACCAATGACCGTCGCAGGGTACGCGACCTGGCCAACTCCACGGAGAAGCCGTTGTGGATGAGCGAAGTGGGCGGCTTCTGGACCGGCAATCCGGCGCTCGGCGACTCGACCAGCGGCTGGGACCGCTCCAACATCACCAATGGCTTGGGCATCGCGGGCCGGATGGTCAACGACCTCCGCGAACTTGAGCCGAATGCCTGGGTGTTCTGGCAGCCTGTGGAGGACACGTACAAGCAGGAGAAGGCCGACAAGGGCTGGGGTTCCATCTACGTCGACTTCGACTGCAACTACGCCGGCCGTGAGGGCTACTCCAACCGCAGGCTTAACGACGGCGCCGTCCTAGACTCGGCCAAGTGCAAGGTCTTGACCAACCAGAAGTACAACACCACCCGCAACTTCACGCACTACATCCGCCCCGGCGACTTCCTCATCCAGAACAACGACGCCAAGACGGCCAGCGCCCTCCGCGCCGACGGCACCGGTGCCACGCTGGTCCACTTCAATGACACCCCGACGGCGGAGAAGGTCACCATCGATCTCAGCCGCTTCGGCAGCATCGCTCCGGGCGCGAAGGTCACGCCGGTGGTCACCACCAAGTCGCCCCTGGACGACATCGAGAAGAACGCCCTGGTGAAAGGCGCGCCGGTCGCCGTCGACACCGCAGCGAAGTCCGCCACGGTTGAGGTGCCTGCCGCGTCCGTGGCGACGTTCGTCGTCGACGGCGTCAGCGGGGTTTCGGAGGACGCCGCACCTGTTGAGGACGGTCACCGCTACCACCTCTCCGGTGAGGCGAGCGGCAAGTACCTGACGGCCGGCACGGGCGGTGCGTCGATCCAGGACCTCGGTTCCGACGCCGCCGGAGTGGCTCCGCAGATCTGGACGTTCAACGCTGTTAGCCCGGACGACGAGTTCGCCAACGACCGTCGCTGGGTGATTTCTTCGGCTGACGGCCGTGTGCTGGCAGGCAACGGCGGTGTGCTGAACGGGTCTCAAAGTGGTGCAGCTTCCTTGGCTTCCCTCTCACTGGAACAGGCCAAAGCCACTCCCTCTGCACAGTGGATAGTTACCACGGAGAACGGGAAACAATGGACGTTGGTCAATGCTGGAGCGGCGATTGCGCTGCAGGTCTCAGGCAACCAGACGTCCGCTGGGACCACCGTCGCCCTGGGTTCATCAACCGGGACCACAGCCACCGCACTTGCCAGCCCGCACCAAGCCTGGGCGTTCACGGACATCGCGGATATGAGGCTGCTGGGAGTGGCACCGCTGGACGTGAGCACTCCCGTTGGGGCTCCTCCTGCGCTGCCAACCACCGTCACCCCCGTGTACAAGGCAGGCCCGGGCAAACCGCTGCCTGTGACGTGGTCCTCCGTCGACGCGGGCGCGTGGCAGAAGGCAGGCAAAGTGACGGTGTACGGTTCCGGCGTCGATCCCTATGGGCAGGCGTTTGAGGCAGTCCTGACCGTGACTGTGGGCCAGTACATTGCTACAGATCCGGCGTCGGTGACAGTGGGGGTTGGGTCTTCACTGGGTAGCGTGAAGGCGGCAGCTCCGGCCACGGTGCCCGGCCAGATCGCAGACGGCCCGGCCCGCAATCCGCTCGCCGCGACATGGGACTGGTCTGCCTTGAGTGCCGCTTCCCTGGAAACCGCGGGAACGCTGACCGTTCCGGGCAAGGCAGGCTCACTTGATGCCACGCTGACCGTCATCGTGGTGGACCGCGTCCCCGTGGCCAACATCTGCAAGGACGACCCCGCCACCACCGTCATGGCAAGCTACACCGAGGGCTCGTACATCGCCAAGAACACGTGCGACGCCAACCCCTCCACCCGTTGGTCCAACTGGGTCAGCGGCGGGCGCAACGGTGACAGCTTGTCCTACGCTTTCGGCCGCAACTACACCGTCTCCTCCGTGACAGTCACGTCGGCCGAGAAGGCCGCGACGAGCCTCAAGGTTCAGTACCAGGATGCAGCGGGCACGTGGAAGGACACCTCCGCCGGCACGGTGACCGGGCTCTCCGTTTCCGCTCCAACCACCGTTTCCTTCGATCCAGTCGCCACCCGCGGTATCCGGGTCTCCTTCGTCACCACGGCCTCCTACACGAAGGTCGCCGAGGTAGCCATCGCCGGAACCCGCTTGGCCGACTCAGGATTCGCCGACCTCGGCCGGCTCCTGGTCAACCAGGCATCAGTGGTCGGCTTCGCTCCCGGAACCACCGCGTACCGCGCGCTGACCTCGTCGGCGACTCCCGCCGTCGTCGGCTATCCGCTGGACACGAACGCGAAGGTGACCGTCCGGCAACCCACCGCGGAAAGCCCGACGGCGGTTGTCACCGTGACAGCTCCGGGCGGGACCGTGAAGGAGTACCGCGTGGACATCTCCACAGGAAAGGAAGCCTGCAAGAACGACGGGTGGAAGTGGAGTCCGTCGCCGGTGTTCAAGAACCAGGGGCAGTGCGTGAGCACCTTCGCCGCAGGTAAGTAGGAATCTGCCTTCTCCAGCGAGACCCCCTCGGACGTGTTCCGAGGGGGCCTCGCTGTGCTCCGAACGAGCAATACGGGGTCCCTTATTGTTATTTTCTGGCACAACTAACAACAACAGGCCTCCTTATTCACATTTGTGGTCCTAAATGTGAATAAGGGAACCGCTACTCACCGTCCTGAGCCGGTCAGCTCCGCGTCCAACGATACGGCGTGGTGGTGGAGACCTTGACCAGCCCGGAGCGCTCGAGGATCGGGCGGGAAAACTCGGTGGAGTCGCTGTTGATGAGCGTCTTGCCGTGGGCCAACGCGGACTGGGCCCGGCGGGCAGTCAAAGCCCGGTAGATCCCCCGGCCCCGCCACTCCGGACGCGTTGCACCGCCCCAGATCCCGGCGAAGTCCGTACCGGGTACGGGCTCCAAGCGACCGGCGCTGATGATGACACCGTCCGCCTCGGCAATCCACAGTTCCATGGCATCATCAAGCGAAAGCCGGCGAAGCAGCGCATTCGCCATCTCGTCCGAGACGGGCTCGCCGAAAACCTCGTCCTGCATGGCGCTCATCGCCCGGACGTCAGGTTCATCAACCACCCGGCGCAGTGTCACACCTTCAGGCAAGGGCACGTCCTGGCTGAGCGCCCGGGCTTCGCCGATCATGATCGACTCCGGCGCGTCAGGTGTGAAGCCATAGTCCAGGAGTGCTTCGTGGAGCCCGGGCGCATGGTCGTGGCCGCGGGACTTCCACTCGACCTTTGTGATTTCCGGCAGACCGTCAAAGTAGGCCACGGCGTCCGAGACCAGGCTGCGGACACCCTCTTCATCGGCCCCACCCAAGTCCCGGTACGTGATGAAGCCGCGGCCACCCAGGAAAGTCACCAGCCGGAGTGGGCCGTGCTCTGTCACCGTGAGGGCACTCGGGGTCTCTGCGTCGGTGCGAAGTTGGGCATCGTAGGCCGCGAGAAGGCGGGCTTTGAGGTCAGGCCGGGTCATGCGAGCCTACCCCCGCGATTCTGCTGGATCATTCCATGTTCAGCCTCCGCCCACTGCGTTATTTCAAGGCAGGCGCCGGGTAAGGGACGGAATGATCCAGCAGAATCTTTCATGCATCGTCGAATCGGGTGAGCAGATCGGCCGGGATGCGCTCACCGCCGGGGAATTCGAAGTGGCCGTCGACGTACTGCACCGTCTCCGAGGCACCTCCCCCGCTGGCGAGATTCACGACGGCGGCGTAGTCGCCCTCGCGCGCGGGACCGGCGGTACCTACCCACGGGATGGTGAGTTCCGAACCCATCGGGTGGGCACCGGACCGGAGGAAAGTCCCGGACGTATCCAGGACATTCCCGAAACCGGACACGGCGTGGACCGAGCTGACCACGGATGAAGCAGCATCCACGGGCCAGCCACCAATCCGCAACGCGGCCTCTGAGGCACCAGTAACCCGTACCAACCGCAGCTCCAGGGCGCCCCGCGTCGCGGACACCACGGTCACGGTCGGCCCTGGACTCGCAGTGCCGGAGACGCCGCTGCCGTGGTCCGGGCCGGCGTCGGGATCGGGCGTGATCCAGTTGGCGGTGAACCGGGACGCCCCAACGGAAACACTGCCGAAGGAGAAGGACCCGAGGTGCTCGAATCCGGTCCGATGCGTCAGACCGCCGTCAGGGTCGACGAACGCCACCGCGTTGTCCAGTGACCCAGGAACCAGGTCCGGGAACGTGTGAGTCGAGTAGCCAATCCGGGCATACAGGGGCGAATCCGCCAACGCAGCCCCGGGGACGGCGTGGTCCGTCCCGTGATTCCGGATTCGCACCACTCCGTCAGCGACAGTGCCGTCAACCTGCCAACCCGGTGCTGTGATGAGCCGCTGGGTGTCGCCGACCTCAACGGGCAAGGGCGCCTCCACACATGTCCACGCCGGGTGGTCGGCGGGAAGGGCCAGTCCAAGCATCCCCTTCGCTGCCCAGTACGGCGATCCGAACCCGGAATACGCCTGCTTCATACCTGGAAATGAGCCGTGGAAGCCGATGGACAGGAGGCCTTCCGAGGTGAGGGCTCCGTGCCGCGCGAAGTAGTCAAGCATCCCCGAGGCAGCCCGCCGGGCCGTCCCCGGAGCCAAGCGGGTGTGCCCGGACAACTCCCCCACCCAGAATGACGCTGCAGCCGCGAACCGGTAGATCAGGCTCCGACCCTGGATAAGTGGGGCCCCGTTGGCGCCGACGAGGTAGGAAAAGTCATCCAGGAAATCAGCCAGCCGGTCGCCGTCGAGCTTCTTGCGGGCCGCGACGCGCGGATCGTCGGGTGCCATCAACGCCCAAAGCTGCGGGTACACCTGGAAGGCCCAGCCCACGTAATGGTCGTAAGCACGTTCAGGACCGTCGGCAAACCAGCCACCGCCCCGATAGAGGGAATCGTGGATGGCGAGCCCGGCGTCGATGTCCTCGTCGGAATACCGCCCTCCCACAGAGGCCAGGAACGTCTCCACCACAATCTGGAACCATACCCAGTTGATGGGCGGATAGTCCTCGCCGATCACGGTCTCGAACCACGCAATGAGCTGCTCCTGCACTCGCTGCGGAAGCTTGTCCCACAGGACATCGCGGGTCAGTGCCAGGCCAACCGCCAACGACGCCGCCTCAACCTTCGCCTGCCCCAACTCACCTGGCGTGGGCCATCGGTTGGGATTGGCCGGGTTGGTCCCGGCGTCCAGCCCGGCGGCATACCACTCCGCGATCCAGCCAGTGTTCGCGGGGTCGCCGGCGATCCGGAAGGAGGCGAGCAGGAACGTCCTGGCGAAGGCCTCCAGCGAATCGCTCCCCCGCCCGTACCGGCTGTTGGGTTCGGGCAGGTAGATGTTGGCGTGGTCCTCGGAACCGAAGCGGTGCACGGAGCGGAGCATGTAGTCCGCGTAGGTGGTCCAGTGGGAACGGGTCAGGCCAGTGTGCGGGGACAGCGCGTGGTCCAACGGGGGCAGTTCAAGGGCCATCAGAGCGAATCCTCCAGAACAACGTGCGGAGCACCCACGGAGGACTCCCGGACAATCAGTTCAGGGTTCAGGTCGATCCGATGCACCGGCCGCATCCTTCCCTCGGCCAGGCGCGCGGCCATGAGCTGCACCGCAACCTTCCCCACGTAGCTCTTGGGCGGCCGCACTGCCGAGATGGCGGGCTCGGCCAGGTAGGCGACCTCGTCGTCGTAGCCCACAATTGCCATGCTTCCCGGCACGTCCACGCCGCGGTCTACGCAGTGCTGCACAAATGCCACAGCCTGGGTATCGGAGTGCACCAACATCGCGGTGGTTCCCGATTCACGGCACAGCTCCAGCACGCGGTCAAAGTGCTTGGCGCGGTCTCCGTTGTCCAGCTTGGCCGAATCCTCGTGGATGGATTTGTCCAACGGAATCTTCAACGCGTTCATGGCCTGCTTCCATCCACGAACCACGTGCGGGCTGGTAGGGCTGGTGGAATCGGTGAGGCATCCGATCATGCGGTGCCCTTCCTGCCACAGATGCCGCACGGCCATTCCCGCGCCGAATGCATGGTCCGTGGCCACCCACTCGAGCTTGTGCGCCGGGATCTCCGACGGCGCCCGGCGTTCGGCCAGGATCACGGGAATGGGCAGGGCATTGAGCCAGCGGAGCAACTCTTTGCCGTGCTCGCCACCCATGTCCGGAGCCACGATGAGCCCGTCGATGTTCTGGGTATCAAGCAACGCCTGCACCTGGCGGCGGTTGTCTGCGGCGTCGTAGGCGGAGCCACGGACCGTGATCCGGAGGTTCTGAACCTCGGCCTCGCCGCGGGCACCGCTGATGACCTGCGGCCAGTAATAGTCCAGGGACGGGACAACCATGCCGATCGAGTAGCTGTGGGACGGGGCCCGCCCGGCTGTGGATCGGTCCAGCGGGCTGGGCAGCGTGGCGCCTCCATGCACGCGGGACACGAGTCCTTCGTCGGCGAGGATGTTCACGTCGCGCCGGATGGTCAGTTCACTGACTCCCAGTTTGGCGGCGATGTCCCGGACGGTGATGGCCCCGTGGGCGCGCAACTCCTCCATCAACCGCTCACGGCGTTGCAGCGAGAACAGCGACTTGCCGCCGGATTCCTGGCCTGGTTCAGTGCTCATGTGTTGCCTCCAGAGTGAGGGTGAACGCGCCGGAAGCGCGGGTTTCGGCGGGCATGCGGAACCGCAGCCGGGTCAGCTTGTCGCCCCAGATATCGCCCAGCAGCGGATCGTCGAGGTGCCATTCGTCCACGAGCACGACGGCGGTCTCCGGCTTCCAGCGCAACTGGACTCCGCGTCCGCCCGCCACAGTCGGGATGCCCGCCGGGGTGATGGTCGCCGTCGCGTCCTGGCCCAAGCGGACGGTGCCGGCAGCCAGGTAGGTGATGTCGACGTCGTCCGTCCCTTCCGGTGGCGGGGACTGCAGGTTCCAGCGGTCATCGATGACCACTGTCCCGGCCTCCCGGTTCAGGATCGAGGTGCGGAGCCACTGCTCAGGATGGTCGAGCCCATAGGCGGCGCCGAGGCCCAGCGCAAGCGTTGGCTCATCAGGAGTGGGTTCCTGCAGGACGGTTGCCGCGAATTCCCGGCCCGTTCCTTGTTCGAGCCCAAACGGTGCCGGGACGCTGTGCCACGCACTTTGCATGGCCCTGATCTGGTAGCGATCGGGGCCGAATGTTTGCGCAGTGTACGTAGGTTGGCCGGCATCGACCAGGAGGGGGACACCGTCCATGGCAACCACGACGGAGCCTACATCCCGGTGGTTGTGGTGCTCGCCGTTGTGCCCGCCCTTGGCCGCCAGCGTGAGGCCGTCCGTGGATCCGGGGGTTTGCCGGGCAAGCATGATCTGCACGGACGGGAGCCACGTCCCCCAACTGGGGGACAGCACCTGCTCCACTGAGGGCTCATACCGACGTTTGCTGTCCCCCAGTTGGGTGAGGACGCGGCCCAGTCCGGCGGCTGGGTTTGGTTCAGGCCCGACGGCGGCAAAGGTTGCGGCGAGTTGGGCAGCATGGGAATCCCCCAGGCGGACGGCCCAGCGATGCAGCATGTCCCAGGGCAAGGAGTCGGCTGCGCGGGCAGGGCCGTCGGCGACGTTGAGGAACCAGGACCCGCCCACATGCATGCTGTTGGGGAACGCGACGAGCGCACGGACCACCGGGAGATCGGGATTGAGCCCCGCGGCTTGCTCAAGCAGCGCCAAACCTTCCAACGCCCGTCCGGCTCCGTTCCACCAGTAGGCAAAGCCCTCGTCGATCGCCCCATCTGCTGGAATCGAGGCCAGGAAGCGGTCCAGGCCCTCGATGCAGCGGGCAATGACCGTGGCCTGCAGTTCGGGATCGTCAACCAACAGCAACGCTGCGGCGATGATGTTGGTGTGGATCCACGGGTTCCAGTTGTGCACGTCGCCGTTGAGGCCCAGCCAGTGCCAATCGAGCCTGTCCAGGAAGGGCCGGATCACACGCTCGTGCGCCTCGAAGCGAAGGCGTTTCCGCAGGCCAGAGGCACGCTTCTCAAGCTGGGACCCCAGGACGTGGTCCAGCCACGCAAGCTGTGCCACCACTTCCCCGGCACCAAGATCGAGGTACGGGCGCGAAGGGTCCGGGACTACCTCGCCGGAACGGGTGAACACATCGTCGTGCGCAGCCCAGCTCCAGGAGCTCTGCTCGCACAGCAGGTACGCACCGTCGATCACCTCATCCAGCCAGCCCTCACCGGAGTCGGGCCCGGAGACAGCAGCCATGACGACGGCGCGTGTCAGCCGCTGCTGCCGGCTCGCCACGAGTCCCTCGTAGGCTGTGCGGTTTCCGTCGCGGAAGTACCGCGCGTAGTGGGAGACCAGCGGTTGTGGCCAAGGGGCGCCCTTCTCGGTGGCTGCTTGCTCGGCCAGGGCCTGAACGGGAGCCTGGCCGATGCGCTGCCACCCGCCGTCGGACGCCGGGCCCACGGTGAGCCGGGAGCGGGCGTCGCGGAGCGAGGTCAGCAAAGCCGGAACGGAGGCCTCGGTGCCCCACGCGGTGCGCAGCGGCGGCGCGTCCACAGTGACGGCGCCGGGAGGTTTCAGCATGGAATTCTTCTCTCAGATGTTCGAGTATGAACGTTTTAGATCAAGCTCGATTGAGTTGAATGAACTGTCTTGTTCATGAGTATGTACTGATTATTAGATGTGATGCAACACATAAATCACGGTCGAACAGACCAACAAAGAACCGAAGGGAGGGTCCCTGAATGTCGCTCAAGCCCCAGGCACTGCTGGTCATGAATAGCGGAACCTTTGCTGACCAGTTCGATTCCGCACGACTGGAGCGGCTGGCAGGAATGGTGGACCTCGGCGGGCAACCATGGACGGATTCCCTCGACGCACCCGAACTCACGGGACGCCTGGAAGAGGTGGAAATCCTCCTCACCAGCTGGGGTGTTCCGCGCCTCACTGCAGAACGCCTGGAGCGCATGCCCAAACTCCGGGCAGTGTTCCACTGTGCAGGGACTGTCCGCAGCTTTGTGAGTGAGGAGTTGTGGGATCGCGGCATCACTGTCACCAACGGAGCAGACGCCAATGCGATCCCCGTCGCCGAGTTCACGTTCGCTTCGATCGTGCTGGCCGGCAAGAAGGCCCACGTCCTGGCCAACGATGCCCGGACCTTCCGCGAGGACTGGGACTACGCCACGGCCCGCGGCGAACTCGGGAACATAGGCCGGGTCATTGGAATCGTCGGCTTCTCGCGCATCGGCCGCCGCGTGGTGAACCTGGTCCAGCAACTGCAGGACGTTACGTGCCTGGTCAGCGATCCCCACGCGAACCCGGCGGAGGTCGCTGCCGCCGGTGGCAGCTTGGTGACGTTGGAGCAACTGCTGCGGGAGTCCGACGTCGTAAGTATCCACGCGCCGGCCCTGCCGGAAACCCGCAACATGATCAGCACGCCCGAGCTGGACATCATGAAGGACCACGCGACGCTCATCAACACCGCGCGCGGCTCCCTTGTGGACACGGCGGCGCTTGAAGCCGAATGCCGCAAGGGTCGCATCACCGCGCTCCTTGACGTCACCGAACCCGAACCGCTCCCGGCGGATTCGGTCCTGTATGACCTGCCCAATGTGATCATCACCCCACACATCGCCGGATCGCTCGGCACGGAAACCCGGCGGATGTCCGATGCCGCCCTGGATGACCTTGAACGGTACCTCGCCGGGAAGGACCTCCTGGCCCAAGTAGTGCACGCGGATCTTGGCCTCAGCGCCTAAGTCCGCATGAACCAACCTGCCGCACGTGCGGCAGACTTAATACCAGTACTAAGGAGAACGCAATGAAGCGCACAACCCTCGCCGCGATCGCCCTTGCGGTGACTGCAGGGCTTGGACTCGCCGGCTGCTCAGGCGCAGCAGGCCCTGCCGACCAACCGGCAGCAAACGGCAAGACCAAGCTGACGGTCTCCGTTTGGAACTACGAGGGAACCCCGGAGTTCAAGGCATTGTTCGACAGCTACGAGGCTGCCAACCCGAACATCGACATTGAGCCCGTGGACATCCTCGCCGATGACTACCCACAGAAGGTCACCACCATGCTGGCCGGCGGGGACACCACGGACGTCCTGACCATGAAGAACGTCATTGACTACTCCCGCTACGCCAGCAACGGCCAGCTGCAGGAAATCGGCGACGTAGTGGACAAGGTTGGCAAGGACAAACTCGCCGGCCTCGACGCCTTCGACATGAACGGCAAATACTACGCAGCGCCTTACCGCCAGGATTTCTGGTTGCTGTACTACAACAAGGACCTGCTCAAGGCCGCCGGGGTGGAAGACCCCAAGGACCTGACCTGGGACGAGTACACGGCACTGGCCAAGAAGCTCACCACAACCGGCGCGGACGGCAAGAAGGTCTACGGCACGTACCATCACATCTGGCGTTCAGTGGTTGAGGCCATCTCTGCAGCCCAGAACGGCCAGGACCAGAACAGCGGCGACTACGGCTACTTCGAGGACCAGTACAACACCGCGCTGGACCTGCAGAAGAGCGGCGCCACCCTGGACTTTGGCACGGCCAAGAGCCAGAAGACGAGCTATCGGACCATGTTTGAAACCGGACAGGCAGCCATGATGCCCATGGGCACCTGGTACATCGCCGGCATCCTGCAGGCCAAGAAGGACGGCAAGACCAACGTCAACTGGGGCTTGGCCCCCATGCCCCAGAAGAACGACGACGGCAAGGTCACCACGTTCGGTTCGCCCACGGCATTCGCCGTGAACAAGAACGCCGTGCACTCCGATGAGGCCAAGAAGTTCATCGAATGGGCCTCCGGTGAGGAGGGCGCCAAGGCCATCTCCAAGATCGGCGTTGTTCCTGCCCTGCAGGACGATGCTGTGAAGGACGCCTACTTCAAACTGGACGGCATGCCCACTGACGAGCTGTCCAAGAAGGCTTTCACCCCGGACACCACCGCACTCGAAATGCCTGTGAGCGACAAGTCGGCGGCCACGGACAAGGTCCTCAACCAGGAGCACGAGTTGATCATGGTTGGCGAGCGCTCCGTCACGGATGGCATTGCTGAGATGGGCAAGCGCGTCAAGAGCGAAGTCCTCGGCCAGTAAGGCTCGTTATGAGTACAGAAACAATCTCCAAGCCCGTTGCCCCGGCTGTTGCCGGCCGGGGCAACAGGAAGCAGGCCAGGCGCAACACCCTGATCGGCTGGACGTTCATCCTCCCGAACTTCATCGGTTTCCTGGCCTTCACCCTGATCCCCGTCCTCGCCGCCTTCGCGCTCTCCTTCATGGAGTGGACCTCGTTCAGTGCTCCCAAGTGGGTTGGGCTGGCGAACTTCCAGCGGATGTTCGCCTCCGACTCGTTCTGGATCGCGCTGCGCAACACCGTGGTCTATGCGCTCGGGCACGTTCCCCTGACCATGGCCTTGGCCTTGCTCCTGGCGATGCTGTTGAACCGCAAGCTCAAGGGCATCGGCTTCTTCCGGGTTGCGATCTTCTTCCCGTACATCACCTCGCTGGTGGCCGTCGCCGTCGTCTGGAACATGCTGTTCAGCCCGGACAACGGACCGATCAACCAGCTCCTCCACGCGATCGGCATCGCCAACGCACCGGGCTGGACCTCAAGCTCGGACTGGGCGCTCCCGGCCGTGATCATCACCAGCGTGTGGCGGGACATGGGCTACTACATGGTCCTCTACCTGGCCGGACTCCAAGCCATCCCGACCGAACTCTACGAGGCCGCGGAAGTCGATGGCGCCAGCGCCTGGCAGCGTTTCTGGAACGTCACCATCCCGTCGCTGCGGCCTACCACGTTCTTCGTGGTGGTCATGCTGACGGTCTCCAGCTTCAAGGTGTTCGACCTGATCGTCGTCATGACCAACGGTGGCCCCGGACGCTCCACCACAGTCCTGTCCCAGCTGATCTACCAGGAGGGCATCGGCGAAGGTAAGTTCGGCTACTCCTCGGCCATTTCGCTGGTCCTGTTCCTCATCGTCCTGACGGTCACCGTCCTGCAGTTCAAGATCCAACAGCGGAGGGAACGCTGATGACCAACATGGCCGAAGACCTCAAGGCCGAGGCCCGCTTCGCCGGGTCGGGCCTGCCTCCCGCAGGTGCGGAAGACCGCCGTCGGACAGTCCGCAAGCGTTCGCCGCGCGAGCAGAAGAAGCGGACCGCCAATGTGATCATCTACGGCGTGCTGGTGGTCCTGGTGGTGGCGCTCATGGTGCCGTTCATCTGGATGGTGTCCTCCTCGCTGAAGGAGAACAACCAGGTCCTCACCGTCCCCATCCAGTGGATCCCGCAGGAGTTTGTGTGGAGCAACTACACGGACATCTGGACCCGCATTCCCATGATGGGCTACCTGCAGAACTCCCTCTACCTCGCGGTGATCATCACCTGCCTCCAAGTCCTCACGGGCTCACTGGCGGCCTACGGTTTCTCCAAGGTCCGCTTCCCCGGGCGTGACGTGCTGTTCCTCTGCTACATCGGCACCATCGCCGTTCCGTGGCAGGCGTACATGGTGCCGCAGTACATCATGATGCAGAACCTGGGCCTGACCAACAGCTTCAACGCCCTGATCCTGTTGCAGGCTTTCGGTGCGTTCGGTGTGTTCCTGATGCGCCAGTACTACATGACCATCCCGGACGAACTGTGCGAAGCAGCCCGCATCGATGGGCTCAGCGAGTACGGCATCTGGGCCCGCGTGATCCTGCCCCTGTCCAAGCCCGCATTGGCGAGCCTGGCCCTGCTGACGTTCGTGAACACGTGGAACGACTACATGGGCCCGTTCATCTACCTCACCTCCAACCGCCTCTGGACCGTCCAGCTGGGCCTGCGCTCCTTCGTGGGCCAGTTCGACGCCGAATACGCCATGATCATGACCGGCTCGGTGATCTCCGTGATCCCCATCCTCATCATCTTCCTGATCGGCCAGCGCTACTTCATCCAAGGCATCGCGACGAGCGGAATGAAGGGATGAGCACCGTGCGTGCTCCCCGCAAACGCCGCTGGTCAGGACCAGGATTCGAAACCTTCGGCAGCATCTTCGGTTTCGTCTACACCTTCCTGGCCGGCAACGTCCTGCTGGCCCTGGCCAACGCGCCGCTGGTGCTCTGCCTCTCCCTGGTGGCAGACCCAGCGGCCGCTTGGCCGTTCTTTCTCGCCCTCTCAGTCACCATCGCGCCGTCCCTCGCCGGCCTCTTCGCAGCCTTCCGGTCCCTGAACGACGACGGCGGCGCGGTCACCCCCGTTGCTGCCTTCCTTTCCGGATACAAGCGCAGTTTCACCCGGACAGCACCACTCGGCGTGGCCGCAGTGGCACTGCTGCTGTTCCTCGGTGTAGACCTCGTAGCCATCCAGTCCCTTCCAGGCGCCGCGCTCCTGTTGCCGCTCATCGTCGTAGCAGCCGCCGTGACGGTGAGCCTGGCAGTGACGGCGATTGCCGGCGTCGTACTCCTGCCCCAGGCGAGGCTGAAAAGCATCCTGAAGGCCTCCCTCTACCTGGTGGTACAGCGCTGGTACCTGAGCCTGGCCATGCTGGTACTGCTGTGCATCATCGTTTCCGCGGCCCTACTGCAGCCGGTCCTGGGCATCGCACTCGCACCCGCACCGCTGCTGTTCGTGATCTGGAGCAACGCGTCCTACGCCTTCCACGCCGTGCTCCGTACCCCCTCCAACTAAAAACGCTCTCTCACCGAACCGCCCCTTCAGCCGATCGCTCTCTCATCCGGTGAGAGAGCGTTGGCGTTTAAGGGGTGGAAGGTGAGAGAGCGTTCGTAGGAAAGGTTCGCTACTGGGCGCCGTTGCAGAGCTGGCCGTACTTGGTGCCAGCCTCCTGGTAATCCTCAGTCAGCTTGCCGAGCTTCTCCTCGTCCGGGTTTTCCTTCGCCTGCTCATCCAGCAGGGCCAGGATGGAAGTCACCACCGGCTTCATGTCGTCCGAGGCGACACCCTCGATGGGGCGGATGGCGTTGGCCACGCGGTTGCTTGCCGTCTTGTTGTTGCTCTGGGTGAGCCCGGATGCGGCGGCGGCCATCCTGTCGCAGGTCTGCGCGGTGGTCAGCTGCGGTGCTGAACAAGCGGAAGCCGAGGCGAGCAGCCCGGCAGCGATCAGGACAGTGGTGAGTTTCTTCATGATTCCCTCAATGGTCGACGTCTCTTCGATTGTAAAGGGCGTGGCCTAGGCTGGGAGACATGGCGATCATCCACAAAGCAACCCTGTCCCCCACCAAGCTTGAACTCATCGCTGACTACCTGCCGACGCAGCCGTGGTTCATCCAGGACGGCGAACCAGAGGTCATCGGCGCCTACCGTTTTGACGATCCCGCTGGCGAGGTAGGCATTGAAACCCACGTCGTTGCCGCGGGTGAACGCGTCTACCAAATTCCCCTGAGCTACCGCGGACACGAGCTCGGCGGCGCCAGCGAGTGGCTGATCGGCACCATGGAGCACTCGGTCCTGGGCAAGCGCTGGGTGTACGACGCCTGCGGCGATCCCGTCTACGTCAAGGCCTTGGCCACCGCGATCCTCACCGGACAAAAAGAAGCGGCGTTGCTGGTGGACGGTGAGGCCGAGCCGCGCCCCAGCACCGTCACGGTCAAGGGCAGCGGAACGCTCGACGGCGGTGTACCCGGGTTGAGTGCTTCGGCGCCGGTATCGGGCAGCGGCGTGACGATCATCGATGCGGGGTCACTGCGCCTGAAGGTGAACCGCGTGGTGGATGTGGCCGCGGATGCTGCAGTCAACACTGCTGCAGCGCCGGAGCTGCACGCCGAACTCGCGCTGCACGGCTCGTGGGCAGGGCTCGACAACCCCGTGGAACTTGCGTCGGTGATCCGGGACTAGAGCCTGATCGCGGTACTGTTTGTCACCGGGCGGGTAGCGTAGGCTGGCACACGGGGCCATCTACTCCGTGAAGGGGTCATCGTGTACTCAGTCAAATCCGTAGTTCCAGCTGTCCAGGACCTGGCAGGCGAGTGGGTCAAGCACGCCGCCGAGGGTACTGCTTCGCAAACTGATGCCGTGGTGGGATGGGCGTTGTCCCGGATCAACCATGCCGATGTGCCTTCCGTGGTGCACGGAGTTGTCCTCACGCTGACCGGTGACCGGAAGGCAGCCAAGCATGCGCGCGGCACCGCAGCGAAGGCCGTCAAGAAAGCAACACAAACGCTCCGGCGCGGACGCCGGCAGAAGTCCGGGAGTGCGGGATTGGTGGCGTTCCTGGTCGGTGCCGGATTGTGCTTCGGTGCCGTCATGGCTTGGCGGATGATGGTCCGGCCTGGTGAGCCCACTCCCGTTCCCGCGGACACCACCCCGCCCGATCAGGCCGCCACAAATTTGGACAAGGTGCCGTTCAAACCGGACTCACCGGTGGTTTAAGCGCCTCGTCCCGCCTCATTTCCCGTCTCGCCGTTCCTGCGGATCCGCCGCTTGAGAACCAAACGGCTCAGCAAAAGGTAGGCTCCTCCACCAGCCACGAGGAATCCGGCCACGCCCACGATGAGGATTTGGGTGATGATTCCCGAAATGACCAAGGCAAAGCCGACAAGGACGGCCAGAGCGCCCAGGATCATCCTGGCTCCCGTTCCACGAAGCCGCCCGGACCTCAGTTGAAGGTCAAGGTCCGGGTCCGATGCAACAAGTCCACGCTCGAGCTCTTCGAGGCTCCGTCGCTCTTCATCCGATAACGACATCGGAATCCATCCCCACCCCATGAGCATTCAACGCCACTGGCGCTTACATTCCACGCTGAGGCACCTGCGCTGCTTGCCGTGCCATGCCTTTATTATCTGTCGATTCGACCGCCGTAGCCACAGCTTGCCCTTCCATCCGGCAAGGGAAAGCACCACTCTGGAAGAATGACCGACCACGATGATTTCCTCGCCTGGGTCAGGGCTGATCTTTACCAGGCCGAACGTGCGCTGCATAACGGGGACGCTGCGCCGCGCAGGTTTAACGCCGGGAAGACGGTGCCTGGCGGGTGGCCCACAGGCACGGCGATACTGTGACAAGCTAAGAACGTACCCAGCACGACGTACGGCAACCAACTGGAAGGCGATTCTTCCCATGGCACGACGATCTGCAAACATTCCGAACAGCCTCGCACAGAACCCGAGGCCACGACGCGGCCGCACAGCATGGCTCGTCGTCATGGGACTTCTGGCCGGCATTGCCGGCGGCGCCTTTGCCTGGCGCATGTTGGCCCCGGATGGTGAACCCGTTCAGCGCGGGCCCGTGGCGGACGCCCAGCCGCAGGACCTGGTAGTCCCCACCGAGCCCGTGGAAATCTCCACCCGCATGCGGCCCGGTGAATGGACGGAGGAGTCCCTGCAGGAACACCTCGAGGACTACAAGCAGCAGATCCGGGACATGGGCGCGTCCGAGTCGCAGATCATCGCCGAGGTGGAGCGCACAGAAGGGGGCGCAGCCAAGGTTGTGGTCCGCTGGGACCGTTCGGCCTAGTCCCTACTGCTAACGCTGTCCCTCCCCCGGCCGCGGTCGCCATACGACGACGGCCTGGGAGCGGGCGCGGGGACGCTGGCCCCGTGCGAGGCTTACGACGTCGCCCGCAGCCCCCGCTGCGAAGATCCTCGTGTCCACGGGAGTCCGGCGGCGTGACAGTTCTTCCGTCAGTTCAGCCACGCGGTACTGCAGCGCGGCCACTTGGTTCTCGAGGTCCAGGATGCGCTTGATCCCTTCAAGGGAGACGCCGGATTGCGAAAGGCGTTGCACCTCGCGCAGCCTGTCCACGTCGTTCTGTGAGTAGCGGCGGGACTTTCCGGGCGCGCGGCTGGGCGAGACGATGCCCAAACGGTCGTACTGGCGCAACGTCTGCGGATGCATGTCGGCAAGCTCCGCGGCGACGGAGATGACGAAGATCGGCTGGTTGACGTCGATAGCCATGACCTTCTCCTTACAACCGGGCCTTCGCGGCCAGGTCGTGACGCGGGTTGGCGTCGGAAGTGGCCGCAGCGAACGCCTTCACGGCCTCCTCCGCTTCCTTGCTCAGGTTCTGCGGAACGGCGACGTCGATGGTCACCAGCAGGTCGCCGGTCGCCTTGGACGTCTTCACGCCCCGGCCCTTCACACGCAGAGTCCGGCCAGCGGGAGTGCCCGCCGGGACGCGCAACTTGACGGTGTCGCCGTCGAGCGTTGGAACCTCGATGGTGGCGCCCAGCGCCGCTTCCGCGAACGTGACAGGCACGTGGACGCGGATGTTGTCCCCGTCGCGCTGGAAGAAGTCGTGGGGTTTCACGCTGACCGTGATGATGAGGTCCCCATTGCCGGCCGGGCCAACGTTGCCCTTGCCGCGCTGGCGGACCTTTTGGCCGTCCTTGATACCGGCCGGGATCTTCACGTCGATGACGTTGCCATTGCTCTCGCGCAAGCTCACCGTGGTGCCCTTGATGGAGCCGGCAAAGGAGATCGACGTGGTGGCCGTGCGGTCCGAGCCCTTCTGCGGGGCGCGCTGGAAACCTGTCTGGCCTCCCCCGAATCCGCCGCCGAACAGGTCAGCGAACTCCGGCGGAATGCCGCCACCCTGCGGTTGGCGTGCACCTGCGCCGCCGCCGAACAGGCCGCCGAACAGGTCCTCGAACCCTCCGTTGGCCCCTGCGCCGCCACGACCACCAGCGCCCGGAGCGAACCGGGCACCACCCATGGCGCGGATGGCATCATACTGCTGCCGGTCCTCAGGGCTCGACAGCACCGAGTAGGCCTCGGAAATGTCCTTGAACTTCTTTTCCGCGACAGCGTCCCCGGCGTTGGTATCCGGATGGTACTGCCGCGCAAGCTTGCGGTAAGCCTTCTTGATGTCAGCGTCGGACGCGTCCTTGGCAACACCAAGGATCGCGTAAAAATCCTTTTCAACCCAGTCCTGGCTGGCCAAGAGCGTTTCCTTTCAAATCAAAACTAAAGCGTACGGCGACCTTACCGCCTAGCCGTAGCGGATGAGGGGGCCCGGGAGTGGCATCCAAGGATCTGGCCGAGGGCCCCGACACGAGCTTGCGAGTGTTGGGAAGGCCAATATCCGCTGCAGAAGCCGGGTGGCCAAGGATCGCAGATCCTCGGCCACCCGGCGTAGGCGCGGGGCCCCCTCATCCGCGCAGGCGGGGTGAGCTACGCCGGTACTGCGACGATCACTTGGGCTGCCCGCAGGACACGCTCGCCTGAGCGGTATCCCGAGCGCAGCACCTGGCTGACCGTGTCTACTTCGATGTCCTCGCCCGGCTGCTGGATGAGTGCCTCGTGGATGGTGGGGTCGAATTCGACTCCGGTGTCCGCGATGCGCTCCAGTCCGTACGTCTTCAGCGCGTTCTCCAGCTTGGTGGCGATGGCGGCGAAGGGGCCGTCCTCGAGGTCACCGTGCTGGCGTGCGGCGTCAACATCGTCCAGCACCGGGAGCAGGGAGTTCAGGACGCCGATGACGGCCATCTCCCCTGCTACGGCGCGGTCGCGTTCCACGCGCTTGCGGTAGTTGACGTACTCAGCCTGCAGGCGGAGGAGGTCGTTGCGCAGTTCGGCCGCCTGGGCTTCCGCCGCGGCACCGGGAGCGACCGACTCTTCAGCCGGAACGTCTACCCCATTGAGGATTTCCTCAGCCTGGGACAGGGCGTCGCCCTCGGTGGACGCAGCAGCCGCTTCGCCCTCGGGGTGGCGGGCGGCCCCGGTTTCCGGATCAACCTTGCGGTTGTCCCGGATGACCGGCTTGCGCTGCTCGTTGCCGCGCTCGTCTTCGGAGTGTTCTGCTTCGTTGCCGTGATGAGGCATGGTTACTTCTTCGCTTCGTCTTCGTCGATGATCTCGGCGTCGACGATGTCCTCGTCGGCCTTGTCGCCGGCTGCACCTGCGGAGGCACCTTCAGCACCGGCACCCGGGGCGTCGGCTGCTGCGGCCTGCGAGTAGATGGCTTCGCCGAGCTTGGTCTGGGAAGCCTGCAGCTTCTCAAACGCCGTCTTCACGGCTGCGTCGTCGGTGCCTTCGAGCGCAGACTTGAGGGAGTCGACGTCGGCCTTGACCTCGGTCTTGACCTCTTCAGGCAGCTTGTCCTCGTTTTCGGCGATGAGCTTCTCCACCGAGTAGGCCAGCTGCTCAGCGGAGTTACGGGTGTCCGTAGCTTCACGGCGTGCCTTGTCCTCGGCAGCGTGCTCCTCGGCTTCACGGACCATGCGGTCAATGTCGTCCTTGGAGAGTGCCGTGCCACCGGTGATGGTCATGGACTGTTCCTTGCCAGTGCCCTTGTCCTTGGCGGACACGTGCACAATGCCGTTGGCGTCGATGTCGAAGGTGACCTCGACCTGCGGAACGCCACGCGGTGCCGGGGCGATGCCGGTCAGTTCGAACGTGCCCAGCGGCTTGTTGTCGCGGGTGAATTCACGCTCACCCTGGAAGACCTGGATGGCCACGGACGGCTGGTTGTCGTCAGCGGTGGTGAAGGTCTCCGAACGCTTGGTGGGGATAGCCGTGTTGCGCTCGATGAGGTGCGTCATGACGCCACCCTTGGTTTCGATGCCGAGGGACAGCGGCGTGACATCGATGAGCAGGACGTCCTTGCGCTCGCCCTTCAGGACACCGGCCTGGAGTGCGGCACCAACGGCCACAACCTCGTCCGGGTTGACGCCCTTGTTGGGCTCCTTGCCGCCGGCGAGTTCCTTGACGAGCTCGGAGACAGCAGGCATACGGGTGGAGCCACCGACGAGCACGATGTGGTCGATGTCCGAAACCTTGATGCCGGCTTCAGCGATGACGTCGTGGAACGGCTTCTTGGTGCGGTCCAGCAGGTCCTTGGTGAGGTCCTGGAACTTGGCGCGGGTGAGCTGCTCGTCCAGGTGGACCGGGCCGTCGGGGGTGACGGACAGGTACTGGAGGGAGATGTTGGTGCTGGTGGAGGAAGACAGTTCCTTCTTGGCCTGCTCTGCGGCTTCGCGGAGACGCTGAAGGGCGATCTTGTCCTTGGAGAGGTCAATGCCCTTGACCTTGAGCTGGCTCAAGAGCCATTCGACGACGCGGTTGTCCCAGTCGTCGCCACCGAGGCGGTTGTCACCGGCCGTTGCGCGGACCTGGATGGTGGAGAAGTTGTCTTCGTCCTTGCCAACTTCGAGGAGGGAGACGTCGAACGTACCGCCACCGAGGTCGAAGACCAGGATGAGTTCGTCTTCCTTGCCCTTGTCCAGCCCGTAAGCCAAGGCAGCCGCGGTGGGCTCGTTGACGATGCGGAGGACGTTGAGGCCCGCGATTTCGCCGGCTTCCTTGGTGGACTGGCGCTCGGCGTCGTTGAAGTAGGCCGGAACGGTGATCACAGCGTCGGTGACCTTTTCGCCCAAGTAGCTCTCGGCGTCGTTCTTGAGCTTCATGAGGATACGCGCGGAAATTTCCTGCGGCGTGTACTTCTTGTCATCGATGGCGACGGTCCAGTCGGTGCCCATGTGGCGCTTGACAGAGGCGATGGTGCGGTCGATGTTGTTGACGGCCTGGCGCTTGGCGATCTCGCCAACCAGGACTTCGCCGGACTTGGAGAACGCGACGACAGACGGCGTGGTGCGGCCGCCTTCTGCGTTGGCGATGACGGTGGGCTCGCCACCTTCAAGAACAGAGACCACGGAGTTGGTGGTTCCGAGGTCGATACCTACTGCACGTGACATATCTTGTTTCCTTTCAATGACCGATGTTGATGATTGCACTCGAACAGCGCTCTCCGCCAAGGCGGGTTTTGCTGTCGGGAGCCCACTCAACAATCGGCTAGTTGAGCGTTCTGCACTCAACTGTACTCAGCCTCGAAAAGATGTCAATCCAAAGTTGAGTCCAGTCCGCTCAACTTTGGAGTTCAGCATCTCTACTTCCCAGTGTTCACGCGGAATGCCGGGCTCGTTTCGCCTACGGTGAACTGCTCAGGTGGCTCCGGCTTGTACACCCACGCCACGAGCACCACCGAAATGATCATCAACAGGAACCACGCCAGCAGCTTGTCGATCGAGACAGCCTGCCACCCGTTCAACTGGTTCGGGTAGAGCCACGCGCGGGACCACGTGCCGATGTTCTCCGCGAACCAGATGAACAGCGCCACCAGCAGGAACGACACCAGGATGGGCATCCGGAAGCGCTTGCGGAACACCCGGTAGTGCATCACGCACCGCCCGTAGACAAGTACGACGGCGGCCAGCAGCACCCAGCGGACGTCGAAGATGTAGTGGTGCGAGAAGAAATTGACGTAGATCCCGGCCGCTACGAGGGCCGTGATCCATCGTCGAGGGTAGCGGTCGAAGCGGAGGTCGAACAGGCGGAACACCCGGACCATATAGGAACCCACAGCGGCATACATGAAGCCGCTGAACAAGGGAACCGCACCAATTCGGAGGATGCCGTCCGCTTCATAGGACCAGGAGCCGACGTCCGTCTTGAACAACTCCATGACCGTCCCCACCACATGGAACAGGACGATCACGCGAAGCTCACGCAAGGTCTCCAGCCGGAAGACCACCATCAACACCTGGATTGCCACGGCCGCGAGGGTCAGGAAGTCGTTGCTGGCCAGGCCCGCCTCGGAGGGATACCAGAGCCGCACCGCGATGATCACAGCCAGCAGGGAAGCTCCGAAAACGCAGGCCCACGCCTGCTTCAGGCAGAAGACGACGAACTCCGTGAGTCCCGCTCGAAGACGCCCGGCTGATCGGTCCAGATAGCGGTGAGCGAGCCGGTCGATGGACTGTTCAACCGACGTCGAATTACGCATGCCGCACCGCGCGCTCGGCCGGGGCCGGTTTCAAGGCACTCAGGCAATAATCCCGGGGCCAGTGCCGGATCCGCTGCGGCAACCGGGGATACACGTGCCCCACAACACGCATGGCGCGGTCGAAACGCCGGGCATGCACCGGCGTCCAATCGAATCCGAACCCTTGCCGCAGATGGTCCGGCAACAGACCAACCGTCAGGAACCGGGCAACGGGCATCACGAGGCGCATGAGGGCCGGACCGCCCACCGGATAGAGCAAGTCGCGGGCGATCTTCCGTGCCTTCTCGTCCGGCTGCAGCACCGCCATCTGCGCGTTCCAGTACTCGGCGAACGCCGCCCGGTCCGCCGGCCACATGTCCGCCGGAAGCTGCAGGGCGGTCCCGATCCGGGCGTAGTCCCGGTACATAAGGTCCGCGGTCTCGTCGTCGAGCGTTCCATGGACCTGCTCGTAGACAGTGAGCGCCGTGTTGTAGAGGGTGGCCACCACCCAGAGCTGTGATGAGGCATCGAAGGCGTTATAGCCTTTGGACTTGCCATCGGCCGTTCTCCGGACCGGCGCATGGGCCCGATTGACCGCGCGGCGGACAGCGGCGACCTGCTCCTCGGTCCCGTACACCACGGCGTAGACGTACGTCAGCGTGGCCTTGAGCCGGTCTTGCGGACGGTCGACGAAATTGCTGTGGTCCGCCACGCCGTGACCTACCCGCGGGTCGGCGATCTGCAGGAGAATGGCACGCCCGGCACCGGCGAGCAGGACGCCCTCCGCCCCGATATCTGCCAGTCCACGAGCCATCCGAATACTCTACTTCCGCCGCCTACAGCCCGGCGACTCCCTGCAGGACAGCCAGCTGGTGTTCGAAGAGTTCATCGCGGGCGGCAAAGGTGTCCGCGCCGTACTGGCCGAACACCTCAAAACTGACCGCCCCAAACAACGATGTCCACACGAGCACACCCCTCGCGAGCGACGCATCCGGTGCCGCCAGCCCCATCTCCGCGCGGATTCTCGCCAGATCCCCCGCGAGCTTGGGGTGAATTACGACGGCGGGAGGCACCGCCGCTGTCAACGCACCGGCCCGGTACGCGGCGTCGAAAATCCCGACGAGGCGAACAATGACGCGGGTGCCGGGCACCGTGGTGCGCTCCCCAGGGGCTTGGTAGCCGGGGACGGGGCTGCCGAACAGGAGTGCATAGCCGGCAGGTTCCCGAAGCGCCCAGGTTCGGACGGCCTTGCCCAACGCTTGGAACTGCCCCGCGAAGTCCTGTCCGCCGGCGGAGTCCACCGCCGCGTCTACCTCGTCACCGAGATCGTTGTAGGCATCGATGAGGAGGAGGGTCAGCAATTCGTCGCGGCTCTCCACGTAGCGGTAAACGGCCGAGGAGACCACTCCCAGGTCGCGGGCAACTGCGCGAAGGGAAAGTGCGGCAGCCCCATGTGTGGCCAGATGTTCCCTGCCAAGTCGGACGATGTCGGCGATGGTCTGGGCGCGGGCGCGCTGCCTGGGTGTGGGCGGTTTGGGGGTCTCCGGCATGTGGACAGCTTGCCACATTTGAGAGCGTCGTCAACAAAAGAGAGCAGTGCTCTTGACTTTAGAGCGACGCGGGTTCATTCTGAATCCATGAGAGCACTGCTCTCTATTTCACAGGAAGCCAGGAAAGGAACCCCATGTACGTCGTCACCGGAGCAGGACCCGTTGGATGGACCGTGGCTGAAACTCTCGCCTTGCAAGGGAACGAGGTCCGGGTGGTCACCAGATCAGGCAGCGGACCGGAGCATCCCCTGATCCAACGCGTTCGCGGAGACGCCTCTGACGCCGCTCAGTTCAGCGAAGCAGTTCGCGGCGCGCAGGCGATCTTCCATTGCATTCACGGTTCCAAGTACCGCGCAAAGGAATGGGCAGCTGAACTTCCTGGAGCCGAGCAGGTGGTGATGGACGCCGCGGCAGCCGCGGGCGCCGTCGTCGTTTTTCCCGAAAGCCTCTACTCCTACAGCGAGCCGGACCGCATCATGACGGAGGCCGGCCCTCGCGAGGCGACCGGCGGCAAACGCGGCGTCCGTACCTCGCTATTGAAGGCGCGGGAGGCGCACTCGGCCAACACCGCCAGTGTGGTGGCGGGCGACTTCTTCGGGCCGCGGGTCATGATGGCCCACGCCGGGGAACGCATGGTGCCGCTGGTCCTGGCAGGCAAGACGGTCCAGGTGCTGGGCAGCGCGGACCAGCCGCACTCCTTTACGTACGTCCCGGATCTCGCGGCCGCCATGATCGCCGCGGCCCAAAGGCCCGAGCTGTGGAACCGTGTGCTTCACGCGCCGACGGGTCCGGCGACGACCCAGCGCGCACTTGCAGGCGCCTACGCTGCTGCGGCGGAAGTTGGGACACCGAAGGTGAGCGCGATCCCCGGCTGGGTCTTGCGTGTCGCCGGCGTTTTCGCCACGGACATGCGGGAACTGGCCGAGATGCTGTACCAGTTCGAGCGGCCGTTCGTCATGGACTCGAGTGAGAGCCAAAAGCTCCTTGGCCTGGACCCGACTCCCCTGCAGGATGCAGCGGCGGCAACAGTGGCGTGGTGGCAGGCGAAGCGCGCGACGCTGGCTTAAAACCTGCTCGATGTCACTGCGACTGCCATAATGCCAAGTCCTGCCAGTCCTCGGGAAATCCCATGCTTACGTACGGAGAAAGGAGTTCAGCCCCACCTGGGGCGCGAAGTCTGATATCCAACTTCTTAATGTGGGTTCCAAAGGTCAGGTGCCAATTGGTTCCGCCGGAGTGCGACCGAAGCATGAAAGCCAGGGTTGCAGCATAAATGTAGAGTCTCTGATGTGCTTTGGGCGTGGCCGTAAAGTCAGGTCGAGTCAGATGTGCCAAAAAGGCGCCGACGGTGTCGTGCTCCTTGAGCGAGATAGCCCTTTTGAAAGCCCGATTGAAAAGCCGGGAGCCGTGCGCAGACGCGTTCCGGAAGTCGACCATCATCCGGAGCACTGCACCGAAGCGCCGCGGGTGGGCGAACCCAAACATGCGCGCTACCTCGCGAGCATCAGGTGTCTGCATCAATTCAAAGAGATACGGCAAATTTCCGAAGCTCAGCACCTCGGTGACGGCCCAGATAGGGACCTCTTGCTGCGGATACTTCAGCAAGTGATGCTTGAGGAAATCTTCGTCTTCTGCCGCTGCCCCGACAGCGCCCCGCCAGGTGGAGGTCCATGCCTCAAACTTCGTGCGACCTCCCGCGGGCCGATCACAATTGTGCTCATCAAGGAACCTCTTGGACGCATGTGCGGCCACATCCTTCGCCGCGAGGGTATGGGCAATCGCAGCCCTCAGACGAACTTCGAAGTCCATCAGGCCTTCTTGGCAGACGCGGGCGAGTTTGAAATCGAACGCTTCCAACGCCATGACATGGTCGATACTTGCGCCGGGGATGAAGTCATCCGAACGGTACTGGTGGCTATGTCGACTTCGTGGGCCGGAAGAAGTCGTCGAAAGATGTATCGGTACGCACCCGACCGGAAGTAGCCTACCCGGCTAAGGAACGTCAGCGCTGTATCGCGGTCAGGAACTGCCAGACCACGGTCCTCCAGATGTTGAAGCAACTCTTCGCGCTCTTTGAATTCCTTGGTGTACTCCACACTTCACCGACTCGTCCCGTTAACGAAAATTGCCCCCTTGAGCCGAAGCTCAGAGGGGGGCAATGTCTGATGGGTAGAACGTAACACATTTACCTGTGAACCGGGCAGGAGGGCTTCTGGATTGTTGGGCGCGGCGCCGGTGCGAGTGTGCAGGCCGGTGAGGATTTGGTGTTCAAGAGCCGCAACGGACCAACCGTTTTGGACGGCTTTGGACGCATACCAACGCCGCAGATCGTGGTTCCTGACTTTGTTCAGGAGCGTGACGTTGTGGCTCCAACTCAATTGTCCAGACGGTGTCTGGACGATTGGTTCAGGACCGGTCCACGCGGCCGCGAACGCGCGCATGTTGTAGACATTGGTCCGGGAAAATCCCTTCATATGTGGGAATTCCGAGCGCAGGTCACGCGGCAGCTCGGGCTCGATCTGGGTCATGATTCCCCATCCAGGGCAATTGACGGCCCAGACGCAATCGTCCAGACACGATCACGGCAATGGTGCAACAGCTTGTTGCACCTTTGCGCGGTCCAGGCAGCAGCTAAGGACAGAGCGCGCGAGCCGGTCACGGCATTGGGACTCAGTTCCATAGGTCGAGCCTCACATCAGGCACTGACATTCATGGCCGACCCGGAGCTTCCAGGCCATAGGGAATCGCACAGGTCCTGTGATTAACCGTTCTTGTCACACAATTAACCACCCATTCACACCACCCTCGACGTCTGTCAACTAAGGTTCCTTAGCGTCGTGGCCATGGACAACATCACCCGCAGATCCCTCATTTCCGCCGGTCTCGGCGCTGGCCTGGTTGCCGCCCTCCCCAACAATGCGGTGGCCGTTTCAACAGCGGACGACGCCGGTCTCCGCGCCGACCCGTTCACGCTCGGTATCGCCTCCGGCGAGCCGTGGCCGGACGGCTTCGTGCTGTGGACCCGCTTGGCTGTAAACCCCGTGGCCGAAGACGGCTTGGGCGGCATGCCGTCCCGCAACGTCGCCGTTGCCTGGGAAGTGGCAGAGGACCAGGCAATGCGTCGGACAGTAGCCCGCGGCGTCGAACATGCCCGGATCGAAAGCGCCCACTCAGTGCACGTCGAAGTAAAAGGCCTCCAGCCGGGCCGCGAGTACTTCTACCGGTTCCGGACGGGCCGTCACGTCAGCGCTGTGGGACGCACCCTCACCAGCCCCGCCCCCGGTGAAACACCGGCTGCCCTCGCCTTGGCCTTCGCCAGCTGCGCCCAGTACGAGCACGGTTACTTCACGGCCTACTCCCGCCTCGCGGAGGACCACCCGGACCTGGTGCTCCACCTGGGCGACTACCTCTACGAATACAAGAAGGGCAGTTACGTGATCGGCGGCGGCAACCCACGCGACCACGAAGGTCCCGAGACCGTGGGACTGGCAAGCTACCGCCAACGGCACGCACAGTACAAAGCCGACACCGACCTTCAGGCCGCCCACGCCATTGCCCCGTGGCTGGTGGTGTGGGACGACCACGAGGTGGACAACAACTGGGCTGACGACATCCCGGAGAACAGCGACCCTGCCCAGCTCAACGACACCACCGAACACTTCCGGCAGCGTCGGGCGGCGGCATTCCAGGCATACTACGAGAACATGCCCCTGCGCCGGTCCTCGTTGCCGGCGGGTTTCGACATGAAGATCTACCGCACCATCCAGTGGGGCCAACTGGCCAACTTCCACATGATGGACACCCGGCAGTACCGCGACGACCAGCTCGCGGGCGACGGATGGCGGAAGAACGTGGCCGAGCGCCTGGACGAGAACCGCACCATCACCGGCGCCGAACAGGAAAAGTGGCTGCTGGACGGCTTCCGGAACTCCACACAGCGCTGGGACATCCTGGGCCAGCAGGTCTTCTTCGCAGAACGGGACCGCGACAAGGCGTCCGACGTCGACGACGTGTCCATGGACGGCTGGGACGGGTACGCCGCATCCCGCCGCCGCATCACCCAGGGTTGGTTGGACGCGAAGGTGCGCAACGCCGTCGTGCTTACCGGCGACGTGCACCGCCACTGGGCCACGGACCTGAAGGTGGATTACAAGGATCCGGCTTCCCCGGTGGTCGGTTCGGAACTGGTGTGCTCCTCCATCACGTCCACGGGCGATGGCAGCGGCTCAACCACGGACCCGACCATGGCCTGGAACCCGCACTTGAAGTTCTACAACGACAACCGCGGTTACGTGAACACCCGCATCACCAAGGACTCCATGACGGCGGATTTCCGCGTGCTGGACTACGTCACCAGGCCCGGCGCGCCGGTCAGCACCAAGAAGTCCTTCACCATCAACGATCGGGTTCCCGGCCTGGCCTAACCGGTCCGGGGGACCCCACCCAACTGGGGGACAGCACCTGCTTCATTCACGGCTCAGTGGAACGTTTGCTGTCCCCTGGTTGGGTACCGGGCCGGGCGTTTTCAAACGAATGGAGATACCCCTGTTTCCCCAGTGACTACGGGCAACAGCGGGAGTAACCTATTCCCAGTTACGTTTGTGGGTCACCTAACCGCTGGGGTTCTGCCGTGGGCTATGTGCGTTCGTCGCTGTCCGACCTTCTCGGGGTCCTTTCCGACGCCGTCGCTCCCCAACGCGTCAGGTTCGACGACGGCTCCCCCACCGCAGGCGTCCCGGCACCCGACGCTCCAGTAGTAGTCCACGCCGTGGCCCTCAACCGGGTGGGCCGTTCCCGCCGCGACGGACCCGTACTCGATCTTGAGCTGCGCGTAGCCATTGAATGCCACGGCCCCGATCAGCTCGACACCATGGAACGCCTCCTGCTGTCCGTGGAACGCCACAGCCTGTACTCCATCGTTTCCAGCAACGAGTATCGGCCCGGCGAGTACCAGGAAAGCATCGAAGACGGGCTCGGGTTCCTGGTCCGCATTCCCGTCGCGCTGCGCTTCGAAGAACCCTCCGGACCACCCGTCCTGGAGCCACTCATCGCCAAGACCGGCGTTGCCCGGCGTATCCACGGACGCTTGGTGGACGTCCACAACAAAGGCATCCCCGACGCCTACATCCACGCCCATTCCTCCGCCACGGCCGTCGTCAGCGATGCGACCGGCCATTTTGAGGTCCTGGCCTCGGCGGACGAACTCCAGCACTTTGCCGTAGCCGTACGCGGCACTGAACGGGAAGTCTCGGCCAGCACCAGCAGCCTGCCGGTCATCATCCGGTGGACCTGAGCCCGCTAGGCGGGTAGGAAAGGGAGCGCACCATGGCGAACTATCAGGCGCCAGGCGTTTATGTACAGGAAGTGCCCAGCGGCGCGCGAGCCATCGGGCAAGTGAACACGAGCATCGCCGGCTTCGTCGGCCTGGCACCGGACAAGAACGCCCTGGTGGGTGAACTTCGCGTACTGGACAACTGGACCCAGTTCGTGGACCAATACGTCGGCAACGCGGCTGCGGGGACGCCCCTCTCCAACGCTGTCTACGGCTTCTTCTCAAACGGAGGAAGCCGTTGCTATGTGGTGAACATCGGGGCGGACGGCAGCCTGACCGGGACCGCCTCGGCGCCGAACGGACTGACGCTCTTCGAAGCCGTGGACGACATTTCCATGGTGGCGGCCCCTGGCTACGCCACGGCCGAAGCCTACGCGGCACTGCAGGCACACGTTGAACACCCGCTGCGTCAGGACCGCATGGCCATCATGGACACGCTCGAGAAGATAGACGACGTCGGCGCCCTCACCCGGGCGGCGACGTCCGGGGTTCCGGAGGACACGGATTCGTCTTCGTCGACGAAGAAGAGCGACACCACCTCCGTCGCCGAGGCGGACGGTCAGGAGGACTTGGGTGCGCCGCAGTCACCCGGGGGCTACACGGCGCTGTACTTTCCGTGGATCGTGATGATCGACCCCGTTTCCGGCCAGAAGGTAACCCAACCGCCGTCGGGCCATATCGCCGGGGTGTGGGCGCGTGTTGACGCCACCCGCGGAGTCCACAAGGCTCCTGCCAACGAACCCATCCAGGGCGCGCTCGACCTGGTGCGGCGGGTGAGCCGGGGCGAGCAGGAGGTCCTCAACCCCGCGGGCGTGAACTGCATCCGCTACTTCCCCGGCGAGGGCATCCGGGTGTGGGGTGCACGGACCAAGGCCCCCGAAGCCAGCGAATACCGCTACGTGAACGTCCGGCGGCTGACCAACATGATCAAGGAATCCGTGGCGGACGGGACGCGCTGGGTGGTCTTCGAACCCAACGACCACACCCTGTGGAAGTCGATCCGGCGGGACATTGGCGCGTTCCTCACCAACGTCTGGCGGGATGGCGCCCTGCTCGGGACTACTCCTCAACAGGCCTTCTTCGTCAAGTGCGACGAGGAAACCAACCCACCCGAAGTCCGCGACGCCGGGCAAGTGGTCACGCTGATTGGCATAGCGCCTGTGAAACCGGCCGAGTTCGTGATCTTCAAGCTCATGCAGTCGGCCGAAAACACCAGCCAGACCGAGAACGCAGGAGCCTGACATGAGCACCCCAACCCCTGCAGCCCAACCCGGAAACGTGGTGGACCCGTACCGCGCGTACAACTTCAAGCTCGTGATCCAGGGTGTGGTGCAAGGACATTTCACCAACGTCGAGGGTCTGGGCCTGAAGATCGGCCGCATTCTCTACCGTTCCGGCGGCGAAAACAGCACCGTCCGGGTCATCCCCGGCCAAGTCGAATACACGCCCGTCACGTTGAAGTATGGCCTGACCGATTCCACGGAAATGCTGCAGTGGCTTTTCAAAGCAGTGAACGGGACAGTGGAACGGCGCAACGTGTCCATCGCCATGCTCAACGATGCCGGTTCCGCGGAAGTCCGGCGCTGGAACCTCCTGGGCGCCTGGCCGTGCGACTGGTTCGGAGCACCCCTCGATGCGCTGGGGAAGGACCTCGCGATCGAAACCCTGAGCATCGCGTACGACCGCCTGGAGCTCGACGATGCCCGCGCTCCCGTCGCCTGACCCCTTTTCTTGGCGGCGGGCACTGGCCGGACGGTTGCGCCGCGTGGCCGCATGGGTGGAGCCGGTTCGCGGTTCTGACGCCGCCTGGGCGCCTGATGCCAACCTGGGCCCGGCGACGGGTGCCAGCGAGGTGTCCGGCGGGGGTCCCGCGTCGGGGTTCTTTGAGGAAGGCACGACGGCGGCCCGCGGCTTCGACCTCGACGGCGCGCCCGAGCATTGGGTTGCGTTGCTGCGGGATGCAGGACTGGCCCCCAAGGTAGCCGGCGGCTCCGTTCCTTCCAAGCCCCTCTCACCAACTCCGCTTGCAAGGCCCGCTCTGCGTAGCATTCGCCGGCTTTGGGCCGCACAAAAGGCCCCAAAGCAGGAACCCACTCCTGCTGCGGGGCCCGCTCCACGTGCTTCCGAGCATCCAATGAACGCAAAGCAGGCCCCTCAACGGACACCTGCCCTGCGGCTTCGCACACCATCCCAACCCGAAACACCCCAAGCCTCCGCAGGGACTCCCCTTACTGGGCCCGCTTTACGCCCCAACCAGCCACCAAAGAGCGCAGAGCAGGCCCCACACGTCGTTCGCATCCAGGCGCCTCCCGTTGCGGGGCCCGCTATGCGTGCTCCCGAGCATCCAATGAACGCAGAACAGGCCCCTCAAGGAATACCTGCCCTGCGGCTTCGCACACCATCCCAAGCCGAAACACCCCAAGCCCCCACAGGGACTTCCGTTGCTGCCCCCGCTGTACGTGCTTCGGAGCACCCAGAAGACGCAGAACAGGCCACTCAACGGACACCTGCCCTGCGGCTTCGCACACCATCCCAAGCCGAAACACGCCCAGCCCCCACAGGGACTCCGGTTGCTGCCCCCGCTGTACGTGCTTCGGAGCACCCTGAAGGCGCAGAGCAGGCCCCACAGCGAACTCCGGCCATCAGGATGCGCAAACCATCCCAGCCCGAAACACCCCAAGCGCCCACCAACACTCCCGTTGCGAGGCCCGCCCTGCGCCCCAACCAGCCACCAAAGAGTGCAGAGCAGGCCCAGCAACACAGTCAACGCCAGCCAAACCGTACCCACTCCCCCTTGCACACCCCAGCCCCCGCGCTGCAAGGCACCTGGCCCGAACTCGCGCCCAGGCCCACGCTCCAGCAAGCACACCCGGCAAGCGCATTGACCCAGACCATCGCCCGCCAATCCCGCCTGGACCAAGAGCAGCAGGCGGTCTGACATGGAACGGGTCGCCTTCCTGATCGAGGACACCGGGGAACACCTCGGCTGCTTGCTGAACCCCGAGACCGTCGTGATGCAACGCACGGCCGGCGTGGAGCCGCGAAGGAGCGCGGGCGGCAAGCTCAGCGGCACCGGGTTGGCGGACGACCCCCTCCTCTTCACCGGCGGCGGCCACACCGAATTGCGGCTGGATCTCCTGTTCGACGTCGACCTCGCGCCGGCGTCGCTCCATGTGCAGGACGTGCGGCAGATGACCCGGCCCATTTGGGCGCTCGCGGAAAACAGCGCCGAAGTGGAGCGGCAACGTCGGCCGCCGTCGGTCCGTTTTGTCTGGGGACGCGCGTGGAACGTGCCGGGTATCGTCACGGAAGTGGCGGAACGGTTCGACCGTTTCGCGCCGGACGGTTCACCCCTGCGGTCGTGGATGCGGATGGTGTTCGTGCGGGTTGGCCAAGCCGCGGATGAGGAAGGCGGCGAGAACTACGAGCTCGCCCAGCGCCTCCCCGCCGTGGACCTGACGGCCCCGCCCGTGGACACCCTTCAGGTCACGGGAGACGGCAGCACCGACCGGGACATGCCAATGCCCGACGGCGGTGACCTCCTTCCCGAGGTGCCGCCGGCTGAGTTGGGGCGGCTGTCCGTTGAAGCGTTCGGCACTCCCCTGCTCTGGAAGCTGCTCCTGGAGTACAACAACATCGACGACCCCTCCCACTTCAATGGACCCCTCGCTGTCCCGCCGGTCGGTGAGGCGCCATGAGGCAACTCCAGGGCCTTCCCGAGCTCATCGTCACGCTCGGCCGGCGGAGGCTCAGCACCGCAGAGACCGCAGCCATCGTGTCCGTCAACGTGCTTAGTTCCCTGGCGAGGCCGGCCCAATGCCTCATCACTTGGCGTCCGGGGCCGGGCCGGACAGCCGCAGCCCGGGGCGTGGTGGACCCCGCGCCCGGCGATGCCCTCCGGGTGGAACTTGGCGGCCAACGTACACCGCTGTTCGCGGGTGAGGTCACGGTGGTGGAGTACAGCTACGGGGCGGACCTTGGCCAGGAAATCCGTGTCCGGGCCTACGATGCTTTACACCGGCTGAGGAAACGCCAATTCACGCGGCTGCACTCCGATACGGACCTTGCCACCCTGGCCAAGACCCTCTGCGACGGGACAGGACTGAACGTGGTGGGCGGCGGCGAGCGCCTGGGCAACGTCTACCAATGCGCCCGAACGGACCTCAGCCTGCTCGTGGAACAAAGCGCCCGCGTTGGCACCTATCCCGTGGTCCACGATGGCACGCTGACCCTCACCGGGCTCGACGGCGACGGCGAACCCGTGGACCTCATGCTCGGCTCGACGCTCCATTCCGCGGAGATCGAACTCAGCCAGGAACCTGCCTTCGCCAGTGCCGCAAGCAACGGCTGGCGCGCGGAGGACGCATCCACCCATGAGGCAACAACCAGCACCTCCAACGCCAAGGCCAGCGTCTCTGCCGACCCGGGCCTGGCCAGCGTGGGTGCAGGCGGTCCCGTCCGGAGGGACAACGAACTCCTGGACAACGCTGCGCTCGCGGACGGTTTGGCCCACGCGGAGTTGGACCTCCGGATGGCCGGGCAGGTGACCGGTATTTTCGTCGCGGAGGGCAATCCCAGGCTCCGCGCTGGCGGCAGGGTCAGGATCACGGGAGTTGCCTCGAATATCGAGGGCACGTACCTGATCGCAAGCGCCGCGCACCGGCTGGACGGGACGGGATACGAAACCACAGTGACCACCCGGCCGCCCACCGCTGCACCGGAACGGAGGCCTGATGTGTTCACGCTCGGGATCGTCGTGGACACCGAGGATCCCGAAGCGCGGGCACGGACGCAGGTCCGGCTACCGGCCTTTCCTGACCTCCACACCGCGTGGGCGCCGGTCCTCACACCCGCTGCGGGTCCGGACAAGGGGCTCGTGGCCACCCCCGCTCCGGGCGACACCGTCCTGGTGCTGCTCCCGGCGAGCGATCCCGCCCAGGCAATCGTCCTCGGTGGTCTCTACGGCCGCGAACAGCCGCCGGACCATAACGTAGGGACGCCCCGGCACAGCCGCTACACCTTCCGGACCGCTGGTGGCCAGCAAGTGATGCTCGACGGCGGTGCCCGCACCGTCAGCCTCACGGACGGCCACGGTTCCTCGGTGGAACTGGGGCCGGACAAGTTTCGCATTACCGCGGCCACTGACCTGGTGCTGGAAGCGCCGGGCAGGGCCATGAAAATCCGCGCGAAAACTGTCGACTTCGAGGAGGCCTGAAGACACCATGAAAATCCTCGTCAAGGAAGCAATCCTGCGTTGCGGGCACGACGGCAAGGTGGAAAACGTCCCCTCCCAGGAATGGGTTCGCATCAAGGCGTCCGAAGTCCTGGTAGCCACGGATCCACAGGGCCGGGACATCAGCATGTGCCCGAATATCGGCATCAACATCAAGCCCTGTAACAAGACCTTGCCCGTGACCAAGGGGTATTCAACGTTCATCAAAATCGGCGGCAAAGCCGTGTGCCTGGACACTGTGGAGGGCTTCACCGACGGGACGCCTCCTGGCGCGGTGAAGTACAACGTCCGACGGCCCGGGCAGACGTTCGTGGAGGCCGGCTCATGACAGGAAGAACACCGTGAGCGCCCCGCGCTACAAGTCCGTAGCCTTCATCCACCCGGACTTCGACGCCACCGCCGGGCTGCCCGGGCTCAGGATCACCCCGGCGGGCAGGCTGGCCACTGTCACGGACGCCGCCTCGGTCCGGCAGGCCCTTCTGCTCCTGCTGAGCACACGGCCGGGCGAGCGCGTGAACCGCCCGACGTACGGCTGCCACTTGTTCCGCCTCGCGTTCGCCCCCGCCGATGACACCACCGCCGGTCTCGCCATCCACTACGTGGCCAAGGCCGTGGAACAGTGGGAACGCCGCATCACGGTCCTGTCCCTGGACGCGTCACGCTCAGCCGAAAGCCCCGAGATCCTTGAGGTCCGGCTGAAGTACCGGGTCAGGACGTCCCAGCTCGAGGATGAAATCGTCATCGCCTTGCCCGTGGAATCCGGAGGTGCAGCATGAGCCTTCCCGTCCCCAACCTGGATGACCGGAGCTTCGCGGACTTGGTTGCCGGCGCTCGCGAACGGATCCAGCAGATCGCCCCCGAATGGACCGACCTCTCCGTGCACGATCCCGGAATCACCATCGTGGAAGCCTTCGCGTACCTGACCGACACCCTCATGTACCGGCTGAACCGCGTGCCGGACAAGCTGTACGCCGTCTACCTGAACCTGCTGGGCACGTCCCTCTATCCGCCGAGTTGCGCGGAAACCATGCTCGAATTCAGCAGGGCTTCGGCCGCAAACACCGACCAGGAGATCCGCATCCCCCGAGGGACACGGGTCAGTTGCCCACCCGGCGTTCCGGGCACACCCCAGCCGGTCTTTACGACGACGGCGGCAGCCACCCTGGCTTCCGGCCAGGCCAGCGTCCTGGTCGCCGCAGCCGACGTCACCATGTATGACGCCATCCCGATCGGGACGGGAACGGGCCGGCCCGGCCAAAGTTTCGTGATTCCGAATGCGCCGATCGTTTCGGGCGCCGGCCTGGCAATCGCCGTCGAAGTTCCTGCGGGGACGCGGCTGAGCAGCGGCGAGGCGGTGCTGGTTGATGGCAAGGCGTTCCGGTACTGCCAAGAGGTGGAGGCGTTCGCGGACGCGGGTCCCGGGGAGATGCCGGTGCGGATCGACCGGAGCGCCGGCGTCGCCATGTTCGCCTGGTGGGACGAGGAGTCCGCAGAACGGACCGATCAAGCGCTGGTACCGGGGCCGGGAGCCGGGGTCCGCGCGTGGTTCCGCAGCGGCGGGGGTGCATCCGGAAACGTGGGCGCAGGGCAGTTGACCGTGCTGAGGACACCCGTGCCCGGCGCGAAAGTCACCAACCCGGAGCCTGCCACGGGTGGCCGGGACGGTGAGTCCCTGGAGAACGCGTTGCGTCGGGCTCCCCAGGATTTCCAGGCCCGGGACCGCGCGGTGACTGTCCGCGATTACGAGGTCCTGGCCAGACGGCACGCCGGTGTTGGCCGCGCCCGTGCCTTCACACGCCGGGACCTGTGGGCCTTCGCGAAGCCCGGCGAAGTTGAAATCGTTTTGGTTCCGTTCGTCCCCGGTGGCCGCGACGCCGGCCCGCACCCCCTCAGGGCAGCGGAACTTGATGCGCATGCGCGGGACGAAGTGCGCTCTGACGTGGAACAATACCTGCGCAGGCGGTCCACGGTTGGCGCCGAGCCTGTAGTGCGCTGGGGCCTCTACAAGCAGGTGCTGGTTGACGCGCGGATCGTTGTTCGTCCCGATGAGGACGCCGAGGCCGTGAAGTCCCGGATCGTGGGCCGCCTGTCTGAAGGCATCAGCCCGCTGAGCCCCGATTCGTCGTCGTATGGTTCAGGTTTCGGCAAGCCCCTCCGCGTCTCGAACCTTTACCGGGCCATGGAGGAAGCCGAGCCGGGAGTGCAATACGTGGACCGGGTCCGCCTGGAAGTGGACAAGGTTCCGGACACCGACGCTGTGGGACTGGTGCAGGCCGAGGGCCAGGACAACACGTGGTTCGTGGCGCAGGACGGCATGCTCTTCCGAACCACCAACGCCGCCGACGGCTGGGAAGCCTGCGCGGAGTTCACCACCGCAGATGCGGCTGCCGGGTCGGAGGAAACCGTCCGGGCCATCGCGCCCTTCCGTACGCCGGCCCCCGGCCGGGCCGGGCCTGAACGGCATCCCGGAATGGTGGCCGTCAGCACTGTTACTGACACTGGGTCGCGCGTCTACATCAGCGACGACCTTGGCGAATCGTGGCGCAAGGCCGCGGAACTGGGGTTCGTCGTCGCGGATCTGTGCTGGGTGGACCGCCAAGGCGAGCCGCTGCTCCTGCTCGCCGGCGAGCGCGGCCTCTACGAACTTCCCGTCACCGAGGGCGCCATTCCGGTTCAGAACGTGGTGGATGTGAGCCAGCCGGACCGTGGCTTCTATGCGGTTGACGCCCTGGTGGACATCCGTGGCCGGACCGGCGTGGTGGTGGCGGCCGAAGCATCGGCCGGCGTGTGGCTTTCCCCCGACGCCGGGACCGCCGGGAGTTTCAAGCAGGTCAAAGCGGCCGGCGAGGATATCCGCTGCCTGACGGTCCAGTACGACGGCGGCGCGAGCTATGTGTGGCTCGGCCGCGCAGTGCCGGAGGGCACCGGGACGGGATGCCTGCGGTTGAAGATCGACGAACTTGGCCGCACTGATTTCGACCAGGAGTTCATGGATTCCTGGGAGCAGTTCAGCACAGGATGGACCGGCGGGAGTTGTTGGGGTGTGCACGTGATGGGCAACGCTGCCTACGCGGCCACCCAGAGCGGCGGCGTACTCCGATTGCAGCTGGGGCAGGCATCGGCCCAATGGAGTGTCCCGGACGTGAACTGCAACCTGCCGTTGCGGGACCGTACCCGGTTCGAACCCGTGCGGTCGGTGTCCGGAGCGGTCCTCCCCGAAGGGGGTGCTTTGGTGCTCGCCGCCGGTCCCAAGGGCGTTTACCGCAGCAAGGACAGCGCCGTGTCCTGGGAGAGCTGCACCCGCCGGGTGGTGGAGGACGTCGTCACCCTTCCGGACACGTGGCTGTTCTGCTCGGGCGACCACCGGATCGAGGTGGTCCGCGGCAATGGCTGAGACGTCAAAACTCCTGAGGGTGCTGCCCGAAGTGTTCCAGGTGGCGGCAGACACCAGCCCACCCATGCAGGCGCTGCTCGCGGTGGCAGAGGACATGCACGCACCCGTCCGGCAAGTCTTGGACCGCATCCATACCGTTCCGGATCCAAGACGGGCACCGGCGTCGTTGATTCCGTTCCTGTCCCGCTGGGTGGACCTGGACTGGCTGACCTTGCCGGGGCCCGAAAGTTCGCGCTCCGGCAGCATCCCCGTCGCCCGGCAGAGGGACCTGATTGTTGCGGCAGCACAGTTGTCCGCCCGCCGCGGCACGGTTGATGGACTCACCCGGTTCCTGCACCTGGCCACGGGAGTCCCGGGGTTCGACGTCGAATCCGTGCCGGGTGCCTTCCATATCAAGGTCATGGTTCCCGCTGCCGCCGCGGATCAGCTGGAACTGGTAGGCAGGATCGTGAAGGGCGTGAAGCCTGCGCATGTGACGGATGAGCTCATTGTGCGGCCGGTAGGTGAAACCGGTGGTCCCGATGAATAAGGAGAACCGGACACCCATCCTGGTTGTCCTTGCCTGCGGGGTGATCGCGGTCCTGGTGCTGGTCTTCGGCGTGAGCTGCGGCGGCGGGAACAACAACGCGGCTGGTGACTGGCAGGCAGGCTTCTCCGGGGCTGCCGCAGGGGGACGACTCACGGGCGCGGATTTGTCGGTGAGCGGCGGATCCTGTTCCGTCTCCGACGCCCAGCTCACCGTCACCGGAGCTTGCGTGCTCGAGGTGAAGGAATTCGGTGGCGGCCTGTTCTCCTTCGGACCACCCACCAAGCGGGCACGGCTGGTCCCACAGCAGCCGGTCACGGTGTCGCTCTTCATCCAGGGCACGCGCGCGGAGCAGGACTCCGGCCCCGGCAAGACCGTGGACCTGACGTTTGGAACCTCGGGCGGGCAGTTGGGCATCACGTGCCGGGCGCTCGGGGCTTGCGTGCTGCAACTGCAGGAAGCGGGCTGACATGGAACTATCCACGCGGACAAGAGGAGTTAGGCCATGACCACCATCACCATGACGTTGAGCTCCCCCGATGTGATCCTGAAGGACGGCAAAGGATCACTGACGGCCTCCGTCACCAACGGCTCCCCCGGACCCGAGCGGGTAGTCCTCGGCGCCTTCCCCGGGCAGGTGACCAATCCGCCGTCGAAAACGTACACCACCATCCCCAACCCGCTGCGGACCATCGCAGCCGGGGCCACCGAACAGTACGTGGTGAACTTCGACACCGCCGGCGCTGCCGCGGGAAGCTACCCCGTGAAACTGATCGCGTACTCCGCAGACGACGCCCCGGAAGACTACGCCGATCAAGCCCACGTGGTCACGCTCAACGTGCCGGCAGCCGAGGCGCCCAAACCGGCCCCGAAGTTCCCCTGGCTGTGGGTGATCATCGGCGGCGTGGTGCTCCTGGCGATCATCGGGGCGATCCTGTTCTTCATCTTCAAGGACGCCAACGTGCCGGATGTGAAAACCAAGCCGGAAGCGGAAGCGGTCAAGATCCTCACGGACGCGGGGTTCTCGGTGGGCAGCAGCCAGGTCGAGAGCACCGAAGCCGAAGGCACGGTGGTCAGCCAGGACCCTGCCGGTGGAGAAAAAGCCGGACGAGGCAGCAACGTCAATATCGAGGTCGCCATTCCTGCCCGTCCTACCGTGCCCGACGTCCTGGGCAAACGGATCGAGGATGCCAAGGTGGCGTTCCAAGCGGCGAAGATCCAATTGGACTTCACGCAGGGATCGCAGTGCTTTGGCTCCGCTTTTGAGCCGCTGTTCCGGCCGTGCATTGTGGTGGGCGTGAACCCGGACGTCGGAACCAAGGTCAACGTCAACGCGCTGGTTCTGGTGCGGACCGAGCCGAGGTCGATCATCGTCGTCGACCCACTGCCCAACATCTGCGTGACCAATCCGCAGTTCTGCGTCCAAAGGCTGCAACCTTGAGACGGGTTTACACGCTGGGCCCTGTGACATGAAAAGATCAACCATGCGTCCGATGCAGCACTCCAGCAAACTCCAGAACGTCCGGTACGAACTCCGTGGGCCCATCCTCCAGGCCGCCAAGGCCATGGAAGCCGAGGGTCACCGCATCCTCAAGATGAACCTCGGGGACACCGCACCATTCGGGCTGGAAGCGCCGGAGTCCGTGGTGGTGGACATGATCCACCACATCCGCGGAGCGCAGGGGTACAGCGATTCCAAGGGCATCTTCTCCGCCCGGACCGCGATCTCGCAGTACTACCAAACCCGCGGTTTGATGAACATCGGCGTGGAGGACGTCTTCATCGGCAACGGCGTCAGCGAACTCATCTCCATGACCCTGCAGGCCTTCATGGAAAACGGCGACGAAATCCTCATCCCCGCCCCTGACTACCCCCTCTGGACGGCCACCGTCACGCTCACGGGTGGCAAGGCCGTGCACTACCTCTGCGACGAGGACGAGAACTGGTGGCCGAACATGGCCGACGTCGAGGCCAAGATCACCCCGCGCACCCGCGGTATCGTCATCATTAACCCAAACAACCCCACGGGCGCGGTCTACCCGCGGCACATCCTGGACCAGTTCGCTTCCCTGGCGCGGAAGCATGATCTGGTGCTGTTCTCGGACGAGATCTACGAAAAGATCCGCTACGTCGACGCCCCGCATATCCACACAGCGTCCATTGCGGACGACATCTGCGTTCTCACCTTCAGCGGGCTCTCGAAGGCCTACCGCATGCCCGGTTACCGCGCGGGTTGGGTGGCCGTCACGGGACCCTTGGCTGCCACCGCCGCGTACCGGGAGTCCCTGGAGCTGCTCGCATCCCTGCGTTTGTGTTCCAACGTCCCCGCCCAACACGCCATCCAGACCTGCCTGGGCGGATACCAAAGCATTGAGGCACTCATTGCACCGGGCGGACGCCTCCGCGAACAGCGGGATCTCGCCTGGAAACTGCTCACTGCCATCCCCGGAGTCTCCTGCGTCCCTGCCGCAGGTGCCATGTACCTGTTCGTGCGGCTCGATCCCGAGGTCTACCCCATCGAATCCGACGAGAAGTTCGTCCTCCAACTCCTCCAGGAGCAGAAGATCCTCGTCTCCCACGGCACGGCGTTCAACTGGCCCACGCCGGACCATTTCCGGTTCGTCATCCTGCCCAACGTGCGGGACATCGAAGAAGCCGTGCGCCGGATCTCCCACTTCCTCGCGGCGTACCGCAACCGCCCCGCGGACTAACCCGCCCAAGTAGGGGACAGCACATGTCCCACTGAGCGCTCAGTAGTGCATGTGCTGTCCCCTACTTGGGAGAGCACGCTCGTCCTAGCGCGTCGGGTCGATCATGGTCATGCCCGCCACGGTTGCCTTGTCGAAGCCGGGCAACAGCGCCGCTGCTTCGTCCAGGCCAATGGTCCGTTCGATCAGCAGTTGCGGCTGGAGCCGGCCCTCCTCGATCAGTGCCATCATGCCGGGATAATCCACTGCGGCCATGCCGTGACTGCCCAGCAGATCGAGTTCCCAGCCGATCACGCGGGCCATGGGCACTTGCGGGTTGCCGTTGATGGACGGCAACAGACCAATTTGGACGTGCCGACCCCGCCTGCGAAGGCTGAGGATCGCGTCGGCGCACGTCTGTTCACTTCCGACGGCGTCAACGGCCACGTGGCTGCCTCCGCCGGAGAGGACGCTGACTGCTGCCGGAATGTCGGTGCCGTCCGCCAGCACAGTATGGTCCGCTCCCAGTTGCGCCGCCACAGCCAGCGCCTCCGGGTTCCGATCCACCGCGATGACCCTGGCCCCCATGGCCTTGGCAATCATCACCGCGCTCAGCCCAACACCCCCTGCTCCCACCACGGTCACCCATTCATCTGGCTTGACCTGCGCCCGGGCCGCGAGAGCCCGGTAGGCCGTGGCGAAGCGGCAGCCGAGGCTGGCCGCCGTCGTGAATTCAACGCTGTCCGGGATGGCAACCAAGTTGCTGTCGGCCGCGTGGAGGGCCACATATTCGGCAAAGGATCCCCAGTGGGTGAAGCCCGGCTGCTCCTGGTCGGGGCAAACCTGCGCTTCGCCGGCCAGGCACCATTCGCATTTTCCGCAGCCGCAGACGAAGGGAACGGTCACGCGGTCGCCGACGTTCCAGCGCTGCACGCCAGGCCCGACGGCGGCAATCACCCCTGCGAGTTCGTGGCCCGGGACATGTGGCATGGCAATATCGTCGTGCCCGGCCCACGCGTGCCAATCGCTGCGGCACATACCGGTGGCCACAACCTTCACCACCACGCCGCCGGGCAGGGCTTCCGGCACCGGGACGTCCCGGACCTCGGGCTGGCTACGGACTTCGTCAAAGATCACTGCTCGCACGGATTCGACTTTGATGCTCCTATTGTTGTCAACGGCTGTTGTGCCACGCGGCCGCGCAGGTTACCGTGGCCGCCGCTCCGGCCTCAAGGGTCGCTCCTGCGATCG